>DATBEZ010000078.1:0-40457 GCA_036558745.1 Acidimicrobiia bacterium
CCGCTCACGGAGCCGTTCGAGCGCCGCGTCGCGGTTGCGGGCCTGGGACCGTCGCTCGGCCGCGACGACGCGCACCACCGGTCCCAACCGCTCGATGCGGTACGCGCGCACCAGGAGGTCGACCGGCTCGGGCGGCTCGCCGGCGCGCGCGGACATGTGGGCCACGAGCACCTCCCGACGCGAGAACGCGGCGTAGATCGTCGGGAGGTAGGAGATCAGCAGGGCGAGCAGGAACAGACCGATCGCGGCCTCCGAGAACGCGACCACGGTCTTGGGAAGGTCGCTCGGGCGCACGAAGCCGAGCGTCAACAGCGACGAGCCGCTCTCCTGGAACGCGATGCGCCACCTCGTCACGCCGAGCCCGCGGTTGATGAGCGTGTAGCCGCTCACGACGAGCGTGATCCAGATCGCGGGCAGGACGACGAGAGCGGTCGGTGCGTAGAGCGCCATGACGGCGTCGCGCGACTCGTAGGTCGACCGGCGGTTCGCCACCATGTTGAAGAACCGCCGGATGGTGATGAAGACCGCGGTCGTGAGCGGCACCGCGACGCCGCGGGGCAGGACGAACGTGCGGATGGCGGAGTCGAGCGCGACGAGGATGAGCGCGACGCCCGCGACGATGCAGACGGCGTCGACGAGCACGTCCACGCTGCGTCAGTCCTCGTGACGCGGCCGCGAGCGGCCGCGCTTCACCTCGCCCCGGCGACGCTTGTCCTCGACCCGCGCGGCCCGGGCCGCCTTCGAGGGACGGGTCGCGACGCGTGGTCGCTCCCGACGCAGCGCGCCGGCGAGCCGCTCACGGAGCCGTTCGAGCGCCGCGTCGCGGTTGCGGGCCTGGGACCGTCGCTCGGCCGCGACGACGCGCACCACCGGTCCCAACCGCTCGATGATCCGCGCCCGCTGCCGCGGACCGAGCGAGCGCGACCGGGCGACGTCGAAGACGAGCTCCACGCGGGTGTTCGCGGTGTTGGCGTGCTGGCCGCCCGGTCCACCCGACGCGCTGAACCGCCACTCGAGCTCGTCGAGCGCGATGCTGCACGAGCCCGTCACCCGCACCCGTTCCGCCATTGCACCGAAACGCTACCCAGGTCAACCCAGCAAACGGCGTGACCCGACGCTGCCGAATGCCCGCACCCCGTCGTTCAACGATGCGGCGGCGGAGCGAGGAACGAGCGCAGCCGCTCGCCAGGGAGCGAGCGGTCCGAAGCACCCCCGGGCGAACCCCGGAGCCCCCCACCGAGCGAGCGACCGAGAAGACATCGGAGCCCTGCACGAAATGACCGGACCTGAAGACGGAATCCACGTCGTGGTCGAGATCCCGAAGGGGTCGCGCAACAAGTACGAGGCCGACCACGACACGGGCGAGATCTGGCTCGATCGGATGCTGTTCACGGCGACGCAGTACCCGACCGACTACGGCTTCGTGCCCGAGACGCTGGCCGAGGACGGCGACCCCCTCGACGCGATGGTCCTCCTCGAGGAGCCGACCTTCCCGGGCTGTCACATCGCGGCGCGCCCGGTCGGCGTGTTCTGGATGACGGACGAGGCCGGCCCCGACGCGAAGGTGCTGTGCGTGCCGGCCACCGACCCGCGCTGGGCCGACATCGCCGACATCGGCGACCTGCCTCCCTTCCTCCTCGACGAGATCGCGCACTTCTTCGACGTGTACAAGGCGCTCGAGCCGGGAAAGGGAACCGCGACGCGCGGTTGGGAGGGCGCGGAGGTCGCCGCGCGCGTCGTCGACGACGCCCGGCACCGCTACCCGGGGCCGGACGATCACGGCTGATTTCGTGCGCGCGTGACATCCACGCGACCCCTTTGTCGGGTACAAGGTGAGGTTGACAACGACAGGCTCGGTTCCTACGTTGCGTGGCCTGAACTCGACCGACCGGTCAAGAGCCCCACGCAACGCCCTGCGGGGCCGTGCGGCAGCGTCCGTGCGCGACGGATCCGGCGAGTCGGGTGGAACACGGTGAGCGGTCAGCCACATCCACGGACGGACCAGAACACGGGGGGACACGTGCAGCATTCGGCTCGCGCGAATCGTTGGTCGGTTCGCTTCCTCGCCAGCGTCGCGGCCCTGGCCGTGGTGGCCGCAGCCTGTGGCGGCGGGAGCAGCAACAAGAGCGGCTCGGGAAGCTCCGGCAGCAACAGCGGCGGAACGCCGGTCGCGGGTGGGAGCATCACGTACGGCCTCGACGCCGAGAGCCCCGAGGGGTTCTGTGACACGACCGCGCAGCTCGCGGCGGCCGGCATCCTCGAGAACCTCGCGATCTTCGACACGCTCACGGTGCCCAACGAGAAGGGCCAGATGGTGCCGTACCTGGCCCAGTCGGTGACACCGAGCCCCGACTACAAGACGTGGACGATCAAGGTTCGTCCGAACATCAAGTTCCAGGACGGCGAGCCGCTCGACTCGAACGCGGTCAAGGCCAACTTCGAGGCCTACCGCAAGGGCCCGCTCTTCGGCTTCGTGTTCCAGAACATCGTCGACGAGCGCATCGTCGACCCGCTCACGGTCGCGGTCGACATGAAGGTGCCGTGGATCGCGTTCCCGTCCTTCCTGTTCGGGACCGGACGGGTCGGCATCGTGGCTCCGAACACGCTCGCGAACCCGACCTCGTGCTCGAACCACCCGGTCGGCACCGGGCCGTACATGTTCAAGGACTGGGTCGTCAACGACCACATGACCGTGGTCAAGAACCCCAACTACTGGCGCAAGGACTCGGCCGGGCGCCAGCTGCCGTACCTCGACCAGATCACCTTCCGGCCCATCATCGACCCGGTGTCGCGACTCAACGCGTTGAAGGCCGGTCAGCTCGACCTGATGATGACCGACAACGGCGACACCATCTTCCAGGCCCGTCAAGCGGTCAACCAGGGCACGCTGGCCGACGTCGAGAACCAGCAGTCGGCCGAGATCGGGTACACGATGCTGCGGGTGAACAAGCCGCCGTTCGACGACCAGACCGCCCGTGAGGCCGCCGCGTACGCCGCCGACCGTGACGAGCTGAATCAGATCACGAACCACGGGCTCAACACGTTGACCAACACGCCGTTCGCGCCGGATGTGTTCGGGTACGTGAAGGAGCCGAGGCAACCTCCGATCAAGTTCGACCTGAACAAGGCGAAGCAGCTCGTCAGCCAGTACAAGGCCGCGCACGGCGGGAAGTTCGAGTTCACGTTGAGCAGCACGAACGACCCGACGACGATCAAGCTCGCCCAGCTGCTCCAGTCGCAGTGGCAGGCGGCGGGCATGACCGTGCACCTGCGCAGCGCCGACCAGGGCACGCTCATCAACCAGGCCCTCGGCGGCGACTTCCAGGCGACCTTGTGGCGCAACCACCCGGGTGCCGACCCCGACACCCAGTACGTCTGGTGGCACAGCGGGTCGCCGGTGAACTTCGGCTCCATCAACGACCCACAGATCGACCACGATCTCGACGAAGGCCGCTCGGCGACCGACCCGAACACGCGTAAGGCCGACTACGAGGACCTGCAGAAGGTGTTCGGCCAGAAGCTCTACAACCTCTGGTCGTGGTACGCGCTGTGGGCCTTCATCTCGAAGCCGACCGTGCACGGCATCAACGGCCCCGACCTGCCCGACGGCGGTGGGAAGCAGGGGCTCGTGGCGAGCGTCCACCCGATGGTCGGGCTCTGGGTCTCGAAGTAACGGCCGGGTGCCTGCGGCGACGACGGACGAGAGGGGGACGCGATGCGGATGATCGTGACGAAGCTGATCCAGCTCGTCGTCGTGCTGCTCGTGGTCAGCTTCCTGTCGTTCATGTTGATCAACCTGCTGCCGGGTGACCCGGCCGAGGTGATCATCCCGTTCGGGACGCCGCAGGCACGCGCGCAGCTCCGCCACGACATCGGGACCGACAAGCCGCTGCCCCAGCAGTACGCGCACTGGCTCAACAACGTGCTGCACGGAAACCTCGGGCAGGACTACCAGACCCACCAGCAGGCGTCGACGATCATCAAGCAGGCGCTGCCGAAGTCGTTGCAGCTCCTGTTCTACGCGGAGGTGCTCGCGCTCCTGATCGCGATACCACTCGGGGTCTTCAGCGCGTATCGAGCCGGCAGCGTCGCCGACAGGATCGCGAACCTCACCGTGTTCGGGCTCCTGTCGGTCCCCGACTTCATCCTGCTGTTCCTGCTGACGTACTACCTGGGGGTGAAGAACCGCGTCTTCCCCGTCATCTATCCGACCAACACCTCGGGCGTGTCGGGGTGGTTCAAGGCGTGGTTCCTCCCCGCCGCGAGCCTCGCCGCCGGTCAGCTCGCGGTGTACATGCGCCTCCTGCGCACCGACATGATCGCCACGCTGCAGGAGGACTACATCACGATGGCCAAGTCGAAGGGCCTGACCAACGGGCGGATCCTGTGGCGGCACGCGTTGCGTCCGTCGAGCTTCTCCCTGCTGACCGCGACGGGTCTGAGCGTCGGCGCGCTCATCGGCGGCGCGTTCATCGTCGAGGTCATCTACTCGATCCCCGGGATGGGGCTGACGCTCTTCAACGCGATCTCGCAACGGCAGTACGTGCTGCTGCAGGCGTGCGTGCTCGTCATCGCCGTGGGTTACGTGCTCATCAACTTCGTCGTCGACATCCTCTACAGCGTGCTCGACCCGAGGATCCGCCATGCCCGAGCAGCCGCGTAGCCCGATCCCGCTCGAGGAGTCGATCGAGACCGGCTCCGCGCCGCACGGCGCGACCGGCCTCGACCCGATCCCCGCGGTCGCGCAGGCCATCGCGATCGAGGCCGCGCCGGTCCATCACGGCAAGAGGAAGCTCGGGATCGGCGCGTGGATCTCGATCGTGTGGCTCGCGGCGATCACCGGCTCCGCGATCCTGGCGCCCATCCTCCCGATCGCTCCGGTCGACGCGCGCTATCCGGAGATCGTGCGCAAGGGCCCCGGGACCGCGGGCCACATCCTCGGCGGCGACAGCATCGGCCACGACCTGTTCTCCCGGTTGATCTGGGGCGCGCGCAACTCGCTGACGGTCGGCGTGTGCGCGGTCGGGATCGGGTTCCTCGTCGGCGGCCTGCTCGGGCTGCTCGCGGGCTATCACCGCGGCCGGTTCGAGACCGTGGTCGTCGCGATCCTCGACATCCTGCTGTCGTTCCCGGCACTGGTGCTCGCGCTGTCGCTCTCGATCTTCCTGCGCGGCCGGGTGATCCTCGGTGTCCAGATGACCGGGCTCATGACGGTGATCCTCGCACTGGGCATCATCGCGATCCCCGCGATCGCCCGTATCGCGCGCGCCTCGACCCTCACGTGGTCCCAACGCGAGTTCGTGCTCGCGGCGCGTGCCCAGGGCGCGAAGAACCGGCGAATCGTCTTCCGCGAGGTGCTGCCCAACGTGCTGCCCGCGATGCTGTCGTTCGCGTGCCTCGCCGTCGCCGTGGTCATCGTGGCGGAGGCCGCGCTGAGCATCATCGGCGCCGGCATCGGCCCCGACAAGGCCACGTGGGGCAACATCATCAACGACGGTCGCGGCGACCTCACGACGGGCGAGGCGCCACACATCGTGTTCTGCGCGTCGGCCGTCATCTTCTTGACCGTGATGTCGCTCAACTACCTCGGCGACACGATCCGCCAGCGCTTCGACGTGCGCGAGTCCGCCATATGAGCCCGTCACTCCGACGCCACCAGAAGCGACCCGTCGACGCCGGCGACCGGTTCCCGTCGCAGCCGCTCGACGCGCCGCTGCTCGAGGTCGAGAACGTCAAGACCTCGTTCCGCACCGAGCGCGGGCTCGTGCGCGCGGTCGACGGCGTGTCGTTCTCGCTCGAGCGCGGCAAGACGCTCGGCGTGGTGGGCGAGTCGGGCTCGGGCAAGACCGTCCTCAGCCGCTCGATCATGGGCCTGCTGCCCAAGAAGAACGTCGTGCGCGAGGGCAGGATCTGCTTCGAGGGCAAGGAGATCGGCGACGCGAGCTCGGCGACGATGCGCCAGCTCTGGGGCACCCAGATGGCGATGGTGTTCCAGGACCCGATGACGTCGCTCAACCCGGTCCTCAAGATCGGGCGCCAGATCAACGAGTCGCTGCTCTACCACCTCGACATCTCGCGCAACTACGCGAACGAGCTCTCGCTCGCGCTCCTGTCGTCGGTCGGCATCCCCGAACCCGAGCGGCGGCTGAAGGAGTACCCGCACCAGCTGTCGGGCGGCATGCGTCAGCGCGTCATGATCGCGATCGCCATCGCGTGCGGCCCGAAGCTGCTCTTCGCCGACGAGCCCACGACCGCACTCGACGTGACCGTGCAGGCGCAGATCCTCGACCTGCTGCAGGATCAGCAGCGCGAGCGCTACATGGCGATGATCCTCGTGACGCACGACCTCGGCGTGGTCGCGGGGCGCGCCGACGACATCGCGGTGATGTACGCGGGCCGCATCGTGGAGAAGGCGCCGACGTCGGTGCTGTTCCACGAGATGCGACACCCCTACACCGAGGCGCTCGTCCGTTCGATCCCGAAGCTCGCGAACCCGAGCCACACCCGCCTCGACATGATCGTGGGCCGCCCTCCGGACCTCGTGAACCCGCCCACGGGCTGCAAGTTCAGCCCGCGTTGCCCCTACGTGCAGGAGCGCTGCCGGACCGAGGAGCCACCGTTGCTCGACGCCGACGCGCCCGGGCACTCGTTCCGGTGCTGGTACCCGGTCGGCACGCCCGAGGGGCGCGCCGCGCTCGAGCGCAACCGGGCCGAGGGCCACCTCGCGGCCGCGGTCACGACGGTCGCCAGCGACACCAACGGCGCGTCCGGCAACGCGCCAGCAGCGGGCGACGCCGCGCCCACGACGGAAGGCGTGTGACATGGCGGGAAGCGGCACGGCGCACCTGCGCCCCGCCGAGGACACCCTGCTGTCGGTCGAGCACCTCGTCGTCGAGTTCCCCGCGGGACACGGTCAGAGGGTGCACGCGGTCTCGGACGTGAGCATCGACATCAAGGAGGGCGAGACCCTCGGGCTCGTCGGTGAGTCCGGGTGCGGGAAGTCGACGACGGGGCGCGCGGTCGTCCAGCTCCCTCGACCGACCTCCGGACGGATCCGCTTCAACGGCACCGAGCTCACCGAGCTCAAGGGCGAAGCGCTGCGACGGATGCGCCCCCAGCTCCAGATGATCTTCCAGGACCCGATCTCGTCGCTGAACCCGCGCCGGCGCGTGAAGGAGATCGTCGGCGAGGGGCTCGAGATCTGGAAGATCGGCGACGACGACAGCCGGCGCAAGAAGGTCGACGAGGTCCTCGAGGCCGTGGGGCTCGACCCGGAGGCGTCGGGCGGTCGCCGGCCGCACGAGTTCTCCGGCGGACAGTGCCAGCGCATCTCGATCGCGCGCGCGGTCGTCACCGAGCCGAAGCTGATCATCTGCGACGAGCCCGTCTCCGCGCTCGACGTGTCGGTGCAGGCGCAGATCCTGAACCTGCTCGAGGACATGAAGGCGCGCTACGGGCTGACGATGATCTTCATCGCCCACGACCTGGCGGTGGTCAAGAACATCAGCGACCGCGTCGCGGTGATGTACCTCGGGAAGCTGTGCGAGATCGCCGATCCCGACACGCTGTACGCGCATCCCGCGCACCCCTACACCGCGGCGTTGCTCCTCGCGATCCCCGTCCCCGACCCGGACGTGCGCCCCGAGGAGCGGCCGGTCGTCGGCGGCGAGATCCCCTCACCGCTCGACCCGCCCAGCGGCTGCCGGTTCCGGACCCGCTGCCCGCGCGCGCAGGAGGTCTGCGCGCAGGAGGAGCCCCAGATCCGCGAGATCCGCCCGCAGCACTACATCGCGTGCCACTTCCCCCTCGACCCCGGCGAGCAGCTCACGCCGGAGCCCAGCTCGAACGGCTCCGGCGGCGGGTAGGAACGTCGTCAAGACGCGTCGACCCAGCGCAAGCCTCTGTTGGCAGGGCGCCGCCGGCCACCAGTCCAGCTCGCCCCGATCCGGCTCCGGGGCGGCGCAAGGGGGAAATCGCTAGAGAACGATCTCGTGGGTGAGCTTCACCGCGTCGAGCAGCCAGCGGTCGTGGGTGACGAGCAGCAGCGTGCCGTCGTAGCCGTCGAGCGCGAGCTCGAGCTGCTCGATCGCCTCCACGTCGAGGTGGTTCGTGGGCTCGTCGAGCACGAGGAAGTTGACGCCCCGCGCCATGAGCGACGCGAGCACCGCGCGCGTGCGCTCACCGGGTGAGAGGGCCACGCCGGGACGGTGGACCGCGTCCGCGCCCAGCCCGAACTTCGCGAGCAGCGAGCGGGCCTCGTCGGTGCGGAGGTCGGTGTCGGCGATCAGCGTCTCGAGCACGGTCGCGTCGGTGCCGTACGCGGCGCGCGTCTGGTCCATCTCCCCCACGATCACGCCCGGACCGACGAACCGGTCGCCCGACGCCAACGGCAGCCGGCCGAGGAGCGCGCCGAGCAGCGTGCTCTTCCCCGACCCGTTCGGGCCGAGCAGGGCGACGCGGTCCTGCCAGCCGATCTCGAGGTCGAGCGGCCCGAGCCGGAACGCGCCCCGCTCCACGACCGCGCCGTTCAGCCGGGCGACGACGTCACCGCTGCGCCCGGCCGCGCCGAGCTGCATGTGCAGCTGCCAGCCCTCCCACGGCTTGTCGAACACGTCGAGGCGCTCCAGGCGCTTCTCGGTGATGCGCACCTTCGCGGCCTGCTTCTCGCTGCGCTGCATCTTGCGCTGACGGAGGTTCTTGTCGGGTTCGCCGCCCTTCTTGACCTTCTTGACGCCGACCTCGGACCACTGCCGTTGACGGCGGGCCCGGTCCTCGAGCTCGGCCCGCTGGGCCCGGTACTTCTCGTGCGCGACCCGCTGCTGCCCGAGCGCGAGCTCGCGCGCGGCGACGTACGCGCTCCAGCCACCCGCGAACTCGCTGGCACGGTGGGTCTCCTCGTGGAGCTCGAGCATGCGGTCGACCGCGTGGTCGAGGAACGCGCGGTCGTGCGAGACGACGACGAGGCCGCCGGGACGCTCCGCGAGGAAGCGCTCGAGGCGCTCCAGCCCGGCGAAGTCCAGGTTGTTCGTGGGCTCGTCGAGGAGCAGCACGTCGACCCGCGACAGCAGGATCGCCGCAAGCGCGGCGCGCGCCGCCTGTCCACCGGAGAGGTCGGTCATGGCGACGTCCAGGCGGTCGCCCGGAAGGCCCACGTCGGCGCACACCGCGCCGACCCGGGCCTCGAAGTCGTCGCCGCCGAGCGCGAGGAAACGGTCCAGCGCGGCCGTGTAGCGGTCGAGCACGTCGGGGTCCTCGGCGAGCGCCTCGGTCGCGACGTCGAGGTCGTGCTCGGCGTCCGCGATGCCGGTCCGCCGGGCGAGGTACACGCGCAGCGTCTCGCCCGGCACCGCGTCGGGCTCCTGGGGGAGGTATCCGACCGTCGACGACGGTGGGTTGCGCTCCACGGTCCCGCCGTCGAGCTCTTCGATGCCCGCGAGCGCGCGCAGGAGCGTCGACTTGCCGACGCCATTGCGGCCGACCACGCCGAGGAGCGTGCGCTCCCCGACCGTGCACGAGACCGCGTCGAGCACGACGCGACCCCCGAGGATGCGGGTGATCCCGCGGGCGGTGAGCACGATGCCACCCTAAGCCGCCCGCGTCGCGTGGCTGGTGCCGATTTCGACGCGTGTGCAACGTGCACGATCGGTGTCACGCGCGGGCGGTCACGCGCCGGTCAGGGAACGGTTTCGCCAAGGCAGCAAACGCTCCCCTGGTCCGCGCCGGAACCTGACATTAGTGTTAGGGAACGTCGGGTTGGGCAGGGTGCCACCGGCGCAGATGGGGGGATCATCGGATGCGTGCTCGTTGGGTGGCGGTCTTCGCCGTGCTTGCCGTCGCGGCCACTGCGTGCGGCAACTCGAGCTCGGGGAAGACCAAGAAGAGCACGACGACGTCCGGTGGGAGCTCCTCCGCGACGACGATCAAGTCGGGCCAGTTCCCGCCGGTGAACGCGCCGGGTGTCACCCCGACCGAGATCCGTGTCAGCGGGGTCGCGTCGACGACGAACCCGTTGGGTGGGCTCTACGGCACCGCGTTCGACGGTGTGCAGGCGTACTTCGACATGATCAACGCTCAGGGCGGGATCTACGGGCGCAAGCTCACGTTGGTGAAGCGCCACGACGACCAGCTGAGCCAGAACAAGCGTGAGGTCGAGGCGATCATCGACCAGGACAACGCGTTCGCGGTGCTGCCCGTCGCGACGATCTTCTCCTTCTCGGGCGCGTCGCTCCTGGCCCAGAACAACGTCCCCACCTTCGGGTGGGGCATCAACGACGAGTGGACCGGCCCGGCGAACCTCTTCGGCCACCTCGGCGCACTGTGCAACGGCAGCCAGTGCCCGTCCTTGCTCCTGCCGTTCGTGGCGGACAAGCTGCACAAGAAGCGCCTCGGCGTCCTCGCCTACAACGTGGCCAACTCGGC
Source organism: Acidimicrobiia bacterium (assembly GCA_036558745.1). GTDB lineage: Bacteria > Actinomycetota > Acidimicrobiia > IMCC26256 > JAMXLJ01 > JAMXLJ01. Next base: position 10,420 of record DATBEZ010000078.1, read on the forward strand.
CGCGTGCGTCGACGGGATCAAGGCCAGCTTCGACAAGTACCCGACCGCGAAGATCGTCTACTCGACGAAGAGTCTGGCGTTCGGCGTGACCGACATGAGCGCGGACGTGAAGAAGATGATCGACGCGAAGGTCGACATGGTCACGACGTGCATGGACAACAACGGCGTGCTCACGCTCGCGCGCGAGATGCGCCAGCAGGGCCTCAACGTGCCGCAGTACATGCCGAACGCGTACGACCATGACTTCATGGACAAGAACAGCGGCTTCTTCCAGGGCTCGGTCGTGCTCGTCCAGGAGGCACCGCTCGAGACGACCCCGAAGTTCAAGGCGCTGCAGGACTACATCACGTGGATGGACAAGGGCCACTTCACGAAGACCGAGAACGCCGAGATCGGGTGGGTCAACGCCGACATGTTCGTGACCGGTCTCAAGGGCGCGGGCCCCGACTTCAGCCGTCAGAAGGTGATCGACGCGCTGAACAAGCTGACCGACTACGACGCCGGCGGCATGATCGGTCCGATCGACTGGACCAAGCAGCACACCGATCTGCACTACCCGCGGTCGTGCGGCGCGTTCACCAAGATCGAGGGCAAGAACTTCGTGCCTGTGTGGGGCGCGCCGGGGAAGCCGTTCACCTGCTGGAACGGTGACCCGGCGACCTTCCAGGACGCGAAGCCGTACGCGCGGATCTGAGACGAACGTTCATGACGGTGACAGGATGACCGCGACGAGGGGCGGCGTGTGACCGACTTCATCAGCTACGTCCTGCGAGGGATTCCCTTCGGCTGCGTGTTCGCGCTCGTCGCGGTGGGGCTCGTCCTCACCTACAAGACGTCGGGCGTGTTCAACCTCGCGTTCGGCGCCCAGGCCTACGTCTCGGCCGCCGTGTACTACGACGTGCACGTCCGTCACAACTGGCCGATCCTGCCCGCGTTCGTGCTCGCGGTGATCGTCGTCGGACCGCTCGTCGGTCTGATCCTCGACCGGGCGATCTTCCGGTTCATGCGCACCGCGCCACACGTCGCGAGACTCGTGGCCGCCCTCGGCCTCCTCGTCGCGATCCCACAGATCGTCAAGCTGTGGTTCGGTCAGAGCCCGAGCTTCGGCGTGGAGGGCATCTGGCCGTCGTCGCAGGGCAGCAACTTCGCGGTGTACCACTTCGGCAACTACGCGCTGAACGGCGACCAGGTCGCGACGCTGATCGCCACCGCGATCGTGGTCATCGGACTCACCGCGATGTTCCGCTTCTCCGACATCGGGCTTCGCATGCGCGCCGTCGTCGAGAGCTCGCGCATGACGGAGCTGAGCGGTATCAACGCCGGACGGGTCGGCACGTTCGCGTGGATGCTCTCGAGCCTCGTGGCCGGCCTCGCCGGCGTGCTCCTCGCCCCGCTGTTCGCACAGGTGAGCGCCGACAACTTCACGATCCTGATCGTCGCGGCGATCGCGGCGGCCGCGTTCGGACGCCTGACGAGCATCCCCATGGCGCTGCTCGGCGGCATCCTGCTGGGCATTGCGCAGGGTCTGCTCGGCGGGTACCTCCCGCCCGCGAGCGTGCTGGCCCAGGGCCTGCGCCCCTCGTTGCCGTTCATCGTGCTGTTCGCGCTGCTGATCTTCTGGCCCGGCCTGCGCAGCGGCAGCGAGGTGAGCGATCCGCTCGCGGGCGTCGACCCGCCACCACCCGGACTCGCCGCGCTCGCACGCAGTCGCGGGCTCACGATCGCGACGCGCGTCTTCGCGGTCGCGGTGTCGCTCGCCGCCATCGTCTTCGTGATGAACTCGAAGTACTGGTTGCTGCTCGCGACCCAGGCCGTCGTCTTGAGCACGATCTTCGTGTCCATCGTGGTCATCACCGGCATGGCCGGTCAGATCTCGCTGTGCCAGGCGACGTTCGCGGCGATCGGCGCGTTCACCACCGCACAGCTCGTCAGCAACTACCACGTCTCGGTGCTGCTGACGATCCTCGCCGGCGCGGTGCTCGCCGCGATCGTCGGCGCGCTCCTCGCCGTACCCGTCCTGCGGCTCGGAGGCATCTACCTCGCGTTGGCGACGTTCGCGTTCGCGTTGATGTTCGAGAGCATCTTCGTGCCACTCGGCTGGGTCGGCGGCGGCGTCAATCCGATCAAGGTGCCGAGACCCACGATCGGCCCGATCGACTTCGCGAGCAACAAGTCGTTCTTCTTCCTGTGCTTGGGGATCCTCGCGGTCGTCGGAATTCTCGTGATCTTCGTGCGCGGCGGCACGACGGGTCGGTTCCTCGACGCGCTGCGTGGCAGCGAGACCGCCGCGCAGGCGATCGGCATCAACCCGGCCCGGGCCCGCATCCTCGCGTTCGCGCTGTCGGCCGGGATCGCCGGTCTCGGCGGCGGGCTCATGGCCACGTCGACGGGGTTCGCGCAGCCCGCCGACTACGCGTCGTTCCTGGGTCTGTACTGGGTGGTGCTCGTCGTCACGCTGGGCTCGCGAACCGTCGAAGGCGCGATCCAGGCCGGCATCGGCTTCGTGATCGTCGACGAGATCCTCAAGCGCATCGGCATCAACGCGAGCTGGGAGCCGATCCTGTTCGGTCTCGGCGCGATCACGTACGCGAAGCACCCCGAAGGGATCCTCGAGTTCCAGAAGCGTCAGTCGCTGGCGCGCATGCAGGGCTGGCTCGACCGCATGAACCGCAAGAACCGGGAGCCGGAGGCACCCGGACCCGGGGGGGGCGAGGTCGCCGCCGCGCCTCCGACCGCACCCGCGGCGAGCCCCACACAACGGGTGGTGGCGGACTGATGGCCCTGCTCGAGGCGACCGACGTCAGCAAGCGCTTCGCCGGCATCACCGCGCTCGACTCGGTGACGCTGCAGGTCGACCCGGGCGAGCCGGTCGGGCTCATCGGGCCGAACGGCGCGGGCAAGACGACGTTCTTCAACTGCCTGCTCGGGCTGCTGCGGCCCGACGGCGGCCGCGTGCGCTTCAACGGCCGTGACATCACGCGACTGCCGGTCTACCGGCGGGCGCGCCTCGGGTTCGGGCGCACGTTCCAGCGCATCGAGCTGTTCTCCGGCATGACGGTGCGCGACCACCTGCTCGTCGCAGAACGGTCGCGCCGCGGCGACGGGCGACTGTGGAAGGACGTCCTCAACCTCGGGAAGGCGAAGCCCGAGGAGATCGCGCGCGCCGACGAGACCCTGGAGCTGCTCGGGCTGCTCGAGCAGGCGGACAAGCCCATCGAGGCGCTGAGCCTCGGACGGGGCCGTCTCGTCGAGGTCGGGCGCGCGCTCATGACCGACCCGACGCTGCTGTTGCTCGACGAGCCGTCGTCGGGACTCGACCGGGCCGAGACCGACGAGCTCGTCACGACGCTGCAGACCGTCCAGCGCGACCGCGGCACCGCGATCCTGCTCGTCGAGCACGACGTCGAGATGGTGCAGTCGTTCGTCAAACGGCTCTACGTGCTCGACTTCGGGACGCTCATCGCGTCGGGTACGACGAACGAGGTGCTCGGCGACGCCACGGTCCGCAAGGCCTACCTCGGAGAGTACGTATGAGCGCCGACGGGAATGCGGCCAGCGACATGGACACCGCGCCTGCGGAGGGTCCGCGCGGCGGCACGCCGGTGCTCGAGCTGCGCGACGTCGAGGCCGGCTACGGGCCGTTCCGCGCCCTGTTCGGCGTGTCGCTGGCAATCGGCGCGGGACGGGTCGTCGCGCTGCTCGGTTCGAACGGCGCCGGCAAGACGACGACGGCGCGCGTGTGCTCCGGTCTGATCCCGCCGAGCGCGGGGAAGCTGTTCTTCGAGGGGACCGACATCACCGGGATGCGCACGTACCGCGTCTCACGCCTCGGGATCGCGCACGCGCCCGAGGGCCGCTCGGTGTTCGCGTCGCTCAGCGTCGAGGAGAACCTGCTGCTCGCCTTCCGGGTCGAGATGGGCAAGAAGCACGCGGGCGACGCGCTCGCGCGGGCCTATGAGCTGTTCCCGCGCCTGGGCGAGCGGCGCAAGCAGCTCGCCGGAACGCTCTCCGGCGGTGAGCAGCGGATGCTCGCGCTGGCGCGCGTGCTCGTGAACCCGCCGCGGCTGCTCATCGCCGACGAGCTGTCGCTCGGCCTCGCGCCGATCGTCGTCGACGAGGTGTACAAGGTCCTCGCGCAGGTGCGCGACGAGGGCGCCGCGCTGCTGTTGGTCGAGCAGCACGTGAAGCACGCGCTTTCGCTCGCCGACGACGTGGCCGTCCTCAACCACGGGCAGGTCACGTACTGCGGGCCCGCGTCGGAGCTCGGCGACCTATCCGAGCGTCTGCTGCCCGCGGCGTCGAACGGCTCGCACGCGTAGTTCCAACGCGAGATGCGGCACTCAGCGTCGGATTCCGACGCTGAGTGCCGCATCGTTCGCGCTCTTACGCTGCGTGCGCACTCGGCCGGGCCACACGGTCCTCGAGCGCGAGGGCCAGCACGTCGCGCACGTCGTCCACGAGGTGGAACGTCATGCGCTCTCGCACCGGCTCGGGCACGTCGTCGAGGTCGGCACCGTTGCGGGCGGGCAGGATCACCGTCGTGAGCCCGGCCCGTTCCGCCGCGAGCACCTTCTGCTTCACGCCGCCGATCGGCAGCACGCGGCCCTGCAACGTGACCTCGCCGGTCATCCCGACGTCGCTGCGGACCGGACGATCGGTGAGCAGGCTGACGAGCGCGGTCGTCATCGTGACGCCGGCCGACGGGCCGTCCTTGGGCACCGCGCCCGCGGGCACGTGCACGTGGAAGCGGCGGTCGAGCGCGTCGGGTGTGACGCCGAGCTCCTCTGCGTGCGCACCGACGTAGGAGCGGGCGATGGTCGCCGACTCCTTCATCACGTCGCCGAGCTGACCGGTCAGTGTCAGGCCCGGGTCGCCGGGCGTCGACGTCGCCTCGATGAAGAGCACGTCGCCGCCGACACCAGTGACCGCGAGCCCGGTCGCGACACCTGGCGTCGCGGTGCGACTCGCCGCCTCCTCGGCGAAGAAGCGCGCACGCCCGAGGTACGTCGGTACCTCCGCGGCGTCGATCACGACGCTGTCGTGCTCGCCCGCGGCGTGCCTCGCGGCGACCTTGCGCAACAGCTTGCCCAGCTCGCGCTCAAGGTTCCGGACACCGGCCTCACGGGTGTAGTCGGCCACGATGGCGCGCAACGCGTCGTCGGTGACGTGCACCTCGTCGGCCGTGAGCCCGTTGCGCTCGAGCTGACGGCGGAACAGGTGATCGCGTGCGATCGCGACCTTCTCGTCCTCGGTGTAGCCGTCGAGGCGCACGACCTCCATGCGGTCGAGCAACGGACCGGGGATGGTGTCGGACACGTTCGCCGTCGCGAGGAACAGCACGTGCGACAGGTCGAGCTCGACCTCGAGGTAGTGGTCGCGGAACGTGTGGTTCTGCGCCGGGTCGAGCACCTCGAGCAACGCACTGGTCGGGTCGCCCCGCCAGTCGGCACCGAGCTTGTCCACCTCGTCGAGCAGGACGACCGGGTTCATCGTCCCGGCCTCCTTGATGGCCCGCACGATGCGGCCCGGGATGGAGCCGACGTACGTACGACGGTGACCGCGGATCTCGGCCTCGTCGCGCACGCCGCCGAGCGCGACGCGCACGAACTTCCGGTCGAGGGCGCGCGCCACCGACTCACCCAGTGACGTCTTGCCGACGCCGGGCGGGCCGACGAGCGAGAGGATGAGGCCGTTGCCGCGACCACCTTCGTCGGTGAGCCCGCGCTCGGCGCGGAGCTTGCGCACCGCGAGGTACTCGACGATGCGCTCCTTCACGTCGTCGAGCCCGGTGTGGTCCTCGTCGAGGACGGCGCGCGCGGCGCGCACGTCGAGGTTGTCGTCGGAGTAGATGCCCCACGGCAGCTCGACGACGGTGTCGAGCCAGGTGCGGACCCAACCGTGCTCCGGGCTCTGCTCGCTCATGCGCTCAAGCCGGTCGACCTCGCGGGTCGCGGCCTCGCGCACCTTCTCGGGCATCTTCGACTCGGCGATCTTCGTGCGGTACTCCTCGACGACGTCGCCGTCGTCGGCCGCATCACCGAGCTCCTTGCGGATGGCCTGGAGCTGCTGGCGCAGCAGGTACTCGCGCTGGGTCTTCTCCATGCCCTCGGTGACGTCGGTGCGGATCTTCTCCGCGAGCTCGATCTCGCCGAGTGCCTCGCGCGCCCACGCGACGACCTTCTCGAGGCGCGCCTCGACGTCGATCGTCTCCAGCGCCTCGATCTTGCGCTCGAGGCTCAGCTCCGGCCACCAACCCACGGTGTCGGCCAGCGCGCCGGGATCGGTCACGTCGGCGAGCACCTCGAGCAGGCGGCGGGAGTGGAGTGCGTCGGCGATCGCGGCGACCACGGCGCGGTACTCACGGGCGAGGTCGCGGGCGCGCTCGGTCGGCTCCGCGTCCTCGACGACGGGCTCGACCTCGACCCGCAGCACCTCGCCGGTGCCGGGAACGCCCACGCCGACGACGGCCCGGTACAGGCCGCGCAGGACCAGCGCGCCGATGCCGTTGGGGAGGGTGCCGTCGCTCTCGACCCGGGCGACGGTGCCGACGCGCGCGTAGCGGCCTTCGATGCGGGGCACGAGGAGGAGCAGGTTGTCGCCCGCGGTCGCGGCCGCGCCGACACGCTGCGCCTCGTCGGTCTCGAGGGCGAGGGTCACGACCATCTGGGGCAGGACGACGCCCGTCGTGAGGGGCAGGAGCGGCAGGGCCAGGGTCTCGATCGGTTCGGCGTGGTCCGCCATCGGTCCTCGGTTCTGTGTCATTACAGGATTACGTCGGGCAGGAGAACAGCGGGGCCGGGCGGTGCATTCCCGAGCCGTCCGCTCGGATTTCGCCGCCCGCCGCCCACGGCGACCAGCCAATTCGCCAGAACCTCGCGCCGATTCGGCGAGCGATTCGGCGCGAGTCGCGGCGGAGAGGGGGTCGCCATGCCCTCGGCCGCCCGCCACGCCACCCGGCTTGGCCGGATCCGAGGGATGTCTGTCATTGCGGACAACGCCCCAGAGCCCCATGCTCTTCCCGTGCGCCACGTCGTCCTCTTCGCCTTCCCGGGCGTCCAGTCCCTCGACGTCACCGGCCCGCTCGAGGTGTTCGCGGCGGCTCGGGACACGACCGTCGAGGTCGTGGCGCCGGTCGCCGGCCCCTTCCGCACCTCGAGCGGTCTCACGCTCGTCGCCGAACGCTCGCTCGACGACGTCGCGAGCGCGCCCGGCCCCCCGATCGACACGTTCGTCGTCGCCGGCGGCGACGGCACTCCCGCGGTGGCGGGGGACGACGCCGTCCTCACCGCCGTGCGGCGGCTCGCGGCCCGGAGCCGGCGCGTCGCGTCGGTCTGCAGCGGCGCGTTCGTCCTCGCCGAGGCCGGTCTGCTCGACGGACGCCGGGCGACCACCCACTGGCGCTCCTGCAGCCTCCTCGCGCGCCGCTACCCCACCGTCGCGGTCGAGCCCGACGCGATCTTCGTGCGCGACGGCAACGTGTGGACCTCCGCCGGCGTCACCGCCGGCATCGACCTCGCCCTCGCGATGCTCGAGGAGGACGTCGGGCGCGACGCCGCGCTCCACGTCGCCCGCCGGCTCGTCGTCTTCCTCAAGCGCCCCGGCGGCCAGAGCCAGTTCAGCGCCCAGCTCGCCGGTCAGCTCGCGCGGCAGGAGCCGCTACGGGACCTGCAGGCGTGGATCGTCGAGCACCCCGACGCGGACCTCGGCGTGGACGCGCTCGCGGAACGGGTCGCGATGAGCCCGCGCAACTTCTCGCGCGTCTTTGCCCGCGAGGCGGGAGCGACGCCGGCCCGGTTCGTCGAGCAGGTCCGGGTCGAGGCCGCGCGCCGGCTCCTCGAGGAGTCGCACGCCTCCGTCGACGAGGTCGCCACGCGCTGCGGCTTCGGCACGGCCGAGACGATGCGCCGTGCGTTCCTCCGCGTGCTGCGCACCTCACCGCGCGAGTACCGCAACCGCTTCCGCGACACCCGAGACCACACCACACCCATGGAGGAGAGCGCCTGATGCCGTTCACGACCGGAGTGCTGCTGTATCCCGACGCCGAGGAGCTCGACTTCGTCGGACCCTGGGAGGTGTTCGGGATGGCGCGGCGCCACGGGGATCGCGTCGTCACCATCGCGCAGCGACGTGAGCCCGTGCGCGCCAACCTCGGGCTGCACGTCACGCCCGACCACACGTTCGACGACGCGCCGCCGCTCGACGTCATCGTGGTCCCCGGCGGTCAGGGGTCCCGGCGCGAGGTCGACAACCCGGTCCTGATCGAGTGGCTGAAGGCTGCGGCCGCGAGCTGCTCCTGGATCACGAGCGTCTGCACCGGTCTGTTCCTGTTGCGCGCCGCGGGCATCGCCACCGATCGGCGGGTCACGACGCATTGGGCGTCGATCGACCGCCTCCGCGAAGCCGGCGGCGTCGAGGTCGTCGACGACGCGCGGTTCGTGCGCGACGGCAACGTCGTCAGCGCCGCGGGCGTGTCGGCCGGGATCGACATGTCGCTGTGGGTCGTGGGTCAGCTCTACGAACCTGCCCACGCGCGCCTGGTGCAGCGGATGATGGAGTACCACCCGGCGCCGCCCTACACCGCGGAGGTGTGAGCGGCGCTCAGCCGAACCGCGCCCGCAGCTCGGCCCGCAGCCCGTCGACCCACGCGCGCCGCCCCGGCTCCTCGCCCGCGACGCGCGTGAGGTCGAGGTCGTAGAGCGCCGCCGCGTTGCCACCGAGGATCTTGGCCTTCACCGCCGGGGTCAGTGGCGGGTAGCCGAACTCCTCCTGCATCCACTCGGGGATCCCGAACACGCGGAACGCGTCGAGGAGGTACTGCGGGGGGCCGTACCAGATCGAATCGGTTCCCCACAGCACGCGATCCTCACCGACCGCGACCAGCAGCTTGCCGAGCACGTGCGCGGCCTCCCGCGGCCGGCGCACGACGAGGAACCACGTGCTGCCGAGCTCGGCCCACACGTTCGCGCCCGGCCCGATCCCCGCACCGCGCAGGCTCTCGACGAGACGACCGACGCCACGCCCCTCGGTCTCGGGGCCCTCTTCGCCGTGCGGATCGACGTCGTAGCCGGAGTGGTACACGACGAACTGAACGTCGGGAAACGCGCGCGCCGCGGGCCCGACGTCGCGCGGCGACGACGCCGCCGGCGTCGCGTCCGGCACCGGCCCCGCGATGCCCTTGTGCGCGCACACGATGCGCGGTCCCACCTCGCGGACGCGCTCGAGGAACGCGTGCCCGACCTCGTCGTCGAGGAACCAACCGCCCGCGCCGCCCGGACCCCACAGCGTGTAGACCTTCCACGCCGACGGGCGCAGCTCGTCGCGCCACACCGCGAGACGTGAGAGCTCGTCGTCGAGGTTCGGGTGCACGATCGTGTGCGTGAGCAACCGGCCGGTGCCGCCGTACCGGTCGACGAGGTCGCGGCACGCCGCGATCTCGTCGTTCGCCAGCACCCGCTGGTCGGGAAGCCCGGGGAGCGCGGTGAGCAGCGCGACCGCGGTCTCGCTCCCACCGAAGACGTGCGCGGCCCACCGGGCCGCCGTGAGCTCGCGGGCGTCGACCCCGTCACCCCAGCGTTGCGGGTCGACCATGCGCAGGAACGCGTCCAGCGCGGCACCACCGGGCCCCGCGAACCGCGCCGCGTCGACGAGGTGGGTCTGCACGTCGACCACCGGCGGGTCCGACGGCCGCGCGCCGAAGCACGCGTCCGCGGCCGCCTGGTCGTGCACCGCGTCCATGGGCACGTCGAAGAACCCGCCCCCGGCGGCATCGTCGAGCGCGCGCAGCGTTGCCGCGGTCCCCGGGCGCGACTCGAGGTACGCAAGCGGATCACGCGCGCTCGTCGCGAGCGCGCCGACGCCGTCGGCGACGGCCTGGTCGAGCGGCCGCCAGGGCAGCGGCGCGTACTCGTCGGACGCGCGCGGGGCCAGGAGCGGCGGGACGGGTGCGCTCAGGCCGGCAGCTGCTCCTCAATCGCGCCGACGAGCGCCGGGTCCTCGGGCGTCGTGAGCGGCCGGAACCGGGCGACGATCTCACCGTCGGGCGACACGAGGAACTTCTCGAAGTTCCACTGGATGTCGCCGGACTTGCCCTCGGCGTCCTCCGTCGCGGTCAGCTGCTCGTAGAGCGGGTGCCGGCTCTCACCGTTGACCTCGATCTTCTCGAACAGGGGGAACTTCACGCCGTAGTTCGTCGAGCAGAACTCGGCGATCTCCTCGGGCGAGCCCGGCTCCTGGGCACCGAACTGGTTGCACGGGAAGCCGAGGACCTCGAAGCCGCGGGATCCGTACGTCTCGTGGAGCTCTTCGAGCCCCGTGTACTGCGGGGTGAGGCCGCACTGCGACGCGACGTTCACGATCAGGAGCGCCTTGCCCTTGTAGTCGGCGAGTGACGCGGGCTCGCCGGCCAGCGTGTTCACCGAGACGTCGTAGATCCCCACGCGACTCCTCCAGTCGTCGAACCCAACGCGACTCCCGTCGTCGACGCGCCCGACGGTCCAAGGATCCTACGGCCGCGGGCGGCGCCGTGCTTCAGGTCGGTAACGTGCGCGGCCATGGCCGATCCCGCGCTCCCCTACTTCCTGGCTCGACCGTCGTCGCCGCCGCCGTGGCCCGGCGTCGTGGTCGTCCACGAGGGCAACGGCATGTCGACGCAGCTCCTGCGGGTGTGCGAGCGGCTCGCGCGCGAGGGGTACGCGGCGATCGCGCCCGACCTGTTCTGGCGCTTCGGCGGCAGCGACCCCGACAAGGCGACGGAACACTTCAGCTCGCTGAGGTGGGCCGACGCCCGCACCGACCTCTCGGAGGCGGTCGCGCTCGTGCGCGCTGCCGGCGCGACGAAGGTCGGGATCACCGGGTTCTGCATGGGTGGCCGCCTGACGTATCGCGCCGCGACCGACGGCGTCGCCGTCGACGCGGCCGCGCCCTTCTACGGCGCGGGCATCGCGCAGTCGCTCGGCGAGCCGACCTGTCCCGTCCTCCTGTTCTTCGGCGGCACCGACGAGTGGATCCCCCGCGACGACATCGGCGCGGTCGAGCATCACCACGGCGACCGCGTCGTCGTCTACGAGCAGGCCGGTCACGGGTTCATGCGCGACGGCTCCGAGAGCTACGACGAGGCCGCGGCGACCGACGCGTGGCCGAGGCTCCTCTCGTTCTTCGAGGAGCACCTCGCCTGACGCGCCCACTACGCCTTCGGATGGACCATGTCCTCCGGACGGACGGCCGCGTCGAACTCCTCGCCGCTCAGATAGCCGAGCGCGAGCGTCGCCTCTCGCAGGGTGGTGCCCTCGTGGTGCGCCTTCTTCGCGATCTCGGCCGCCTTGTCGTAGCCGATCACCGGGCTCAGCGCGGTGACGAGCATGAGCGACTGCGACACGTGCTCCGCGATGCGCTCGCGGTTGGGCTGCAGACCGTCGATGCAGAACTCGCGGAACGTGCGGGACACGTCGGTGAGGAGGTCGACCGAGTGCAGGAAGTTGAAGATCATCACCGGCTTGAACACGTTGAGCTCGAAGTTGCCCATCGAGCCCGCCATCGCCACCGCGGTGTCGTTGCCGATCACCTGCACGCAGACCATCGTCATCGCCTCGGACTGCGTCGGGTTCACCTTGCCCGGCATGATGGACGACCCGGGCTCGTTCTCCGGCAGGACCAGCTCTCCGATGCCGGCACGCGGGCCCGAACCCAGCCAGCGCACGTCGTTGGCGATCTTCATGAGCGAGACCGCCAGCGTGCGCAACGCGCCGCTCGCCATCACGATCGCGTCGTGCGCGGCGAGCGCGGCGAACTTGTTCGGTGCCGACACGAACGGCAGCCCGGTGAGCTCGGCGATCTTGGTCGCAGCCCGCTCGGCGAAGTCGGCGGGCGCGTTCAGTCCGGTGCCGACCGCGGTCCCGCCGATCGCCAGCTCGTAGAGTCCGGGGAGCACGATCTCCAGGCGCTCGAGATCGGCATCGAGCTGGGCGACGTAGCCGCTGAACTCCTGGCCCAAGGTGAGCGGCACCGCGTCCTGCAGGTGCGTGCGACCGATCTTCACGATGTCGGCGAACTCGTCGGCGCGGCGCGCGAGCGAGTCGCGCAGCGCACGTACCGACGGGATCAGCCGTTGCACGACCTCTTCGGCCGCGGCGATGTTCATCGCGGTCGGGAACGTGTCGTTCGACGACTGCGACATGTTCACGTGGTCGTTGGGGTGGATCGGATCCTTCGAGCCGCGCTCGCCGCCCGCGAGCTCGATGGCGCGGTTCGAGATGACCTCGTTGACGTTCATGTTGGTCTGCGTGCCGCTGCCGGTCTGCCACACGTAGAGCGGGAACTCGTCGTCGAGGTCCCCGTCGACGATCTCGTTCGCGGCCTGCACGATGAGCTGCATGCGCGCGTCGTCGAGCTTGCCGAGGTCGTGGTTGACGAGCGCGGCGGCCTTCTTGAGCACGGCCATCGAACGGATCACCGCGCGCGGAATGCGGTCGTCTGCGATGGAGAAGTGGTGCAACGACCGTTGGGTCTGCGCGCCCCAGTAGCGGTGATGGGGCACCTCGATCGCACCGATACTGTCGGTCTCACGCCGGGTAGGTTGGGAGGCCATAGGGTCTTCCTCCGGAGTCCTCGAGCTGCCCCGGGACGGTAGCGCGCAGGCCCCACGCCACCGGCAACCAGGGTAGGGAGCGAGCGAGCGTGACGGCAGCATCACCCCGGAGCGTCTTCGAGATCGCGGACGCCTACGTCGACGCGTTCGCCGCGCTCGACCCCGTCGAGGCCACCGACTACGGCATCGCGGGGCACGAGGCGGAGATGACGGACTACTCGCCCGAGGGCATCGACGCCCGCACCGAGCTCGACCGCTCGACGCTCGACGCGCTCGGCGACGCGCCCCGCGACACCGACCGTGACCGCGTCGCGGCGGAGGCGATCGCGGAACGGCTGGCGGTACGGGTCGACCAGCAGGACGCGGGCGAGCGTCTCCGCGACCTCCGCATCATCGGCAGCCCCGTGCAGGGCATCCGCCAGTGCTTCGACCTCATGCCCTACGACACGACGCACGACTGGGAGATCGCGGCCGAGCGTCTCGGTCGCGTCCCCGCCGCGCTCGAGAGCTTTCGCCGCTCGCTCGAAGAAGGCGTCCGTCGCGACGTGGTCGCCGCGCGCCGTCAAGCTCTGGCGTGCGCGGAGCAGGCCGCGACGTGGGGCGGTCTCGACAACGACGCGACCCCGTTCTTCCTCACCCTCGTCGAGCGCTACGACGCGTCCGGCGACGGCAATGACGCGCTCCGTCGCACCCTGGAGCAGCACGCGCGCGACGCGACCGACGCCTACGCCGCGATGAGCAATTACCTCCGCGGGGAGTACGCGCCGCGCGCGACCGAGCGCGACGCCGTGGGCGCCGACCGCTACGCGACGTGGGCGGAGGCGTTCACGGGCACGAAGCTGGACCTGGCCGAGACCTACGCGTGGGGATGGGACGAGCTGCACCGCATCGAGGAGCAGATGGCCAAGGTCGCGGAGCGGATCCTTCCTGGCGCCGGGGTGCCCGCGACGATCGAGTTCCTGGAGCGAGATCCGTCGCGCGCGATCGAGGGCGAGGACGACCTCCGGCGTTGGTTGCAGGACCTCATGGACCGCACCATCGCCGAGCTCGACGGCACGCACTTCGACATCCCCCAACCCGTCAAGAGGGTCGAGGCGATGATCGCGCCGCCGGGTGGCGCGGCCGCGATGTACTACACGCCTCCGGCCGAGGACTTCTCGCGTCCGGGGCGCACGTGGTACCCGACGCTCGGGCGCACGCGCTTCCCCCTCTGGGGCGAGGTGTCGATCGCGTACCACGAGGGCGTGCCGGGCCATCACCTGCAGGTCGCGCAGGTCGTCTACCTCGCGGAGCAGCTCACGCGCTTCCAGCGCACGCTCGGATGGACGAGCGGTCACGGCGAGGGATGGGCGTTGTACGCGGAACGCCTCATGGGCGAGCTGGGATACCTCGACGTGCCCGACTACGAGCTCGGCATGTTGCGCGCGCAGGCCATGCGCTCGGTGCGCGTCGTCGTCGACATCGGCATGCATCTCGAGCTGGTGATCCCCGACCACGAGCGCTATCACCCGGGCGAGCGCTGGACACCCGCGCTCGCGTTGCCGTTCGTCATCGAGCGCAGCTACTTCCCGCCCGAGTTCATGGCCAGCGAGGTCGACCGCTACCTGGGCTGGCCCGGGCAGGCGATCAGCTACAAGGTCGGCGAGCGGGTGTGGCTCGGCGCGCGCGACGAGGCTCGCGCCCGTCACGGTGCCGACTTCGACCTCAAGGCGTTCCACGCCGCGGCGCTGGACCTCGGACCGCTCGGTCTCGACCAGCTGCGGCGGGAGCTCGCGCGCCTCTGACCTCGCGGGGCGTGCGGACGCCCTCCCGTCCGACCACAGAGCGCGCGGAGTGTTCAACGCGCCGTGCCGGCGTCGCTACGCTCGTCCGTCGTACAGCGGGCGGACGGCGACGAGCGAGCGAGGCGGCGATGGACATCGAGGAGCGGTCGCAGGAGCGTGATCCCGGGCTCCCACACGCACCGACCGCACCCCCGGCGACGTTGCTGCGCACCGGTCGCCACGTGCGCCTCGTCGACGCGCCCGACGACGAGGCCGCCGAGGACGTGTGTCTCGGCGTGATCGCGGTGACCACCGGGCGTGCGATACGCATCCGCCTGGTCGACCCGTTCCCCGAGCGCTGGTCCCTCGACCACGTCATCCGGCTCGAGGTGCTGAGCGAGGGCGCGATCTGGAGCGCGCAGGTGCGCGTCACCTACGTGCCCGACCCGCCGATCTGGCTCGAGTGCTCACGACCGCACCTCGTCGCGGCGCGCGAGCGTCGCGCCCATCCGCGCATCGCGTGCCGGCTCCCGGTACGGGTGCAGCGACTCCGGCCCAACGGCGTCGACCCGACGTCCGCGGGACGCGCCTGCGACCTCGGACAGGGCGGCATGCTGCTCGCGGGGGTGGACCTGTCGGTCGGTGACGTCGTCGAGCTCGACGTGCTCGACGACGTTGTCGATCTGCGCCACGACGTCGGGTTGGCGGACGCGGGGTCGGTGCTCACGGTGCGCGGGCTCGTCGTCGGCTCGCGCAGCGACGCGGCCGGGACGCACTACGCGCACATCGCCTTCGCGTCGCTCGCCGACCAGACCGAGCACCGCCTGCAGCGCCTGCTCGCCGGCCTCACGACCGTCGACGCGTAACCGAACCCCCGTCAGCCGACGAGGAGCGCCGCCGCGGCGACGAGCGCGACGATCAGGAAGGCGAGCGCGTCCCGTGCCGCGGGACCGGAGCCACCCGACGGTGTGACGGCGCCACCGCGCGCCTCCATCGCGTCGGCCATCTCCTGAGCGCGGCGCAGCGACACCGACACGCTGGCCACGAGCAGGTCGATCGGCTCGAGCACGCCGGCGCGGAACCGGTCACGCCGGCTCGGGTAGTGCACCCGCGGGCGCAACCGGCGCGCGGCGACGAGCACGCGGACTTCGTCGAGGAGGATCGGCAGGCAGCGCACGCACAGCGCGGTCGTGATCGCGACGTCGTCGACGGGCACGCGCACGATCGCCAACGGGCGCAGCAGCTTGCGCAGCGCGGGGGCCAGGTCGGCGAGCTCCGTCGTCCACGCCACGACCGCGACGGACGCGAGCAGCACGAGCGCGAGCACCGTGAAGCGCAACCATTCCTCGAGCGCGCCGGCGCTGAGCGTCAACGGCCCGATCTCGACGTGCGGTGGCATCGACGACAGCGCCGCGAGCGGCGCGCCGATCGCGACCATGACGAGCAGCCAGCGGGGGACGTAGGGCACGGCACCACGAGGGATGTGCCCGACCACGATCGCAACCGCGATCAGCGCGCCCACGATCCCGATCGCGGGCCACGACGGACGCAACGACAGCACGATCCCCATCGCCAGCACCGTGAGCAGCTTCGTGCCCGCCCACAGCCTGTGCACCGGCGACGCGACCGGCACGAAGCGCAGCATCCGCACTTCCCCGTGCAACCCGGGCCGTTGCTTCGTCGCTCGCTCGCTCACGTCGCCTCTTCCGCGATGAGGGAGGCGGCGTCGTCGAGGGTCGCGACCGAGCCGTCGATCACGAGCTCACCGGCGCGCAGCCCGAGGATGCGGTCCGCGAAGGGAGCGACGTCATCCAGATCGTGCGAGACGATGACGAGGGCCACATCGCGCGCGGCCCGCAACGCGGCGAGGCTCGATGCGAGCGCGACGCGCGCGTCGTCGTCGAGCCCGGCGAAGGGCTCGTCGAGCACGAGCACCCGTGAGCCGGCGGCGAGCAACCGCGCCAGGAGGACCCGCCGCTGTTGCCCACCGGACAGCGTGTCGATCGCGCTTCGCACCATGCCGGGGTCGAGGCCGACGCGCAGCAGCGCGCGCGTTGCCGAGACGTCGTCCCCGGTCGCGAGCGCGAGCTCGTCGCGCACCGTCGGCCGGAGGAGTTGCAGGCGCGCGTGCTGGAAGCCCAGCCCGACCCGGCCGACCTGCGTGTCGGTCGGAACGCCACCGAGGAGCACCTCGCCCTCGGTCGGCCCGAGCAGACCGGCGAGCAGCCACGCGAGCGTCGACTTCCCCGAACCGTTCGCGCCGACGACGAGCACCGTCTCGCCGGCGCGAACCGTGGTCGTCACACCCGTGAGCGCTCGGTGCTCCCACGGCGACCCGGGCGCGTAGACGAAGCCGACGTCGCGGAGGTCGACCACGACGTTTCCCGGCGGGCAGCGCGGCGCGGGCACGAGCACCGAGGGAGGCGACGGAACGCTCGCGACCGGCTCGACCCGTCCGTCGTCGACGCGCAGCAGGACGTCGCCGGGCTCGATCTCGCCCACCCGGTGGGTGATGTGCACCACCGTCGTCGCGCCCGATCCGACCAGCGCGCGCAGCCGTTCCAGGAGCCGGCGCCGACCGGGCGCGTCGACCATCGCGGTCGACTCGTCGGAGAGCAGCAACGCCGGCCTTCGGGCCAGCGCGGCCGCGAGCGCGAGGCGCTGCAGCTGACCGCCGGAGAGCGTGGACGTCTCTCGGCCGGCGAACCCATCGAGGCCGACCGCGTCCAGGAGCGCGTCGACCTCGACCTCGCGCGCCTGGGCGGCGGACAGCCCCCACACCACGTCGTCGAGCACCCTCGCGCCCAGCACCTGGCTCTCGGGACGCTGGAAGATCACCGCGGTGCCGCCCGCACCACCGAGCGCGACTCCACCGGGACGCGTGACCTCGCCGCGCTCGACAGGCGCGCCGGCGAGGACGCGCGCCAGGCTCGACTTCCCCGCGCCGTTGTGACCCGTCACCGCGTAGAACGATCCCGCGTCGACCGCGAACGACACGTCGTGAAGCGCGGGCGCCGGCGCTCCCGGATATTGGAAGTCGACGTCGTGCAGCTGCACGGGCAGCGGTCCCGGCTCCGTCTCGTCGTGCAACGAGCCGAGCGGGATCCGCGGCCGGGGGCGCTCGACGCGCACCAGCACCTTGAGCGCCCACGAACGGGCCGCCAGCGTGGTGAGCACGAGTCCGACGAGCTCGACCGCGGGGATCAGGAGGTACCAGTGGCGCACGCCCCACCGGACGACCGTGTCGCCCCAGTCGGCCAGCGTGGTGAACCCGAGGTTGCGGACGAGCCGGGCCAAGCCGTCCCACGAGTTGCGCACCTGGTCGAGGGTGAGTTGGCGCAGATCGGCGAAGAGGGCGAGGAGCCCGACGGTGGCCGCCGCGATCGGCGGCCACATCACACCGGCGACCACCGCGACGGTGCGCGCCGCGCCCCACCGCCGGCGAACCCCGATCCCGAGGAACCCGCCGAGCAGCGTCAGCTCGGCGAGGTTGAGCGCGAGCGCGTTCCCGCCGAGCACGAACCCGGCCGCGGCACCGGCAACGAGCGCGACCACCACCACCCGGAACCGGTGGCGCGCACCGAGCACGACGACCGGGATCGACGCGGCGACGTAGAGGCCCGCGCCGTAGGGCAGCAACCATCCGAGCAGCGACAGCACGAGCGTGATGTCGACGAGGACCGCGGTCTCCGCGAGCTCGACCGCGCTGAGCCGCTTCGCGTCGTCGCCCGCCGCGCGCGCCAACTCAGATCCGCGGGCGGTAGACGGGATCGGTGCGGTCGCGGCTCCCCTTCAACATCCCCTCCGGGATCGGCCAGCGGTCCTCGGCCCGGTCGGCCCGTACCCAGTCCGTGACCGCGACTCGCAGCGCGATGCGCCACTGCGGCACGCCGTCGACCGGACGGCGCGCGAAGTCGTCCACGTAGCGGAAGCCGGTCACGAGGTTGCCCGCGGGCTCGCCACCGTCGGTCCGGTGGAACGCGATGCCGTACGTCTCGACGCGCGCGGTTTCGGGGGCGTCGTGTTCGACGAGGACGTTCCCGAGGAAGTGCATCGTCGACGAGTAACGCTCGAGAACGCGCCACACCCATTCGAGGAAGTCGTCGACACCACCCGAGAAGCTGCCGTGCACGTCGGTCGCGCCCGCGTGGTAGCAGGATCGGACGAGCTCGCGGTCCATGCGGTCGATGCCGCGGCAGTACCGCATGAGGACGTCGCGGATCTCGCGCTCGTCGAGGAGCGCCTGCAGCGCGTCGGGGTGCGGAGCCGGCGCGGTCACGGGTCGAGCGGTCGGTTGGTCCAGCCGCCGCGTCTCGTGCGGAACCACCCGCCCGCCGCGAGACTCCCGCCGTCGGCGTGCACCGTGGTCCCGGTGACGAACGCGGACAGGTCGGAGGCGAGGAAGAGCGCGCACCCCGCGATGTCGTCGGGCGTGCCGAAGCGCCCGACCGGCACCCACGTCGGGATCAGCTCCTCCTGCTCGGGCTTCACCCACCGCGAGTAGGGCACCTGGATCGTCTCGGTGAGGTCGGGTGCGATCGCGTTCACGCGCACGCCGTCGTTCCCGAGGTCGAGCGCGAGGCTCTTCGTGAACTGGGTGACGCCGGCCTTGAACGCCGAGTACACGACCTGGTTCGGGATGCCCCGGAACGCCTCGACCGTGGAGACGTTCACGATGCTGCCGGAGCCCCGTTCGACCATCGACGGCGCGAACGCCTTCGTGCACAGGAACATGTGCCGCAGGTTCACCGCGTACAGCGCGTCCCAGTGCTCCTCGTCGGTCTCCAGGAACCGCAGGCCGCGGTAGAGGTAGTGGCCCACGTTGTTGACGAGCACGTCGACCCGGCCGTGCCGATCGAGCACGCGACGGGCGAGCCCGTCGACCTGGTCGCGCTCGCGTACGTCGACGATCTCCGCCGACGCCTCGCCACCGCGGTCCTTGATCGCGGCGACGGTGTCGGAGGCACGCGCCTCGTCGACGTCGGCGACGACCACCATCGCGCCGTGGGTCGCGAACGCCTCCGAGATGCCGCGCCCGATCCCGCCACCGCCGCCGGTGACGACCGCGACCTTGTCGGTCAGCAACGACGTGTCGGGTGTGAGGACCACGGTCCCGGGTTACGCGACGCGTCCGGACGCGGTCGCCGCGGCCTCCGCGGCTTCGAGCTGCGACTCGACGATCTGCAGCCCGCCGTCCCAGAAACCGGGATCGGCGAGATCCACACCGACGATCCTCCCCAGCTCCTCGGGCGACTTGGACCCGCCGCTTGCGAGCAGCTCGAGGTAGCGGGGCACGAACGCGTCGCCCTGCTCCTGGTACGCCTTGTACACCGACAACGCGAGCAGCTGTCCGTACGCGTACGCGTACACGTAGCCGGGCGTGGCCATGAAGTGGGGCACGTACGACCACCAGGTGCGGTAGCCGGGCGTGATCTCCACCGCGTCGCCCAGCATCTCCACCTGGGTGTCCTCCCAGTGCTGGTTGAAGTCCTCGACGCTCAGCTCACCGCGCTCGCGACGGTGCGTGTGCACGCGCGCCTCGAACTGGTTCATCGCGGTCTGGCGGAACACGGTCGCGATCTGGCCCTCGAGGCTCTCGGCGAGGAGCGCGAGACGAGCGCCCGGATCGTCGGTCGCTTCCAACAGGCGGCCGAACGTGACCGTCTCGCCGAACACCGACGCGGTCTCCGCGAGCGTCAACGGGGTGCCCTGGTGGAAGACGCCCTGGCCGCGCGCCAGGTACGCGTGCAGCCCGTGTCCCATCTCGTGCGCCAGGGTCAGGACGTCGCGACGGCGGGCGGTCCAGTTCAACAGCAGGTACGGATGGAGGCTCGGCACCGTGTAGGCGCAGAACGCCCCCGGCCGCTTCCCCGGACGTACCGGGGCGTCGATCCACGACTCGTCGAAGAACTTCTGCGCGAGCTCGGCCATCTGCGGCGAGAACGACGCGTACGCGTCGAGCACGAGCGTCTTGGCCTGCGACCACGAGAACTGCGACTCCTCGCTTGCGACCGAGGCCATGCGGTCGTAGTCGGTGAGCCGGTCGAGGCCGAGGAGTCGCGCCTTGAGCGCGTACCAGCGCTGCGGGATGTCGTACCGTCCCCGCACCGCGGCGACGAGCGCGTCCACCGACTCGTCGCTCGCCTCGTTGGCCAGGTTCATGCTCGCGAGCCAGTTGCCGTAGTGGCGGAGGCGGTCGTCGACGCTCTTGTCGGCGAGCAGCGTGTTGAACACGAAGGCCCGCGTGCGCAGCCCCGGCGCGAGCCCCTCCGTGACGGCTTCGGCGGACTTGCGGCGCATCTCGCGGTCGGCCGACTGCAGGCGCGACAGCCCCTCCTCGAGCGGCAGCGTCTCACCGTCGACCACCACTGCAATTGTCGACGTCAGCTCCGAGAACAGTCGGGCCCACGCGCCCCTGCCCGTGACGGCCTTCTCGGCCATGAGCCGCTCCTCCGGCTCGGAGAGGAGGTGCGGCCGGTACCGGCGGGCGCCCTCGAGGTAGTGCCGGCAGAACGCCAGACGGTCGTCGGCGAGCAGCGTGCGCGCCTGCTCGTCGGGCAGCTCGGCCCACTCGAGCTCGAAGAACAGGAGCTCGGTGCCGATCGCGGTGCTGCGCTCCTCCACGTGCTGCAACAACGCGCCCCGTTCCGGGTCGGTGGTGTCGACGCTGAAGCGCAGCGCCGCGTACGACCCGGCGCGCTCGATCCGCTCCTGCACCTCTCCCAGCTCCCGCATCACCGCGGCGAGCCCGGCCGCGTCGAGCGCCGCGACCTTGCCCCGGTGCACCGTCAGGTGGTCGGCGCGGGTCTGGCCCTCGTCGAGCAGCGCGTCGACGCCGGCCGGCCCCCGGTCGTCGACCAGCGGCTCGAGGTCCCACGCGACGTCGGACGCGAGCAGGTCTGCGGAAGCGGTGTCGGTGACGGCCATCCCCCGAGCCTAGGACGGGCGCGCGGGCATCGAACCCGCGTTCAGCGGGCGAGGGCCTCGGGGAGGGGCTCGGCGTGGACGACGGCGAGGTCGCGGGTCGCCCGGGTGAGGGTGACGTAGAGCAGACGGAGTCCGGCCGGGTCGGGACGCACGAGTCCTGCGGGCTCGACCACCACGACGTGGTCGAACTCGAGGCCCTTCGCCGCGACCGCGTCGAGCACGGCGACGGGCGCGTCGATGGCCTCGGCCCGGTCGGCCACCGCGCCGACGTCGGCGAGGGCCCCCGTGATCGCGTCGTGCAGCGGGCCCGGCGCGATCACCGCGGTCGTGCCGCCGCGACGCACGCCCTCACGCGCGCAGTCGGCCGCCGTCGCGACGACGGCCGACGCGTCGACGCCGTCACGCGCAACGGACAGGAACCGCGGGTGCTCACCGGTGGCCCGCACCGCTCGCGTGGGCTCGAGGCCCGGCGACGCGACCGCGAGCACGCGGTTCGCGACCGCCATCACCTCGGCGGGCGTGCGGTAGTTGACGTCGAGCGTGACGACACGCGCCCGCGCGCGCCGCGACACGTGCCCGACGACCTCGTCCCAACTGCGCGCGGCACCGGCCCTGCTGGACTGGCCGAAGTCGCCCACGATCGTCATCGAACCCGCGGGACAGCGACGGCCGAGCATGCGCCACTCCATCGCGGTGAGGTCCTGGGCCTCGTCGACGAGGACGTGACCGAAGGTGCGCAGCTCGCCCGCCTCCCCCGCCCCGTCGCGACCCTGGTCCGCGAACCGCGCCGCGAGCATCTCGCCCGTCATCCGGCCGCCGAGACCGAGGTCCTCGACCACGCGCGCCGCGCTCTCGACCTGCTCCGCGGTCGCGCCACGCCGGCGGGCCCGGCGCGGGCGCGCCGCCTCGACCGGGCCGAGCAGCGCGTCGGCCTCGTCGACCAGCGGCACGTCGGAGTCGGTCCACGGCACGTCGGCCGGTGTTCGCGAGCGCGCGCGGTGGAGCCCGACCTGCTCGTCACGGCGCAACACGTCGTCGGCCGCGGAACGGATGAGCGCGGTGAAGCTGAACAGGTCGTGCACGAGCTCCGTACCCGACAGGACCGGCCACATGCGCTCCAACGCCTCGCGCACCGGCGCCAGCTGACGCAGATGGGCGCGCAGCTCCGACTCCCAGCCCTCCGGCGGCGCCTCGCCGCGTGCGAGCGCGCCCGCGACGGTGGGATCCGGCAACGACTCGCCGTCGTCGAGCACGAGCCGGCCCTGTGACGTGTCGTCGTCGTAGCCCTCCCGGTACGCGCGCACGAGCGAGCGCCGGTAGCGACCCACGAGGTGGTCGAGGAGCATCCCGGCCACGAACGGCCGGCGCGCGTTGTGCGTCCCGCGCCGACGCCGGGCGCGCTCGACGATCGCCGCCGTGTCACGCCGGGTGATGTGCAGCCGCAGCCCGTCGATCGCGACGTCGAGATCGCGTGGCACCGCGCGCTCCCGGTCGGCCACGGCCTTCGCGATCACGCGGGCCATGCGCGCGTCGCCCTTCACGATCGCGACGTCGGGCGGATCGGTGCGCTCGACGCGAAGCGCGGGCTTCAACGCGCGGATCGTCGAGAGCTGCACGTCGTCCTCGCCGAGCGACGGGAGCACCTGGTCGATGTAGCGGAGGAACACCGGGTTCGGTCCGATCAGCAGCACGCCATCGCCCGCGAGCCGGCGGCGGTGCGTGTAGAGGAGGTACGCGGCGCGGTGCAGCGCGACCGCCGTCTTGCCGGTACCCGGGCCGCCCGCGACCACGAGCACGCCGTCGAGGTCGGCCCGGATGGCCTCGTCCTGCTCGGCCTGGATCGTGGCCACGATGTCGTGCATGCGCCCGGTGCGCTCGCGCTCGAGCGCCGCGAGCAGGGCCGCCTCGCCGACCACGGTCAGGCCCGCGTCCGCGGCCTCCGCGTCGAGGAGCTCGTCGTCGAGGCCGACCAGCTGACGCCCGTTGCGGGTGATGAAGTGCCGCCGGCGGATCACGCCCATCGGGTGGACGGCGGTCGCCCGGTAGAACGGCTCCGCGACCGGCGCCCGCCAGTCCACGACCAATGGGCGGTGCTCCTCGTCGTCCACCGAGAGCCGGCCGATGTAGTAGCGCCCGCCGTCCTCGCCCGGACGTCCGGCCGCACCACCGTTCGACCCCGGGTCGCCGTTCGACCGGGATTCGCCGTTCGAGGCCGACTCGCCGTTCGAGCGGGCCTCGCCGTTCGAGCCGGGCTCGCCGTACGTCCCCCGGCCCGCGGCGTGCCCGTCGGTCGCGAGGTCGAGGCGACCGAAGCAGAGCGGTGCCTCGCCGATGTCGAGCGCGCTCAGCCGGCGGTGGGTGGTCTCGAGCGCGATGTCGCGCTCGAGCCGGGCCTGATGGGTGCCACCCCGGCGCACCTCCGAGTACGCCTCGGCGACCCGCGCCGCCGACCGGCGCATCGCGTCGAGACGGGCGTAGGCGGCGTCGAGGACCTGCTGCTCGGCGGCGATCTCGGCGTCGGGGGCTGCGGGCAAGGCGGCTCCGAGGACGGGCGGGCAGGTCCGTGCCGGGCGACCCGCCGGGGCGACCCGGACCGGGCGCGGACGATCGAGGGGAGCCGTCAATCGTAGTCCGTGTGCCCGCGAGCGCTCCCGTTTGGCCCGCGCACTGTCGGGCGACGGTGCCGGTTCGGGCTCAGATCTGCTTCGGCACCGTGACCTCGGCGTCGTCGCCGTCGAGCAGCAGCACCCGCTCGCCGGCATGCAAGCGGCCCCCGTCGTGGCGCACCGCCCGCGCGCCGAGGTTCGCGAGCGGCGGCGCCTGGGCACCCAGATGGCGCTCGAGCGTCCGGACCACCCCGCCGTGCGTGATCACGACGACCCGCCGCGCACCCGCGCTGCTGCCGTTGCCGCTCGCGTCGCGGGCGTGCTCGGTCACGATCGCGTGCAGCCCCGGGAGGACGCGCGCGAGCAGCACGTCGTCGGTCTCGAAGCCGGCGGGATGGCGCCACTCCTGGAGCGCGCCCGGCCAGCCCTCGTCGATCTCGGCCCGGGTCAGACCGGTCCACTCGCCGGCATGACGCTCGCGCAGCCGGGGCTCGAGCTCGAGCCCGACGCCCAGCGCGTCGGCGATGACCTCGGCCGTGCGCCGGGCGCGCACGAGATCCGACGTGACGACTCGCGCGACCGGTGGCGCGGCCGGGTCCGCGAGCCGGCGCGCCGCCGCCGCGGCCTGTCGCTCGCCCAGCTCGGACAGCGGAGGGTCGGCCTGACCCTGCCACCGCCCGAGCGCGTTCCACGTCGACTGCCCGTGGCGTACGAGCAGCAGCTCGGTTTCCTCGACCTCGATCCTGTCGATTCCGGTTCGGTCGGACCCCGTCACTCGTCGCGGTCCCCCGCGGCCACGAGCTCGAACTGGCCGTTGCGGAACACCAGGGAGGCGTCGACCCCCTCGAGCGGCGGGCGCAACCCGCCGTGCCCACTGGGGTCGACGTAGACCCGCACCGTCCGGCGCCCCGACGACGTCGGGATGACCACGCGGTCCGACGAGGGCCACTTGAGCGACGACGCCGGGAGGACGACCGATTGGTTCTCGCTGAAGCGTTGCCGGCGCCCGGGCGGGCCGGTGATCGAGGCCTGCACGCGCCGGAAGACGGGCGTCGCGAAGCCTGGGAGCTTGAACTTGTCGAGCGCCTCGCGCACGACCTCGCGCAGGTCGTTGCCCGATGTCGTGCCGCGCTCCAACGCGGTCGTGCGCGCCGCGTTCGACGCGCGGTTGACCCGCTGCAGCGTGGACAGGAGGAGCTCGTGCTGCTCGGGGTCCGGCAACAGCCGGACCGGACGGACCCGCGGACTCATGTCTTGCGCTCCGGGCGTCTTCGGTGCCGGGCCGCTCGGGCCACCGCTTCCACTCGCCTGGCGGCTCGCTCGCTCATGCAGTCCACATTGCCCGACAAGCGCAGGGCCGGGCGAGCGCGTTGGCACGGGGACCGCCGGCGGCGCCGTCAGGGGAGACGCACGAGCACCTCCGTGACGGGCTGATCACCACCACCGGCCTCGGCAACGGTGAAGAACGGCGGCATCGAGACGAAGCGCACGCGCACCGGGAGCTCGAACCGGTGCCCGCGTCCCTGGACCCAACCGATGACCGCGTGGACCGCGAGCTGGACCTCGTCGAGCGGCCCGACATGCGTGGTGGTGGCGGCGTGCATCGGCTCCAGCTCGCGCGCCACCACGTCGTCGGGGACCACGGCTTCGTCTCCGATCGGGAGGCAGACCTCGTCGTCGAAGTGCTCTTCGTCGCCGTCGTGGACGACGACGATCGGCTGGGCCACCGGTTCGACGCGGGCCCGTTCGAGCGCGGCAACCAGCCGGGTCAGCCCGGCCGCCTGGGCGATCGCCTCCATGCCCTGCGGTCCACTGACGCGCTCGGACACCACGCGCACCGCGGGGACGTCGATCTCGGTGATGTCGTAGGTCATGTCACCCTCCTGGGCCAGGAGTTGCTCCACGACGGCGAGCCGTCGCTCCGAGTCCGCGAGTCGACTCGCGAGGCGCCGGCGCTGCCGGCTGAGCACTTCGGCCGTGAGCGAAGGATCGGAGCTCGTGACGACCTCGCGAATCTCGTGGAGTGGCACGTCGAGGCCCCGCAACGTCACGATCGCCGCGGCCGTGCGCGACTGCTCCATGCGGTAGTAGCGGTAGCCCGTCGCGCGGTCGACGCAGGCCGGCTCGAGCAGACCGATCTCGTGGTAGTGGCGGAGCGTCTTGACGCTGATCCGGCACAGCGACGCGAACCGTCCGATCGCGAGGAGATCCGGATCGGGAGACGACGCGCTCATGCCGTGCAGCGTCGCATCTCCCCCGACGGGAGAGTCAAGGGCTGCGACCTCCGCGCCGGGCGCAGCTCAGGCGTCGAGCGTGACGGGCAGGCGTTCGAAGCCCCGCAGGACGATGCGGGTGTTGCGCTCTGCCGCGCCGTCGACGAGCGCGAGCTCCGGAAAGCGGCGAACGAGCGCGGGGATCGCCTCCTGGCCCTCGAGGCGCGCGAGCGCGGCGCCGAGGCAGTGGTGGACGCCGCTGCCGAACGACACGTGCTGCGCGGCACCTTCCCGACCGAGGTCCAGGGCCTCTGCGGTGGGTCCCCACTTCGCGGGGTCGCGGTTCGCGGCGCCCAGGCAGGTGAGCAGCATCGTGTTGGCGGGGATCGTGGTCCCGGCGACGTCGACGTCGGCGAGCGTGATGCGGCGTGAGAACTGGACCGGGCTGTCGTAGCGCAGCAGCTCCTCCACCGCGTTCTGCGCGATCTCCGGCTCGTTTCGCAGACGGGCGAGCTGATCGTCGTGGTGGAGCAGCGCGTACACGCCGTTGCCGATCAGGTTCACCGTCGTCTCGTGACCCGCGACGTACAGCAGGACCACCTGGGCGACGAGCTCCTCCTCGGAGAGCATGTCGCCCTCGTCCTCGGCCGCGACCATCGCGGAGAGCAGGTCGTCGGCCGGGCGCGCGCGCTTCGACGCGATCGCGCCACGCACGTGCGCGAGCATCCCGTCCGACGCGACCATGGCCGCGCGCACCTCGTCCATGTCGATGATCGGGTCGAGCATCTTGGTCATGGTGTGCGACCAGTCGCGCAGCTGATCGCGGTCGGCTTCAGGCATCCCGAGCATCTCGGAGATCACCTGGAACGGCAGCGGGAACGCGAGGTCGCGGATCACGTCCATCTCGTCGTCGCCGCGGGCCTCCACCGCGGCGAGCGCGTCCTCCACCAGCTCGGCGACGCGCGGCCGGAGCCGTTCGATCGTGCGCGGCGTGAACACCTTCGAGACGAGTCGCCGGAGCCGGTCGTGATCGGGCGGGTCCAGGTTGAGCATCGCGAGATCCGCGAAGTTCTCGTGCCCCTCCGCGATGGCCGCGATCTCGTCCTGGAAGGGCAGGGGCCCGGCGTTGTGCTCCTCCACACTGAGGCGCGGGTTGCGCAGGACCGTGTACACGTCCTCGTAGCGGAAGAGCGCGATCGACCCGAGGGGGCTGTGGTGCACCGGCTCGAGCTCCCGCAGCTGCCGGTACTGCGGATACGGGTCGTCGAAGAACCCCGGCTCGAAGGGGTTGAGCGCCACCTCTGGGACGGTGCTCACGGCTCCCTCCGCTCCCGCTCGGAACGGCTGCGCCCGGCGGAGCGTGCGCTCCGTCCGCGCGGTGCTCACGGCGGAAGGGTACGCCGTGGGGCCGAGCGCGACCATTGTGACGTGCGTCGCATCATCGTCGACGGGATGAACGTGATCGGATCGCGGCCGGACGGCTGGTGGCGCGACCGCGACGGCGCGGTCCGGCGCCTCCTCGCCACGCTCCACGATCTCGCCGAGCGTTCGGGCGACGACGTGACGGTGGTGTTGGACGGGCGCCCGCTCCGAGACGTGCCGGAGGGCGACCACGACGCGGTGCACGTCCGCTACGCCACCCGCCGGGGCCCCGACGCGGCCGACGACCGCATCGTCGAGCTGGTGCGCGACGACGGCGAGCCGGGCGGCCTGACCGTGGTCACGTCCGACCGGGAGCTGTCGCGACGCGTGCGCGAGCTCGGCGCGTCCGTGGAAGGCGCGAGGAGCGTCCTCCCCGGCTGAAGATGCGGCACTGAGGCACGCGAACGCGTGCCTCGGTGCCGCACCTTGTGCGCGTCAGGTGCTGCGCGTCAGGGGCTTGTAGCGGATGCGGTGCGGCTGGTCGGCTTCGGCCCCGAGGCGCTTGTGGCGGTCGGCCTCGTAGTCGCTGAAGTTGCCCTCGTACCAGACGACCTCCGAGTCGCCCTCGAACGCGAGCACGTGCGTCGCAATCCGGTCGAGGAACCAGCGGTCGTGGCTGATCACGACCGCGCACCCGGCGAAGTCGAGCAGCGCGTCCTCGAGCGAGCGCAGCGTGTCGACGTCGAGGTCGTTCGTCGGCTCGTCGAGCAACAACACGTTGCCACCGCTGCGCAACACCTTTGCGAGGTGCACCCGGTTGCGCTCCCCGCCGGACAGGTCGCCCACGCTCTTCTGCTGGTCGGAGCCCTTGAAGTTGAAGCTCGCGCAGTACGCGCGCCCGTGGATCTCGCGCCCGCCGACGACGAGATGGTCGACGCCGCCGGTGATCTCCTCGTAGACGGTCTTGCCCGGGTCGAGTGTGTCGCGCGACTGGTCGACGTATGCGAGCTCGACGGTCGGCCCGACGCGCAACGTGCCGTCGTCGGGCTTCTCGCTGTCCGTGATCATGCGGAACAAGGTCGTCTTGCCGGCGCCGTTGGGACCGATGACGCCGACGATCGCGGCCTTCGGTAACGAGAACGTCAGGTGGTCGACGAGCAATCGGTCGCCGTAGCCCTTGGTGAGGTGCTCGGCCTCGACGACGACGTCGCCGAGACGCGGCCCCGGCGGGATGGAGATGACGAGCTTGTCGACACGATCGTCGCCGGCCTGCGACGCCGCGAGCAGGGTCTCGTACGCGTTCAGGCGCGCCTTCCCCTTCGCCTGTCTCGCTCTCGGCGACATCCGGATCCACTCGAGCTCGCGCTCGAGCGTGCGGCGCCGCGCCTTGTCGACCTTCTCCTCCTGGGCGAAGCGGGCTTCCTTCTGCTCGAGCCAGGACGAGTAGTTGCCCTCCCACGGGATGCCGCGACCGCGGTCGAGCTCGAGGATCCAGCCCGCGACGTTGTCGAGGAAGTAGCGGTCGTGGGTCACCGCGACGACCGTGCCCGGGTACTCCTGCAGGTGACGTTCGAGCCACGCGACGGATTCGGCGTCGAGGTGGTTGGTCGGCTCGTCGAGCAGCAACAGGTCGGGACGCGAGAGCAGGAGCCGGCACAGCGCGACACGACGCCGCTCACCACCCGAGAGCGTGTCGACCTTCGCGTCCGCGGGCGGCAGGCGCAGCGCGTCCATCGCGATCTCGAGCGTGCGGTCGAGGTCCCACGCGTTCGCGGCGTCGATCTTGTCCTGGAGCTCGGCCTGCTCTGCGAGGAGCTTGTCGAAGTCGGCGTCGGGCTCGCCCATCGCCGCGCACACGTCGTTGAAGCGGTCGAGGAGCGCCTTGGTCTCGGCGACGCCGTCGGTGACGTTGCCGAGCACGTCCTTGGTCTCGTCCAGCCGGGGCTCCTGGGGCAGGAAGCCGACGGTGAACCCGGGTGTGAGCCGGGCCTCGCCCGTGTAGCCGTCGTCCTCGCCGGCCATGATCCGCAACAGCGTCGACTTGCCGGCGCCGTTCGGACCGAGCACGCCGATCTTGGCGCCCGGGTACATCGAGATGTTGATGTTCTCGAGCACCTGGCGGTCGGGTGGGTGGAACCGCGAGAGCCCGCGCATGGTGAAGATGAACTGCGGCGGCATGGCCCCGAGGATACGCGGCGGGCCCGCCCGCGAAGATGTCGCTCCATGGACGCACCGGACTCCGAGCAGCTGGGCTTCTACGGTCCCGACCAGGCCGCGATCCACGACGAGCGCTTCGGCGACCTCGCGTCGGACGCGGCTCGGCTGGTCCTCGACGAGCTCGCCCGCGCCGGCCTGCGCGACGGCACCGTGGTCGACCTGGGCTGCGGCTCGGGCATCCTCGCCCGCACAATCGGAGACGCGGGCTACGCGGTGCGCGGCGTCGACATCTCGCCAGCGATGGTCGAGCTCGCGCGACAGCATGCGCCGGCGGCCGACCTGCGCGTCGGGTCGCTGCTCGACGCGGAGCTCCCGCCGTCCGTCGCGGTGACCGCGATCGGCGAAGCCCTCAACTACGCGACGGACC
>DATBEZ010000079.1:0-26691 GCA_036558745.1 Acidimicrobiia bacterium
GGGCACCCAGGGCTCGTCCTTCAGCTCCGGGCGGTCGAGGGCGAGCAGGCCCCACAGGCCGGAGAGGTCGAGTGGACCGTCGATGATCGAGACGTCGTCCTCGTGCAGCTCGAGCTCGCGTACGAGCAGGTCCCGGATGTCGTCGGTCATCTGGGTGTCGACCTCGAGGCGCACGACGTGGCCCGAGCGCTTGCGCAGCGTGAGCACGCTCTCGATCGCCTCGAGGAGGTCCTCGTCCTCGTCGGCGAGCTCGAAGTCGGCGTCGCGGGTCACGCGGAAGGGGTGGTTGGCGATGATCTCCATGCCGGGGAACAGCCCGTCGAGGTGTGCCGCGATCACCTGCTCGAGTGGCACGAACCGCTCGCCGTCGGGCATGACGATGAAGCGCGGCAGCAGCGGGGGGACCTTGACCCGGGCGAAGCGTTGCTCGTGCGTCTCGGGGTCGCGGACGACGACCGCGAGGTTGAGCGACAGGTTCGAGATGTACGGGAACGGGTGGGCCGGGTCGACCGCGAGCGGAGTCAGCACCGGGAACACGTGCTCCTCGAACACGGTGTCGAGGCGGGCGCGGTCGTCGTCGCCCAGCTCCGTCCAGTCCCAGAACCGGATCCCGACCTCCTCCAGCGCGGGGAGGACGTCCTTCGTGAAGATCGCGGCCTGTCGCGTCGCGAGCTCGTCGACGCGGGTCCGGATCGCGCGCAGCTGGCCGAGCGGGTCGAGCCCGTCGGGCGCGCGCGACCGCAGCCCCGCGGCGAGCTGCTCCTGCAGGCCCGACACCCGCACCTGAAAGAACTCGTCGAGGTTCTGGCTGAAGATCGCGAGGAACTTCGCTCGCTCGAGCAGCGGAACGGACGCGTCCTCGGCGAGCGCGAGCACGCGCGCGTTGAAGTCGAGCCATGACAGCTCGCGGTTGAGGAACCGGGACTCCGCTCCCTCGCCGGGGCTGGCTCGCGCGGGCGACTCGAGGGAGGACATGGAGGAATGGTACCGGGGCACCGGAACGTCCTCGACGGCGAATGCGTGTCTGAATCGGCGGGCGTGCCCGCGTCCCGCCGGGGGGTCTGGCGGGACGCGGGTCACGCCTGCAGACGGATGCGGAGCCGGAATGTGGGGTCCGGCACCTGGCTCCGCTCCTCCCGCCGTCGTCGCTCGTTGGCGACGTCGGGCCGGTGACCGCACGGTACGCGGCGAGGTCGAGCGTGGCTTTGCCGCCGAGTGAATCCCGGGTGACCATCGCGGAAACGTGCGCACCTCACCCTGCGGGGGGAGGCATGGACATGGGTTTCGTAGTGGGAGGGCGCGAGCATGGTCCCAGGATGTCCCGGGACCTGCGCGACTACGAGTCCACGCCGTTCGCCCGTCTGGCGATGGCCCATGCCGCGAGCGTCATCGGGGACGCGTGCCTCACGGTGGCGCTGGCCGGCTCCATCTTCTTCTCGCTGAGCCCCGGCGCCGCCCGCCCGAAGGTCCTGCTCTACCTCGTGCTCACCGTCGCGCCCTTCGCGGTCGTCGCGCCGGTCATCGGTCCCGCGCTCGACCGGACCCGCGGCGGGCGCCGGATGCTCGTCGTCGTCGGCTGCCTCGGGCGGGCGGTGATCTGCTTCTTCATGGCCCGCAACCTCCACGGGCTGTTTCTGTTCCCGCTCGCGTTCGGCGCGCTCGTGCTCTCGAAGGGGCAGTCGGTCGCCAAGAGCTCGCTCGTCCCCACGACGGTGAGGAACGAAGAGGAGCTGGTCGAGGCCAACTCGCGCCTCGCGCTCATCACGACCATCGCGAGCCTCGTCGGCGGTCTCCCCGCCGCGGGTGTGCTCAAGCTGTTCGGCGCGGAGTGGTCGCTCTACCTCGCGATGGTGGTCTTCGTCGTCGGTGCGGTGCTCGCGCTGCGGATCGACAAGGCCGGCGCGATCGCACCGGGTGAGCGCGCGACCGAACGGGCCGAGCTCATGCAACCGAGCATCACGCTCGCGGCGAGCGCGATGGCCGTGCTGCGCGGCGCGGTCGGTTTCCTCACCTTCCTCGTCGCGTTCTCGTTGAAGCAGAGTCACGAGGGCGCGCTGTGGTTCGGCGTCGTGCTCGTCGGTACCGCGGCCGGTGGCTTCCTCGGTGTGATCGGCGCGCCCCTGCTGCGACGCAAGCTGCGCGAGGAGACGATGCTCGCCGGCGCGATCCTGCTCCCCGCGATCGTCGCCCTCTTCGCGGCGCGCTCGGGGAGCCGGTTGATGGTCGTGGTCGCGTCCGGCGCGCTCGCGTTCGGTGCCGGTGCCGGGAAGCTCGCGTTCGACAGCCTGCTCCAGCGCGACGGGCCCGACGAGATGCGGGGTCGCGCGTTCGCGCGCTTCGAGACCCGGTTCCAACTCGCGTGGGTCGCGGGCGCCCTGATCCCGGTCGCCCTGCTCAACGTGCTGACCCGGCGAACCGGGTTCTTCGTCCTCGCGCTCGTGCTGGGCTTCGCCGGCCTGTCCTATGCCGGCGCCCTGCGCTCGGCCCGGGCGCAGCGCCGCCGTCCCGCGGCGCCTCCTGGGCCGAGTCCGGCTCCGGAGCATCCGGACGCGGCCACGGGGAGCGCCTGAGGGGCTGGGGGCCGGCCATATTCGCCTGAACCGGGCCCCCGGGCGCGACTACAAACGCGGTCATGACGCCGCACCCGGTGCGTCCTGTGACGCGCGACGAATTCGACCGCTTCGCGAACGCGGAGTTCAGTGCGTTCGGCGAGCACGTGCCGAGCGAGGAGCACCCCGCGTGGGCCACCGCGGAGCTCGACCGCACCCTGGCGGCGTTCGACGGCGAGGAGGTCGTCGGCACCGGGCGCATCTACTCGCTCGAGCTGACGCTTCCGGGCGGACGGACCGTGCCCACCGCGGCGGTGAGCGCGATCGGTGTGCTCCCGACGCACCGGCGTCGGGGCATCCTGACGTCGATCATGGGCCGCCAGCTCGACGACGCAGCCGAGCGGGGCGAGACCACCGCCACGCTGACCGCGTCGGAAGGCACCATCTACCGGCGCTTCGGCTACGGCGTCGCGACGTTGCACCAGTCGTTCGAGCTCGACACCGGTCACGCGGCGTTCCTTCCGGATGTCGCCATCGAAGGTCGCTGCCGCCTGATCGACGAGGACGCGGCGACGAAGACCTTGCCCGGCATCTTCGACCGGTCCCGGCGGGTGCAGCCCGGCGCGATCTCGCGCACGGATGCATGGTGGCCCAGCTCGTACTTCGACTTCGACGAGGCGAAGGTCGGCGCCGGAAAGTCGTTCCACGCCGTGTACGAGTCGCCCGCCGGTGAGCTGGCCGGTTACGCGACGTATGCGATCCAGCAACGGTTCGACTCCGGCATCGCGCGCAACCGATTGGGTGTCCGCGAGGTCTCATCGGTGACGCCGCAGGCACGTCGCGCGCTGTGGCGTTTCCTGTGCGACATCGACCTCGTGGAGACGATCACCGCGTGGAACGCGCCGGTCGACGAGCCGCTGCGCTGGATGCTGCGCGACTCGCGCCGGCTCGAGGTTCGTCGCCTGGGCGATCACCTCTGGGTACGCCTCGTCGACGTCGAGACCGCGCTGGCCGAGCGCACCTACGCGTCGACGGGAGATCTGGTCATCGAGGTCCGCGACGGATTCCGGCCGGCGTCGGCGGGTCGGTACCGGCTCAGCGCGGGCGACGACGGCAGCGCGCGGTGCTCGCGCACCGACGACGAGGCCGACGTCGCGCTCGACACGGCGGACCTCGCGAGCGCGTTCCTCGGCGGCGTGCGCTTCGGCGATCTGGCGCGTGCCGGACTGGTCGAGGAACGCACGGCCGGCTCGGTCGCGCGTTTGCACACGATGTTCGCGGTCGACCCGCTGCCCTACTCGCAGACCTGGTTCTGAGCGGCGACGCGCGTTCGCGTCAGCCCCAGCCCGAACCCGCGCCCTTCACCATGCCGAAGGGGCCGGTGGGCCAGTTGAAGCAGTCCATCATCAGCTGGTCCACGTCCTCTGCGCTCGCGATGCCGGCCGCGACCACCTTCTGTGCCTCGGCGATCATCGCGAAGTACACGCGGTTCGCGACGAAGCCCCACGCGGTCGGCGCATCGCGCACGACGATGGGGTTCTTGCCGCACCGGGCGGCGACCGCGCGCACGACCTCGACCGTGTCGTCGCTCGTGTCGCGGGCGCGCACGATCTCGGCGAGGCGCATGATCGGTGCCGGCGAGGCCCAGTGCCACCCGATCACGCGGTCGGGACGGTCGGTCGCAGCGGCGAGCGCGGCGATCGGGTAGCCGGACGTGTTCGAGGCGAGGATCGTCCCGGGCGGTGCGGCACGGTCGAGATCCCGGAACACGCGGATCTTGAGGTCGAGGTGCTCGGGAACGGCCTCGACGACGAGGTCGCTGGCGGCCGCCTCGGCGAGGTCGTTCGTGAACGTCAAACGGGCGTGGGCCGCGTCGGCCTGTTCCCGGGTCAGCTTCCCGCGCTCCACGCCGCGTTCGAACCCGTAGCGGCCGGTCGTCGTGATCTCTCGTGCGCGTTCGAGTGCCGCGGCGTCGACGTCGTAGCAGACGGTCGTGTAGCCGGTGGTGGCCGTCACCTGCGCGATGCCGGCACCCATGACGCCGGCACCGAGCACGCCGATGCGCGCCGGCTCGTTCGCACCGTGTCCACTCGCGTCGCTCATGCGCCGGCTCCGATCATCTCGTCGACGTCTCGCCCGCACCAACGGGCGAGGTCCCGCAGCTTGGCACCCAGGGTCAGCAGCTCGCTCGGCAGCAGCGCCTGTGGACCGTCGCAGCGCGCGCTCGTCGGGTGCGGGTGCACGTCGAGCATGACCCCGTCCGCGCCGGCCGCGACGGCGGCGAGCGCCATGGGCGCGACGAGCTCGCGCGAGCCGGTCGCGTGCGACGGGTCGACGACGATCGGGAGATGCGTGCGCGCGCGGGCGACGACGACCGCCGAGAGGTCGAGCGTGTTACGGGTCGCAGGCTCGAACGTCCGGATGCCCCGTTCGCAGAGGATCACGTCGAGGCTGCCCGACGCGGCGATGTACTCGGCCGCGAGGAGCCACTCCTCGATCGTCGCCGAGAGTCCACGCTTCAGCATCACGGGCTTGCCCGAACGAGCGCACTCCTTCAGCAGCTCGAAGTTCTGCATGTTGCGCGCACCCACCCGCACCACGTCCACGACGTCGGCGACGAGGTCGAGGTCCGCCGGGTGGAGCACCTCCGCGACCCAGGGCAGGCCGTGGCGCGACCGTTGCTCGGCCACGAGCGCGACGCCGTCGACTCCGAGACCCTGGAACGAGTACGGCGAGGTCCGGTGCTTGAACAGGTCGCCGCGCAGCATCGTCGCGCCCGCGGCGACAGCGGCGTCGCACGCGCCCTCGAGTTGCGGACCGGACTCCACGGCGCACGCGCCCGCGATGATCGCGAAGCCCTCACCGCCGATCGCGCGCTCGCCCACGCGCACGACGGAGCGGTGGCCGTCGGGCGAGGCGGCGACGAGCGGGTGGAGCTGTGAGCCGGGGTCGGGGGTGGTCATCGTTCCTCCTGGCGGCCCCGGCCGCCCCCCGGACGCGAAAACGCCCCGGCGGCGAGCCGGGGCGAGTGGTCCGGGTGTCGCAGTGACGGCGCTACGCGCGGCCGGCCACGACCCCGGGAGACGCCCCGGCGCCGACGAAATACCAGCCGAAGAAGAACCGCTGCCGCATGAAGCACCGAAGTGTAGCGGCGCCGGCGAGGACCTGTTCCCGAGATGCGGCACTGAGCGTCGGATTCCGACGCTGCATGCCGCATCTCGGATCAGTCCAAGTCGATACGGGCGAGCCAGAGGCCGGGGGCGTCGATCTCGTTGGGTGTCGGCAGCATCTCGACGCTGGTCCAGAGGCGGTTGAGGCCCTCGAGCCCGGCGCGTTCGATGACGCCGCGACAGAACGCCTCGCCCTGCTCGTAGTGCTCGCGCTCCAGGTGCAGGCCGAGCAGGCCCTCGATGAAGCGATCGGCCTCACCGCGTTCGAGGCGGTGACGCTTCATCGCCTCGTGGATCTGTCCGTACGACGGGATGAGGCGTTGGCCGATGCGTTCGAGCACGACGTCCGCGTAGCCCTCGAGCACCGCGGTCAACGCCTGCAGCCGGGGGAGCACCGCGCGCTGGCGCTCCGACTGCATCGCGCCGAGCAACGCCTCCGGCCGTTCCGCGATGCCCGCGAGCGACGACGGATCCGACGGGTCGATGTCGCCGAAGCGCTCCTCGAACGCGTTCGGGTCGAGCTCGTACGTCGAGACGTACTCGATCGCGAGACCGACCAGACGCTCCTGCACGCCGGGCACGACCCGCTCCGCTGCGTGCAGCACCTCGTGCACCGCGATGTAGAAGCGGAGGTCGGTGCGGGGCAACGACCACTCGCGCTCGAACGCGTCGAGGTTCGGCACCACGAACGAGAGACTCGGCGGATCGTCGGTCGGGAGCGGAAGGTCGTAGCGGCCGAGCGCGTGTTGCGCCAGGTAGCCGATCATCGACCCCGACTGGACGCCGAGGAGCACGGGCGCGAGGGATGTCAGCATCCGACCGAACGGATCGGCGCCCGGCGGCAACCCGAACATCGCGCCCAGATCGGGCTGGCCGGGTTCGGGTTCGAAGTCGGACACGTCGTCCGCGGCCTGTGCCGTGTTCATCGCCTCTTCGAGCGTCGCGGCGAGCGATTCGAGGACGCGGCGCAGCGCGCGCACGTGGAGCGCCGACCAGCCACGGGGCGTCAACGTCTGGAGCGGGGCCTGGAACGCCGTGGTGAGACCGGTCTCGGACACGACATGGGCCTGTGCCGCGCGTGCGAGCTCGTCGAACTGGTCGCGCGCGCCCTCGTCGATCGTGGGATCGGGCTCGCCGTTGGTCGACACCCAGGTCGCGACCTGCGACGCGATCTCCCAGTTGACCGGGCCTTCGGACTGGAGGAGCCGCATCATCTGCGACATGTCCAGGCCGGAGAGGTCGAACCCGCCAGGTCCGAAGGGACCGCCGGCGCCGAAGGGCCCGCCTTGTCCGAACGGTCCGCCGGGGCCGAAGGGCTGGTCACCGCCGGACGGCAGCCCGAAGGGTTCGCGCTCGGGGTCGTCGTCGGGCTCGTTCCCGCCAGGTTGAGGTACGTCGCCCACGCGGCCAGTCTATGGAGCATGGTCTGCGTGGCCATCACGGGAGTTTCGGGACTCGTCGGTCAGCACGTGCTGCCGCTGCTCGACGCCGCGCCCGAGATCGATCGCATCGTCGGACTCGACGCGCGCGAGCCGGCGCGCCGCGCGCGGCGGTTCGAGTTCCACCGTGTCGACATCGCGAGCGCCG
Source organism: Acidimicrobiia bacterium (assembly GCA_036558745.1). Taxonomy (GTDB): domain Bacteria; phylum Actinomycetota; class Acidimicrobiia; order IMCC26256; family JAMXLJ01; genus JAMXLJ01. The sequence goes on from DATBEZ010000079.1 coordinate 7,307, forward strand.
AGTTGAAGCCGCTGCTCGACGGCGTGGACGTCGTCGTCCATCTCGCATCGCTGTCCGACTCGATCCCCGACGAGGCGCTCATGACGCGTCTCAACGTGGAGGCCACCCGGCGCCTGCTCGACGCGGCCGCGACGGCCGGGGTCGGGCGCATCGTGCGGGTCTCGACGGCGGCGGTGTACGGCGCGTGGCCCGACAACCCCATCCCGCTCACCGAGGACGCGCCGCTCCGACCGAACGCCGGCTTCGTGCCCGCGGTGCATGCCGCCGAGGTGGAGCGGATGCTCGTGGAGTGGCGTGACGAGCATCCCGGCTCCACCGTGACCGTGCTGCGCCTCGCGCCGGTGATGGGCGCGGTGCTCGAGCCTCGGCACCTCCCGGCCCGGCTCGTCGCCGGTCGGCCGCCGCTCCGGATCCGGGGCGCCGCCCCGCCCGTGCAGGTGGTGCACGTGGACGATGCCGCGGCCGCGGTCGCGCTGGCGGTACGCGAGCAGCTCCCGGGCGCATACAACGTGGCGTGCGACTCGTGGCTCTCGCCCGAGGACGCGCTCGCGCTGCTGCCCCGGCGCCTCGTTCCCCAGCTCCCCGCGCGGCTCGTCTCGACCGCGCTGCGGCTCGCCTGGGCCCTCGGCATCGGTGACGTGCCCGCCTCCGTGCTGCCCTACGTCGTGAACCCGTGGGTCGTGGCGAACGACCGGCTGCGGGCCGCGGGCTGGGAGCCGGGACACACCAACGAGGACACGCTGCTCGAGACCAGCGACGCCGTCGCCTCGCACGCCGTCGCCTACGTCCTCGCCGGGGCAGGGGCGCTGGTGACGCTGAGCGCGAGTGCGTTCATGGCCCGTCAAATTCTCCGCCGCCGTCGCCACAGGACGTAAACTCTGTGTCGTGAGATCCCCACGGATCGTGGTCGTCGGGGCGGACGACGCGATCGGCGAGGCGCTGGTCGAGGTGCTGCGCCTCGACGGCTACTCGGCCGAGCAGGTCGGCCCCGTCGCGGGGCCGCGGCGGATCCGTGAAGGCGACGTCGCGCTCGTCATCGTCGATCTCGACACCGCCGCGTCCGCGGCGCGCGCCGTGGCGGGCGCGGCGCGCAACGCGTCCGCGGTGGTGCTCGCGCTCGCGTCGGGCCACGACGCGACACGACGCGCGGACGATGCCGATGCCGACGACTGGGTGCGCAAGCCGTTCGCGCTCGCCGAGGTACGTGCGCGCGTCCGCGCGCATCTGCGTCGCGACGTCGTGACGGCACAGCGGATCGTCGTCGGTGACCTCGAGGTCGACCGCGTGTCTCGTCGCGTGTGGCAGCGCAGCCGTCGGATCGAGGTTCGGCCGAAGGAGTTCGACCTGCTCGCGTTGCTGCTGGAGCACGCGGGGAGCGCGGTGTCGCGGCGGCGCATCATGCGCGAGGTCTGGGACGCGCAGGCCGTCGGTGCGACGAAGAGCCTGGACGTCCACGTCTCCTCGCTTCGTCGCAAGCTCGGTGACCGCAGCGCGACGAGGATCGTGACCGTGCGGGGTGTGGGGTACCGCTACGACCCCACCGGTGCCGTTGCGGGCGACGGGCGCCGCGGTGTCAGGAGCGCGTCGCCGCCGGAAGGTGCTCCGCGGTCCACGCGTCCCACTCCGGCGTGAAGTACCGCACGCGTACCTTCTTGTACTCCTTCACCGACCACAGGAGCGCGTATTCCTCGATGCCCGTGTCGGCGCGGATCGCGTCGATCGTCGCCTCGCAGTCGCGCGCGCTGCGGCCGTGCACCATCGTGAACACGGAGTAGGGCCAGTCCTCGTAGGTCGGGCGCCGGTAGCAGTGACTGACGGCGGCGAAGCCGGCCATCTGCGGACCGAGCACCTCGAGGCGGTCGTCAGGCACCGCCCACACGCCCATCGCGTTGGCCTTGAACCCCGCGTTGCGGTGGTTCATGACGGCCGCGAAGCGGCGCATGAGCTTGCGCTCCTTGAACGACCGGAGCATCTCGAGGACGTCGCGCTCGCTGCAGCCGAGCAGCTCGCCTTCCGCGGCGAAGGGACGCTCGATGAGCGGAAGGTCCTCCTGTACGACGCGGATCGTCGCGATCTCGAGGTCGCTCAGGTCGGGCGCTTCCATGTCGGGGCGACGTTCGGGACGCTCGTGCTCGAGCACCTCGCTCTTCGCGTCGGCCGCCGTCGCGCCGGTCATGTCGAGCTTCACGCCGATCTTGTAGAGCTTGAGCGTCGGCAGCTTGCGCGTCACGAGCGCGCCCGACTCCTCGTGCAGCACGTCGACGTGCTCGTCGAGCGACTGACCGGGCGGGACCGCGACCGTGTACCAGAGGTTGTACGCATGATTGCGCTTGTAATTGTGGCTCACGCCGGGGTGCTCGCTGATCACGCGCGCGGCGTCGTCGACACGGTCGGGATCGATCTTCGCGGCGACGAGCGCGGAGTTGTATCCGAGCGCGCGCGTGTCGAAGATGGCGGAGAGCTGGCGCAGGACGCTCGCGTCCTTCAGGCGCGCGATGCGGTCGCGCAGCGCGGGCTCGTCGACGCCGAGCCGCTCGGCCAGCGCCCCGTACGGACGTTCGGTGAGGGGGAAGTCCCATTGGACCGCGTTCAGCAACTCGCGGTCGAGGTCCTCGAGGCCGTCGTTGTGCTCGCTCATGCAGACTCCATTGTCGCGCCCGGTTCCACGAACGCCCGAGCCGGGGTCACCCCGAGAGCGCAGCCTGCACGCCGCTGGAGCTCGTCGGCGTGGTCGACGACGCGGCGCCGGTGTCGGCCCAGGCGCCCAGGTCGGCGACGACCGAGCGGGAGCGGTCGCCCTGCACGACGGTGAGGTCGACCTGGTCGCCCGGGCGGTGGCGGCGGACGTCGGCCATGAGCTCGGCCATCCCGTCGATCTGGCGGCCGTCGACCTCGGTGATCACGTCGCCGGGCACGAGGCCCGCCGTGGCGGCCGGGCTCTTGGCCGTCACCGCGCTCACCTGTACGCCGTTGGGATGGCCGTCGCGGTCGGAGCCGGCGACCCCCAGCCAGCCGTGCACGGCCTTCCCCGTCGTGAGCAGCTGCTGGGCCACGTCGGTGGCGAGCCCGACGGGCGTCGCGAAGCCGCCGGAGCCGGCGTGGACGGGGGAGAGGATGCCCACGACGACGCCCGAGCGGTCCACGAGGGCCCCGCCGCCGGCCTCGGTCGTGACCGTGTTGTCGGTCTGCACCATGTCGGAGAGGACCCGGCCGGGACGGGCCTCGACCAGCCCGTCGAGTGACGAGATGACCCCGGTGCTCACCCAATGCTGGTCGATCCCGCCCACGCCCACCGCGATGACCTGGCGGCCGACCTGCAGGGCGTCGGCCGAGCCGAGCTTCGCGGGCGGGATGGTGAGGTCGTCGAAGCGGACGACGGCCAGGTCGGTGGCGAGGTCGCGGCCCGCCACCGTGGCCGGGCGGGAGCGCCCGTCGACCGTCGTGACGGTGACGGGTCCGCCACCGTCGAGCACGTCCGCGCTCGTGATCGCCTCCCCGTTGCCGATGCACACCGCCGACGCGTGCCTCGCACCGCCCGCAGCCGCGACCGTGACCCCGACCACGCTCGGGCCGGCCTGGGCGACGACCTGGGCGACCAGCTCGGCATCGTCGGCGAGGCGGTCGCGCGAGGCCGAGCTCGTGGGGGTCGAGGGGTCGAAGGCGCCGAACGCGGCGAGCACGGTGACCGTCACGATGGCGCCGACGGCGCCCGCGACCGTTCCGACGAGCCAGACCCGCCCGCCCCCGCGAGCGACCGGAGCGGTGCGGCGCATGCGCGCACCGAGCTCGGCGGGATGGACCCAGAGCCGGTCCATGGGGTCCGGAGGCGACCCGCTCGGCCCACCCTGGCCCTCGTCCTCGGGGCTTCCGGCGGACATGCGCGGCGAGTGTACCGACGGGTAGCCCGCTGAAGGCTTCGCGCGCACGGCCGTGGGCGGGTCGATCGGGCGCCCTCGCGGGCCGATCCCTAGAATGGCTTTGTGCTGGGCCCCTCCACGAGCCGCGATTGGGTCGCGATCACGTCCGAGCCGCTGCCGGTCGACGTCGCGACCGCGTGGGCGACGACGCCGGGGAGTGGCGGCGTGGTGTGCTTCCTCGGTGTCGTCCGCGACCACTCGGAGGGCCGCGCCGGGGTCGTCGGCCTCACCTACGAGGCGTACGAGGAGCAGGCCACGCGTGCGCTCGCGGACGTTGCCACGGCCGCACGCAGCCGGTGGACGACGATCGAGCGCATCGCATTGCTGCACCGCACGGGTGATCTCGCTCTCTCGGACGTGTCGGTCGCGGTCGTCGTCGCGGCCCCGCACCGGGCCGAGGCGTTCGAGGCCGCGCGTTTCTGCATCGACACGCTCAAGGAGACCGTGCCGATCTGGAAGCGCGAGCACTGGGAGGGCGGCTCCGACTGGGCCGTGTGCGATCACCCGGTCCGGACGCTCGACGCGGCGACCGGCACGAGCTGAGGAGCATCTGTGGAGTACCTGGCGATGGTGGCGATCCTGAGCATCGTCGGCATCGTGTGGATCGTCGTGCGGAACCGCCGGCCGACGTCGATGGAATCGAGCATCGACGACTTCGCCCGCAACCTCGAAGCGCTGGCCCCGCCCGACGAGCAGCCGTCGCGACGCACCACCCGGGCGCCGCGCAACGCCGGAGCGCGGCGCGCTGGCTAGGGACCTCGCGATCGACCTCGGCACCGCGAACACGCTCGTCTACTCGCGGGGCCAGGGGATCATCCTCAACGAGCCCACCGTCATCGCGCTGAACAGCCGCACGCAGGACGTGCTCGCGATGGGGCACGAGGCGTGGCAGATGATCGGACGCACGCCGGGCTACATCGTCGCGGTCCGCCCGTTGCGCGGCGGGGCGATCACCGACTTCGAGATCACCCAGCGCATGATCCGGCTGCTGTTCCAGCGCGCAGGCGTGTCGCGTCTCTATCGGGCGCGGGTGCTCATCTGCGTGCCCTCCGCGATCACGCACGTCGAGCAGCGCGCGGTGTTGGAAGCGGCGCGGCGGGCCGGCGCCGCGACGACCTATCTCATCGAGCAGCCGATGGCCGCGGCGATCGGTGCCGGACTCCCGATCCACGAGCCGCTCGGCAACATGGTCGTCGACGTGGGTGGTGGGACCACCGAGGTCGCGGTCATCTCGCTGGGCGGGATCGTGGCGCTCGAGGCTGTGCGCGTCGGCTCGTTCGACATCGACGCGGCCATCCAGTCGTACGTGCGCCGCGAGTACGGCATCGCCATCGGTGAGCGCACCGCGGAGGAGATCAAGCTCGCGATCGGTTCCGCGTTCCCGACCGAGGACGAGTTCAAGGCCGAGGTGCGCGGTCGCGACCTGATGACCGGGTTGCCCAAGACGATCATCCTCTCGCCCGACGAAGTGCGCGACGCCGTCGAGGAGCACGTCCGCGCCATCTGCGACGCCGTCGTGCGCGCGCTCGCGCAGACCCCGCCGGAGCTCGCGCAGGACCTCATCCTCCAGGGCATCCACCTCGTCGGCGGCGGCAGCATGCTGCGCGGCCTGGACCGCCGGATCGCGGAGGAGACCGCGCTGCCCGTCCATCTCGTCGACGCACCGCTCGAGTGCGTCGTGCTCGGTGCCGGCCGCTGCCTCGAGTCCTTCGACCGCCTGAAGGACATGTTCATGGGCCGCGCGCAGACGTAACTCTGGTCGCGCTCGCAGGCTCGCCGCTCCCCTGTCAACGGGGACGCAGGCTGCGCAACGCGACCTGCGGCGTGCCCCGGCTGCACGCGGTCATGCGGCGTGCGTGCGCTCAGTTCGTTCAGGTGGTGGAGGTCGTCGGACAGCTCGGAACCGTCCTCGGCGTGTCCTGAACGCCCGCCATCGCCGTGTCGACGCGCGCGAGTCGTTGGTACGTCCGCGCCCCCTTGACCCGATCGTGCGGGTTCACGAGCTCGACCTCGAAGGACGTGGGGAGCTCTGCCTTCGTGACCGTGTCGAGCAGCTTCGGCTCGCAGCGCGACGAGCGACACGGCGGTCGGCCTCGAGGTGGCGACGAATCACCACAATCGACGAGGCGGGCGCGTCGGGGTCCATGAAGATCTCGAAGTCCTTGCGTCGCAACGAACCGAGTGCGACAACCTTCGCCCCGTCGCCCGACGACGTACACGCCGCGAGCAGGGCTCCGACGACTAGCACGGTCGAGAGACGCCGCATCACGTCGGCATCGGCACCCCTCATGGGCAACTCAAGTCCTCGGCGGCCTGACGGACCTGCCAGTCGGGGTCGGCGCGGGCGGCGGCGAGCGCGGCGTCGACGTCGGGACCGTCGAAGGGTGCGAGCGCGAGCACGGCGCGGCGGCGCACCGCGGGACGGTCGCGGCAGGCGTCGAGGATCGCGGGGAGCCCGCGACGGTCGCCGAGCGCGCCGAGCGCGGCGACGGCCGCCTCGCGCACCAGCGGATCGGGGTGCTCACCCGTCGCGGCGACGAGCGCGGGCACGGCCCCGGCGGCGCGCGCCGCGTCTCCGAGCTCGCCCAGCGCCCACGCAGCGGTCTCAGCAACCCCCGGATCGGTGTCGCGCAGCAGCCCGATGACCATGCGCACCGGCGCGGGTGTGCCGAGGCTCGGCGCGAGCTCGGCGGCGCGGCGGCGCACGGCCGGGTCGCGGTCGCGCGCGCCGACGCGCCACGCGGCGCGTGCGGTACCGCTTCCCGCCGCGCGCACCAGCGCTCCGAGCGCGCCGGCGCGGACGCGCGCGTCCGCGTCGCCGTCGACCAGGTCGCGCAGCAACGCCGCCGCACCGCGCGGCAACGGCGGGTTCAACCCGAGCGCGACCGCGGCCGCTCCACGGGCGATCGGGTCCTCCGACGTGAGCTCCTCGGGGCCCGGCGGCATGCCCGGAACGTAGTGTCGAGCCCGCGCGTGCGGCGGGCCCGCACCATGGCAGGCTGGATGCCCACCGCCGCCGCAGTCTCCGGTTCGGCCGGCCACGGCGGGCCGAAAGGGACGTCGATGCGCGACCGGTCACGACGATGAACAAGGCGGACGAACCGTCGAGCGGCGCGCCCTCGCTGACGAGCGAGCCACCGTCCGAGCCGTGGGAGGTCCCGCGCCGGCGGCGCCTGCGTTGGCCGGCGAAGCTGGGGCTGGGGGCGGCCGCGGTCTTCGTGGTCGTCGCGGTCGCGTGCATCTTCATCCGTTTGCCCTACGTCATCGTCTCGCCCGGGAACGCGACACCGGTCGACCGCGTCGTGCGGATCAGTGGCGCGCCCACGTTCCCCGACCGCGGCTCGCTGCTGTTCCTCACCGTGTCGGTGACGAACGGCCGCCCGAACGTGTACCGCACGCTCGTCGGTTGGCTCAGCAAGAACCAGGACGTCGAGCCCGAACGCGACGAGCTCGGATGTCTGAGCCGTGCCGAGGACGACCGTCAGAACGTGATGCTGATGGACGACTCGCAACAGGTGGCGAAGGCGGTGGCCCTCGGTCGGCTCGGTTACACCGTCGGCGAGCGCAGTGCGGGCCCGCTGGTGTTCGACATCGACCCGTCGAGCCCGGCGTGCGGGAAGCTCCGCGTCGGTGACCGGATCCTCGCCGTCGACGGCACACCCGTCGCGAACGCGACCGCAATCGGTCCGCTCGTGCGCGCGCACTCACCCGGGCAGAGCGTTCGCTTCACGATCCAGCGTGACAACCAGCCGCGACAGGACGTCGTCGTGGGCACGAAGGCGTTGCCGGCCGGTCCGGACAAGGGCAAGGCGTTCGTCGGCATCAGCCCGGCCGACGACGTGAAGTTCACGTTCCCGCCCGGCGTGAACGTGTCGATCGATCCCGGACCGGTCACGGGCCCGTCGGCCGGTCTCGCGTTCACGCTGACGCTGCTCGACAAGCTCACCCCCGGCAGCCTCACCGGCGGCCGCGACGTCGCGGTCACGGGGACCATCGAGCTGAACGGCGACGTCGGCGACGTCGGCGGCGTGGCTCAGAAGGCGGTGACGGCCCGCAACGCGGGAGCGAAGCTCTTCCTCGTGCCGGTGAGCGAGGTGGCGACCGCGCGCCAGCACGCCGGCTCGATGAAGATCGTGGGCGTGCGCACGATCGAGGACGCGTTGCGCGCGCTGCACGACGCGGGCGGTGCCACGGTTCCCCCGCCACCGACGACCACCAGCACGTCGAGCCCGGTCGTCGTCCCCGGGTGATCCGGCGACCGCGCCCTTCGTCCCAATAGCATTGCGACCGGGGTGTCCGCCGACGAGGGGGTGCGTGCATGGCTGACGGGGACCTGCCGCGCCGAACCGTCTCGAGCTCGACCCGGCTGTCGCCGGAGGAGATCGTCAACCGCGGCTTCGCGAGCGCGTTCCGTGGTCTCTCCGAGACGGAGGTCCGCAATTTCCTGCGCCGGATCGCCGACGACCTGACCGCGACGCGTGACCACGAGCGCGAGCTCGCGGGCAGGGTCGAGGAGCTCGAGGCCCGGCTGCGCAACCGGCCTGCGCCCACCGAGCAGGAGCTCCTGGACGCGCTCGGCGAGGAGACGGCCCGGGTGCTGCGCTCGGCCCAGGAGGCGGCCGAGGACATCCGGCGCAAGGCCGAGGAGCGCTCGACACTGCTGCTGCGCGAGGCCCAGGACGAGGTGCGGCGCCTGCGCGAGACGACCGAGGCCGAGTGCTCGCAGCTGCGACGCGACGTGGAGACGGAGGTCGCGGCGCGCAAGAGCGAGGTCGAGACGGCCGTCGCCGAGCTGCGAACGGCGACCGAACGCGAGGTCGAGGCGCGGCGCGACCGCGCGACACGCGACGCCGAGGCCGCGGTCGAGGCCGCGAAGCACGAGGGTCGCGAGATGGTTGCCGAGGCGCGCGCCGTGCGCGAACGCGTGCTGACCGAGCTCGGCCGGCGCCGGTCGACGTTGCAGGCCCAGATCGACGAGCTGCGCAACGGTCGGGAACGGCTGCTCGAGGCGTACCGGACGGTGAAGCGCACGCTCGCCGAAGCGACCGACGCGCTCAGTCACGTGGAGGCGCCTCCGGTCGCCCCGGCCGCCGACACGGCCCCTCCGCCCGAGGCCGCGGAGGTGGTCGAGGTCGTCGACGTGGTCGAGGTGACCGAGGTGGTCGACGTGGTCGAGGTGGTCGACGCCCGCGTCGAGGCGTCCGACGACCCCGCGGAGCTCGAGGCCGACGCCGGCCACGCGGCCGGCGCCGGCGACGACGGTCCCGGTGCGCCGGAAGCCGACGCCGGACGCGAGCACGACGTCGATGCGCTGTTCGCGAAGCTCCGCGCCGGGCGGGAGGACGCGGTGCAGCACGCGCGGGCGGTCCTCGACTCCGAGCCCGCCGGCGCCGACGCGCCCGAGCCCTCGAACGGCCACGCCGAGGCGGCCGCAGGGAAGACGGCCGAGGCCGAGGCGAAAGCGGAGGGGGACGCCGCCGACGTGGTGGAGCCGACGCCGACGTCCGGATCGGGCTCGGCGGCCGACGCCGCGCTCGTCCGCGAACGCGACGCCGCGCTCAAACGGGTGCACCGGGATCTCGTGCGGGCCGCGAAGCGGGCGGTGCAAGACGAGCAGAACGAGCTGCTCGACGTGCTGCGCCAGCAGCGCGGCCGTCCCGCCCCCGAGGCCGTCCTTCCCGGCCTCGACGACCAGCTGATCGCGTGGACCGCGGTCGTGCGCCCCGCCCTCGACACGGCGTACGCGGCGGCCGGCCGCGCGGTGACCGGCACGCAGCATGACGGCGCCGCGCCGGGCGAGCTCGTCGACGACGTCGTCCGCACGCTCGTGCTCCCCCTGCGCGAACGCGTCTACGACGCGGTCGCCACGAGCGGGAGCGAGGCAACCGGCGCGGCGGACGAGGACGCGACCCAGCGCATCAACGCCCGCTACCGGGAGTGGAAGACGGACCTCGACGCCGCGATCGGCGACCTCCTGACCGCGGCCTGGGGGCGGGGCACGCTCGATGCGGCGCCCGCAGGAGCGAAGCTGCGGTGGGTTCCCGAGCACGAGGGCCGTTGTCCGGATTGCGACGACAACGCGCTCGAGCCGACGACGCGGGGCGAAGCCTTCCCCACCGGACAGGCGCACCCGCCGGCGCACCCCGGGTGCCGGTGCATCCTCGCGGTCGACGTCGACGCCGCCGTGGGCGTGGGCGGCGGCCTGGAGGCCAGCCGATCCTGAGGACGCGCGCCTCGCTTCGCGACTGCACCCTCTAGCATCACGAGCCGATGCGAGTCCCCACGATCGAGCGGCGCCGGCGCCCGTTCCGCCTCCGGGCCTGGATGGTCGTCGTTGCGGTCCTCCTGATCATCCTGCTGTTCAGCCTTCGCGGGCTCGCCGGCTTCTACACCGACTTCCTCTGGTTCGACTCGGTCGGGTTCGGCGACACCTGGCGCCAGCTCCTCCTCGCGAAGATCGTCCCCGCGGCCGTGTTCACGCTCGTGTTCTTCGCGGTGATGCTCATCAACCTGATCATCGCCGACCGGCTCGCGCCGGCGATGCGCAGCGCCGGTCCCGAGGACGAGCTCATCGAGCGGTACCAGCACGTCGTCGCGCCGTACCAGGGCCGCATCCGCGTGCTCGTCGCCGCGTTCTTCGCGCTCATCGCCGGTGGCAGCGTGTCGAGCCAGTGGCAGCAGTGGATCCTGTTCCGCAACCGGGTGAACTTCGGGATCAAGGACCCGCAGTTCCACAAGGACGTCGGCTTCTACGTCTTCACGCTGCCGTTCCTGCGCTTCATCTTCGAGTGGAGCTTCGCCGCGCTGGTGATCGTGCTGATCGTCACCGCGGTGGCCCACTACCTGAACGGCGGCATCCGTCTCCAGAGCCCGTTCCAGCGAGTCACGCCGCAGGTGAAGATGCACCTGTCGGTGATCCTCGCGGTCATGGCTCTGGTGAAGGGCATCCAGTACTACCTCGCCCGCTTCGAGCTGAACTTCTCGACCCGGGGTGTCGTCCAGGGCGCGAGCTACACCGACACCCACGCCCAGTTGCAGGCGCTGCAGCTGCTCATCGCGATCGCGGTGATCGCCGCCGCGCTGTTCGTGTGGAACATCTGGCGCCGCGGCTGGGTGCTGCCCGTGATCGCGGTCGGCCTGTGGGCGCTCATCTCGCTCATCGCGGGCACGATCTATCCCGCGGTCGTGCAGAAGTTCCGGGTCGATCCGAACGAGTTCCAGAAGGAGCAGACCTACATCGGGCGCAACATCGTCGCGACGCGTGCCGCGTGGAACCTGAAGAACATCGGTTCGCAGAACTTCAACTACCAGGCGAACCTCAACGCGAACGCGATATCGGACAACCGGCAGACGGTCGAGAACGCGCGCTTGTGGGACCCGCCCGAGATCCTGCGCAACTACCAGTCGTTCCAGACGCTCGGCACCTTCTACAAGTTCAGCGACGCCGACGTCGATCGCTACAACATCAACGGTCGCACGCAGCAGGTGCTGATCTCGGCCCGTCAGCTCAACACCAACGACCTGCCCAGCCAGACCTGGGTCAGCCGGCACCTCGTGTACACGCACGGCTACGGCATGGTCGTGTCGCCGACGAACCAGGCGACGCCCAACGGCCAGCCCGAGTACCTCCTGAGCGACATCCCGCCGACGGGTGACATCACGCTCAACTCACAGACCTCGGGGATCTACTTCGGCGAGGACCTCCAGGGCTTCTCGCTCGTCGACGCGCAGCAGGCCGAGTTCGACTATCCCCGCAAGGGCCAGGGCCAGGACGCGACGACGCGCTACAGCGGCAGCGGCGGCGTCGCGGTGTCGAGCTGGCTGCGTCGGGCCGCGTTCGCGCTGCGTTTCGGCGACTTCAACACGCTGATCTCGGGTCAGATCACGGGCGACACCAAGATCCTCTACCTGCGCGACATCCAGACCCGTGTGCAGAAGGCCGCGCCGTTCCTGCACTTCGACGCCGATCCGTACCCCGTGATCCTCAACGGCCGGGTCCTGTGGGTCCTCGACGGCTACACCGCGACGAACCGCTACCCGTACTCGCAGTCGTTCAGCGGCGACGGCGGGCTGAGCGGCAGCTACAACTACGTGCGCAACTCGGTGAAAGCGACCGTCGACGCGTACAACGGCACGGTCACGTTCTACGCGATCGACACCCACGACCCGCTGCTCAAGGCGTACCGCAAGGCGTTCCCGGGCCTGTTCACCAGCGCGAGCCGGATGCCGGCGGGCCTGCGGGAGCACCTGCGCTACCCAGAGGACCTGTTCTCGCTCCAGACCGACGTGTACTCGTCGTACCACGTGACCGACCCGCGCACGTTCTACGCCAAGACCCAGCTCTGGGCGGTCTCGCCCGACCCCGGCTCCGGGGTCGTCACCCAGCCGAGCGCCGACACGGGCGTGGGGCCGACGGTCAGCACCAACAAGCCGCAGGCCGCGAGCTCGACGGGCAAGCGCATCGATCCGATCTACCTGCTGATCCGCCTGCCCGACCAGAGCACCGAGCACTTCATCATCCTGCGGCCCTTCGTGCCGGTGTCTCGCGACAACGCGCTGACGAACCTGGTCTCGTTCATGGTCGCGAGCTCCGATCCGAGCGACTACGGGCAGCTGCAGTCGTTCACGATGCCGATCGGTCAGACGGTCGCCGGACCCGACCAGGTCAACAACGCGATCGCGACCAACCCCGACATCTCGCAGCGGTTCACGCTGCTCGGTCAGCAGGGTTCGACGGTGATCCAGGGCGGGATGCAGCTCATCCCGATCAACAACTCGATCCTCTACATCCGCCCGGTCTACGTGCAGGGCGGGAGCGGCTCGCAACTGCCGTCGTTCACGTTCGTGGTCGTCTACTACGACGGCCGCTCGGTGATCGACTTCAACCTGCAGGACGCGCTCGCGCAGCTGTTCGAGGGCAGGGCGCCGCCGCCGCTCACGGCCACGCCGAGCCAGCCCACGGGCAACGGGTCGACGACGACCACGACACCCTCATCGGGCGGAACCGCGACGACGACCCCGACGACCCCGACGACACCGCCCACGACGGTCGCGCCGCCGCCCGCCAACGCGACGGTGGCCCAGCTGCTGGCGCAGGCGACCGCCCTCTACAACGACGCCCAGACGGCGCTGCGCAACGGCGACCTGGCCAAGTACCAGGCCGACGTCAACCAGATCGGCGTCCTGGTCGCCCAGGCCCAGCGCGTGAGCGCGGCCTCGGCCACGCCGGCGCCGAACGCGGCGCCGACCACGCCCACGACCAGGCCCGGGACCACGTCGAGCTCCACGTCCGCACCCTCCGCCTGAGGTCCTCGGGCGGGCCCCGGCGGCCTCCCGTCCTTTGGTCCGGGGGTCCGGGGATTGTTACTATCTGCGTAGTGGAAATATCTCGTTGAGCCGGGCGTGGCCCGGCCGTGAGGTGGCCGCCCGGCGTCCCACCCAGGGCGGAGCGGCACCGCTCGCAGTCGCTGGAGGCGACCACGATGGCAGTCACCGGCATCGACCTCGGCAAGTACAAGCTCGGCTGGTCCGACTCGGAGTCCTACGTCTACAAGCCCGAGAAGGGACTCAACGAGAAGGTCGTGCGCGACATCTCCTGGCACAAGTCCGAGCCGGAGTGGATGACCAAGTTCCGCCTGAACTCGCTGAAGCGGTTCGAGCGCAAGCCGATGCTCGAATGGTTCGCCCGCAACATGCCAACCATCGACTTCGACGACATCTACTACTACATCAAGCCGACCGAGAAGCAGGTCTCCGACTGGGACATGCTCCCGGAGGAGATGAAGTCGACGTACGAGAAGCTCGGCATCCCCGAGGCCGAGCGCAAGTTCCTCGCCGGCGTGACCGCGCAGTACGAGTCCGAGGTCGTGTACCACAAGAACCGCGACGACCTCGCGAAGCAGGGCGTGCTGTTCACCGACATGGACACCGCGCTGCGCGAGTACCCCGAGATCGTCAAGGCGAACATCGGCACCGTCATCCCGCCGGGTGACAACAAGTTCGCGGCGTTGAACTCCGCGGTGTGGAGCGGTGGCAGCTTCATCTACGTGCCGCCGGGCGTCCACGTCGAGATGCCGCTGCAGGCTTACTTCCGCATCAACGCGGAGAACTCGGGCCAGTTCGAGCGGACGCTGATCATCGCCGACGAAGGCGCGTCCGTGCACTACGTCGAAGGCTGCTCGGCGCCGATCTACACGAGCGACTCGCTGCACTCCGCGGTGGTCGAGCTCATCGCGAAGCCGGGCGCGCGCATCCGCTACACGACGATCCAGAACTGGTCGCCCAACGTCTACAACCTGGTGACCAAGCGGGCGCGGGCCGAGCGTGAGGCGACCGTCGAGTGGATCGACGGGAACCTGGGCTCGAAGCTCACGATGAAGTACCCGGCCGTCGTGATGACCGGTCCGAAGGCGCACGGCGAGGTCCTGTCGGTCGCGTACGCGGGAGCGGGCCAGCACCAGGACGCGGGCGCCAAGATGACCCACGCCGCGCCGGAGACCACCTCCATCATCGACTCCAAGTCGATCTCGAAGGACGGTGGCCGCACGACGTACCGCGGGCTCGTCAAGGTCAACGAGGGCGCGCACGACGTGAAGAGCCACGTCCGCTGCGACGCGCTCATGCTCGACGAGGAGAGCCGCTCCGACACGTACCCGACGATGGAGATCGAGGAGCGCGACGCGCGCATCGGTCACGAGGCGACGGTCTCGAAGGTCGGTGACGACCAGATCTTCTACCTGATGAGCCGCGGCCTCTCCGAGCAGCAGGCGACCGCGATGATCGTCAACGGGTTCATCGAGCCGATCACCAAGACCCTGCCGATGGAGTACGCGGTCGAGCTCTCCCGGTTGATCGAGCTCAACATGGAAGGCGCAGTCGGGTAGGACCCGACCGAGTGGACACGCCGATGGGTCACGGATTCACGCGCGACGCGACGCGCTCCCTCCCCGGGCCGGAATGGCTGGTGGAGCGGCGGGAGGCCGCGGCGGCGCGACTGGACGACGTCTCGTGGCCCCGTGCGGGTGAGGACCTGTGGCGCTTCAGCCCAGTCGAGCATCTCGACCTCGGCCGGTACCGGCCCGGCGTCACCGCGGTGCCGCAGTGGTCGGGGCTCGACCCGTCGCTCGTCTCGAAGGGCGTCGTGGTGGGTGCGCTGGCGGAGGTCGACGATCCCGAGGCCCGGACCCTGCTCGGGATCTGCTCCTCGCAGAGCGAGGATGCGTTCACCGTGCTCCACGACGCGTTCCTCAGCGGCGGCGCGTTCGTGCACGTGCCGGCGGGCGTTGTGGTGGAGCAGCCGATTGTCATCGACCACGGGCCGGTCGACGCGGGATGCGCGGCGTTCCCGCACACGCTGGTGGTGGTCGACGAGGCCGCGGAGGTCACCGTCCTCGAGCGGGCGACCAGCGACGACGGCGAGCACCTCGTGGTTCCCGTGGTCGAGCTCGTGATCGGCGACGGCGCGCACGTCCGTTACGTGTCGGTGCAACAGCACGGCAGCGCGACGTGGCAGATCGCGCTCCAGCGCGCGCACCTCGGTCGTGACGCGACGTTGCGGGCCTCCGCGGTCGCGCTGGGCGGCGACTACGCGCGCCTGCGCAGCGAGGCGTTGCTCGCCGGTGAAGGCGCGGAGAGCGACCAGCTCGCGGTGTACTTCGGCGACGGTGAGCAGACGCTCGACTTCCGCACGTTGCAGGACCACGCCGCGCCGCGGACGCGCAGCAACCTGTTGTTCAAGGGCGCGGTCGAGGACCAGTCGCACTCGGTGTACTCGGGGCTGATCCGCATCCGCCCGCACGCGCAGCACGCCGACGCGTTCCAGACCAACCGCAACCTCGTGTTGACGGAGGGCGCGGGCGCGGAGTCGATCCCGAACCTCGAGATCGAGGCCAACGACGTGCGCTGCTCGCACGCGTCGACCGTCGGCCCGATCGACGAGGAGCAGCTCTACTACCTCGAGACCCGCGGTGTGCCGCCCGCCGACGCCGAGCGCCTCATCGTGCTCGGGTTCTTCGACGACGTGTTCGACCGCCTCGCCGTCCCCGAGCTCGTCGAGCCGCTGCGCGCGTCGGTCGACGAGAAGCTCGGAAGGCTCGCGGCCCGTGACTGAGGTCAGGGTGTGCCGTCGCGACGACGTCGAGCCGGGGACCGCGATGCGTGTCGACGTCGACGGCCACCGTCTGTCGGTCGTGCGCATCGGCGACGACTTCTACGTCATCGGCGACGAGTGCTCGCACGAGGACTACTCGCTCTCGGAGGGCGATGTGTGGCCCGACGAGTGCGAGATCGAATGCCCGAAGCACGGCTCGATGTTCTCGTTGAAGACGGGTGAGGCGATGACCCTCCCCGCGACCGAGCCCGTGCCGACCTACGACGTGCGCGTCGACGGCGACGACGTCTACGTGCGGACGGAGCGGAGCTCCGCCGGGCGCAGCCCCCTCGAGCGGGAGCGGAGAGAGCCATGAGCTACGTGCGGCTCCCATGACGCACACACTCGAGATCCGCGACCTGTATGCGTCGGTCGACGGGCACGAGATCCTCTGCGGAGTCGACCTGGAGCTCCGTTCCGGCGAGGTGCACGCGCTCATGGGCCCGAACGGCTCGGGGAAGTCGACGCTGTCGCACACGATCATGGGGCGGGGCGACTACGAGGTGACGTCGGGCTCGGTGCGTCTCGACGGCGAGGAGCTGCTCGGCCTCCCGACATGGCGCCGCGCCGCAGCGGGACTGTTCCTCGCGTGGCAGTACCCGGTCGAGGTGGACGGCGTGCAGGTGCTCGACGCGCTCGACGCCGCGTTGCGGGCGCGCGGTGTCGACGACGGCGCGCTCGCCGACCGGCTCGCGAGCGAAGCGGAGCGCCTCGCCGTCGCCGACGAATTCCTGACCCGCGGCCTGAACGTCGAGTTCTCCGGTGGTGAGAAGAAGCGGGCCGAGACGTTGCAGCTGGCGGTGCTCCGACCGAAGTTCGCGATCCTCGACGAGATCGACTCAGGTCTCGACGTCGACGCCTTGCGCGACGTGTCGCGCCGTATCGAGGCGATGACGACCGAGGACGACCTCGGCGTGCTCGCGATCACGCACTACGCGCGGTTGCTGACCGAGCTGCGTCCCGACCGCGTGCACGTGCTCATGGCCGGGCGGATCGTCGCGAGCGGCGGTCCCGAGCTCGCCGACACGTTGGAGCGCACCGGCTACGACGGCCTCGCCCGCGAGCTCGGCGTCGAGGCGTTGACGGTGCCGGCGGTGAATCCCAGTGAGGACCCCTTCGCGGATCCCCTGGGTTTCTGAGCGCGCACCCAGCTACCTCCGCGCGCGAGTGCCCGGAGCGACGGAGGAGCGCGGGGCACTCGCCAGGGAGCGAGCGGTCCGAAGCACTGCCGGCCGCGCGCCGGAGCCGTGCACCGAGCAAGCGACCGAGTGTTACGGCTTCTTGGTGGTCGGGGTCGCGGGCTTCTTGGTCGTCGGCGTGGTCGGTTTCGTCGCTGGCGGTGCGGCGGGCGCGGCTGCCGGCGGGGGCGGCGGGACCGCGGGCGGCGCGGTCGTCGGCGGTGCGATGCGGGTGTAGGAGATCGGTCCCGGTCCGTTCGAGCCGCCGAAGACGTACACCGGATCGCCCTTGTGTACGAGCGTGTGGAAGTACTGCGCGATGTCCATCGGGATGCGCACACAACCGTGCGACGCCGGGCTCGAGGGCACGCTCGTGTAGCCGTGCACCGCGATGCCGCCGTTGAAGTAGAAGGGGTTGTACAGGTGCCCGAGCGGCGACGTGTCCCAACCGCTCACGAACCGGGTGTAGGTGAAACGGCCCGACGGCGTGAGCGCGTTCTCGCACACGCGCACCGGTGCGTTCTTGTCGGTGTAGCAGTAGTGCTCGCCGCTACCGCTCGAGATCGTGGTGATGAGCCGGACCTGGTAGTTCTGGTAGAGGATCAGCACCTGCTTGGTGATGTCGATCTCCGTGCGGTTCGGCTCACCGTTCGGCTGCAGCGGCGCGGGGTACTTGAACGCCGCGAGCGCGAGTGCCTCGGGCGCGCCGATCCGTCCCGTGCGCGGCATGTTGAACAGCTTCTGCAACGCGGTCACCGCGTACGCCATGTCGCCGCCGTAGCGACCGTCGACGCCGCCCGGATCGAAGTGCAGGTCGAGGAGGCGCTGCTGGTACGCGGCGACGACGGGGCCGCTCGAGCCCTGGTGCAGGCCGTCCGGCGGGAGTGGCGGCAGCACCGCCGCGGCGGGTTGCTTCGGTCTGGCGATCGTGGACGTCGTCGTCGGCGCGGGCGCCGGGGTGCTCGGAGGCGCGACCTGACGGGCGGGGCGCGAGGGCGCGCTCGACGCGCTCGAGCTCGGCGTGCTCCGAAGCAGCGCACCGGCCACCGCGGCGGACGCGAGCAGACCCACGGCTGCGCCGACCGCGATGAGCACGCGTGGACGAAGGATCTGTTTCAGCGCCACCCGCCTCGTTCCCCTCACCCGGAGCGCCCGATCCTACCGGGGCACCAGGGGGATTCCGGCGCACCGGAGCCGGGCGGGGCGCCGGCCGCCGTCGTCGGCGGCGGGCGCTCAGCTCCGCGCCGGTTCGGGAGCGAGGAGCTCCTCGAGCGGATCCCCGTCCTCGACGAGGGCGAGCCTCAGGTCCAAGAGGAGGTCGGTGATCTCGGAAGCCGCGACCAGGTCCCGCCCGCCGAAGCGTTCGAGCGCCTCGTCGAGCATCGTGGTGAGCCGGGTCTGCTGGTCCATCGAGCTCCTCCCTGATCCCGGCGGTCCGTCGTGCTCCTCCACCGTACCCGCCGCGGCCTTCTTTCCCCGCGCAGTTGTCTGTGAACCGCCGATGAACCAGGCCATTGCCGGTGTGACCTGCGGCGCATCGGCCCCGCCGCGGATCAGGGGACCGGCGATCAGGCCGTCGGCGACGACTCCAGCTCGTCGAGGCCCTGCTGGAGCGTGTTCCACGCGAGGGTGGCGCACTTGATCCGTACCGGGAACTTCACGACGCCCTGGAGCGCCTCCAGGTCGCCGAGACGGACCCCGTCGAGCGCGGCCGTCGCGTCGTCGCCGTCGGTGCCGTCGCCCTCGAGCTTCGACTCGTGGATCGACATGAGCGCCTTGAACGCGCGGATCAGGCGGTGGACCTCGGGCAACGGCTTGCCCTTCACGGCCGCGCTCATCATGGAGGTCGACGCCTGGCTGATCGAGCAGCCTTGGCCCGCGATCTTCACGTCGCGCACGTCACCGCTGTCGGGATCGACGTCGAGGTACAGCACGACCTCGTCGCCGCACAACGGATTGAACCCCTCGACCTTGTGCGCGGGCGGAACCGCGAGCTCACCGCGGTTCCGGGGCGAGCGGTAGTGGTCCAGGATGATCTCGCGGTAGAGGTCTTCGAGCCCGGGCATCGTTCGGCGTCCTCGGGGATCGGCTAGATGGCGAAGAACTTCTCGGCCCGTGCCAAGGAGTCGACGAACGCGTCGG
>DATBEZ010000080.1:0-7830 GCA_036558745.1 Acidimicrobiia bacterium
CGGCCGACGTGGACGCACGTGTCGATCATCGAGGAGGCCGTGGAGGAGGTGCGCGTCCAGGTCGGTTCGGAGCGCGTGATCTGCGGGCTCTCGGGCGGTGTCGACTCCGCGGTCGCGGCCGCGCTCGTGCACAAGGCCGTCGGCGACCAGCTCACGTGCGTGTTCGTCGATACCGGGCTGTTGCGTCTCGGCGAGGCCGAGCAGGTCGAGGAGACGTTCCGCAGCCAATTCCACGTCGACCTCGTGCACGTGAAGGCGGGTGACCGCTTCCTCGGCGCGTTGAACGACGTCATCGACCCCGAGCGCAAGCGCAAGATCATCGGCGAGACGTTCATCCGTGTGTTCGAGGAGGTCGCGCGCGACCTCGGCGACGCGCGCTATCTCGTGCAGGGGACGCTCTATCCCGACATCGTCGAGTCGGGCGGCTCCGACAACGCGGTGATCAAGAGCCACCACAACGTCGGCGGGCTGCCCGAGGACATGGACTTCGAGCTCGTCGAGCCGCTGCGCAACCTGTTCAAGGACGAGGTGCGCGCGGTCGGTGAGGAGCTCGGGCTGCCGGAGGAGATCGTCTGGCGCCAGCCGTTCCCCGGCCCCGGGCTCGGTGTGCGCATCGTCGGCACCATCACGCCCGAGCGGGTCGAGGTCCTGCAGAAGGCCGACGCGATCGTCGTCGAGGAGATCAAGCGGGCCGGCCTCTACCGCCAGATCTGGCAGAGCTTCGCGGTGCTCCCCGCCGTGCGGACCGTCGGCGTGCAGGGCGACGGCCGGACCTACGCCTATCCGATCGTCATCCGCGCCGTCACCTCCGACGACGCGATGACGGCCGACTGGGCCCGGCTGCCCTACGAGGTCCTCGAGCGGATCGCATCCCGCGTCATCAACGAGGTTCCGGGTGTCAACCGGGTCGCGTACGACGTCACGTCGAAGCCCCCCGGCACCATCGAGTGGGAGTGAAGGCGGCCCCAGGCCACGTATCCGCGCGGATCGTGGTCGCCGCCCGTCTGCGTGCGACCCACCCCCTCGTCACGGGCAAGAATGGGCGCCCAGGGACGGTGACGTAGCGAACCCAACGAGGGGGACCCCGATGAGCGGTGCAGATCTGGAGAAGGTGGCCAGGGCGTTGGTGGCGCCCGGCAAGGGCATCCTGGCGGCCGACGAGAGCAGCGGCACGATCAAGAAGCGCTTCGACTCCATCGGCGTCGAGTCCAACGAGACCAACCGGCGCGACTACCGCGAGATGCTCTTCACCACCAAGGGTGCCGCCGACAACATCAGCGGCGTCATCCTCTACGACGAGACCATCCGCCAGAAGGCGTCCGACGGCACGTCCCTCGTCGACATCCTGAAGAAGCAGGGGATCATCCCGGGCATCAAGGTCGACCTCGGCGCCAAAACGCTCGCGAAGTCGCCCGAGGAGAAGGTCACGGAGGGGCTCGACGGGCTGCGGGAGCGCCTCGTCGAGTACCGCGACCTCGGCGCGCAGTTCGCGAAGTGGCGCGCGGTCATCACGATCGGCGACGACATCCCGACGCCGTACTGCCTCGACGTGAACGCGCACGCGCTCGCGCGCTACGCCGCGCTGTGCCAGGAGCAGGGCATCGTGCCGATCGTCGAGCCCGAGGTCCTCATGGACGGCAACCACACGATCGAGCGCTGCTACCAGGTCACGTGCGACACGCTGCGCGAGGTCTTCGACCAGCTCTACGAGCAGCGGGTGGAGTTCGAGGGGATGCTGCTCAAGCCCAACATGGTGCTGCCGGGCAAGGAGAACCGCACGGCGCCGCCCGAAGAGGTCGCGCAGGCCACGATCCGGTGCTTCAACACCGTCGTTCCCGCCGCGGTGCCCGGCATCGTGTTCCTGTCCGGCGGTCAGGGCGACGAGGAGGCGACGGCCAACCTCAACGCGATGAACAAGCTCGGTCCGCACCCGTGGCAGCTGTCGTTCTCCTACGGTCGCGCGCTGCAGGCGCCCGCG
The DNA here is from genome assembly GCA_036558745.1 of Acidimicrobiia bacterium. GTDB lineage: Bacteria > Actinomycetota > Acidimicrobiia > IMCC26256 > JAMXLJ01 > JAMXLJ01. The sequence goes on from DATBEZ010000080.1 coordinate 1,979, forward strand.
CTCAAGGCGTGGAAGGGCGACAAGGCGAACTTCGAGGCCGGCCAGCGCGCGTACCTGCATCGCGCGCGTTGCAACGGCGCGGCGCGCTCGGGTGACTACACCGAGAAGATGGAGAGCTCGGCGGCCTGACGCGACACGCCGCACGCATGCGCGCGCTCGTGCAACGGGTCACGGGCGCGCGCGTGCGCGTGGACGGCGAGATCGTCGGTGAGATCGGTGCCGGTCTGTGCGTGCTCGTCGGTGTGACCCACGACGACGACGAGGCGCGCGCCGCGAAGCTCGCCGACAAGGTGTGGAACCTGCGCGTGTTCGACGACGCGGAGGGCCAGATGAACCTGCCCGTCGCCGGGGTCGGCGGCCAGGTCCTCGTCGTGAGCCAGTTCACCCTCTACGGCGACACCCGCCGGGGCCGACGGCCGTCGTGGGCCTCGGCCGCGCCGCCCGAGACGGCCGAGCCGCTCGTCGCCGCCTTCTCGGCGGCACTGGAGGCGCTCGGAGCCCGGGTGGCCTCCGGGCGCTTCCGGACCCGGATGGCCCTCGAGCTGGTCAACGAGGGGCCGGTCACCCTCCTGGTCGAGACCTGAGCCCGGGTTTCGGGGCCTTTCACCCTGGTCAGGAGGGTCGTTCGAGCGCATGCTGAGCAGGGTCTGAGAAGTCCGGGTCGACCGGCTCGATCGTGGCTTCGGGCGGGTACGCTGTCTGCACTCGAGGGCGGATCCGGCCCGTCCGGCGGAGCAAGTGATGGGCGCAATGCAGCGCATCGACTCCTCGCACAGCATCTGGCTCTTCGACACGGAGCGGATGCGTTTTCGCAGGCTCCCGAAGGGGGCCGATCCCGGCGCGCCCTCGCTCGAGAGCGACTGGGAGCCGTACTTCGCCCTCGACATCGATCCGGAGACGGGGTCGTTCTCGGTCGCGCTCAACGAGGACCGGACCCGGTTGCTGCGGTCGTGGCGGGAGGAGCGCTCGGTCGACCTCCACGCGACGACCGAGCTCAACACCGCCGAGCTGCGCCTCGATCCTGCCGCGGAGTGACCCGAACATAGGTGCGGGCGCGCGCGGGCGCGCCGGTACGATGAGCCCGCGATGACCTCTCCGCTGCCGACGAGCGCGCCCGCGGACGCATCCGACGCGACCCCGTCGGACGAGCACCCGCCGGACGCGACGCCGACCCGACCGGCGTATCCCGAGCCGGGCTCGCTGCTCACCGGTCTCAACCCGGTCCAGCACGAGGCGGTCGTCGCGCCCGACGGCCCCATCCTCGTCGTCGCCGGCGCGGGCTCGGGCAAGACCAGGGTCCTCACGCACCGGATCGCGTACCTCGTCGCCACGCGGCGCGTCTCGCCCTTCGGCGTGCTCGCGATTACCTTCACGAACAAGGCCGCGGGCGAGATGAAGGAGCGCGTCGGCGCGCTCGTCGGTCCGGTCGCGCAGCGCATGTGGGTGTCGACCTTCCACTCGGCGTGCTCGCGCATCCTGCGCCGGGAGGCGACGCTGCTCGGGTACCGGTCGTCGTTCTCGATCTACGACCAGGCCGACGCGGTGCGCCTCACCGACTACGTCCGCCGCGACCTGAGCCTCGACCCGAAGCGGTTCCCGGCTCGTCAGCTCCACGGGCGCATCTCGGCGTTGAAGAACGACCTCGTCGGCCCGGCCGACGCGCTCGAACGCGCGGTCTCGCCGCCGGAGAAGCGGATCGCGCAGGTGTACGTGGAGTACCAGCGCCGTCTCGCGGACGCGTCCGCGGTCGACTTCGACGATCTGCTCCTGCTCGTCGTCCGGCTGTTCCGCGAGCACGAGGACGCGCTGGCGCGTTGGCGCTCGCGCTTCCGTCAGGTGCTCGTCGACGAGTTCCAGGACACGAACGGCGCGCAGTGGGAGCTCGTGCGGCTGCTCGCCGAGGAGCATCGCAACGTGATGGTCGTCGGCGACGCGGACCAGGCGATCTACCGCTTCCGCGGTGCCGACTACCGCAACCTGCTCCGCTTCGAGGAGGCGTTCCCCGACTCGTCGATCATCGTTCTCGAACAGAATTACCGCTCGACGCAGCGCATCCTCGACGCCGCGAACTCGGTGATCGCCAACAACGCCGCCCGGCGTCCGAAGCAGCTCTGGACCGATCAGGTCGCGGGCGAGCTCATCACCCGCTATCACGCGGAGGACGAGCACGACGAGGCCGCGTTCATCACACGCGAGATCGGTCGGTTGACCGAGGAGGAAGGGCACCGCTTCGAGGACGTTGCGGTGTTCTACCGGACGAACGCGCAGAGCCGCGTGCTCGAGGAGTCGCTCGTCCGCACCGGTGTGCCGTACCGGGTCATCGGCGGCACGAAGTTCTACGACCGGCGCGAGGTGAAGGACGCGCTCGCGTACCTGCGCGCGCTGGTGAACCCCGACGACGAGGTCAGCTGGAAGCGCATCGTCAACACGCCCAAGCGCGGCGTCGGCGACACGTCGGTCGCCAAGGTGGACACGTACGCGAAGTCGACCGGTCTGCAGTTCCGTGAGGCGCTGCGCGAGGCGGCCGCCGCGGGTGTCACGGGCAAGGCGCTCGGTGGGATCCGCGACCTGCTCGACGTCATGGTGCAGCTCGAGGGTGTGGCCGCGGGCGGCGTCGGCGCGGTGCTGGAGGCGGTGCTCGCGCGGACCGGCTACGTGGCGGAGCTGGAGTCGGAGCGCACCATCGAGGCCCAGGGTCGCATCGAGAACCTGCAGGAGCTGGTCGGTGTCGCGAACGAGTTCGACGAGCAGCTCGACGACGGCGACATCACCGCGCTCGGCGCGTTGAGCGCGATCGCAGGTGTCGCGACCGCGGACGAGGAGGCGTCACCCCCGCAGATCCCCACCGGGTTGCCGCGTGTGCAGGCGTTCCTGGAAGGGATCTCGCTCGTCACCGACATGGACGAGACCGCCGACGACGAGGAGCCCGACGGGCACGACCGCTCGACCGTGACGTTGATGACGCTCCACGCCGCGAAGGGTCTCGAGTTCCCGGTCGTGTTCCTCACCGGTCTGGAGGACGGCGTGTTCCCGCACGCGCGCAGCCTCGGCGAGCCCGACGAGCTCGAGGAGGAGCGCAGGCTCTGCTACGTCGGGATCACCCGCGCGCAGGAGCGCCTGTACCTGTGCCATGCGTGGAGCCGCAGCCTCTTCGGCGCGACCGACTACTACCCGCCGAGCCGGTTCCTCGCAGAGATCCCCGAGGAGCTCGTGCACGCGCTGGGCGAGGAGCGCCAGCGACGCGGCTTCGGCGGTCACCGCGACGCGGTGGTGTCCGCGGCGTTGCGCAGCGAGCGTGCCGGCAGCGGTGGCGGCGGAGCCGTGCGCGGCGCGGGCACGACGACCGGTGCGCGCGGCGCCGAGCAGCTCGGGTTGCGCGTCGGCGACGACGTCGAGCACGAGAAGTTCGGTGAAGGCGTGATCCTCGACCTGATCGGCGAGGGCGACAAGACGGAGGCGGTGGTGCGCTTCCGCGACGTGGGCGAGAAGCGGCTGCTGCTCGCGTGGGCGCCGCTGCGCAAGCCCGGCGGCTGAGCTACGGAGCGGCGGTCGAGGGCGCGGGTGCGGCGGTCGCCTGGGTCGCCGTGAGCGCCGGCGGCGGGAGCACGCTGCGGACATCGACGAGCACCGCGCCCTTGGTGCTGCCCGTCGTCGGCACGGTCGAGGGATAGCGGGGGAGCTCGTCGCTCGTCAGGCGGTTTCCGTGGCAGTCGACGAAGCGGTTGATCGAGCCGCGCCAGCGCACCGCGCAGTGGTTGTCCTGCCAGGTGTGGCCGGCCAGCGGGACCAGCTGGTTGCGCTCGAGCACGAACCAGACGCTGCGGTAGCCCCCGAACGGGTCGGCAAAGAACACCGGACCGCCCTGACGCACGTCGGCGCGGATCGAGGTTTCCAAGCCGGCGGCGAAGGGCGCGACCTTCGTCGGCTGCTTGCCGTTCGTCGCGACGACGATGAGTCCCGCGACCGCGATGCCGAGCACGAGGGCGACGATCGCCGCGATGATCAGCGGCTTGACGTCGGCGCGACGGGCGGAGGCTTGGGGCGCGGCCATCAGGTGCGGTGTAGCCACGCGTCTGTGGCCGAGTCCAGTCGGGCCCGACCGTCGCCCGGTCGTGCGGTGGCGAGCGCGTGCTCGATGGCGGCCGCGACCTCGTTCTCCGCGGCGCCTGGCGGCAGCGCGTCGGGCAGCAGGCCGTCGGCGATGCCGAGCTCGACCATGTCTGCTGCCGTGAGGCGGAGCCGCGCGGCGAGCTCGGGCGCCAGCGCCGGGTCGCGCTCGAGGATCGCGGCCGCGCCTTCGGGCGCGATCACCGAGAAGATCGCGCCCTCGAGCATGTACATGCGGTCGGTCGCGGCGAGCGCGAGCGCGCCACCGCTGCCGCCCTCACCGACGACGACCGACACGGTGGGCGCGGGGTGAGCGGTGATCGCCGCGAGGGTGCGGGCGATCTCGCCGGCGAGTCCCGCGTGCTCCGACGGGCGGGTCGGGTCCGCGCCCGGCGTGTCGACGAAGGTGACGACCGGGAGGCGGAGGCGCGCGGCGAGGCTCAGGAGGCGGCGCGCGGTGCGGAAGCCCGCGGGGCGGGGCCGACCGTCGCCGCGGTGGCGATCGAAGGCGAGGAAGCTCGTGGCGGTGCCCGCGGCCGTGAAGCCGATGCCCGCGACGACGACGGGATCGCAGCCCCCGGCGCGGTCGCCCGCGATCTCGACCCGGACCGGCAAGATCCGATCGACCCAGTCCCGGCCCGACGGCCGCTCCGGATCCCTCGCCCCCACAACGACCCCCCACACCTCCGCGCGCGGCTCGCGCCGAATCGACGGCCGATTCGGCGCGAGTCGCGAGGCGCCCGGGGGATGCGGCGCGTCGCCGCGCCGAATCGACGAACGATTCGCCGCGAGCAGCACCGCGAGACGGGTCCGGGCCGCGTCGACCGAGAGAACTTCGTCGACCAGCCCCGCCTCGGCAGCCGCCTCGACCCGGTGGGAGTCCGCGGCAGGCGCCGCGCCCGTCATCACCTCCACGACCCGCGGCCCCGCGAAGCCGACCAACGCGCCCGGCTCGGCCCAGATCACGTCGGCGAGCGACGCGTACGACGCGTACACCCCGCCTGTCGTCGGCGAGTGCAGATACGTCACCTGCACGAGCCCCGCCTGCGCGTGCCGGCGCGCCGCGTCGGCCACCCGGGCCATCTGCACGAGGCTCAACATCCCCTCCTGCATGCGCGCTCCGCCGCTCCGTGCGAGCACGAGCACGGGCAGCCCCTCGGCGCGGGCCCGGTCGAACGCGGTCACGACCCGCTCACCCGACGCCAAGCCCATCGACCCGCCGACGAACTCGAACACCGACGACACCACCGCCACCGGCAGCGACTCGGTCGGACCCGAGATGCCCGGGACCCCCGGCACGGTCCCCGCGCCGGTCACGACCGACTCGTCGCTTCCCGCGCGCTCGCGCGCTCCGCGCAAGGTCGCGTCGTAGCCCGCCCACGCGAGCGGGTCACCTCCGGTCACGCCTCCTCGTGCCCCGTCCCACGGCCGGAAGTCGTCCACAAATTGCTCGATGTCGTCGAGCCAGGACAGTGGTGTCCTCCCCATCGCAGCGGTGAGCGTGGCCGTCGGCGCCGCAACTGCGCCGCACGGGCGGGAGCCCGGACACGACCCCGACCCCTCGGGCTCCGTGTGACCGGCCGGACGCGACGTGACTATCGTGTCGTCGCTTGGCGTGGAGCCTACCGAGCGGAATCCGGGCTCCCGCACGTCGGAGGTGTCGATGCAGCGGCGCTATCGCGTCGTCATGGCGAAGCCCGGCCTGGACGGGCACGACCGGGGCGTGAAGGTCATCGCCCGCGCGC
>DATBEZ010000081.1:0-86570 GCA_036558745.1 Acidimicrobiia bacterium
GTCCGGTGCAACATGGGGTCCGCACGGCACTCGCGAGCTCAGGGGGAAACCGTGAAGGCGATCAGGCTCGAGGACGGCGAGCTCCACATCCGCGACCTTCCGACGCCCGAGCCCGGCCCCGACGAGGCGCGGGTGCGGATCACGTCGGCGGGTGTCTGCCATTCCGACCTCCACCTCGCGCGTGGGGACTGGGCCGGCGTGCCCCGGACCGGCACGATCGGCCACGAGGCGATCGGGATCGTGGAGGCCCTCGGCCCTGGGGCGGACCGGTTCGTCGCGCTCGGTGACCGCGTCATCCTCGGCCTCGGTGGTACCGGCGGCGGCTACTGGTGCGGAGCGTGCGAATACTGCCTGAGCGGCCGGCCCCGCCATTGCGCGCAGAGCAAGGGCATCCTCGGGACCTTCGCGGAGGAGTTTGTGGTGTGGGCGCCGTCGCTCGTCACCCTGCCCGACAGTGTCGGCGACGAGGAAGCACCGCTCGCGTGCGGAGGGCTGACCGCGTACGGCGCGGTGAAGAAGCTCGCGGACCATCACGTGCTGCCCGGTCGGCCGATCGCGGTGATCGGCGCAGCGGGCGGCCTCGGGCACTACGCGGTGCAGCTCGCGCGCGAGTTCGGCTACGACATCGTCGGTGTCGACGTGGGGGAGGAGCGACTCGCGTTCGTACGCTCGCTCGGCGCCCGCATCGCGGTCGACGCGAGTGATGCGCTCGACGTGGTCCCGCGCGAGGTCGGTGGCGTCGACGCCGCGCTCGTGTTCTCCGCCCGCATCGCGGGCTTCGAGCTCGGGTTCAAGCTGCTGCGCCCGGGCGGGTTGTTCGTCGGTGTGGGTCTGCCGCCGACCAGCGAAGGCAATCTCTCCTTCAACCCGTTCGAGCTGTTCTTCAAGGACGTGACGATCGTGTACTCCGCGGTGGGGACGGTCCAGGACATGCGCGAGCTGGTCGCACTGGCCGCGGCGGGCAAGGTGAAGAGCCACGTGTCACGCCGCGGCAAGCTGTCCGAGCTGCCGTCGATCTTCGACGATCTGGAGGCGAGCCGCTACCTGGGGCGCGCCGTGCTCACCGACCTGGCGAATTAGGGCGACGATGACGACCACCGACTCCACGGCACCGGCGCGGAACCCCCACGCGGGCGCACCCTTCACCGACGACGACGCGACGATCGCCACCGCGCTCCAGGATCTCAGCGTCCCCGCGCTGCTGTGCTCGCTCGTGCACATGACCGGCGACGCGTCGTGGATCCGTGAACGGCCGTTGCCTCGGCTCGGAACCGGATCCGACTTCCAGTGTGGCTTCTCCGGCGACGAGCAGGCCGACGTCCGGCGTCGTGCGCTGCCGGCCATCGCCGCCTACCGCGACGGCGGCTGCGTCCCTCACGCGCTCCCGCGGGAGCTGCTCCTCGAGATGATGTCGTTCCTCGCGTGCAAGCCGCTCGAGGGCCGCATCGTCCCCATGCTCTTCGAGGACATGCAGTTCGAAGGCGCCGACAGCCGGGCCATCACCTGGGGCGACCAGATCCCGGCCGACGTGAAGGCCGCGTCGCCGGTCGTCGTGATCGGCTGCGGCGAGTCGGGGATCCTGGCCGGCATCCGGCTCGCGCAGGCGGGGCTGCCGTTCACCATCGTCGACAAGAACGAGGGTCCGGGCGGCACGTGGTGGGAGAACCGGTATCCCGGCGCGCGCGTCGACGTCGGAAGCCATCAGTACTGCTACTCGTTCGAACCCGCCGACCACTGGAGCCAGTACTACTGCCGCCAACCGGAGCTGCGCGACTACTTCGTGCGCGTCGTCGACAAGTACGGGCTGGAACCGCACTGCCGGTTCGACACCGCGGTCACCGCGCTCACGTGGGACGAGTCGAACGCGTGTTGGCGCGTCGAGCTCGAACGAGGTGACGGGACGCGTGACGTGCTCGACGCGCGCTTCGTCATCAGCGCGGTCGGCTCGCTGAACATCCCGCGGTTGCCCGACATCCCGGGCATGGACCTGTTCACCGGACCGTCGTTCCACTCGGCCCGTTGGCCCGACGATCTCGACATCTCGGGAGTGCGGTTTGCGCTGCTCGGCGCGGGCGCGAGCGGGTTTCAGATCGCGCCGTCCATCGCGGACGACGTCGCGGAGCTCACGATCTACCAGCGCACCGCGCAGTGGATGTTCCCGAACCCCGTGTACCGGACCGACGTGCCGACGGGGGAGCGGTGGGCGCTGCGCCACCTGCCGTTCTACGCCCGCTGGTTGCGGTTCCTCATGGGGTATGCGGGCATCGCGACGGGTGTCGCGCCGTACCGGATCGATCCGGACTATCCCGACGGCGACGGCGCGGCCATCAACGAGGGCAACGCGGTGCGCCGCGAGCAGCTCGAGTGGTGGATCCGCTCACAGCTCGACGGCCGTCCGGACCTCGTCGAGAAGTCGATTCCCAACTATCCCGCGATGGGCAAGCGCATCCTGCAGGACGACGGGTTCTGGCTCGCGTGCCTGCGCAAGCCCAACGTCGAGCTGGTGCGGACCGCGATCGAGCGCATCGTTGCCGACGGCGTGGTCACCGTCGACGGTACGTTCCGCGCCGCCGACGTCATCTGCTACGCGACCGGCTTCCGTCACAACGACTTCCTCGCGTCGATGCAGGTGACCGGGCGCAACGGCGTGTCGTTGCGCGACCAGTGGGGCGACGAACCGACCGCGTACCTCGGGATCACCGTGCCGAACTTCCCGAACCTGTTCTGCGTGTACGGGCCGGGAACGAACCTCGCCCACAGCGCCAGCCTGTTCTTCCATTCCGAGTTCCAGACCGGGCACGCGCTCGATGCAATCCGCGCCGTGCTCACGTCGGGCTCGCGCAGCATCGAGGTCTGTCAGGACGTGCACGACCGGTACGCGCACTGGCATCAGGACGAGATCAGCCAGCTGGTGTGGGCGCATCCGTCGATCACGCACAGCCACTACAAGAACCCGGCGGGGAAGGTGTACACGCTCTCGCCGTGGTCGATCGACCAGTACTGGGAGCTCACCCGGACGCTCGCGGCCGACGACTACGTCCTCGAGTGACGGGTCGACTCGCCCTCGAAGCGTGTCGGTCTCAGCGGGGCGGGGTGCGGTCAGTAGCCGCACGGCGGATGTTGATGTCGCCGAACGACGTACGCGCGCGCACCTCGATCGCGCCTTCGTTCGTCGTCGGCGGACCCGCGTCCTGCAGGTCGTTGCGCATGTTGCCGAACGTCGTCGTGAGGTCGAGCCACGCGGCAACCCCGTCGCGCACGCCCACGTCGACCGTCCCGCGCGCGGTCTCCGCAACGACGTCACCGCTCACGTCGCCGAGACGAACGTCGCCGTTGGCGTTCTTGGCGACGACCGTCGCGCCGGTGTGGTCGACCGTGATCCTGCCGTTCGCGCCACTGATGCGGAGCTCGCCCGTGACCTCGCCCAGCCACGTGTCGCCGTTCACGTTCCTGACCGCCGCGCTCCCGTCGATCCGATCCACGCGCACGCTGCCGGATGCGGTCTTGACCGCAACGTGGCCGGTGGCGCGGCCGACGATCACGTCCCCGCTGCTCGTCGCCAGATCGAGCGGCCCGCCGTCGACCACGTCGAGGTCGCCGGCCGCGGTCTTGAAGCGACACTCGCCGATCGGTCCGGAGCAGCGCAGCGCGGCGACGGCGGCCGAGCCCTCGACACGCGAGCCCGCCGGCACCTCGACCCGCACCTCGACGGACCCGTCGCCGCGCCAGGGCATCCACTGCCGCCATGCCTTCGGTGCCTTGATCGTGAGCACGCCGTTCGCGTAGTCGACCCGGGTTTGCTCGGCGGCCTCGACGTCACCCTTCTTGGTTGCGTCGCTCGGAGCGACGTCGACGACCGTGTCGGTGCGGTCGGTGGCGGTGACACGGATGTTGCCGACGCCGACGTCGACGCTCACGGTGATGGGTCCAGGGGTCTCGAAAGTGGGCATGGTCGTCCTCGTCGTCGCTGCGGGCTGACCCGCGTGATGGGTTGTGATCGCGGTGCTCAACGGGCCCAGCCCGTGTAACGCTTCGGACCCTGGGCGGCGCGTCGCTCGGTCCGTCGTCCGGCGTCGCCGCGTTCGAGCGCCGCCGACACGGCGCGCACCAGCCAGGCGTTGATCGAGACGCCTTCGCCCGTTGCCGTCTGCTCGACACGCGCCTTGAGGTGCTCGGGCATGCGGAGGTTGATCCGTGCGATCGCGCCCTCGTCGTCCTCGGCCGTGGCGTCGGTCGCGGCGGGCGTGGTGCGCGGGTCGGCGTCGCCGAGCTCGTCGGGATCGGGCTCGGCGGGCGGTGGCGTGACCACGAACTCGAGGTCGCGTCCACGCACGCGCAGCTCCACCGAACCGGGCGCGAGCTCGCACGTGATCTCCTCGGCCGCGACCGTGAGCGCGTCCTGCAGCGTCAGCCGGATCGCCGCGTCGAGGGGGGCGAGCACACGGGCGGCCAGGGCGCGAGCCTCCTCACCGCCGGCTTCGGCCGCGACCTCCACCTGGTGTCGGAGCCGGTCGACAGAGGGCCCGAGATCCATGGCGCCACTATGGCACCATCATGGTGCCATGGCAAGCGTGATTCGCGCCACGGCGGCGCGGACGCGGGTCAGGCGAGGCGCTGCAGCTCGACCACGTCGCGCTCGACGGCGTCACCGCCCGGCGGCCCGTACCACCAGACATGGCGGAGACGGCCGGGCTCGGGCATCGACACGAGCACCTTCATCGGGAACGGTGAGGCCTCGCCGCCGAGCTCGAAGGTGCCCGGTTCGGTCTCGCGCAGCACCGCCACCGAGCTCGCGTGGTCGTGACCGATCACCATCACCGCGCCACCGTCGTGCGTGCGCGCGAGCACGGTGTGCTCGACGTGACCGCGGATGCGGTCGGGTGTCGCGGGATTGAAGATCTCGTAGTCGAGGGTGACGCCCGAGGCGCCCGGCAACGGTGTGACCACCATGCGGGCCGCGCCGCGGAGATCGGAGCCGGCGACGGTGTCGATGCCGGTGTACATGCCGGGATTCGCGAGGAGGTCGTCGACGATCGTCATGGCGGCAACGGTAGACCTGCCCCCGGTCGCTCGCTCGGAGGCGTGCGCCCTAGTGTCGACGCCCATGGACGTGTCCGGCTACCGCCACACCGACTCGATCACGATCAACCGCTCGCCCGACGATGTGTACGCGATCGTCAGCGACGTCGGCCGCATCGGGGAGCTCAGCCCGGTGTGCAAGTCCGCGGTGTGGGACGACCCCGCGCAAGCGGGCAAGGAAGGCGCGTGGTTCACGGGTCACAACGCGATCGGCGAGTTCACGTGGGACACGCATTGCAAGGTGATCGCGGCCGACCCGGCCCGGCAATTCAGCTTCATCAACCACGGACCGGCCGGCGACGTCGAGCTCGTGCGCTGGGGCTACACGCTCGAACCTGACGGAGACGGCACGCGCGTGACCGAGTCGTGGCAGCTCTTGCCGGCCTATCCCGATTTCGTCCTCTCGGGCGATCCGAACGTCGACGTCGCGGCGCGCATCGACGGGATGGCGCAGATGGCCCGCGACGGCATGAGGGACACGCTCGCGAGCTTGAAGCGGGTGGCCGAATCTTGACGACCCGCGACGACGCGCCGACGTTGCGCGAGCAATTGGAGGCCTACGTCGGCAAGCCCGTCGGGTCGAGCACGAGGTCGGTGGGGCCCGACCCTGTGAACCAGCCCATGATCCGTCACTGGGCCGCGGCCTTCGAGGACCACGACCCGGTGTACGTCGATCCCGAACGCGCGGCCGCGTCGCGCTTCGGGCGTGTGGTCGCGCCACCGATGATGTTGCAGACGTGGACGATGGCCACTCCCCGTATCACCGGCATCCGTGAACGCGGTGGCTCACCCGTCGAGTCCGAACGCGCCGGCGCGCTCACGGTCCTCGATGACGCGGGGTTCGTCGGCACGCTCGCGTCGAACTCCGAGTTCGAGATCGATCGGTACCTACACCTCGGCGAGGAGGTCACCGCGAGCACGGTCATCGAGTCCATCTCGGAGGAGAAACAGACCCGTCTCGGACCGGGCTACTTCGTGACGTGGGTGACGACCTACGCGGTCGGTTCCGGCGAGGTGGTCGGCCGCCAACGGTTTCGGATCCTGAAGTTCAAGCCCGGCGCCGCGTCATGAATGTCGACTGGCGGGACGTGCGCGTGGGCGACGCGCTCCTGCCGCTCGTGGTCGACGTCACGGCGACGGTGATCGTGGCGGGCGCGATCGCGACGCGCGACTTCATGCCGGTGCACCACGATCGTGACTACGCCAATGCGCAGGGCGCGCCCGACATCTTCATGAACATCCTCTCGAGCAACGCGTACTGCAGCCGGTTCCTGACCGATTGGGCGGGCGCCGAGGCGATGATCCGCCGCATCGCGATCCGGCTCGGTGTGCCGGTGCACCCCGGCTCGACGCTGACGTTCACCGGCGCGGTCACGGGGACGTCGCAGCTCGACGGCGAGGGCGCGATCGACGTGGAGTTCCGGGCCACGAACGACCTCGGCGACCATCTCACCGGCACGGCAACCGTGACGCTCCCGGTCGGGGGTCCTTGACGATCGAGGGGTCTGCTGCGTAGCATACTGAGTATGCTACCGAGGATCACCCCCACGCGGACGGGCCGGTCATGAGCGTGCGCCACGCGCTGCTGGCGCTCCTCAGCGAAGGGCCGAAGTACGGGCTGCAGCTCCGCCAGGAGTTCGAGTCCCGCACCGGCGAGGTCTGGCCGCTCAACGTCGGCCAGGTGTACACGACACTGCAACGGCTCGAGCGCGACGGGCTCGTCGAGTCCGACGACTCCGCGGAGGACGGCCCGCAGAAGGCGTTCCGGATCACGGCCGGCGGCGAGCACGAGCTGGGGGAGTGGTTGCGGACGCCGCCCGACATGGCGTCGCCTCCCCGCGACGAGCTCGTGATCAAGGTGATGGTGGCCCTCGGCCTGCACGGCGTCGACGTGCGCGAGGTCGTGCAGGTGCATCGCCGTCACCTCGTCGAGCTCATGCAGCAGTGGACGCGCCTCAAGGGAGACGCCGACGAGCGCGACGTCGGGTTCGCGTTGGTGGTCGACGCGGAGCTGTTCCGTCTCGAGTCGTTGATCCGGTGGCTCGACGCGGCCGACGCGCGCATCGCGCGTCTGGCGCCGGACGTCACCGAGCCGGCTGCGGTAGCGGCGTCGAGCGCGCCGAAGCCGCGACGTCGTGTCGGGAGCAGGCGATGAGCGCGCTCGAGCTGCGCGGCGTCTCCAAGGTCTACGGCGAAGGGGCGACGGAGGTGCACGCGCTCCGTGACGTCGACCTCTCGGTCGCGCCCGGAGAGCTGATCGCGGTGATGGGCCCGAGCGGCTCGGGCAAGAGCACGCTCCTGACCATCGCCGGCAGCCTCGAGGAGCCGTCGTCGGGAGAGGTGCTGATCGACGGGAGCGCGCTGTCGCGGATGTCGCGCAACCAACGGGCGCGGCTTCGCCGGCGCTCGATCGGTTACGTGTTCCAGGACTTCAACCTGCTCGCCGGGTTGCGCGCGGTCGAGAACGTCGCGTTGCCGTTGGAGCTCGATGGTGCCGCGGTGAAGGTCGCGCGCCGTGCGGGTTTGGAGGCGCTCGAGCAACTGGGTCTCGCCGAACGCGCGTCCGCGTATCCGGACGAGCTGTCGGGTGGCGAACGTCAGCGGGTCGCGGTCGCCCGCGCGATCGTCGGCGACCGTCATCTGCTCTTGGCCGACGAACCTTCGGGCGCGCTTGATTCGCTGAACGGCGAGGCGGTCATGCGGATGATCCGCGCCGCCTGCCGGCGCGGCGTCGCCGGCGTCGTCGTCACCCACGACGCGCAGCTCGCCTCGTGGGCCGATCGGGTCGTGTTCCTCCGCGACGGCCGCGTCGTCGACCAGACGTCGCCGCCACCGGGGCCCGAGTCGTTGCTCGTTCACGAGCCGCCGCGGTGAGCGTCGCGCTCGAACCGCCGCGCGCGAGGACCGTCACGGCACGCGCCGAGAACGGTGGCGCGCCCGCGCGACGCGCGGTGGTGCGGTGGTCGTGGCGCCTGTTCCGGCGCGAGTGGCGTCAGCAGCTGCTCGTCCTGATCCTGTTGACCGTCGCGGTCGGCGCGACCACCGCGGGACTCGCGGTCGCGGTCAACGCGACGGCGCCAGGTGAGACGCGGATCATCCTGCCGGGCTCGGACTCGCGCCTCGACGACGACATCGCCGCGCTCCGCGAGGCGTACGGCCCCGTGACCGTCGCGCACCACCAGCGGATCAGGGTGCCGGGCTCGGTGTCGACCGTCGACCTGCGGGCGCAGGACCACACCGGTGACCACCCGACGCTGCGCCTCCGCAGCGGTCGCTTCCCCGTCGGTGCGAACGAGGTCGCGCTGACGGAGGGCGTCGCCCGCCTCCTCGATCTGAAGATCGGCGACACGTGGCACCAAGGGGGACGTGCGCTCCGCGTCGTCGGCACGGTCGAGAACCCGCGCAACCTCGACGACGAGTTCGCGCTGGTCGCGCCCGGGCAGGCCGAGCCCGCGGCGAGCGTCACGGTCACCCTCGACCACAACCCGGCCCGGTTCCGGTCCGTCCCGGTCCCGAGCGGCTCGCCGCTCGGTGTCGACGCCGAGTCGCCGACCGCGAAGGCGGCCGCCGCGGCCGTCGTGCTCGCGTTGGGTGCGATCGGTCTCCTGCTCGTCGGTCTCGTCGCGGTGGCGGGGTTCACCGTCATGGCGCAGCGTCGACTGCGCGCGCTCGGGATGCTCGGATCGATCGGCGCGACAGACCGTCACGTGCGCCTCGTGATGCTGGCCAACGGAGCCGTCGTCGGTGTGGTCGCGGCGGTCGCGGGCGCGCTGCTCGGCGTCGTCGGATGGCTCGCGGCCGCGTCGCCGCTCGAGAACCTGGCGGGACATCGCATCGACCGCTTCGCGCTGCCGTGGCCCGCCATCGCGGGCGCGGTCGTCCTCGCGGTGCTCACTGCGATCGTCGCCGCATGGTGGCCGGCGCGATCGGTATCTCGCATTTCGGTGGTGGCCGCGCTCTCGGGACGTCCGCCGCGCCCGCAGCCCGCGCATCGCTTCGCCGCGTCCGGCGGCCTGCTCCTCGCCGCCGGTGTCGTCCTGCTCGGGCTGAGTCACGAGCGGCGGCGAGTGTTCGTGCTGATCGGGACGGTCGTGACGACCGTGGGCATCCTGCTGCTCGCGCCGCTCGCCGTGCGCGTGCTCGGCGCCGTCGGCAGTCGTGCGCGCGTCGGCGTCCGCCTCGCGCTCCGCGACCTCTCGCGCTTCCAGGCCCGCTCCGGCGCCGCGCTCGGTGCAATCACGCTCGCGGTCGGCATCGCGGCCACGATCGCGGTCGGTGCGTCGGCGACCCACGTGACGGGCGACGCGGCCGCGGGCAACCTCGCGTCGAACCAGCTCGTCGTGCACCTGTCGCCCAACGGCGACGACGGCTTGATCCCGGACATGTCCACCGCGCAGCTCCAGGCGGCGCAACAGCGCGTGGACCAGATCGCCGCGTCGCTGCACACTCGTGACGTCGTCACGTTGGAGGCGGCGGTGAACCCGTCGGCGTCGTCGCAGCTCAAGCCGGGCGCGGGCGCCGACGGTCAAGGCGGCTCGATCGCGGCGGCACTGGTCGGGATCACGAACGAGGGTCACGGGCAGACGATCAAGCGTGTCGCGCCCGTCTACGTCGCCACGCCCGCGTTGCTCGCGCGCTACGGCCTCCACGCCGCCGACGTCGCGGCGAACACCGACCTGTTGACGTCGCTCCGGCAGCTGCACGGTTTGCAGTTGAGCTACGGCTTCCGGCAGGAGTTTGTTCCGAGGACGCAGGCCGCGCCGCTTCCGCGCTACACCTCGGCGCCGACGACACTCATCACGACGGCCGCGGTGGAGCGGCTCGGCTTGCAGCCGACACCCGCGTCGTGGCTCGTGCAGACGAGCCGGCCGCTCACGAGCGCGCAGCTGAGCACCGTTCGCAACCTCGCCGCCGGCGCCGGGCTCAACGTCGAGACACGGACGGAGCGCCAATCGCGCGCGCAGCTCGGGCACGACGCGACAGCGGCGGGGATCCTCCTCGCTCTCGGGATCCTCGCGATGACCGTCGGCCTGATCCGCAGCGAGGCCGCGCACGACCTGCGCACGCTGACCGCCACGGGCGCGAGCCGTGGCACGCGGCGGACGATCACGGCCGCCACCGCAGGCGCGCTCGCGCTGCTCGGCGGTGTGATCGGCACTGCGGGCGCATACCTCGCGCTCACCGCGTGGTATCGGAGTGAGCTCGACGCGCTCACGCACGTGCCCGTGCTCGACGTCGTCGCCCTGACCCTCGGCCTGCCGCTCGTCGCGGTGGTCGGCGGCTGGCTGCTCGCCGGTCGCGAGCCGGCGGCGATCGCACGCCAACCGCTGGAGTAGTGCGAGCGGCGCGCGATGAGTCCTCGGTCCCGCGCCGGTCCAAGCTGGCGAGGAACGGAGGAGGCCGCATGGCGCACGGAACGGCCGGTGGGCCGGCGACGGAAGCCGTGTTCGAGCGGGTCTGGAAGGTCCCGGACGCGCAGGTGGCGTCGGGCCGGATCCCGGGGTACGTCGGCGCGGTCCGCATCGGCCGCGAGGTCGAGCTGCGCGCCGGCGGCAACATGGCGGTCGACCGGGACGCCGCGCCGATGCGGCCCGACACCCTGTTCCGCATCGCCTCGATCACGAAGCCGATCGGTGCCGCGCTCACCCTGAGCCTCGTACAAGACGCCGTCGTCGAGCTCGACGACCCGGCTGCGCGCTGGTTGCCGGAGATCGCGAGCCCGCGCGTGCTCGTCGCTCCCGACGCGCCGCTGGACCGCACCACCGACGCGACGCGCCCCATCACCGTCCGGCACCTGCTCACCGGCACATGCGGTTGGGGGGTCGTGATGGAGCCGACGCCGTTGCAAGCCGCGTTGTTCGAGACCGGCATCATCTCCGGACCGCTGACGCCGCCGATGTCGGCCGACGAGCTCGTGGCCCGCGTCGCGAGCCTGCCGCTCGCGTTCCAACCCGGAGAGGGCTGGCTGTACGACACCAGCATGGACCTCGTCGGCGTGCTCCTGGCGCGCGCGACCGGGACCCCGCTCTCCGAGCTGCTCGCCGAGCGCGTCACCGGACCCCTTGGCATGACATCGACGAGCTTCGGCGCACGCGACGTCGACCGGCTCGCGACCGCGTACCGTCCGGGACCCGACGGTCTCGAGCTGCTCGACCCGCCAAACGGCGCGTTCGCGGGGCCGGCGCACTTCGAGGAATTGCGCGGTGGTCTCGTCTCCACCGCGACCGATGTGTTGCGGTTCTTCACGGCGATGGCCGACGGCGGCGCGCCGGTACTCACCGAGGCCTCGCTCGCATCGATGACGGCCGACGCGCTGACCGCCGAGCAACGACGTCAGGCCGGACCCATCGTGGGTCCCGGCGCGTCGTGGGGCCTCGGAACGGCGGTCGACGTCGAAGCCGTCGAGCCGTGGATGGCGCCGGGCCGGTGGGGTTGGAACGGAGGGACGGGCACGACCGCGTTCGTCGATCCGACGCGCGACACCGTCGGCGTGCTCCTGACCCAACGCGCGATGGCCGGCCCGCTCGACGGCTTCGGCGACTTCTGGGCCGCCGTCGCCGACGCCGCGAGCGTCTGACGGACGCGTCTATCCGAGCGCGCTGAGGTCGAGCTGCTCGACGCGCTCGGGATCGCCGAGCGCGTCGATCGCGACGATGCGACCCTCGCTCACGGTGAACCCCATGACGGCGACCGGATGGCCGTCGACGACGATCACGGCTCCCGCTGCGCCGTTCACGAGCGCAGGCCGCGCGACCCGGTTCGGATGGGCGAACATCGTCGCCTGCGCCGCGACGTTCTCGGCGCCGCGGATGATACCGGTACCCGGGCTCGCACCCAGATCCGCACGCAACACCACGTCGGGGTCGAGTAGCGCGACGAGCGCCTGGAAGTCGCCGCCGCGCGCGGCAGCGAAGAACGCGTCGACGACCTGACGTTGACGCGTGCGGTCGGTGTCGGGCGTCGGTGTGACGCCCTGCACCCGTCGTCGCCCGCGGCTCGCCAGCTGACGGGTCGCGGTGGCGGAGCGGCCGACGATCGGCGCGATCTCCTCGAACGGCACCGCGAACATGTCGTGCAGCACGAACGCGAGCCGCTCCGCGGGCGGCAGGGTCTGGAGCACGACGAGCAACGCGAGTCCGACCGAGTCGGCCAGCAGCGCCTCCTGCTCCGGCTCGAGACCGTTCTCGGCGCTGATCAGCGGGTCGGGGAGATGCGTGTCGAGCAGGGCGTCCTCCCGCCGGGTGGCGCGCGACCGCAGCATGTTCAGGCACACGCGCGCCACCACCGTCGTCAACCACCCGCCGAGGTTCTCGACCTCGTCGGTGCCCGCGCGGCTGACACGGATCCAGGCTTCCTGCACCGCGTCGTCGGCCTCGGCGAGGGAGCCCAGCATCCGGTACGCGACCGCGCGGAGGTGGCTCCGGTAGCGCTCGAACTGCTCGGCCAGAAGGTCGTTCTCGTCCATCGGTCACATTGCTCCGTCGCGTCGTGTCAGTGCATTGACCGACGAGCCGCCGTTGATGTGACACGGAGCGACGACCGGCCGTCCGGCACCAGTCCGAACGCAGTCAGAGAGCTTGGAGCGGACCATGCAGGCAGCACAGAAGATCGCCGTCGCCGGCGCGACCGGCCGGCTCGGACACCATCTCGTCGACATCCTGAAGTCGCGCGGCCGAGAGGTCGTGCCCATGTCGCGCGCGACGGGCGTCGACGTCATCACGGGGAATGGCCTCGCCGAGGCGCTGGTGGGGGTGGAGTGCGTCATCGACGCCGCGACCGGCCCGTCGCCCGAGCAGGAACCGGCCACGGCCTTCTTCACCACCGCGGCCCGGAACCTGCACGAAGCCGGTCGCCGTGCGGGAGTCGAGCGCATGATCACGGTCTCGATCATCGGGACCGATCGTTTCCGGACGGGGTACGGCGCGGCGAAGCTCGCGCACGAGCAGGCCGCGCTCACGGGACCGATCCCGGCGCGTGTGGTGCGCGCGGCACAGTTCCACGAGTTCGTCGCCCAGCTCCTCGAGTGGGGGACCCAGGGCGAGATCGCGTTCGTGCCCACCATGCGGACGCAGCTCGTCGCCGCGCGCTCCGTCGCCGAGGTGCTCGCCGACCTGGTCACCGACGAGAGGCGGTTCTCCAGCAGCGGAGGCGGCAGGTCGTTCCTGGAGGTCGCAGGGCCGCGAGCCGAGAACCTCGTCGACATGGCCAACCTCCTGGTCGCGCGTCGGGGAGGTGCGTCGAAGGTCGAGGGCGTGAGCGATCCGGCCGACCCGTTGACCGAGCTCTACGAGAGCGGTGCCCTCCTACCCGGCCCCGACGCGATTCTCACCGGGCCGACCTTCGAGGAGTGGCTGGACGCGACGTCGTGACCCCAGTGTGGCCGGGTGGGGAGTCGGGCAAGCTGGTGGCCATGAGACTCGGCATCCACGTGTCCGACTTCACCTGGCCCGACGGACCGACGGGGCTCCGCGGCGATCTCGTGCGCATCGCGCAGACCGCCGACGCGGTCGGGTTCGACCGTTTGAGCGTGATGGACCACGTGTGGCAGATCGGCGTGATCGGCCCGCCCGAGCACGAGATGCTCGAGGCGTACACGACGCTCGGCTTCGTCGCCGCCTGCACCGAGCGCATCGACCTCCTCACGCTGGTGACGGGTGTGGTGTACCGCGAGGCGGGTCTGCTGGCGAAGATGGTCACGACGCTCGACGTGCTCTCGGGTGGGCGCGCGTGGCTGGGCATCGGCGCGGCGTGGAACGAGGAGGAAGCGCGCGGCCTCGGCCTCCTGTTCCCGCCGACCGCAGAGCGGTTCGAACGGCTGGAGGAGACGCTCGAGATCTGCCTCCAGATGTGGAGCGGCGAGGACCGTCCGTACGACGGGAAGCACTACCACCTCGCGCGCACGCTCAACATGCCTGCGGCGTTGCGGCGGCCGCACCCGCCGATCCTCATCGGGGGATCGGGGGAACGGAAGACGCTGCGCCTGGTCGCGAAGTACGCGCAGGCCTGCAACCTCTTCCCGTCGCCCGACCTGGCGCACAAGCTCGAGGTGCTCCGCGAGCACTGCGAGCGCGAAGGCCGTGACTACGACGACATCCAGAAGACCGTGCTGTTCAACTTCGACGTCGGTGGCGGCCGCAACGTCTCGCAGATCGTCGACCGCCTCGGCGAGCTCGCGGCGATGGGGTTCGAGGTCGCGCACGGGTCGGTCAGAGACGTCGCGCGCATCGAGCCGCTCGAGATCATCGGCCGCGACATCATCCCTGCCGTCGCGAACCTCTGACCGACCGGCAGTGGCGCGTCAGATCACGCGGTCGTCGCGGAAGCGGGCGATGTCGTTCCAGGAGTAGTCGAGCTCGAGCAGGACCTCCTCGGTGTGCTGACCGAGCTCGGGCGCGAGCGCGGATGGCGCGGCGGGCGTGTCGCTGAAGCGCACCGGTGCGGCGACGACGCGCGCCGGGTGATCCGGGTCGTTCTCGTCGACCACTTCCGTCAGATAGCCGTTGGCCCACACCTCGGGATCGGCGACCACCTCCGCGTGGTCGCGCACCGGTGCGAAGCGCAGGCCGGCGGCGGCGAGGATGCCCGACCACTCCGCGGTCGTCCGCGTGACGAACACCTCGTCGAGGATCGGGAAGAGGCGTGCCTTGTCGTCCTCCCAGTACAGCGGTTGCGCGAACTCCTTCGACAGCTCGGGACGTCCGAGCGTCTCGAAGAACGTCGTGCGCGCGGCGCCGGCGACACCGACCACCGCGATCCAACCGTCCGCGGTCGGGAAGATGCCGTACAGACCCGGCACGAGGGGGTGGCTGCGGTTGGCGCGCCCCGCGACCTCGCCCGACAGCAGGTACTTCGTGTACTCGCTGGCCTGGGCCCAGAGCTGGCCCGCGAGCAACGACGTGTCGACGCGTTGGCCGCGCGCCGTCCGCTCGCGCGCCAGCAATGCGGCGAGCACGCCCGCGGCGAGGTTGAGCGACGCGACATGGTCCGCGATCGTCACGCCGACGGGTGAGGGCGGTCCGCCGTTCTCACCGATGGCGCTGATGAGTCCACCCGCTGCCTGGCCGCTCAGGTCGGCGCCTTCGCGGTGCGGACCCGCGCCGGCGTCGCCGAACGTGGAGCCGGAGGCGTAGACGACGCGGGGGTTGCGGGCCGCGACGTCGTCGTAGCCGAGCCCCCACGAGTCCATCGTGCCGGGCTTGAAGTTGGTGATCACGACATCCGCGCGCTGCGCGAGACGAAGGAAGATCTCGCGTCCCGCCGGCACGTGGAGGTCGACCGTGACGCTGCGCTTCCCGCGGTTGCACGCGACGAAGTACGCGCTGGTCGGCGCGCCGGGCGCGTACGGCAGCCAGCGCGACTGGTCACCGAAGCCCGGGAGCTCGACCTTGACGACCGCGGCCCCCCATTCGTGGAGCAGCGCGGCGGCCTGCGGCCCTTGCACCAGCAGCCCCGCCTCCACGACGACGATCCCGTCCAACGCGCCCAAACCGACCCTCCCGAACGAGGTCACCCCGCGCCGTCATCCTCGCACGGGCGCGCTCGCGTGAGGTGGGAGGGACGCGAGAGGAGGCAACGGGCTAGTGACCGGCGGGCAGGTCGAGCGCGAAGACGCGCTCGAACTCCTCGATCCGCTCGGACTCCGTGGGCGTGAACGTCACCGCGTGGCGCCGCTTCGCCGTCGCGAGGTCGAGGTCGCCGATGCGCAGACGCATGAGATCCGAGCCGCTGACCCGGAGCTCGAGGTCCACCTCACCGGTGCCGTCGCGCTCGACCGTGATCTCGCCGTCGTCGAGGCGCAGCACGTAGGAACGGTCGTCGATCACGACGCGCCACGCGCGCCGCCGCGCCCGGATCGCGCGCGGATGGCTGTACGCGAGCAACGCGGCACGCAGCGCGACGCCCGGTGTCGGCGCGTTCTCGGCCGTGGGCGGCGACAGGCGACGCATGCCCCATTGAGCCAGCGACCGGACGACACCTTCGAGCGCGCGGCCATCGTGGGTGAGCTCGTAGACCGAACGCGCGGCGGGCGGCGGCAGCTCGCGCTTGCGGATGAGGCCGCCTTCCTCCAGCTCCCGCAAGCGGGTCGAGAGGATGTTCGGTGGGATCCCTTCGAGGCGGGTCTGGAGGTCGCGGAAGCGCAGCGGACCCGCGAGCAGGTCGCGCACGATGAGCAGCGCCCACCGATCACCGACGACGTCGAGCGCCTCGGCGACGGGGCAGTACAGGTCGTAGCTGCGCTTGGTCACGATTCCAGCGTACCCACTCTTCACCCGCTCGCTACGGGTCTCGCGACTGTGACTACGCTCACAGTATTGCTCACTTGTAAAAGTGTAGCAAGACCCGTAGGTTGCTCGGGACGGGAAGCAGAGGGACGGGAGAGCAGCCATGAGCGTCACGGCGTTGGACGGCACGACCCGCAGCGGCTTCGACCGGCGCTGGTGGACACTGCTGGTGCTCTGCCTGAGCCTCGTGATCATCACGCTCGACAACACGATCCTGAACGTCGCGATCCCGACCCTCGTGCGCGACCTCCACGCGTCGGACACCCAGCTGCAGTGGATCGTCGACAGCTACGTCCTCGTGTTCGCGGGACTCCTGTTGACCGCGGGGAGCCTGAGCGACCGATTGGGTCGCAAGGGGGCGTTGACGGCGGGCCTCGTCGTGTTCGCGCTCGGTTCGATCGCGTCTGCGCTCGTCGACTCGCCCGACGGGCTCATCGTCACGCGGGGCGTGATGGGACTGGGTGCCGCGTTCGTGTTCCCCTCGACGCTCTCGATCCTCACCAACGTGTTCACCGACCCCGCGGAGCGGACGAAGGCGATCGCGATCTGGGCCGGCATGGCCGGTGTCGGCATCGCGCTCGGGCCCATCACCGGCGGCTGGTTGTTGCAGCACTTCTACTGGGGCTCGGTCTTCCTCGTGAACATCCCGATCGTCGTGCTCGCGCTCGTTGGTGGACGGTTGTTCGTCCCGACCTCGCGCGACCCGAACGCCGGACGTTCCGACCCGGTCGGTGCGTTGCTCTCGCTGGTCGGCCTGGTGGCGCTCGTCTTCGCCATCATCCAGGGACCGGACCGCGGGTGGACGAGCGCGGAGATCATCGGCGCGTTCGCGCTCGCGGCAGCGGCGCTGTTTGCATTCGTCGTCGTGGAGCGGCGACGGGTGCAGCCCATGCTCGATCTCGCGATCTTCCGCAATCCGCGCTTCACCGCCGCGAGCTTCGCGGTGACGGTCGTGTACTTCTGCCTGTTCGGCACGATCTTCGTGCTGACCCAGCACCTGCAATTCCTGCTCGGCTACAGCCCGTTCGCGGCCGGCATCCGGGTCCTGCCGTTCGCGCTGGTGCTCATGCCGGTGGCGAACCTCACGCCGCGGCTGGTGCAGCGACTCGGCGTGAAGGTGGTCATCACACTCGGTCTGCTCGTCATCGCCGCGTCGCTCCTGCTGCGCGCGACCGCCACCGTGCACACCGGTTACACGTTCCTCTTGTGGTGCAGCGTGCTCTTCGCGGCCGGAATGGGCCTCACGATCGCGCCGGCCACCGCGTCGATCATGGGCGCGGTCCCGAAGGAGAAGGCCGGTGTCGGCTCGGCCGTGAACGACACCACCCGCCAGGTCGGGGGCGCGCTCGGTGTCGCGCTCCTCGGCAGCTTCTTCGCCGCGGGCTATCACGCGCAGCTGTCGTCACGCGCGCCGCGCGGCCTCCCGGCCGGCGCGCTCGCGGCCAGCCGCTCGTCCGTCGGCGCCGCGCTCCAGACCGGCCATGCCGTCGGCGGACGCGCGGGCGCGCAGCTCGTCGACGCGGCGCGCCACGCGTTCATCCACGGCGCCAACCTGACGTCCGCGATCGCGGCCGTGGTCGCGTTCGTCGGTGCCGCCGTCGTGCTGTGGGCCTTGCCGTCGCGGGCACCGTTCGTCGCCCTCGACGAGCCGGAACGGCTGGTCGACGTGACCCGGTTCGACGCCGCACCGGCGGTGGTCCTCGCCGACGCGGACGAGGAGGCGGTGTGAACGGAAGCTCGACACGACCGGTGCAGGGAAACGGCGCCGTGCGCGCGCCGCACGTCGACTCGCCCCTGAGCGGTCTCGACGGCATGCGCGCGCTGCAGGTCGGGGCGGTCGGTCGTCCCGGTGTCGCGACGTTGCTCGGGATGACGATCGAAGCGGTCGACGAGGGCCGTGTCGTCTTCGGGCTCGAGGCGAGGCCGGACTTCGCCAACCCGCTCGGCACCGTGCACGGCGGCATCCTGTCGACGCTCCTCGACTCCGCGATGGGCTGCGCGGTGTACACGACGTTGCCGCCGCGTTGGAGCTACACGACCGTCGACCTGACCGTGACGTTCGTGCGCGCCGCGCCGCTCGACGGCGGACGTCTCCGCGCCGAGGGGTCGGTGATCCATCGCGGGGGTCGCGTCGCGACGGCGGATGGTCGTCTCACCGATGCCGACGGCCGGCTGCTCGCGCACGCGGTCACCACGTGCATGGTGCTGCAGCCCGAGCGGGAGGAAGGTGGACGATGAGCGCCGATCTCGCGTTCCGTCCGGTCGATCCGCACGACCGCACGCCCATCGTCGCCGTGTTCGACGGGCTGAGCGAGCAGAGCCGTTACCTGCGGTACTTCGGGCCGAAGCCGCGGCTCTCGGACTCGGAGATCCGCTACTTCACCGAGGTCGACCACCACGATCACGAAGCCATCGTGGCGACGGCACGCGACGTCGCGGTCGGTGTCGCGCGCTACGTCCGCCGGCGCGAGGATCCCGCGTCGGCCGACGTCGCGGTCGAGGTCGTCGACGAGTGGCAGGGGAGAGGCGTGGGCTCCGCGCTGTTGCGGCGCATCGCCCGACGCGCTCGCGAGGAGGGCGTCTCGTCGCTCCACGGGACGGTGCTGAGCTCGAACCGCGCGATGCTCGCGACGATCGACACGCTGGCGGCACCGTGGCACACGACCTCGCGCGACGGCCCGGTGCTCGGCATCGAGATCGAGCTCGCGGGGACGCGTCGCGCTGCGTGAGGCACTGTTGGGAGGGCGCCGCTCGCCACCAGTCGGGCTCGTCCCGCTCCGACTCCGGGGCGGCGCAAAACAACTTGGTCGCGATGCCGCCGCGAGGTCAGGATGGACCGCGTGACGATCTGCATGGTGCGTCGTGCGCGCCGGAGGTCCGGCGTGGTGGGGGTGGCACGAGCTCGCTGACGGCGCGGCCCGTCGGCTCGTCGCGTCCGCGTGCATCCGGCCCGGAGATCTCGTCCTCGACATCGGGGCCGGCACGGGCGCATTGACCGCACCCCTGGTCGACGCCGGTGCACGCGTGGTCGCCATCGAGCTCCATCCTCGGCGCGTCCAAACCCTGCGCCGGCGGTTCCCCGAGCACGTCACGGTCGTGCGCGCCGATGCCGCGGACCTGCGGTTACCGCGCCGCCCGTACCACGTCGTCGCGAACCCGCCCTTCGGCGTGTCCACCGCGCTCGTGCGCCGGCTCGTCGCGCCCGGCAGCCGGCTCGTGAGCGCCCATCTCGTGCTCCCCCGTCACGTCGCCCGCCGCTTCGAAGACGCCGGCGCACCCGGTGCCGGACGGTGGCGGCGGTGCTTCGACGCCGGCGTCGTCGACGAGGTGCCCCGCGCCGCGTTCCGTCCCCCACCGCGGGCCGACGCGCTCGTGCTGCGGCTCGCCCGCCGGCGCGACCGATAAGTCGGGCGTGCACGTGTACCTGCCCCCGTTGACCGGCATGACCTTCTACCGCGAACCTTCTGGGACGTTGCCACCGCGTTTGCGTGCGATCGGAGAACCGGAGCAGCCATGACGGCCAGCGTGACCAACCAGCGACGCAGTGCGGACGCAGCGGCGCTCCGCCCGGCGGAGCCCTCTGGAGCGGGAGCGGAGGGAGCCTCGAGCATCCGGCTCAGCCCGGTCACGGAGACGATCGGCGCGGAGGTGGACGGCGTCGATCTCCGCGTGCCGCTCACCCCGGAAGCTGCGGCCGAGCTCCGCGACGCGCTCGCTCGTTTCAAGGTCCTCTTCTTCCGCGACCAGTCCATCACCGCGGAGCAGCAGATCGCGTTCGGACGGGTGTTCGGGGAGCTCACCCCGGCGCATCCGATCCACCCGGGCGATCCCGAGCACCCGGAGCTGTTCGTGGTCGACACCCGCGCGGCCAAGAAGCAGTTCGGGCACGGGACGGAGCGACCTCCGTTCGCGCCGCCGCGCATGACGGTCACCGGCTGGCACACCGACATCACGTTCGTCGCCAACCCCGCGCTCGCCTCCATCCTGCGTGGCGCGGTCGTCCCGCCCTACGGCGGCGACACGCTCTGGACCAACCTCGTCGCCGCGTACGAGGAGCTGTCGGAGCCGATCCGCGACCTCGTCGACCATCTGCAGGCCGTCCACAAGTGGCACGGGTACAACGGCGAGACGCGTGAGGGCTACGACACGAGTCAGCCGCCGCCCGCGGCGGTGCATCCGGTGGTGCGCGTCCATCCGGTCACCGGTGAGCGTGCCCTCTTCGTGAACCCGGGATTCACGAGCTACATCGTCGGGCTCACCGACCGCGAGAATCGGCGGATCCTCGATCTCCTGTTCGACCAGATCGCGCGTCCCGAGTTCACCGTGCGTTTCCGCTGGGAGCCCGACAGCATCGCGGTGTGGGACAACCGCGCGACCGCGCATCTCGGACCCGTCGACCTCGCGTCGAGCGATTTCGACCGTCGCGTGGAGCGGGTCACGATCGCGGGTGACGTGCCCGTCGGGCCCGACGGCTTCACGTCGGTACAGCTGCGGGGAGAGCCCTTCGCCTGATCACCCGTGGCGGCCCTGGACCGCCGCCCGCCCGTCTGGAACGCTGGGCGGGCCGTGCGGGTGGCGCGGCACGGGCGT
The DNA here is from genome assembly GCA_036558745.1 of Acidimicrobiia bacterium. GTDB lineage: Bacteria > Actinomycetota > Acidimicrobiia > IMCC26256 > JAMXLJ01 > JAMXLJ01. The sequence continues at coordinate 20,952 of DATBEZ010000081.1, forward strand.
TCACCGGCGAGGAGGGTGGTCGTGAAGTTCGTCCAGATCATGGAGTTCCAGACCTCGCGCACCGACGAGATGGACGCGCTCGAGGCGGAGTGGCGGAAGGCGACCGAGGGCAAGCGCACGTTGTCACGCGAGCTCAAGGCGCAGGACCGCGACCGTCCGGGGACCTACGTGCTCATCGCGGAGTTCCCGTCGTACGAGGCCGCGATGCGCAACAACGATCTCCCGGAGACCCAGCGCATCGCCGAGCAGATGTCGAAGCTCGCCGAGGGTGGCATCACTTTCCGGAACCTCGACATCCTCGACGAGCACTAGCGCGGGAGGCGTCGATGCGGCACCCGGCAGCCGCATTCCGGTTCCTGAGTGCCGCTCCCGTGTGATGACGCCGTGACCGGTGCGACGGTGTTCTCGGGCGGGCCGATCCTGACCATGGACGATGCGCCCGGCGCGTCGGCGACGGCGGAGGTCGTGGTCGTCCACGACGACCGGATCGTCGCGGTCGGGGGTGACGACCTCGCGGCGCGGTATCCGTCGGCAGCGCGCGTGAACCTCGCGGGGCGCACGCTGCTCCCCGGCTTCATCGACGCGCACAACCACCTCTGCATCGCCGCGCTCCACCCGCGCTTCGCCGATCTGTCCGCGGTGACGTCGATGCCGGAGCTCGTCGACGCGCTCGCGGTGCAGGCCCGGCGCGAGCCGGAGGCGGAGTGGATCCGGGGCGTCGGTTGGAACGAGGAGCGGTGCGGGTTCACACCGACGCGTGAGAAGCTCGACGCGATCGGCTTCGAGCGCCCCGTCGTCGTCGTGCACTACACGTACCACCAGGCGGTCGTGTGCACGCGGGGGCTCGACGCGTTGGGCCTCGGTGCATCGACGCCCGATCCGCCCGGGGGCGAGATCGAGCGGGACGCCGCGGGCCGCCCGACCGGGAAGCTCCTGGAACGCGCGTGGAGCATCGCCCAGGCTGCGTCGCTGCGCTCGTTCACCGATCCCGACCGCTGGGGCGACCACATCGCGGCCCGGGCGCGTGCATTGCACCGCGACGGCATCACCGCGGTGCACGACGCGGCGTGCCCGCCGGAGGCCGCCGCGGTGTACCGCGCGCTGGCCCGATCCGGTGAGCTCCCGATCTCGATTCTCGCCATGCCCCACCCGCTCGCCATCCTCGACGAGCCCGGCACCGCGGTCCTCGACGGCGCGCCGACCGGTGAGGGCGACGAGTGGATGCGGGTGGGTCCCTTGAAGCTCTTCGCCGACGGGGGCGTGCTGCCCGCGGTCGACGTCCACTACGACGGTCAGCCGGTGCGCTTCGGCACGGTGCTGCCCGGACTCGCCGACGGTGCGCGCCGCGCGGTCGAGCGCGGCTTCCGTGTCGCCGTTCACGCGATCGGCAACGCGGGTCTCGACGCCGCGCTCGACGCCTGCGCGGCCGCGTACGACGGCGCGCCGGACGGTGACGCGCGCATCCGTGTCGAGCACGCCATGCTCGCGTCGTTCGACCAGGCCCGGCGGCTCGCGACGCTGGGTGGCGTCGCGGTCGTGCAGCCGGGCTTCGTCGACCACGTCGGCCGGTCGCTCGGCGGGTTCGAGCCCGACGACGCCACGTGGCTGCCGTTCGCGACGCTGCGGCGTGCCGGTGCTCCCATCGCCGCCTCGTCCGACGATCCGTGCGCGTTCCACGAGCCGTGCCGCACGTCCGCGTTCGGCGCCGCGCGCCGGACGGCGACGGGCGCTCCCGTGGTTCCCGCCGAGTCGGTGCCCTACGTCGACTGGTTGCGCGCGTACACGGCGGGCGCTGCGTACGCCGGTGGGCAGGAGGACGAACGCGGTCGTCTGCGACCCGGGTTGCGCGCCGACCTGGTGATGCTCGACGGCGCGCTCGACGAGCACGATCCGCCCGTCGTCGAGGAGACCTGGGTCGCAGGCACGCGCGTGTTCGCTCGCGACTCGGATTGAACGAGCCGCACGCCGAGACGTTCAGCTCGTCGGACCGAACCGCTCGACCCGTATCCGTTCCGCCGGAATGCCGACTGTGAGGAGGAGATCGCTCGCGGCGTCGCAGAAGCCGGGTGATCCGCAGACGTACACGGTCGCGTCCGGCAACAGGGCGGGTGCGAGGTCGTCGGTCGTGAGCCGGCCGGCCGGGCGCGCGAAGCCGGGGGGCGTGGCGCGCGTGTACACGATCGTCGTCTCCGGTCCCGGGAGCTCGTCCGCGTAGTAGAGATCCTCGGGCGAGCGGGCGGAGACGACCAGCCGCACGAGATCGCTGTGCCCGGTCTGGCGCGCCTGGCGCAGCATCGCCATGAGCGGCACGACGCCCGAGCCGCCACCGACGAGCACCGCGGGCGCGTCGCCGGGCCAGACGAACCAGCCGCCGATCGGGCCGCGAACCTCGAGCTCGTCGCCCGGCACCACGACGTCGTGCAGGAACGTCGACACCTCGCCGTCCTCGAACCGTTCGACCGTCAGCTCGATCTCCTTCGAGCCGTCGGGCGGTGACGCGACCGAGTACGAGCGTGACGCGGTGTAGCCGTCGGGTGCGGTGAGCCGCACGACGTAGTGCTGTCCGGCGAGATGCGTCGCCGGATGACCGAGCACGAGACGGAAGGTCTTCGCGGTCGGTGTCTCGTCGCGTACATCCATGACGACCGCGGTCTCCCACGGGGTGCGGGTCGGGGCGACGCTCGACGTCGGACCGGTCACGCCGGCCTCAGTCGCCCTGGTACCGCTGCTCGAGCCAGGGGTCGCCGCGGTCGTGATAGCCGTTGCGTTCCCAGAACCCGGGCTCGTCGTGGTCGAGCAGCGAGAGACCGGCCACCCACTTCGCGCTCTTCCAGAAGTAGAGGTGGGGGACGAGCAGCCGTGCGGGTCCGCCGTGCTCGACCGGTAACGGCTGCCCTTCGTACTCCCACACGACCCACGCCTTGCCGCCGGTGACGTCCGCGAGGGGCAGGTTCGTCGTGTAGCCGGTGTGCGACACGGCCATGACGTGCGTCGCGGACGGGAGCGGCGACGCGGCCTCGAGCAGCGTGTCGACGGATACGCCGGCGAAGTGCACGCCGAGCTTCGACCACGTCGTGACGCAGTGGATGTCGCCTTCGAAGGTCGAGCCCGGGAGCGCGTGGATCTCGTCCCACGACCAGGTGACCGGTCGTTGCACCTCACCGTCGATGGTGAACGTCCACGTGTCGGTGGAGAGCTTCGGCGTCACCTCGGCCGTGAGCACGGGCCACTTGTTGCCGGTGTCGTACTGACCGGGTGGCAGTCGCGGATCGCGTGGACCACGCCGGCGACCCAGGAAGCCTCGCGTCGTACCCGCCATGGCCGCTCCCTCTCTCGATCCGCAGCGACACGACCATTGCAGCACGGACACGGCGCGTGTGCCGTGGTGCCGTCAGCGCCGGGTCACCTGCGGACGGGAGGGCTGGTCAGGTCAGGGTCAACGGCACCCACATGCCCTGGAGGTAGTGGCCGGGGAGGTTGCACAGCAGCACGTAGCGACCGGCCGGGAGCGTCAGCGTGTTCGACTTCGTCTTCCCCGGCGAGATGTCCTCGACCTCGCCCATGTCCTTGTCGCCCTGGCCGTCCTCGACCGCCTTCGCGTTCGGGGTGTCGATCGGCAGCCGGTTCGGCGGATTGTCGGTCTTCATCACGACGAGCTCATGACTGACCGTGCCCGCGTTGGTCGACGTGAACGTGATACGGCCGTGCGGCACGGTCGTGTGATCCGCGGTGATGTGGAACTCGAGCTCCGTCACCTGCACGACGGGATTCGCGCTCGTCGTCTGCGCGACGTTCGCAGCGGCCGGCCCCGGTGCGCGTGAAAGCGCGGCCTCGGCGTGTTCGAGCCGGGTGCTCGAACGTTCCGCACTGTCCTGCGCGTCGACCGACGCCCACGTGGCCACGATCGCGAACACGACCGCGACGACCGCGAGCGTCGCGCTGAAGACCGAGAACGCGTCGCGTCGCGCTCGTCGATGCCGTTCGGCAGCCGTGAGCTCCGCGGGCTCGGGAGCGCCGCTCGCCGTGTGCTCGTCGCGCGCGGTCATGACCGCGCCCAGCGCCGCATCCGTCGCATCGAGGCCTCCTCGGGTCGACGGTGAACGATGGCGTGTCGCCGCGGACCGCGTGGGTCCGGATCACGGCAATACGCACGAGATGGCGACGGGGATTGCGCCATCCGTTCGAGTTCATCGTCCGTATGAGCGGTGAGACCGACCGGAGGAGACGGACCATGGAGCGCTACCTCGTCGTCGCGAACCAGACGCTGGCCGCCGACGCGCTGCTGGGTGAGATCCGCCGCCGCGCCGAGGAGAAGCGGTGCAGCTTCCACGTGGTGGTGCCGGCGACTCACCCGCACGAGCAACTGCTCTACACCGAGGGTGGTGCGCGTGCCGTGGCGTCACGACGTCTCGAAGAGGTCTTGGCCTGGCTGTCGGGTCACGGCGTCGACGTCGACGGTGAGGTCGGCGACGCGCGACCGCTCGACGCGATCCGTGACGCGCTCCGAGGCGGTTCGTATCAGGGGATCATCGTGTCGACGCTGCCGCCGGGTCTGTCCCGTTGGATCAAGCAGGATCTGCCGAACCGGGTCACGCGTGCCTTCGGCATCCCGGTCCACCACGTGATCGGTGTGCGATGGACCGCGCCGTTGCACTCCTGAGCGGCGCGCCATCAGCGACCGGCGAGCTTGCGAGCGCGACCGAAACTCAGCAGTCGGTCGTGGCCGCGTCGAGCACGGCGATGACGTCGTCGCCGTAGCGTTCGAGCTTCGTGGGCCCGATCCCGCTGATCCCCCGCAAGCCGGCGAGCGTGCGCGGTCGTCGGGCGGCGATCGCGACCAACGTCGCGTCGTGGAACACGACGTAGGCGGGCACGCCGTCGCGCTTCGCGCGCTGCAGCCGCCACTGCCGGAGCGCGGCCTCGGCGGCGGCCGCTTCGGGTGATCCGTCGCGCGGCGGTGGCGCGTCATGGGACGCGCTCGTCGCACCACGGCGCGCGCGGCCCGCGTCGGTCGGCTCAGGACGGTCGTGTGGTGCGGTGCCGGTGAGCTCGTCGAGGAAGGGAGACGGTCGTTCCGAGTCGGTGAGGACGACGGCGGCGCGCCGCGCCCGGGTGATCGCGACGTGGAGCACCCGTCGCTCCTCCTCGACGTCGTCGGCGAGCCGGTGGGGCACGATGCCCGCGGTCACGCCGAACACCGCGACCCGGTCCCATTCCCGGCCCTTCACGCGATGCACGGTCGAGAGCGCGACCCCGCCCGGCGTGGCTTCGCGGTGGAACACGGCCTGGAGCCACGCTCCGAACGTCGCGGGGTCGGGGTGCAACGCCGCGACCTGGGTCAGCGCCTCGAGGTCGTCGAGGTGGCTCGAGCCCTCGCCGCCGCCGCTGTCGAGCAGGCTCATCGCGTCGCCGAGGCCGATGCCGTCGCGGATGACCGTGAGCGCGTCCGCCGTCGTCCCGCCCGCGACGGCCGCAGCCACGAGCTCGAGGTCGCTCGCGAACGACTCCACCTTCGCCGCGACCTTCGCGTCGTCGAGACGGGTGGCGACGGCGCGCAGGTCGTCGATGCTCATGCGGTCGCGGAACCACTTGCGGATCCAGTTGGGGAAGCCGCGCGACGGGCGCCGGTACACCTCGTCGAGATCGGCACCCGAGATCGAGCCCGGCGCCGCGCCGATGCGCAGGTACGCCAACGCCGCGCGCAGGCCCGTCCGTGACAGCACGTCGGGGCGCAGGACCGAGTCGACCGGGATCCCGCGCTCCGCGAGCGCGACGTGCGGGGCGAGCAGGAGCGAGTTCACGCGCGCCAGCACCGCGACGTCGCGGGACTCGACGCCCGCGTCGAGCCAGCCGCGCACGACGTCGACGAGCGCGTCCGCACCGGCACCGGGCGCATGGCGGGCGACGCTCAGGCCGCCGTCGGACGGCACCGCGTCGGGTCCCGGTCGAATCACCTTCGCGACGCGGCGCCGGTTGTACGAGAGGAGGTGCCGGGCCGCGTCGACGACCGCGACGGGGCAGCGGTAGTTCACCTCGAGCGGATGATCGGCACCGCCGGGGAACAGCCGGTCGAACTCGATGAGGAACCGCGGGTCGGCACCCGCGTGGCCGTAGATCACCTGGTCGTCGTCGCCGACGCCGAAGACGTCGAGGGCCGGCGCACCGAGGAGCCGCAGCATGAGCACGTGGGCGGGTGTGAGGTCCTGGAACTCGTCGACGAGCAGGTGACGACACTCGCCCTGCACGGCGTGACGCAGCCGGCCGTCGCGCAGCAGCAGCTCGACCGCGAGGTAGATCTGCTCGTCGAAGTCGACCACGTCCCGGTCCCGGAGTGCCTGCCGGTACGGCTCGAACATGGCGGCGAGGCCCGGAACGTCGTCGCGTTCGGCCTCGACCAACTCGGGATCGCGCAGCGCGAGCCGGACCTCGGACAGGGCTTCGAGGTACGGGCCGATGCGGTCGGTGTTGAGACGTCGTGCACCGGTCGGGGCGAAGCGTTCGACCAGCGCGCGCACGTCGCGTTCCTCGAGCACGCGCGGCGTCGCGCCGAGCGCGCGGCTCACGACCGCGTAGCCGAGTGAGTTCAACGTCCGGGCGCGGGGCCGGAAGTCGAGGGTGCGGCCCTCCAGCTCCTCCTGGGCCTGACGGTTGTACGCGACCGCGAGCACGACCTCACGCTCGACCCCGCGGTCGACGACGAGATGACGCAGCCGCTCGGTCAGCACGCGGGTCTTCCCGGAACCCGCGGGCGCGACGACGCGCGCGGGGCCCGCGCCGTGGGCGACCGCCGCGACCTGGTCCGGCGCGAGCTCGGCGCGCGGGGCGGGGGCGTCGGGCGCGGGGACGAGACGCCCGAGCTCCACCGACTCGCGGTGCACCACCGCGGCGCCGACGTCGTCGAGGGGACCACGTGGACCACCGTCGATCCATGCCGGCGCACCCGACGGGAGCTCGACGTCGGCAACCCCGTCGTCGGTCGCCGTCGCGCCGGCCCGCTCCGCCTTGCGCGCCCACCACCACACCGGGTCGCCGGCGCGGGCGTCGTAGTTGTTGGCCCACACGAGGAAGTGCAGCCGGTCGAACCACGGCTCGAACCCCGCGGCGAGCGTCCACGGGGCCGCGTCCCAGGTCTGCGGCTCGCGGAAGGCCGCCGGGTCGACCGCGAGGGCGACCACGACGGGACGCCGCGCCGACCACGCCGTGTGCAGGGCCGTTACGGTGGTGGACGGATCGTCCAGGGTCGCCTCGTCGACCGTCACGACCGGCGCGCCGGCCCAGGGCGACGGCGGCGGGCTGCCGGCCCGGACCACCACGCCCCGACCGAGCACGGACGGACCGGGAGACGGCACGCAACCATTGTCGCATCGGGGTGTGTCACCCATCCGGGGCCCGTCCTTCGGCGCCGCCGGCTCCGGCGGGCCGTTCGGCACTGGTGCCGGCGGGTCGCGGGTGGTTCAGTCAGGCCGCGGGTGCAGCGCAGCCACCGTGCAGGAGAGAGGGAGTCCATGACCGAGCTCCGGCACGTTGCGATCCACGGCAACGACATCGGCTACCAGGACGACGGTGACGGTCCGGCCGTGATCCTCGTGCACGGGATGGCCAGCAGCTCGCAGACGTGGCAGCCCGTGTTCGAGCCGCTCGCCCGGCGCGTGCGCGTGGTCGCGCCCGATCTGCTCGGCCACGGCGCCACCGTGAAGCCCCGGACCGACTACTCGGTGGGCGCGCATGCGAACACCATCCGCGACCTCATGGCCGCGCTCGGCATCGACCGGGCGACGATCGTCGGCCACTCGCTCGGCGGCGGGGTCGCGATGCAGTTCGCGTACCAGTTCCCGGAACGGTGTGAGCGGCTGGTGCTCGTCGCCGCGGGTGGGCTCGGTCCCGACGTCGCGTTCCTGTTGCGCGCGCTGACACTGCCAGGGGCCGAGTACGTCCTCGCGCTGGCGTGCCACACCAAGGTCGTCGACGCCGGCGGCGCGCTCACGGGATGGATGCGCAGCCTCGGCGTCCAGCTGCGTCCGAGCGCGGCCGAGGTTCTGCGCTGCCACGGCTCGCTGACGGACGCGCAGGCGCGCGACGCGCTGGTGCAGACGCTGCGGTCGGTGATCGACGTCCGCGGTCAGCGGGTGAGCGCGACGAACCGGCTGTATCTCGCGCGCGACGTGCCGACGCTCATCGTCTGGGGCGACCGGGACACCATCATCCCGGTGTCGCACGCGTACGCCGCGAACGCGGCGTTGGCCCACAGCCGCCTCGAGCTCTTCGAGGGCGCGGGGCATTTCCCCCACTGCGACCAACCCCGCCGCTTCGTGGAGCTGCTCCTCGACTTCATCGAGAACACCGAGCCCGCGTCCGACGGAGATGCGGCATCGACCCCCGCCTTACCGGGGGTGGATGCCGCATCCTGACGGGGTCGGCGAACCGGCTCAGGCCGCGGCGGGTCGGTACGTGCAGATCAGCACGCCGGTGCCGGCCTGCGCGACGGACACGAGCTCGAGCGGCCGGGCGCGCCCGTCGCGAGGGAAGATCGACTTCCCGCCGCCGAGCAGAATCGGCTCGAGCATCAGGCGGTACTCGTCGACCAGGTCGTGCTCGACGAGCTGGAGCGCGAGCGATGCGCTGCCCATCACCTGGATGGCGCCGTCACCGCCGCTCGCGCGGAGCTTGCGCACCTGGTCCATGGCGTCGTCACCGCCGAGCAGCGTGGTGTTGTTCCACCGCGACGCCGCGTCGTCGGCGCGCAACGTCCGCGACACGACGTACTTGGGGATCGCGTTCATCTGGTCGGCGAAGGGATCACCGGCGCGCGCCGGCCACGCGCCGGCCATCACGTCCCACGTGCGGCGCCCGAACAGCAGCGCTTCCGTCTGCGCCATGACCTCGCCGAGCGCGGGGCCCATGGCCTCCACGTCGAAGTACGGCATCGACCAACCGCCGTGGCGGAAGCCGCCCTCCTCGTCCTCGCCCTGGCCACCGGGAGCCTGCACGACGCCGTCGAGGGTGATGAAGTCACTCAGGATGATTCGCATGCGCGTCTGACCTCCCGGACGGTCGGAACTCATCGCCGACGCGGTCGCACCTGGTCGTCACCGTCGTCACAGCAGCGGTGGCACCATCGCCTCGACGACCGACGGCCCCGGGGTGGCGAGCGCGCGCTCGAGCTCGGTGACCAGCTCGTCGGCCGTCGTCGCCCGAGCCGCGCTCAGACCCATCCCGCGCGCGAGCGACACGAAGTCGAGATCCGGGCGCGACAGGTCCAGCATCGCCCGCGCCCGTTCACCGCCCGCCGCACCGACGCGCGCGAGCTCCATGTTGAGGATCGCGTACGACCGGTTGTTGAGCAGCACGGTCGTGACGTCGAGACCTTCGCGGGCCATCGTCCACCACGACTGCAACGTGTAGAGCGCGCTCCCGTCGGCTTCGAGCGCGACGACCGGGCGATCGGGACACGCGACCGCGGCGCCCACCGCGACGGGAAGGCCCTGACCGATCGCGCCGCCGGTGAGCGTGAGCCAGTCGTGCGGCGGCGCGCCCGCGCTCGCGCCGGCGGCGAACAGCCCCGCCGTGTTCCCTTCGTCGGAGACGATCGCCCCCTCGGGCAGCAACGCGCCCAGTGCCGCGCACGCGGCCTCGGCGGTCAGCGCGCCGGTCGGACGGTCGGGGCGCGCGGCCGATTGGCGTGGCGCGCTCGAGGGCTCGACGCCCAGGGCGTCGGCGAGGCCCGAGAGCGCGCCGGCGACGTCGTCGGCCGGCCGGCTCAGCACGTGGACGCGGGTGCCGTCGGGGACGAGGTCGCTGGCCTTGTCGGGATAGGCGAAGAACGACACGGGTGACTTCGCGTCGACGAGGACGAGGTGCGCGAGCCCGTCGAGCTGCAGCGCCGCGAGCTCAGCGAGGTAGGCCAGGCGTTCGACCGGTGGACGGCCCGCGCCGCGCTCGAGGCGGGCGGGAAACGTCTCGCACAGCAGCTTCGCACCCGTCGCGGCCGCGATCGCGGCCGCGGTGTCGAGCAGCTCACCCCGGCACGCGCGGCCACCGACGAACAGCGCGGCGGGTTCGCCCGAACGCAGCGCGGCGGCGACGGCACCGATCGTCGCGTCGTCGACGGGCGACGGCGCGTGGGGCGCGCGCGCGTCGGCGACCTGGCCCCCTGCGGACCACGACACGTCGGCCGGGAGCACGAGCGTCGCGACCTGCCCGGGCGGCCCGAGCGCGGCGGCGACCGCGTCGGCCGCGTCGGCCCCGACCTCTTCGGGCTTCGCCGACCAGCGGACGAAGCTCGACACGTTGCGGGCCACGGTCTCGATGTCGCTCTCGAGCTGCGCGTCGTACTGCTTGTGGTACGTCGCGTGGTCGCCCACGATGTTCACGAGGGGCGTGAACGCCTTCCGCGCGTTGTGCAGGTTCGCGAGCCCGTTGCCCAGGCCCGGACCCAGGTGCAGCAACGTCGCCGCCGGCCGGCCCGCCATCCGCGCGTACCCGTCGGCCGCTCCGGTCGCGACGCCTTCGAAGAGCGCGAGCACGCTGCGCATCTCGGTCACGTCGTCCAGCGCCGCGACGAAGTGCATCTCGGACGTTCCCGGATTCATGAAGCACGTGCGAACGTCGCAGCGCACCAACGTCCGGATCATTGCGTTTGCACCATTCACGCGAACACCCCTCTGCTCTCTGGTCGCTCCCGCTCCCGCTCGGACGGCTTCGCCCGGCGGAGCTCCGCTCCCGCTCCTGTCGTCGCTCCGGGTGCCGCACCGTGGTGGCGCTTTGGATTGTGCGTCAGTCGAAGATGGTGCCGGGGTTGAGGATGCCGTGCGGGTCGAACGCGGCCTTGATGCGACGCATGAGGGCCAGCTTCCCGGGCGCCTCGAGCTCCTCGACGTAACGCTTCTTCTGCGTACCGATGCCGTGCTCGCCCGAGATCGCGCCCCCGAGCTCCATCCCGGCCGCGAAGATGTCGCGGATCAGCGCGCGGCGCGTGTCTCCGTCGGGCTGGAAGACGGAGAGGTGGACGTTGCCGTCGCCCGCGTGACCGCAGCCGACGACCAGCGAGCCGCTCTCGCCGGCCAGCTCGCCGACCTTGGCCATGTAGCGGGGGATCGACGCGCGCGGCACGACCATGTCGATGATGTCGTGGGCACCCGCCGCCTTCGCGGACCAGAACGCCTTCTCACGCGCTTCGATCAGCTGGCTCCCCGCGTGCGGCGGCAGGACGTACACGTCGAGCGCGCCCAGCTTCGAGAGCAGCATCCCGAGCTCCTCGACGTTCTCCTCGAGCCGGTCGGAGCTGCGGTCCTCGAGCACGACGACGAGGTACGCGAGCGCGCGTTCCTTCACGTCGGAAGCGACGCCGAGGTCGAGGCCGTGGTTGGCGACGAGCGCGCCCATGGTCACGACGTCGATGTACTCGACGAGCAGCGGACCGATACCGCTCGCGACGACGTCGGGCACCGCGCCCATGATCTCGTCGAGTGTCGCGAACGGCGCGAGCACGGTGGAGGAGTACGGCAGGCGCGGGTAGAGGCGCAACGTCGCCTCGGTGACCAGCGCGAGCGTGCCCTCGGACCCGACGATGAGCTGGGTGAGGTCGTAGCCGGTCGTGGCCTTCACGAACTTGCCACCCGAACGGATGACCTCGCCGGTGCCGAGCACCGCCTCGAGCCCGAGCGTTTGATGTCGAGTGACGCCGTACTTCACCGCGCGCATCCCGCCCGCGTTCGTCGCGACGTTGCCGCCCAGGCTCGCCGACGACTCGCCGGGGAAGACCGGGTAGACGAGCCCGTGCTCGGCCGTCGCGCGATCGAGCTCGTCGAGCGTGACGCCCGGTTGCACGACGGCGACGTGGTTGCCGGTGTCGATCTCGAGGATCTGGTTCATGCGCTCGAACGAGACCACCACGCCGTCGGCCGTGGGCACGCACGCGCCCGACAGCCCGGTTCCCGAACCGCGGGCCGTGACCGGCACGCCGTGCTCCGCGGCGAGCTGCACCACGCGCGCGACCTCGTCGGTGTCGGCCGGGCGGACCACCGCGGCCGGTCGTTGCGCGGTGACGGTCAACGCCTCGTCGTGGCCGTAGTCGTCGCTGATCGCGTCGCCGATCACGACGTTCTCCGCCCCGACCACGTCGTTCAAGAGCCCGACGATGTCCGCCATCCCAGCCCTCCGTGGTCGAGGTCGCCCGAGGTACGCGCCGTCATGCTACGGCCGGAGCCGCGCGCCGCGCCCGGCGCACGCCGAAGCGGTGGAGCGGCTCAGCCCGTGGTGACGAACCGGTGCACACCACCGAAGCCGTCGAGCACCGCGCCGGTGCCGACCAGCAGCGACGCGCCCCGCACGATCCTGAAGCTCCACGCGGGTCCTCGTGACGGTGGTCGCGGCGCGCGGGCCGAATCGACCGAGAACGGGTACGCGTGGCCGAACCCGTCGAACACGAAGCCGCCGCGGCCGTCGGGCGTGATCGCGAGGCCGCGCGCCCAGTCGTCGGTGTGCGGCGCGCCGGCCACGAGCCGCGCCGCCGGCGGTCGCGGCGCCGCGTCGATCGCGAACGGGTGCAGCCCGCCGGATCCGTCGACGGTGTACCCGCCGGTCCCAGAGGGCAGCACCGCGATGCCGCGGAACGAATCGGTGCTCGACCTCGCCGCCTCGCGCACGCGCGGCACCGACCCGCCGACGCCGAGCACGAAGGCGTCGATGCGTCCCCGTCCGTCGAGCACGAGTCCGGCCCGCCCGTCGGGCAGGACCGCGAGGCCGCGTGTCACGTCGCGCCCGCGCGAGTAACGCAGCCGGCCCGGCGCCGCGGGAGCGGGGTGCTCGGCGTCGGCCCACGGATGCACCGCACCCCACGCGTCGAGCGTGTAGCCGCCCCCGCCGGGCGCGAGCGCGACACCGCGGGCGATGTCCCAGCCCGGCCAGTACGGCGCGCCGGATCCGGCGACGGCCGTGGTCGCGACGCCGTCGACCGGCTCGTCGGCGAACAGCACGTGCACGGTGACCGTGTGGCGGACGCGTGGCCGGAGACCACGCACGACGACCTGGTGCGTGCGCTCCTCGGTGTCGACGGTCCTCGCCGCGTGTCCCGAGCTCGCGTCGCGCGCCGTCACGCGAAATCCCTGCACCGCTGCACCCGGGTGGACCGACCACGCGACGCGCAGCCCGCCGGCGACGGGCGTCGCGGTGACGCCCGCGACGGCATGACCGGCGCGCACGACGTCGGATGCCTGGTCGGCAACCGCGCCGTGGACGAGCGCGCTCACGGTCACGACGTACGTGCCATCGGAACGGAGACCTCGCAAAGCGAGGGTCTCGGTCGTCGCGTCACAGGTCGCGCTGCGCTCGGGCACGGACGCACCGGTGAGGGTGGCGTCGACGCGGAAGCCGTCGACGACCGCGCCGTGGGCAACGGACCAGCTCACGTCCGCGCCGGTCGTGGCGGGTGTCACCGTGAGCCGCGCGATCACCGCACCGAGCGCACCCGCACGCGGCGGCAGTGCGACGACCGGCGTCACCAGCATCACGCAGGCGAGCAGGCGGAGGAGGAGCAGGGCCGGTCGCACGCCCCGCGGGTCGGGTCCCGGCCGTCCCGGGATCGGCTTCACGTCCTGCATCGGCAGTGCCGCCTTCCATGGCGAGCGCCCACCACCCGTTCCATGACGTATCGGCCCGAGTCGCGTCGAGTTGACTGTGTTCCCGGCCACAGCACGCGATCACGCGACCGGAGCATGATCGCGGCGGCCGCCGACCCTGGAGCCTGCGATGTCGACCGACCTCCTCACCGCCGCGCGCGACCTGCGTGCCACGATCGACCGCAACGCGCGCGCGGCGCCCGACGCGACGGCATTGCCGCGCGCGACGGTCGACGCGCTCGTCGCCGCCGGCCTGCACGGGACGAACGTCCCGCGCGCCGTCGGCGGCGCCGAGCTGCCGTTGGTCGACGCGATCGACGTCTTCGCCGAGGTGGCCCGTGCCGACGGTTCCGCCGGCTGGTCGCTCATGGCCAGCGCGACCACCGCCGCGTTCTTCGCCGCGTGGGCCGGTGACGGGCTGGTCGAGCGGATGTTCGGCGACGGCGTCCCCCTGTGCGCGGGCCAGTTCGCACCCAACGGCACCGCGGTGCGCGCCGGCGACGCATGGATCGTGAACGGCGACTACCAGTTCGGTTCCAACATCGACGCCGCGACGTGGGTCGGCGCAGGCACGCTGACCCAGCCTCCAGAGGGCTCCGACGAGCAGCCCGACCTCCTCTTCGCGATCTTCCCCGCGGATTGCGTCGAGCGCCGCGGGAACTGGCACGTGCTCGGGCTGCGCGCCACCGCGAGCGAGGACTATGCGGTGCGCGACGTCAAGGTGCCCGACGACTCGACGTTCCGCCTGTTCGCACCGGTCCGCCACCGCGGCGGTTCGGTGTACGAGCTCGGCGTGCTCGGGCTCACGACAGTGGGGCACAGCGCGTTCGCGCTGGGCGTCATTCGCCGCGCGCTCGACGAGCTGGTCGACATCGCCCGGACGAAGCACCGCATGGGCGCGGCCGCGCCGCTCCGCGAGTCGGAACGGTTCCTGCACGCGTTGGGGACGCTCGAGTGCCGCGCGCTCGCGAACGAGGCGCTCGTGCGCGCGGAGTTCGCAGCGGCGCAGGCACGGGTCGAATCGATCGACCGTCCCGACCCGAAGGTCGTCAACCGCCTTCGCGCCGTGACCGTGCAGGTCACCCAGGACGGTGCCGACATCGTGCGGCAGTGCTACCTCCTCGCGGGCACGACGGGGCTGCGCGAGGGGCCGCTCGAACGCTGCTTCCGCGACATCCACGCGGGCACGCAGCACTTCTTCGCCAGCCCGGCCGGTCCGATCGACTTGGGCCGCGACCTCCTCGCGTCCACCTAGAGACCGGGCGCACGCTCGTGCCCCGAGAAAGTAGTTGCAGGATCCCTGCAACTATTGTTGGATGGTGCGGTGACCACCGTGGACGGCAGGGTGCGGCGGGGCGAGCGCACCCGTGAGGCGATCGTCGACGCGCTCCTCGCGTGCTACGAGGACGGCACGCTGCGCCCGAGCGTCACCGAGGTCGCGGCGCGCGCGGGCGTGAGCGCCCGCAGCGTCCACAACCACTTCGAGGACGTCGAGAACCTCCGGGCCCAGGTCTCGCAGCGCCAGTGGGAGCGCTACGCCCACCTGGCCGAGCCCGCGCACGTCGACGGCGCGCTCGCGGCGCGTGTCGGCGCGATCGTGGCCCAGCGGGCGGAGTTCTTCGACGCCGTGACGCCCGTCCGTCGCGCCGCGCTCCTGTCCGTGCACGACTCGCCGACGATCGTGCGCAGCCTCCGGCGCCTCGACCGGGTCCTGCGCCGGCAGGTCGAGACGGTCTTCGCACCCGAGCTGCGTCAGCCCGCGGGGCGGGATCTCCTCGACACGATCGATGCGCTGCTGTCGTGGGACATGTGGCACCGCCTGCGCGAGGCGCAGGGCTGCTCGACCGCACGGGCGATCCGTGTCCTGACCGCGTCGGTGACGACGCTGCTCGAACGACCCGAACAAGGGGGAACCGCGTGAGCTCCATCCGACCGAACCGCGCCCAGTTCATGCAGCTGATGCAGGCACCCGACGACGGGCCCGTCGTGATGCTGAACCTCCTCAAGTTCAAGGCCAAGGCCGGCGACGGCGCCACGACGGGTGGGCAGGAGTACCGCAAGTACGGCGACGCCGCGGTGGAGATGGTCGAGGCCCGCGGCGGCAAGGTCATCTGGAGCGGGCGCGCCGAGCAGGTCCTGATCGGCGATCCGAACGAGGACTGGGACGTCGTGCTGCTCGTGCAGTACCCGAGCCGGGCCACGTTCGTCGAGATGGTCAGCACACCCGAGTACGAGAAGGCACACGAGCACCGCGAGTCGGGTCTCGAGCGCACGGTCGTCGTGGCGTGCTCGCCGCGCACCGACCTGCTCGACGGCTGAAAGGAGCGGGGATGGGCCGCAAGATCCTCTTCATCACGACCGACCAGCAGCGTTACGACGCGCTCGGTTGCAACGGCGGCCAGATCGCGCGCACGCCCGTCGTCGACGGACTCGCCGCGTCCGGCATCCGCTACGAGCGCGCGTACAACCAGAACACGGTGTGCATGCCGGCGCGCTCGACGATGCTCACGGGCCAGTACGTGCGCACGCACGGCGTGATCGCGAACGGAGTACCGCTTCCCGAGGACGCGCCCAGCATCGCCGAGCACCTCCGCGACCGGGCGGGGTATCACACAGCGCTGCTCGGCAAGGGCCACTTCGAGCCCGGGTTCGACTTCGACCTGCGGTGGGCCGAGAACTTCATGTCCGAGCGCGGTCTGGTCGGCCCGTACCGCGGGTTCGAGCACGCGGAGCTCGCGATGCACGTCCCCTCGGTGGGGAAGCGCGCCCTGCAGCACTACGGCCGCTGGCTCATCGACACGCACGGCATCGACGCGACCAAGGGCTTCTCACCGTTGCTCGCGGCCGAGCCCGGTGGCGAGACGGGCGCGCCCGAGACGCGCATCAACCCCATCCCCCGCGAGTGGTACCACACCGACTGGGTCGCGGATCGCACGATCGCCTACCTCGACTCGCTGCCCGACGACGCGGACTGGTTCGTGTGGATGTCGTTCCCCGACCCGCATCACCCGTGGGACCCGCCGTCGTCGGAGCTGCACCGCTGCAACTGGCGCGACCTCGATCTGCCGCCCGGCCACCCCGGCTCGAACGACGACATCGAGCAGGTGCTCGCGCAGAAGCCCGCGCACTGGCTCGCGCTCTGGGACGGACGGTTCATCAACGCCGAGGGCGGACCGGGGACGTACCGCCCGCAGAATGTGAGCCACGACTCGATCCGCGAGATCAACGCGATGACGCACATCATGAACGAGCTCATCGACGAAGCGTGCGGGCGCGTTCTCGCGCGCGTCGCGCAGCGCGGGTGGGACGCCGACACCGACGTGATCTTCACGACCGACCACGGCGAGCTCCAGGGCGACTTCGGCCTGATGTTCAAGGGCCCGTTCCACGTCGACGCGCTCATGCGCCTCCCGATGGTGTGGCGGCCGGCGCCTTCCGCGGGCGTCGCGCCGTCGACCGTGTCCGAGCCGGTCGGCCAGCTCGACCTCGCGCCGACGTTCTGCGACATCGCGGGCGTGGCGGTGCCGGACTGGGTGCAGGGCGCACCGCTGCCGACCGCTCCCGGGTCGGGGCGCGAACGTGTGCTGTGCGAGTGGGACTCGCAGTTCCCGGGCTACGGCATGCACCTGCGCTCCATCTACCGCGACCAGTGGGTGTGCACGACCTACGAGCGCTCCACCGTGGGTGAGCCCAACGGCCTCGAGGAGTTCTTCGCCGCCACCGGTCTCTTCGGGGGAGGCATCGGTCCGACGAGCAGCGTCACCTACGACGGGACCGAGGGTGAGCTCTACGACCTCGACGACGACCCCCGTCAGTTCGTGAACCGCTGGGACGATCCCGAGTGCAAGGCCCGCCGCGAAGACCTGCTGGCCGACCTCTACGACCACCTCCCCGCGGAGCGCACCATCCTCAAGGTCGAGCGCCCGGCCTGACGCTTCGGGCGGCGCGCCCGCGCTCGCGCGGCGCCGGAGATTGACGCGGTCGCCGACGCAACCTAGACACGGCCCCCGTGCCGACGCCGCGTCCTGTCCGTCCGTGATCGACGCCGCGCTCCTGCAGTGCGTCGGCCTGACGCGTCGCTTCCAGGAACGCGTCGCGGTCGACGGTGTCAACTTCGAGATCGCGCGCGGCGAGACGTACGGGCTGCTCGGACCGAACGGCGCGGGCAAGACCACGACCATCTCGATGGTCGCCGGCATCCTGCGCGCGGACGCGGGGACGGTCACGGTCGACGGGGAGCACATCACGACGGGTGCGAGCCCGGCGAAGCGACGCATCGGTCTCGTGCCTCAGGACATCGCGCTGTACCCGGATCTCACCGCGATCGAGAACCTGCAATTCTTCGGCCGGCTGCAGAGCCTCGACGGCCCGCAGCTCGGCGAGCGCATGGCCGTCGTCCTCGACGTCGTCGGGCTCACCGATCGCGCCCACGACCGGATCGAGGACTACTCGGGCGGCATGAAGAGGCGGGCCAACATCGCGGTCGGGCTCCTGCACGAGCCGCAGCTGCTCATCCTCGACGAGCCGACGGTCGGCGTCGACCCCCAGAGCCGCAACCAGATCCTCGAGAGCATCGAGGCGCTCGGCGGCGCGGGCCTCTCCGTGCTCTACACGACGCACTACATGGAGGAGGCCGAGCGCCTCTGCGACCGGGTCGGGATCATCGACGGCGGCCACATCGTCGCCGAAGGGACGCGGCGTGAGCTGGTCGCGCGCATCGGCGAGCACGACCGGCTCCACGTCGAGGTCGCGGGCGACGGGGAGGCGTTCGCGTCCGCGAGCCGTGCGATCGGCGGTGTCGTCGAGGTGCACCGCACCGACGGCGCGGTAGACATCGTGGCCGACGGCGCGGCGCGGATCCTCCCCGCGGTCGTGGACGCCGCCGAGACGTCGGGCGCGCAGATCACGGGTGTCGAGGTGCGCGAGCCCGACCTCGAGGCCGTCTTCCTGCATCTCACCGGCCGCGCGCTGCGGGACTGAGCCGGTGTCGCGCGTCCTGCTCGTCGCCCGCACCGAGCTGCTGCGGCGCGTGCGCAGCCGGGCCGCGATCGTGACCGCGTTCCTCGCGCCGCTGGCGCTCGGCGTGGTGTTCGGCGTCCTCATCGGCGGCGCGAACAATCTCCGGTTCCGGCTCGGGGTCGTCGACGCCGACCGCTCGGAGCTGTCGCGCAGCTTCGTCGACGGCCTGCTCCAGGCCAACGGTCACCGGCCGCCCGGCGCGAAGAGCGACAACCCGGTGCGGTTCCGGGAGGTCGCGACGGTCGGCGCGGCGCGTCACCAGGTCGACGACGCGAAGATCGACGCCGCGCTCGTCATCCCTGCCGGCTTCGGCGCCGCGACGCAGGCGTCACGCCCGACGACGCTGCTCGTGCTGCGGCGGCCCGAGCAGCCCGTGAGCGGCCAGGTCGCGCAGGCGGTCGGCGGCGGGCTGGCGTCGGGCGTCGAACGGGTCGACCTGTCGGTTCAGACCGTCTCGTCGTTGCAGGGACGGGCGCCGTCGCCGGAAGTGATCGCGGCGGCCCGTTCGCTCGACGCGCCGCTCGCGACGAGCGAGCTCGCGATGGGCGCGCGCCAGGTGAGTCCGCTCGCGTTCTACGGCGCGGCGATGGCCATGGTGTTCCTGTTCTTCACCGTGTCGTTCGCAGCCCGGAGCCTGCTGGCCGAGCGCCACGACGGCACGTTGGGCCGGATCCTGGCCACGCCGACGCCGGCGGGCGCGGTGGTCGCGGGCAAGGTGCTCGGTGTCTGCGCCCTCGCGGTCGCGGGGTTCGTCACCGTGTGGATCGCGACGAGCGTGCTCTTCGGTGCCGCCTGGGGCGACCCGTTGCCCGTCGTCGTGCTCATCCTCGCGACCGTCGCCGCGCTCGGCGGGGTCAGCACGTTCGTGTGCAGCCTCGCCCGTACGGAGCAGCAGGCCGATTCGTACGCGTCCGCGGTCACGTTCGTCCTCGCCCTGCTGGGCGGGAACTTCATCGGGCCGGGCAACGCGCCCGACCTGCTTCGCCGGGTCGCGCTGTTCACGCCGAACGGTTGGGCGCTGCGCGCGTTCACGGACGTGTCGGCCGACGCGGCCGGGCTCGGCCGCATCGTCGTCCCGGTGCTGGTGCTGCTCGCGTTCGCGGTCGGCTTCGGCGCCATTGGTCTCTGGCGCGTCCGCCGGGGCATCGAGCAATGACGCGTCGCTTCCGCATCCTGCGCGGCTTCGTGAGCGTCGTCCTCCGCGGCGTCGTACGCGACCGCACCGCGCTGTTCTTCCTCATCGTGTTGCCGGTCGCGATCATCGTGATCATCGGGGCGACGTTCGGCGGGGTGCAGCGCCTCGACATCGGCGTCGTGCAGACGGGCCACGGACCGATCGAGCGCGCGATCGTCGGCGAGCTGGGCCGGGCCGACGGCATCAGGGTCCGCACGTACCGCGACCTGGCGTCCATGCGGAGCGCGGTGCGGCGGGGCACCATCGCGGCGGGCATCGTGCTGGCCCCGAGCCTCGATGCCCGCGCCGCCGGCTCGGGTGTCGTCGACGTGCCGTTCGTCAGCAACACTGCCACCACGGGGTCCTTCGCGGCGCGCAACCTGGTCGACGGCGCGCTCGAGCGCGTCGGCGCGCGCGTCGCCGCGGCCCGGTTCGCGGTCGCGCAGACCGGTACGTCGTTCGCGACCGCGCTCGCCACGACGGCACGCCTCCAGCAGCGCGCGCCGGTCGTCGCGGTGAAGGCCGAGGACGTGGGATCGGGGCGGGTCCGCACCCTCAGCCGGTTCTCACTTACCGCGCCCCAGAACCTCGTGCTCTTCGTCTTCGTGAACGCGGCCGCGTCGGGCGCGGCGCTGGTGCGGATGCGCAACTCCGGGGTGCTGCGTCGTGCGCTGGCAAGCCCGATCGGGTCCGGCACCGTCGTGGCCGGCGTCGCGCTCGGTTGGCTGGCGATCGCGATCCTGCAGTCGCTCATCATCGTCGGCATCGGCGCGCTCGTGTTCGGTGTCGACTGGGGCGATCCCCTCGCGGCGACGGTGCTCATCGTCGTCTACGCGCTCGTCGGGTCGGGGGCGGGCCTGCTCGTCGGTGCGATCGGTCGCAGCGAGGACCGGGTGAGCGCGATCGCGCCCGTCACCGGCATCGTGCTCGGCGCGCTGGGCGGCTGCATGATCCCGTTGGAGATCTTCCCGCCGACCATGCGGACGATCGCGCACGTCGTGCCCCAGTTCTGGGCGATCACCGCGTGGCAGCACCTCGTGTTCGACGGCGCCGGTCTGGGTGGCGTGATCGTGCCGATCGTCGTGCTCGCCGTGTTCGCGGCGGTGTTCCTCGCCGTCGCGACGACGTTCCTGCGCCGCGACCTCGTCCAGGGCTGACCCACCGAGCGAGGCGGGCGGGCTACGGCAGGCGGGTCGCGAGCAGGATGATGAGGAGGATCTCGACCGCGACGATGAGTGCGGCCGCGGCAACGCCGGGCAGGAGGAACGCGGCGAGCGCGATCGTCAACGCGCGCCCGCACACCGCGTAGACGAGCATGCGGTGGTCGACGCTCGTCGTCGGCACGGCGACGTCGCGGTGAGCCTCCTCGTCGGTCGAGGGGCGGTCGCCGAGGAGCGAGCGCACGTCCTCGGGCGGGTAGTCGCGCAGCAGGCTGCGCCGGTTCCGGTACACCGCGATGCCCGCGACCTCGCACGCCGCGGCCAGGCGACGGTTGCGGGTCACGACCGCGACCACGCGCGCCCGTTCCGCGCGGAAGCCGCGCTCGCCCATGAGCACGACGCCCGACGCCTGGATCGCGCCGAACACGCGCGCGTTGAGGATGCCCGCGTCCTCCGGCTCGTACCACGCGTAGATCCCGCACGTGCAGCCCGGCGACGGAGCCGGATGGTCGGGCGCGTCGTCGGGTCCCGCGTCCGCGGGTCGGCGCAGCTTGAGCGGGCTGCACTTCGCCGTGAGCACCGGCGACCAGACCACGCCCCGCTGGGTCACCGCCGTGAGGGGCAACGCGCCCTCGGGCACCTGCGTCCACCGGGTGACCCCCCGCCACGTGCGGTAGCCGCGCAGCGTTCCCGCGACCAGCGGGCGGCCGGCGTCACCCCCGCCGCAGCGCTCCGAGATCTCGCTCACGTCGCGAGCCCCCGCTCAGGCGGGGGTCGGGACGGGCTGCTCCGGCTCGGGTGCCGGTTTCGGTGGTGCGGGGAGCTCGACGGGCGCCGCGTGGTCGGGCAGCGGCTCGAACACGATCTCGCGGCGGATCGGCCCGATCTCGCCGGCGCGTACCGGGCAGGAGCTCGTCATCGGCCTCCTCCCTTCGAGAGCGGTCGCTTCGGTCCAGGGTGCCCCGTGGCGGCGCCCGCGACAAGACCTTCCCGGACCGACCTCTCCCGTACGCCACCGATGGGCGGCGGGCGGGGGACCATCGGGCTCAGACGCCGAGGTCGGAGAGGTTGATCCGCAGGCGGCCCTCGCCGATCGCGTCGGCCCGCTGGTGGAGCATCTCGCGGGTCTCGTCGAGGCCGTAGCTGATGATGAAGCGATCGTCCTTGACGCCCTCCACCGCGAACCGGCCGGGCCGGTTGCGGTCCGCGGTCCACAGGCCGGTGTCGAGAAGACCCCCCGAGGGATAGAGCACCGCGGCGCGCAGCGCCGTGGCGCGCATACACCTCGTCGGCCAGCGCCCCGAAAGATTCGAACTTCGAGACGTCGGTGACGACGCCGCTCACCTCGCCGACCGCGTGCAACTCGGACACGGTCTCGCCGAGCGCGGGCCCTTCGACGTCGGCGATCACCCCCTTCGCGCCCTCTTCCAGCAGCGCGCGGCACAGGCCCGTGCCCACGCCGCCCGCACCGCCGGTGACGACCGCGACCCTTCCCCGTACCTCCATGGCCTCTCGCTCCCTCGGTCACCATGGGTCGGGAGGAGCCCGAGTCGAACGGGTTCCCTCGCTCGCCGGCGAGCGGCCTTCGCTCCTCCGTCGCTACGGTCGCCGCTCCGTTGCCAGCAGCGACGCGATGAGCGTCGTGAGCGTGTGCTCGAACACGTCGTCGAGCTCCGCCGGCTTGCGCATCTCCTGGATCAGGCCTGGGTCGAGCGCCGGATCCTCCACGTCGGCCCACAGCTCCTCCGAGCGTCGTTGGGCCGGTATCGCGGGCGGCATGCACGGCTCGAGCACGATGAACCCGCCGACCACGTAGAGGATCGAACGGGTCGCGCGCGCGGCGCGCTTGCCCCGCAGGCCCGCGGCCGTGATCTCCCGGGCGAGGGCGATCTGCATCGGCAGCGCGAGCGCGGGGCTGAGGCCGCGCTCCAGCGCGACCGCGGTGAGGTTGGCGTGGTCGCGCGCCATGTCGCGGATCTGGCGGGCCACCGACAGGAGGCGTGCCTCGGGCGTGCGGCCCCGCACCGCGGTGGCGACGAGGCGCTCGGTGTAGCGCTCGACCACCGCGTCGAGGAGCTGCTCCCGCCCGCCGACGTGCCAGTAGATGCTGGTCGGCACCACACCGAGCTGGGCCGAGAGCTTGCGCATCGACAGGGCGTCGACCCCGTCGCGCTCGATGATCGCGAGCGCCTCGTCGACGACGCGCTCCCGGGTGACCCCCGAACGGCGGCGCGGGGTACCGGGCGCGCGACGGGCCCGGGTGGCGGTGCTCATGGCCGGCATCTTTACACGCCGCCGTGCGTATGTAACGTTGTTCCACAACACCGTCGCCCGGGGGAGGACCGACCGATGGCCCAGTCGAACACGCCGACGACTCGGATCCGCTACGGCGCCCGCAGCGCGGAGGAGCGGCGCAGCCGCGAGATCGAGGCGACGAGCGCGGAGATCTGGTCGACCGCGATCACCGCGGTCTACGAGACCGATCCCGAGCTGGTCGCCGCGGTCCTGCCGAGGCCGCTCGAGCCCGGACCCGAGCCGCTCGTGCGCATCACGATCACGGCGGTGCAGATGCCCGTCGGCCCCGCGTTCGGTGCCGGGTGGATCGGCGTCCAGGCCCGTCACGGGGACGTGCTCGGGGAGTACCCGATCTTCATGCCCATGACGACGGAGCAGTCGGTCGTCGGCGGCCGCGACACCTACGGCGAGCCGAAGAAGATCGCCGAGGTGCGCGCGACGCGCGACGGCGACCGCATCGAGGGCGTGATCGCGCGCATGGGCTTCACCATCTGCGAGGTCCGCGGCCGCATCAACGAGACGCGGGAGCCGTACGAGAAGCGCAAGACCGACTTCTGGTTCAAGTGCTCGCCCTCGGCCGAGCGCGGGGGCGCGCTCGACCAGGATCCGCTTCTGGTCTACGGCGAGAAGACCGAGAAGGCCCGGGTGCACGAGGGCATCGACGGCGAGTTGATCCTCAAGGACTCGCCGCTCGATCCCGTCGCCGATCTCGTCGTGCGCAACGTCGTCGACATCAACTGGACCGAGCGGGCCACGATCCAGGTCGGGCGCATCATCGGACCCGTGCCGCGCGAGCACCTCGAGCCGTTCCTGCACCAGCGCTACGACGACCTGTCCGTCCTCGGCTCCAAGGACTGACCATGAGCGACACCGCGAACGACCGCTACACGATCGTCTCGTCCGACTGCCACGCCGGGCTGCAGTGCGAGGGGTACCGGCCCTACCTCGAGTCGCAGTATCACGCGGCGTTCGACGAGTTCCTCGCGGAGCGCAACGCGCGCCGCGAGGAGGCGATGCGGATGAACTACGACTACATCATGGGCTGGGAGACCGAGCACGAGGAAGGTCTCCGCGGCGCGTACGACGCCGAGCAGCGTGACAAGGAGCTCGACGCCGACGGCGTGTCGGCCGAGGTGATCTTCGCCGACGCCGACGCGATCACGGGCATGGCGTCGCCGCCCTTCGGCGCGGGGCTGTCCGCGGGAACGATCGAGGACCCCGAGCTCGCGTTCGCCGGCGCGCGTGCGCACAACCGCTTCCTCGAGGAGCTGTGCAGCCGTTCACCGGAGCGTCGCGGTGGTGTCGCGCTCGTGCCCGTCACCCACGACATCGCGCGCGGTGTCGCCGAGGTCGAGCGGCTCGCGGGCACGCCCGGCATCCGCGGCGTCATGGTGCCGACGATGTGGCACGACCGGCTGCCGTACAACCACCGCGACTACGACCCGTTCTGGGCCGCGTGCCAGGACGCCGGCTTCGTGGTGCACACCCATTCGGGCGAGGCACCCCAGGACGAGTACGGCGACAACATCGGCATCTACCTGGCCGAGGTCGTGTGGTGGGCGATCCGCCCGCTGTGGCACCTGCTGTTCTCGGGCGCGTTCGAGCGCTATCCGGACCTCAAGTTCACCGTCACGGAGGCGGCCGCGTACTGGGCTCCCGACCTGATGTGGAAGTGGGACTTCTACTTCGGCGGCGGGCACACCACGAAGAAGATGGCCGCGATGATGCAGGGCGTCATCTCGAAGCTGCCGTCGGAGTACTTCGGCACGAACATCTTCATCGGCGCGTCGACGATGTCGAAGGAGGAGATCCGCCGCCGTCACGTGATCGGCACCCACGTCGCGATGTGGGGGACGGACTACCCGCATCCCGAGGGGACGTGGCCGAACACGGTGGCGCGGTTGAAGAACGACTTCGCCGACGTGCCGGTCGAGGACGCGCGCGACATGCTCGGGCTCACCGCGGCGCGCTGCTACGGCTTCGACCTCGACGCGCTCGCGCCGATCGCGTCTGCCATCGGTCCGCGTCCCGAGGATCTCGGTCAGGACCCAGCCAACGTGCGCACCGACCCCGAGACGGTCGCCGCGGCCCGCTGGTGGAAGCAGGAGTACGGCATCACCGGCGCGCTGTAGCCCACTCTGGAGTCGTTTTCCTGCGCACGAGCGGGTGAATCGACTCCAGAGTGCCGGGTCACCAGGAGCGGACGATGGGGTTGTCGTCGAAGGCGCCGCACGTCGTGCCCTCGGGCCACGCCTCGAGCGGCCGGTGCACGTCCTCGACGCGCGGGCCGAGCCGGTCCGCCAGCGGCGCGAGCAGTCCGAGGTCGAAGTGGTACACGTCGGCCGCGGTGAGGCCGAACATGAGGCGGCACTCCTCGTCGGGCACGTTCGCGAACGTCACCTGCAGGGCCTCGAGCGTGTGCGGGACCGATCCCTCGTTGTGCGGGTAGTCGGCGCCCCACATGATCCGGTCGATGCCGATGAGGTGGCGCACGTCGCACTCGGCCGGGCGCAGGAAGCTCGCGCCGATCCAGCAGTTGCGCGCGAAGTACTCGCTCGGCGTGAGCGACATCTTGGCGACCGCCTCGCCGCCGAAGAGGTGCTCCGGATGGGTCTCCTTCTTCATGCGGCCGTAGAACCAGTCGAGGCTCGCGAGCCCGCCGGGCACCCAGCCCGTGCCCTGCTCGGTGAGCACGAACCGCAACTGCGGGTGGCGCTCGAAGACGCCGGCGAAGATCAGCGCCCAGAGCGCGCGGTGCCCGTAGATGGGGAGCTCGATGAGCAGGATGGCGCGTGACGCGGCGTCCATCGCGAACGGCGGGATGCCACCGCCCGCGTGGTGATTCATCGTGACGTCGAGCTCCGCGCACGTCTGCCACAGCGGCTCGTAGTCGTCCGACCAGAGCGGCGCGACCTCGACGTGCCCGGGCGGCACACCCGGCAGCATGATGCCGCCGGTCAGGCCGTGCTCGACGGCCCAGCGCGTCTCGGCGACCGCGTCGTCGACATCGTGCACGAGGATCTGCGCGATGCCGGCGCGACGCCCGGGTGCCTCGGCGCAGAAGTCGGCGAGCCACCGGTTGTGGGCCTGGATGCCCGCCCACCGGCGTTCGTACTCGGCGCGCGACGGGAGTGGCGCGAGCAGGTTGCCGGACGGGAAGAACGGCGGAATCGTGTTCGGGTACAGGACCTCGGCGACGACACCGTCGCCGTCGAGCTCGCGCAGGCGTCGTTCGGTGTTCCAGTTGCGGTTGGCGTCGGGGTCGACGAGATCGCCCCACGGGTTGACGTACGCGTCGGCCCATGCGTCGAACTCGTCGTGCCACGTGCTCGCCAGGTAGGGCTTGTAGTCACGCAGATCCGCGCCGGCGTGCCCGTCGACGGAGATCACCAGGTACCGGTCCGACGTGCTGCCCATGCGCTTACGGTAACACCGTTCCACAAACTGGGGAACGGGCCCGGGACCATGGAATCCGACCGCCCTAGACTCCTTGGCCGTCCGGCGCAGGGGAGGTGCGATCGTGGCCGACGTGGACGCCGGGCGGCGGCCGGTGATCTTCGCGGTGACGGCGGATCCGGCCGCGAGGACGTGCATCGACGACGAGCTGCGAAAGCGCTACGGCGCCGACTACGACCTGGTGAGCGCGACCTCCATCGACGAGGCGCACGCACGCCTCGGCGCTCTGCACACGCCGGGCGGGGGGCCGCGGATCGCGCTCGTGTTGGCGGGCTACGGCGCCGCCGACCCCGGCGGGCTCGACTTCCTGCGCGACGCGCGCGCGATCGACCCCGCGGTGAAGCGCGTCGCTCTCCTGCGCTGGGGCGAGTTCGACACGGGTCCGGCCGTGGCCGAGGCCCACGCCCTCGGCGTCATCGACCACTGGCTCCTCGTTCCGGAGCAGGCACGGGACGAAGAGTTCCACCGCGGGATCGCCGAGCTGCTCGAGGAATGGGCGTCGGGCTTCGCGCCCGGGTTCGAGGCGATCCGCATCGTCGGCGACCCGATCGCGCCGCGCAGCGCAGCGCTGCGAGACCTCCTGAGTCGCAGCCACGTGCCGTTCGGCTTCTACGCCGCCGACTCCGACCGGGGCCGCGCCCTGTTGGCCGAGACCGGGTTCGAGTGCCCGGCGCTGCCGGTGGTCCAGCTGACGTTCCGGCCCGGCGTGCCCGCGCTCGTCGATCCGAGCGACGCGGAGCTCATCGACACATTCGGTGTGGGCACCCAGCTCGCGCCCGACGCGCGCTTCGACGTGGCGATCGTCGGGGCGGGACCCGCGGGCCTCGCGGCGGCGGTCTACGCGTCGTCGGAGGGGCTCCGCACGCTCCTCGTCGAGGGCGGAGCGATCGGCGGGCAGGCGGGGAGCACGTCGTTGATCCGCAACTACCTCGGCTTCCCGCGTGGCGTGGCCGGGGCGAAGCTCGCGTTCAGCGCGTATCACCAGGCGTGGACCTTCGGGACGTCGTTCGTCTTCATGCGCGACGCGCTCGCGCTCGGTGTCGACGGTGACGAGCTGGTCGTATCGCTCTCCGACGGCACGAGCGTGCACTCGTCGTCGGTCGTCGTCGCGACGGGCGTGACCTACCGGCGTCTCGGCGTCGCGAGCGTCGAGGCGCTCGTCGGTCGGGGCGTGTTCTACAGCCCGGCGGTCTCGGAGGTGCCGGCGTTGCGTGGCGCGCGCGTCTTCGTCGTCGGCGGGGGCAACTCCGCAGGGCAGGCCGCGGTCCATGTCGCCCGGTACGCCAGCGAGGTGACGGTGCTCGTGCGGCAGCCGACGCTCGCGGCCAGCATGTCCGACTACCTGGTCCGTGCCATCGATGCGGCCCCGAACGTCCGCGTGCGGTTCGACACCGAGGTCGTCGACGCGTCGGGTGACCGGCGACTCGAGGCGATCACGGTGCGCGATCGCACGACCGGCGTGGCCGAGGACCTCGACGCCGACGCGGTGTTCCTTCTCATCGGTGCGCAGCCGCGCACCGAATGGCTCACCGGGATCGCGCGCGACGACTGGGGCTTCGTGCTGACCGGGAACGACGTGGCCGCGCTGCCCGAGGTGTGGCCCCTCGGACGCCCGCCCTTCGCCTACGAGGCAAGCGTCCCCGGCGTGTTCGCGGTCGGCGACGTCCGGCGCGGATCGGTGAAGCGGGTGGCCTCGTCGGTCGGGGAGGGATCGGTCGTCATCAGCATGGTCCACCAGCAGCGGGCGCTCGCCGACGAGATCCGGGTGCGATCCGGCTGACACCGGCGGCATCGGCCCACCGTCCGGGTACGGTGCGTCACATGGGCGACAGCGCAACGGTCCGGTCCGACGTCGACTTCGCCGCCGCTGGCGGCGTCGTGCTCCGCGGTTGGCTGTATCTCCCGGCCCATCGCGACGGCCGCGTCCCGGGTGTGGTCATGGCGCACGGCTTCAGCGCGACGAAGGAGATGGGCCTCGACCGCTACGCCGAGGTGTTCGCCGCGGCCGGGCTCGCGGTGCTGGTGTACGACCACCGCAACCTCGGGGCGAGTGATGGCGAGCCCCGTCAGCTCATCAACCCGTGGGCGCAGGCGCGCGACTACCGGCACGCGCTCACGTGGCTGGCCGACCGGCCGGAGGTCGATGCGGCGCGGCTCGCGTTGTGGGGCTCGAGCTTCAGCGGCGGCGAGGTGATCGTCGTCGGAGCGCTCGACGAGCGCGTGCGCGCGGTGGTGGCCAACGTCCCCTTCGCGTCGCTCGGCGCCGGCGACGAACCGTCACCGGAGCGCTTGGCCGCGATGGGCGCGGCGCTGCTCGACGGGTCGGGGAGCGGCCCCGCCGACAGCGACGAGGAGCCGCTCGGTCCACTGCGGGTCGTGAGCGAGCCCGGCGTCGAGAGCACGGATCCGGTCTTCCTCGGGCAACCCGAGTCCACCGAGTGGTTCCTCGCGCAGCGCGAGCTCGGCGGCACGCGATGGGAGAACCGCGTGCTGCTGCGCGCGTTCCCGGGCGACCCGGTGCGCTTCGACCCGTCGGTGTGCCTGCCGTTCCTCGACCCGCCGTTGCTCATGGTCGTCGCGAGCGAGGATCGGGTCGCCGACACCGCGGCGACGCTCGCGGCATACGAGCGCGCTCGCGAGCCCAAGCAGCTCGAGCTGA
This sequence comes from Acidimicrobiia bacterium, assembly GCA_036558745.1. GTDB lineage: Bacteria > Actinomycetota > Acidimicrobiia > IMCC26256 > JAMXLJ01 > JAMXLJ01. The sequence continues at coordinate 50,331 of DATBEZ010000081.1, forward strand.
TCGAGGGACACCACTTCGTTCCCTACGACGGTGACGCGTTCGAGCGCGCGGCCACACTCGAACGCGACTTCATCGTCGCGGTGCTCAGCCGCGACACCGAGGCCACGCACGCATGAGCACCGAGACTCGCGATCGTGGGCGGTGGAGCATTCCCGTCGACGAGGATGCAGCGCTCGCCACGATGCGCGTGGTCGCATCGGGACTGGGACTTCCGGTCGACGATCCGGTCGTGCTGCAGCGCAGCAACAACGTGGTCGTCTGGTTGCGACCGGCGCCGGTCGTCGTCAAGGTGATGCGATCGACGCCGGAGCGCGCCGCCGCGGCGCGGCAGCTCGAGATCGCCTGTCACTGCGCGGCGCGCGGCGCACCCGTCTCGGTCCCGAGCGACCAGGTCCCGTGCGAGGTCTCCGGCGACACACGCCACGACGTCACGTTCTGGCGGCACGAGCCCACCGTCTCGCGTGAACGAGAGCCGGACGAGGTCGCAGCCGCGTTGCTCGCGTTGCACCGCGCGCTCGACACGCTGCCGGGCCCCGTCCCGCGGCTCGCGGACCTCCACGTGGACGTGTGCTCGATCCTCGCGGACGACGCGCAGATGGCCGCCCTCGATCCCGGAACGCGGGCGCGGCTGCGGGAGCGCTTCGCAGCGCTGCTCAAAGAGCTGACGACCTGCGACACCGACGAGCGGGTGCTCCACGGCGAGGTGCACTCGGGCAACACCCTCGTGGTCGAGCAGGGCGTGCGCTTCTGCGATTTCGAAGGTGTGTGCCGTGGGCCGCTCGAGTGGGACCTCGCGTACCTGCCCGACGCCTGTATGGGCGCATTCGTCGGCGTCGATCCCGAGCGCGTCCGTCTCCTGCGCCAGGTGGTCAGCGCGCGGGTCGCGACGCTGTGCTGGGCCAAGCTGCGCGCCGTCGACGACCCCGTCGAGCGCTGGCACGCGGAGCACCACCTCGCGATCGCGCTCGGCGGGGATCGCTCGGAAGTCGCGGCGCCATGAGTGGCGACAGTCGCGGGACCGAGGTCGAGGTCGTCGACAACGCCGAGGCGCAGCGCTACGAGGCGTACGTCGAGGGCGGGCTCGCCGGGTTCCTGCTCTACGAGCCCCGGCCGGGCCGGGTCGTGCTGATCCACACCGAGGTGGACCCCGCGTTCGAGGGGCACGGTGTCGGCGGGCGGCTCGCCGCGTTCGCGCTCGACGACCTGCGCGGGCGGGGGCTTCGAGCGGTCGCGCAGTGCCCGTTCGTCGCCGACTACGTCCGCCGTCACCCCGAGTACCGTGACGTCGTCGCGGGTGGCTGACGCCTGGTTTCAGCGAATCGAGCGCAGCTCGCGCCGCACCGACGTCCGCACCAGGATCGGCACGAAGTCGCGGATCGGCGCGTCGTTGAACGCGGTGAACGCCACGCGGACGCGCTCTTCGAGCACGTCCGTCGGGAACGTCTCACCGAGATCCGACTGCAACAAACCGATGACGGTCTCGATCTGGAGATCGCGTCGGTGCTGGGGCGAAGACGCGTCCGGTGCCGGCGCGTCGGTGTGCCCAACCACGGTGCTGCCCATGTCCTGCCTCCCGCACCGCCGGCCCAATGGCGGTGCTCGTGTGCACCTGGCAGTACAGCATCCCGCCACGCCGCGAGGAAGGTCCGAAGGTCATGCGGCGGGGTGAATCCTCGGTTGCCGGCCCGTGAAGCGACACTGACGGCCGGGCGCGAGCGTTCGGTGCCTCGGCGCTCACCAGGAGCCGCCGCCTCCACCGCCGCCCCCACCACCGGCCGACCCACCGCTGAAGCCGCTGCTCCCGGAGCTGCCCGGCGTCGACGTCAGCGTGCCCGCCGACGTGACCGTGAAGCCGTCGACCGCGTGCGCGAACGCAGCCACCTCGAACGGGTGGCTCGACACGTACCACGACGGCGGCGGTTGCTCGCCGGCGAGGCCGGCGAAGGCGTGCGCCCACTTCTCCGTGACGCCGAACACGACCGCGTAGGGGAGGTAGTCGTAGAAGAGGTTCTGACGTTCGGCGAAGTGCATCCGCTCGGGATCCGACTCGACCATGAACCGGCGAAAGCCCATCGCGCGCACGAGCACCCCGGTGCCCTTCGCGGTGCGGCTCGGCATCCAGCGGGCCGCGACGAGCAGCGCGAGCGCGCCCAGCACCAGGGGTACGCCGAGCAGGCCGAGGTGGGTGAACTTCGCGAGGAGCACGGTGAGGCCGACCGCGATGACGAGCGCGACGACGCCCATCGCGTGCCAGAACCCGCGGACCTTGTCGGGGCGGCGGAGGTACCACCCCTGCTTGACGGCATCGTCGTAGAGCGCGTTCTCGACCTTGCGCATGCGCTCCGCGAACTTGTTGCGCAGCTCCGAGACCTTGACGGTGTCGCCGGAGGTGAAGAGGCCGTCGAGGAGCTTGCGTTCGTAGGGAAGCACGCCGTCGGAGTCCTGCTTCCGGTGCAGCGTCCAGTCCGGCTTGCGGAACCAGCGCTCGGTCTGGGTCTCCTCGATCGTGAGGTAGCCGCGCGCGGCGAGGTCGACGATCGTCGCGGTGACGTCGATCGGGTTCGCGCGTTCGTCGACGAGGACGCCGAGCTGGCCCGGCCGGAGCTTGTCGGGCGGCTCGAATTGCATGGGCCCGTCGGTGCGAGCGGCGAACGCGACCTGTTCCTCGGCCGCACCGGCGGTCGGGAACGCCATGTCGATCGCGGAGCCCGCGGCCCGGCGGTCGCGGCCGCGCCGCCACAACAGTCCGGCGACGAGCAGCGCCGCCGCGAGGAAGATCACGATCGCGACCGACACGGTGATCGCGGTCGCGGCGAACGCGCGGGTGAAGGACCAGCGCTCCCGCAGGATGGGATGGGGCGTCGTGACGCCCTGGGGCACGAACCCGACGACCATCGTCAGCTCCGAGCCGGGGACGAGCCTGCCGTTGGTGAACGTCACGGTCCCGCCCGACGCGCCCGGGTCGGTGGCGGTGGCCGCGGTCGGTGCCGTCCTCGACGACGCGCATCGCACGTTGGAGCCGCGCGGGCCCACGAAGCATGTCGCACCGGTGACCGCGGTCGGCGTGTGCACCTGGACCGTCACCGCGCCGATGGGGACGAGCCACTGGTCGCCGGTGACGTTCCAGTACAGCTCGTCGTGGTCCCGGAAGCCGTTCAAGACGCTCCCGAGTCGGTACGTGATCACGTAGCGGTGGCGACCGGTGATCGTGCGGTCGGGGTCGCCGATGCGGATCCGCTTGATTCCACCGGGCTGGTCGAGAACCCTCCACTGCGCGGGTGTGCCGGCCGACGCGGCGACGGAGAGCACGTGCAGCGGGTACACCCGGTCGTGGCTGTCGTCGAAGCGTTGTTTGAGAACGAGGTCGCGCTGGATGCCGTGACGGGGAACGACGCCGAAGTCGTAGTCGATCGTCTCGGTGATCGTCGCCGAGTCGTCGCGGGCGACGACGTATTCGGCGTTGAACGCGACGATGTGGGCGATGCCGAGGTCGGGATCGATCGCCTGCGCGCGGGTGCTCGCGCTCGCCCACACGGGTGTCGCGACGAGCGCGACCGCACCGGCGACCGCGAAGACGAGGAGTGCGGCCAGCGCCGCTGCGATCCGCCGCATGGAGCCGCCTGTCGTCTCAGCCGGTGACGGTCTTGACGGGAAGCCGGCGCGGGCCGACCTCGAAGAAGGTGGTCACGTTCTCGAACTCGAACCCGGACTCGAGACGCACGGTTCCCGGTGCGAACCGGTCGAAGAACGTGCGGAGCCCGACGAGGGTCACGGTGCGTGCCAGCGCGGCACCGGGGCAGACGTGTGGCCCGTACCCGAACGTGAGGTGCTGGTCGGCGTTGGCGCGGTCGGCGTGGAACTCGTCGGCGTCGTCGAAGACCCGCTCGTCGCGGTTCGCGGACCCTGCGCCGATGATGACCCGGGTGCCGGGTTCGACGACCGTGTCGCCGATCGTCACCTCGTGGACGCAGCCGCGCGCGAGGAACAGGATCGGCGGCGAGAGGCGGAGGCTCTCCTCGATCGCATTCGCGAGCTCGTCGTCACCGGCGCGCATCGCGTCCTCGACGGCGCGCTCGCTCAGCAGCACGTGGAGCAGGTTGCCGAGCAGCTGGCTCGTGGTCGTCAAACCGCCGGTGACGAGGTTGCGCACGAGCGCGCGCACCTGCTGGCGGGGGAGCGGCTCACCATCGACGTCGAGCTTGAGGAGCCGGGCCAGCACGTCGTCGACATCGGTGCCGGCTGCGAGCTCGGCGGCGCGTCGCTCGATCTGCTCGTCGATGTAGCCGGCGAACTCCGGGAACGCGGCCGCGAAGCCGACACCACGCTCGCTTCGGTTCGTCGCCGGGAACGGGCTCTCCATCAGCTCCTTCGCGTACGCGCCCAGGCGGTCGGCGTCGGCCGGGTCGAACCCGAGGAGATGCATCGTCACCCGGTTGGGCAACGGCACGGTGAAGCCCGCGACCAGATCGGCGCCGTCGGACGGCAGCGCGTCGAGCAGCGCGCCCGCGGTGGCGGCGATGAACGGCTCGGCCGCGTGCACCAGCTTCGGCGAGAGCGCGGTGACCATCACGCGGCGGACGGCGGTGTGCAGGGGCGGGTCGAGCTCGCCGAGCAGACGGTCCTCCGGCGGCACGACGACCCCCGGCTCCTTCATGCCGGACGCGTTCGACAACGACGTGGTGTCGCGCAGCGCGGCACGACACTCCGCGTGCCGGGTGACGTAGCGCATGCCGCCCGCGATCTCCGCCACCGGCCCGCGCCGGCGGAGCTCGGCCAGCAGGGACCATGCCGACTGGGCCTGTCCAGGCACGAAGGGGTTGAAGGGCTCGGGCATCGGGTCATCATGGCGCGTCCCGGGCCAGGGGTGCGCCGTCCTCGAAAAGCATGCGCGATCGACTTCCCGCGGGTGTCACCCACGTGCGAAGGTGACCCCCCATGAGCATCATCGAGCAGGAACGTGACGTGCGCCCGTGGGGCGAGTATCTGGTCCTCGAGGACGAGGCGACCCACAAGGTCAAGCGGATCACGGTGCGGTCGGGCAAGCGCCTGAGCTACCAGCGTCACAGCCGCCGGGCCGAGCACTGGTACGTCGTCACGGGGACGGCGACCGTGACGCTCGACGGAGCCGATCACGTGTTGGGCTCCGGTGAGGCGATCGACGTCCCCCGGGGCGCCGCGCACCGGATGGCCAACCACGGTGACGAGGACCTCGTCTTCATCGAGGTCCAGATGGGCGACTACTTCGGCGAGGACGACATCGAGCGGCTCGACGACGACTACGGCCGCGCCTGAGCGTTCGGCTCAGGCGGCCTCGTCGCGCAGCTGGAGGTTCGCACAGGCCTCGCAGATCTCCTCCGGGATGATGCCCGCGCGCATCAGCGCGCCGAACAGCGCGCAACCGACGCAGTAGCCGAACACCGATTCGAGCGTTGCCGCGACGGCGATCATCCCGACCAGGACGAACGCGATCGTCGTGAGCCCGAAGCCCAAGCCGAGCACGGCCGCGGAGGTCGACAGCGTCGCGCCGATGCCCTGTGCGAACCGCTTGGGCGGTCCGGGTACCGGGCGGGCCGCGAGCGGTAACGCGGGCGTCAAGACGCGTGTGACGAATTGTCCCAGCGGGCTGAGCGACGGACCGGTGGCCACACGCGCGACGAAGCCGTACGCGAGCGGGACGAGCAACCAGCGCGCGCCCGTCGCCAGCGTCACGAGACACAGCACCAGCACGCCCGCGGCGACGAGGCGCGCCGACACCTCGTTGACCGGATCGGGGAAGCGAAACAGGTTTCGCACGCGTCCCGAGCGTACGCCCGAAATCCGACGACGAAGCTGGCGTATTGCACTTCGTCTGCGTCGCCGGCGACGCATCAGGGCCGCCCTTGACGGCGCCGTTCCACGACGCTCGAATCTGGGCCCGGCAGGCCGGCACGACATGCCGGCGTCGGTCGGGCGACGTGTTTGGGGGGAGACCGACGATGGGCGGACGGGTGGGGTCGTCGAGACAACCGCGGCACTGGACGCGCGTCGAATCGCGCGTCGACGCGGTGCGCGACGACAGGGTGGTGCCGTCGGGGGGTCACCAGCTGGCCGTGTACCCGGCGCGCATCGTGCGGTGCACGTGCGGCGCGGCGATCCTGGCGACGGATCCCGAGGCGCTGCGCGGGCCCGTGGCCGAGCTCGCGGGTGAGGTGCTCTCGTTGCACGCGTCGTGGTGCGAGGAGCTGGAGGTCGACGACTTCCTCTCGCCGTCGGCGTCGAGCAACGGGCACGGCGCGGTCAAGCACGACAACTGACGCGGCAGCAGGTGCGGGCCGCGCGCGCCCGGCCCGTCAGCGCCTGAGACCGCCTCGCGTACGCGACCGCAGGCCGAGGCCGACGAGCAACGCCACGAACGCGACGCCGACGGCTCCGGCCAGGTCGACCCCGGTGAACGGCAGGCCGAACATGTCGAAGAGGGTGTTGCCGCCGGACGGGTTGCCGCCGACGAGCGCCTGGGCCTCCGGGGTCGCCGGGACGCAGTGCACGCTGCCGTCGGGCTCGACGACCTCGACCTGACTCGGACAGCGCGGCTGGCGGGAGACCTCCTCGGGCCGGTTGGTCGGGCCGCCGGCCAGCGGCACCTGACCCGGAGGACCCGACGGTGCGCCGACGGCGGGGGCGCCGGCCGCGGCGGGGTCGCCGGCTGCACGCGTCGACGCGCGGCGCGTGGTGGTCGCGGCTGCGGACAGCGGCGGGGGATCGGCGGACGCGAGCGGTGCGGCGAGCGGCGTCGACAGCGCGAGTCGCGGCGTCGTGACAGTCGGCGTCGCGAGGGACCGTGTCGCGAGGCGCGGCGTCGTGAGGGTCGGCGTCGTGATAGCGGGTGTCCTGAGCGTCGGCGCGGTCATCGCGGGCGTCGTGATCGTCGGTGTCGTGAGCTTCGGTGTGGCGATCGTCGGCAGTGTCAGCCTCGGGGTCGTGACCGCCGGAGCCGCGAGTCGCGGTGCTCCGAGGGTCGGTGCCGCGAGCGTCGGGGTCGTGAGCGTCGGTGTGGCGACGGGCGGGACCGTGACCGTGGGCGTCGACAGCGACGGCGCCGTGACCTTCGCGACCGAGAGTCGCGGCGCGGTGATCGTCGGTGTCGCGATGGTCGGCACCGTGAGGTTCGGTGTCGCGATGGTGGGCAGGGTCAGCCCCGACGCGTGCAGCGTCGGCGCGGTCAGCTCAGGGGTGGTCACCGACGGAACCGTGACCTTCGGTGTCGTGATCGTTGGCGCGGTGAGCTCGGGGGTCGTGACCGAGGGGACGGTCAACTTCGGCGTCCTCACCGACGGAACGGTGACCTTCGGTGTGGTGATGCTCGGGGTGTCGAGCTTGGGGGTCGTCACCGAGGGGACGGTCAGCTTCGGTGCGGCGCTCGTCGGTGCGTCGAGGTTGGGCGTCGCGATGGTCGGCAGGACGAGCTTCGGGGTCGCGACCGTCGGCGCGGTCAGCTTCGGCGTCGTCACCGACGGAACCGTGATCTTGGGCGTCGTGACGGGCGGCGTGGCGAGCTTCGGTGACGCGAGCTGCCCTGCGGCGACCGTGGGCGCCGAGACGGAGGGCACCTTCACCGCCGGCGTCGACGTCGCGGGGACCTCGACGTGTGGTGCCGCGAGCTTCGGGACCGTGACGGTCGGTGTCGACGTCTTCGGCACGCTGATCGTCGGTGGCGTGACCGTTGGAGGGTCGAGCTTCGGGGTCGCGGCCTTCGGCGCGGTGATCGGCGGGGTCGTCACCGAAGGCGTGTCCACGTGCGGTGCCGTCACCGGTGGCGTCGTGACCTTCGGTGTCGTGACCGTGGGCGTCGTGACCTTCGGTGTCGTGACCGTGGGTGTCGAGACCTTCGGTGTCGTCGCCTTGGGTGTCGTCGGCGTCGAAGCGCTCAGGTTCGGGGTCGCGATCGTCGGCACGACCAACTTGGGCGCCGTCGCGGTGCTCGACACCTTCTTGTTCGTCTGCGTCGGCGTGGGCGTCGCCGTCGAGGCCTCGCTCGCCGTCGCGGCCACGGTCTTGGTCGGCGCGGCCGTCGGGGACGTCGTCGCGGGCGTCGTGATCTTGGGCGTCGGTGCCGTCGTCGGGGGCGTGGTGACCGGTGGGACGGTCACCGACGTCGCCACGGTTGGTGCGCTCGCCGGCGCGCTGACGCCGACCGGTGTCGTCGTCGCGGTGGGCAGCGGGAGTCCGACCGCGCTCGCGGCGCCGGGGAAGGCGACCAGCGTCGCGGCGGCGGTGGCCGCGACGAGCGCGGCCGACGCGACGACCCCTGCGGGCCGGACGCGGGCTCGACGCGAACAGGGGGCACTGGCCATGGCGGTCCTCCCGGGCCGGAGTCGGTCGTGCTCGATGCATGGCGTGCCCGTTTCGCCCAAAATCTGAACATGAAGAACACCTTGCGCACGCGCGCCCACGCAACGTGACAACGCGCGCCGTCATGTGGTCATCGCACACGGCGGTGCCGCGGTGATCCGGCGCTGGCGCGCGCCCGGCGCGGCACGAAATATTTGCTCGAGCAACTATGTTCGATTCAGGGTAGACGGCGCCCGCACTCGTCGAGGCGCCCGAAGGGAGCTCCCGTGCCTGCCGTGACCGTTCCCGACGTCCTGACCCTGCCGGCCATCCGCCGTCTCGACGCCGCGACCACCGAAGAGCGTCCGGTCGTGTCGATCACGACGGCGCCGAGCGGCTACGAGGGTCTCGGCTTCCCCGTCCGTCGCGCGTTCGCCGGTGTCGAGCCGCAACTGCTCGATCCGTTCGTGCACATGGACCAGATGGGTGAGGTCGAGTACGCGCCGGGTGAGCCGAAGGGCACCGACTGGCACCCGCACCGCGGCTTCGAGACCGTCACCTACATGATCGACGGCACGTTCCAACACCAGGACTCGACCGGTGGCGGCGGGCTGATCACCGACGGTGCCACCCAGTGGATGACCGCGGGCGGCGGCATCCTCCACATCGAGACGCCGCCGAGCGAGCTCGTCGCCAGCGGTGGCCTGTTCCATGGGATCCAGCTGTGGGTGAATTTGCCGTCGGACCAGAAGTGGGTGGCGCCGCGCTACCAGGGGATCGAGCCCGGGAAGGTGACGCTGCTGCGCTCGGACGACGGCGGCGCGCTCGTGCGCGTGGTCGCGGGTGAGGTCGACGGCAAGGCCGGTCCCGGTTCGACGCACACGCCGATCGTGATGGTGCACGCGACGCTGAGCCCGGGCGCGCAGCTCACGCTGCCGTGGCCGCAGGACTTCAACGCGTTGGCGTACGTGCTCGCGGGTCGCGGCAGCGCGGCGACGCAACGGCGCCCGATCGCGACGGGTCAGCTCGCGGTGTTCGGTGACGGTGACGCGTTCACGCTCGCGGCCGACACCACCCAGGACACCAACGCGCCGAACCTCGACGTGCTGTTGCTCGGCGGACGCCCGATCCGCGAGCCCGTCGTCTGGTACGGACCGTTCGTCATGAACACGAAGGCCGAGATCGTGCAGGCGCTCGAGGACTTCGAGGCCGGTCGCATGGGCACGGTGCCGGCGGAGCACCTGCGCCCGTGACCGGAACTCATTGATGCGGCACTGAGCGTCGGCTTCCGACGCTCAGTGCCGCATCTCGGGTACGGGTCAGTCGTCGAACGCGACGACCTGTTGGAACGTCGGCCGGTTGACGGCCTGGATCGTGTTCGGCAGGAGTCCCGGGACGAACGTCGTGCGCCCGGCCGGCGCGCGCCACGCGTTGGGATCCGGGCCTTGCTGCGCGGCCAGCGCGTCGCCGGCCTGCTTCATCGCGTTCCACAGCGCGGCGCGGCACGCGCCGAGATCTCCCGTGCCGCAATAGGCGCGGCTGTACGGACCGGCGACGTGCTCACCGAGGAGCGCGCGCAGGTCCTTGCTGAGGTAGCCGCCGACGCCGGTGTGGGGAATGGCGTCGAGCAGCGGGCCGAGCACGGGTCGCAGCGCCGCGTCCCAGAGTCGCGGCCATGCCGCGTCGAGCGCGGCCGCGCCCGGGTCGTCGACCTTGCCGTCACTGTTGCGGTCGAGCCGGCTCGCGCCGCGCTGCAGCCACGACGTGATGAGCTGCGCGGTGGCGCGTGTGCGTGCGTCCGGTGCGGGGCCGGTGGCGAGCACGCGCGCGATGATCGGCCACACGAGCACGGCGCGGTCGTCCTGCGTCGCGGCCTTGTTCATCACCGACGCCACGTCCTCGAGCCGGCTCCGTCGGTTGAACGGGGCGAAGAGCTGGACGTGTTGCACGGGTCCGAACCCCCAGTTGTCGTCGGCGGCACCCCAGCCGGGGGCCTGCTTGTTGTTCCAGTTCAGGAAGAGGCCGAGGTCCGGATCGCTGCCGTGCGGGTGCGCGTCCTGGTCGAGGAAGCCGCGCCACTCCCACTGACCCGTTCCCAGGGTCGGCAGGCTGGGATCGGTTCCGGGAGCACGGATGGGGAGCCGTCCCGAGGAGAAGTACGAGACGTGCTCGTCGTCGACGTAGAACCAGTTGAACGTGTACTCGATCTTGTTCGCGATCCGCTGGAACGACGACGGGCCGTGCGCCTTGTTCTCGTTGAGCAGCTCGAAGCCGATCGCGCTCGCGGGTTCACGGCCACGCGTCGACCGCTGGGTCGTGATCGCGTAGGGCTTTCCGTTCACGGTGACCGTGCCGCTCACGGGGCCGTGCATGGTCTGGCGGTAGACGACCTCCTGGTCGGGCTGCCCGCCCGCGCCGTGCAGGACCCCCGCGTCGAAGGTCGTCATCGCCACGCACCGACCCTTGAACAGGTAGTGGTCGCTGGTGCGCGTCGGCGTCGAGCCGTCGGGGTTGCAGAGCTGGTCGAGGAACTGGTCGATGTTGTCCGACTCCGCCGACGTCGCGCTCCACGCGTAGTTCTTGCCCCGGCCGAGCTCGACGTAGAGCGACGTGCCCGGGAACGACGCACCGCGCGCGTCGAGACCGCCGCCGTGGAGGTCGAGCTCCATCAGGATCTCGGGGTAGTAGTAGCCGACCTGCGGGCCCATCACGGCGAGCGGCTTCCCGGTCGCCGAACGTCCGGCCTTGACCAGCAACGCGTTCGACATGTGCTGCTTGGGCGTGAGCGCGGAGACCGCCTGGAGCGAGCCGGCGTCGACCACGGGCGAGCCCGGTGTCGGTCCGGTCGGCACGGGCTCGTAGTCGAAGCGGCGTGTGAGCGTCGTCGGGGCCTCGGGGTCCTGCTGCTCGCGCAGATCGCGGAACATCGCGGTGCCCTGCGCCGTGCCGAACGTGGCCCGGAAGCGCGCGAGGAGCTCGGAGTTCGCGGCCTCGGTGCCGCCGCCACGACCGAACACCGCGCCGATCAGTGCGCTCGAGGCGAGGACGTCGTTGCGCGTCCACTGCTTCGCGGGGTTGTGGTGCGCGGTGTAGAACGCGTTGATGCCGGCGACGTACGCGTCGACGTCGGCGAGCACCTGGCGCCCGTCGGGGCCCGAGTCCTCCAGCACCTTCGCCTGGTTCGCGAGGAACTGCTCGGTCGCGGGTGAGGAATCGAAGGTGCGGAGCGACTGTGCGAGCGAGAACGCGTCGAGCCCCGGCGCGTCGAGCGCCGCGAGGCGCGCCGGTCCGCGCAGCGTCTCGATCAGCAAGCCGCGGTCCTCGGCGGTCACCCAACCCGCGCCGAACTCGGTGTCGGAACGCGTCGCGCCGAACACGTGCGGCACGTCGTAGGCGTCACGGAAGATGCGCAGCCCCGAGCGGGGCGTGCTCTCCGGCGTGCCCGAGGTGTCGTTGAGCTTCTCGTCCTTGAAGTAGGTGGTGAGGTCGCTCGCGGTCACGTGGTCGAACTTCGACGCGAGCCCGTCGTAGAGCGGGATCTGGTCGACCGAGTGGGCGTCGGGCGGCACCGCGCCGGACTCGCCCGGCACGAGCACGTTGCGGACGATGCTCTGCGGTCGCGCTCCGGCTCCGGTCGGTACGAGCGCGAGCAGCGTCGCGCTCAGGACGACGCAGACGAACGTGGCGAACCAACGTCGCGACACGGTGCCTCCCCCCTCGGCACGGCCGGTCCCCCGACCACGCCCGACCATCCTCGCAGGTCGGCACCGGTCCGGGACAGCTATGCCTTAGGACGGCGCGGCCTGCCGTCGCGACGTCCGGAACGCGACGACCGCGAGGGCGAGGAGCACCACGTCGCCCACGAACGCCTCGACGTGGTCTCTCGTCGCGCGGCGCGCCGTCGGGCGGATGCACGTGCACATGACCGGCGTGCCCCGTATCCACGCCGCGACGCTTACCGCGGTGGCCGCGCCCGCGACGACGAGCGCGAGCCACGCGCCGACGCGGGCGGTTCGGCGGCCCGCGAGCGCGACCGCGGTGACGAGCGCCGCGACACACCACGTCAACGCCATCGCGCGTGCGGCACCGTCGGGCACGAGCCCGCTGTCGGCGACGGTCCGGGCGAACGTCGAGAGTCGCCACGCGCCGGCGGCTCCGGCCCACGCGAACACGAGCGCGAGCACGTACCTCGTCGCGCGACCGACGTCAGCGGCGGTCGGCGGACGCGGCGACGTTCCCCGAGGCGCGGTCTGCACGGACCGAGTCTCGCGTGGGGAGCGGTTCAGACGCTGAACACCCCGTGGCGCGATTTTCCCCCGTCTTGCCCGGCGCTGCCGGTATCGTCGATCGCGTGAGCGCGCACGACCTCGAGGTGGTCCTCCTCTCGCTCGCGGCGGCGCTCTTCTTCGCGACCAGCAACGTGCTCGAGCAGCGCTCTGCCCGCACCGTTCCCGACGAGCAGGCGATGCGCCCAGGGCTCGTCGTCGCCCTCGTGCACCAACGGCGTTGGTTGCTCGGGATCGCTTCCGACGTGTCGGGCTACATCTGCCAGGCCGCCGCGCTCGGCATCGGACTGCTCATCGTCGTGCAACCGATCCTCGCCACCGGACTGCTGTTCTCGCTCGCGATCGACGTCGCCACCTCGCGCCGGCGCCTGCGCCCGACCGAATGGATCACCGCGGCGCTGCTCGCGTCGGCGCTCGGGCTCTTCCTCTCCGAGTCGTCACCCGGTGGCGGCGCGGCCCGCACGCCGTGGCCCGATTGGGTGCTGCCCCTGGCCATCATCTCGTCGGTCGTGCTCGTCTGTGTCGCCGTCGGCATGCGCTCGACGGGATCGGTGCGCGCGTCGTTGCTCGCGCTGTCGGCCGGCATCATGTTCGGGGTCACCGCGCCGTTGACGAAGGCGTTCGTGCATCTGCTTGGCGGCGGCCCGGTCACCGTGCTGACGAATTGGGAGCCCTACGGGCTCGCGGTGTTCTCGATCGCCGGCTTCCTGGTGCAGCAGACCGCGTTCCAGGCCGGTGAGCTCGAGGCGTCGGTACCGTTCCTCGAGACCGCCGAGCCGGTCGTCGCGTCGATCATCGGCGTCGTGCTGCTCGGCGAGCGTCTGCACGCGGCGACTTTCACCGACAAGGCGCTGATCGCGCTGTCGATCGCCACGATGATCGTGTGCGCGGTGTCCCTGGCCCGCTCCCAGGCGATTCGCGAGGAGAGCCAGCACATCACGGAGTCGCTGCCCGAGCCGGGCGGCTCGCCGTCGCCGGCCTGACCGCGCGTCGCGACACACGCGAAGGTCCGCGACGCGCGGAATTCCCGTCAGTACAGTGACCCGATCGTCCGGCGTCCCGTGTCCAAGGTCCAGCTGTGGTGGCGACGGTACGTCGCCGCGCTCGGGTTGACGGTGCTCGTCATCGTCGTCGGCATCGTCGGCACGAACGTTGCCGTCGACATGAAGCTGGCGCGCATCACGCGCGTTCGTCTCGACGAGGCATCGGCGTCCGGCTCGGTCAGCAACTTCCTCGTCATCGGGTCCGACACGCGCGCGTTCGTCGACAGCGCGCAGGATGCGAGCCAGTTCGGCAGCGCGACGAGCCAACGTGGGCAGCGTTCCGACACGATGATGATCGTCCACGTCGATCCCAAGCGGAAGCGAAACCTCGTCGTCTCGATCCCACGCGACCTCGTCGTCGACATCCCGGGGCGCGGCTCGCAACGCATCAACGCGGCGTTCAACGACGGACCGCAAAAGGTGATCGACACGGTGAAGGCCAACTTCGGTGTGCGCATCCAGCACTACGTCGAGGTCGACTTCGCCGCGTTCCAGGGCATCGTGAACGCGATCGGCCGCGTGCCGGTGTACTTCCCGTACCCGGCCCGCGACCGGAAGTCGGGCCTCGACGTTCCGGTCGCGGGTTGCCAGGCGCTCGACGGTCGCCAAGCGCTCGCGTACGTGCGCTCGCGCTACCTCGAGTACCGCATCGACGGCCGGTGGCGGGACGCGAGCCCCCGCGCCGACCTCGACCGCATCGACCGCCAGCACGAGTTCGTGCGCAAGCTCGCGGACACGGCGGTCCGGGCGGGGATGAGCAACCCGCTCACCGCGAGCCGTATCGTCGACCGCATCGTCGCCAAGCTCACGGTGGACACGAAGATGAGCCGGGGCGACCTGCTCGGGTTGGTCAACGCGTTCCGCAAGGTCGATCCGAACGCGCCCGGCGCGCTCGAGATGGTGACGCTGCCGAACGAGCCCGGCAGCGGGGGCACGTTGCAGCTGAAGCAGCCCGACGCCGAGGCGATGCTGGCGCGGTTGCGCGACGACGGGAAGCATCACGCCGACGTCGTGTCGGTGAAGCCCGGTGACGTGCGGGTGCAGGTGCTCAACGCGTCGGGGACGACGGGCCTCGCGGGCCGGACCCTCGACGAGCTCGAGCGAGCCGGGTTCGTCGGCGCGGGCGCCGGCAACACGTCGGGCGCGACAGGGACGAGCGTGCGCTACGCGACCGGCGCGGCCGACAAGGCCGCGCTCGTGCAGGCGCGGCTCGGGCGCGGTGAGCTCGTCGGCGACGACACGCTCGGCGCCGACGCGGACGTCGTCGTGGTCCTCGGTACCGACGCCACCGGGCACGCTGCACCCGCGCCGGGCGCGGGCCAGGCTTCGACGCCGGGCGCGGCCGCGACGCCGGCGCAGCACCCGGCGCCGGCGCAGCACCCGGCGCCGGCCGCGCCGGCCTGCTGACCCTCGCGACCGCTCACGTCGGATCACGAGGCCCTCGCTCTGGCGCCCCGGTGACCGCATCGGTACCGTGCCGCGAGGGTTCTGCAAAGGGGGAGTTCCGTGGAGGTCGCGCTCAGCATCAACGATTTCCTGGACCGGGCCGAGCTGGTCTACGGCGAGCGCGTCGCGGTCGTCGACGAGCCCGCGACCACACCCGGTGCACCCGCGTCGCTCGGCCGGTTGACATACGGTGAGCTCGCCGCGATGGCCCGCAGTCTCGCAGTGTCGCTCGACGAGCTGGGCCTCGAAGCGGGGGAGCGCGTCGCGATCGTGTCGCCCAACGCGGCTCGCTTCCTCACCACGCTGTTCGGCGTGAGCGGCTACGGCCGGGCGATCGTGCCGATCAACTTCCGACTCAACGCAGACGAGGTCGCATACATCGTCGGTCACTCGCAGGCGTCGGTGCTGCTCGTCGACCCGGAGTACGACGGTCTGCTGCGCGATATCGACGTGAAGCACCGGTTCGTGCTCGGTGCCGAGACCGACGCGGAGCTGTTCCACCGCGACGGCAGGCCCAAGCACCGGAGCGACGACGAGCGCGCGACCGCGTCGATCAACTACACGTCGGGGACGACCGCACGGCCCAAGGGTGTGCAGCTCACACACCGCAGCCTGTGGCTCAACGCGTCGATCTTCGGCTGGCACGCCGGTGTCAGCGACCGCGACGTGTACCTGCACACGCTGCCGATGTTCCACTGCAACGGCTGGGGCCTTCCCTACGCGCTGGCGGGGATGGGGGCGCGGCAGGTCGTCATCCGCAAGATCGACGGCGAGGACATCCTCGGACGCGTCGAGGCGGAGGGCATCACGTTTCTGGCCGGCGCGCCCGCGGTCGTCGCCGCGGTGCTCGACGCCGCGGCCCAGCGTCGCGAGCGCGGCGAGCAGATCCCGGGCCGCGACCGGGTGCGCATGGTCGTGGCCGGTGCACCCCCGCCGTCGAAGGTGATCGAGCGGGTCGAGACCGAGCTCGGCTGGGAGTTCTTCCAGATCTACGGCCTCACCGAGACGGCGCCGCTCCTCACGGTCAACCGGCGTCGAGCGGAGTGGGACGATCTCGACCCCGCGGAGCGGGCGCGGCTGCTCTCACGCGCCGGCGCGCCCGCCATCGGCGTGCGGGTCGACGTCGACGCGCGCGGCGAAGTGCTCGCGCGCGCCAACCACGTGTTCGAGGGCTACTGGGACCAGCCGGAGGAGACCGCGAAGGCGATCGTCGACGGCTGGTTCCACACCGGCGACGGCGGTGAGCTCGACGGCGCGTATCTCGTGATCTCCGACCGCAAGAAGGACGTGATCATCTCGGGTGGCGAGAACGTGTCGTCGATCGAGGTCGAGGACTGTCTCTACCAGCACCCGGCCGTCGCCGAGTGCGGCGTCATCGGCGTGCCGGACGACAAGTGGGGCGAGACCGTGAAGGCGCTCGTCGTGGTGCGCGACGGGCAGGCCGTCACCGAGGTCGAGGTCATCGAGCACTGCCGTTCACGGCTCGCGCACTTCAAGTGCCCGACGTCGGTCGAGTTCCGCGACGCCCTGCCGCGCACGGCGACCGGCAAGCTCCAGAAGTTCAAGCTGCGCTCGGGCTACTGGGCCGGTCAGGACCGCCAGGTCCACTGACGAACCCCCGCCCGGTTGGGACACGATCCGGTGCTCTGGCACCGGATCGTGTCCCAACGCGGGTCGGGGGTGAGCCGGGGGGAGGGGCGATCGGTGGTGAGGGTCAGCCGACGGGGAGCTCCTCGCGCTCCTCGGCGCGCACCGCGGCCTCGATCTCGGCGGCCTGGTCACCCTCGACGTTGACACGGGGCAGCACGCGGTCGAGCCAGCGGGGGAGCCACCAGTTGGCGTTGCCGAGCAGCTCCATGGTCGCGGGGACGAGCACCATGCGCACGATCGTCGCGTCGATGAAGACGGCCGCGGCGAGGCCGAAGCCGACCATCTTGAGCACGCGCAGGTCCTGCAGCACGAACGACAGGAACACCGCGATCATGATCGCCGCGGCCGCGGTGATCACCCGTGCCGTCGCCGCGAGACCGTCGGCGACGGACTCCGCGTTGTTCCCGGTGCGCAACCACTCCTCACGGATGCGCGAGATGAGGAACACCTCGTAGTCCATCGAGAGGCCGAAGAGCACCGCGAACAGCATCATCGGCACCCACGACTCGACCGGACCCTTCTCGACGCCGAAGAGCGACTTGCCCCAACCCCACTGGAACACCGCGACGACGAGCCCGTACGCGGCGCCGATGGAGAGCAGGTTCATGATCGCGGCCTTGAAGGCGACGACCACCGAGCGGAACACGCACATGAGCAGCACGAACGACAGCGCGATCACGGCGGCGATGAAGTAGGGGAGCCGTCGCCCGATCGTGTTGCTGACGTCGATGCCGATCGCGGTCGCGCCGCCGACGTCGACCTTCGCGCCGGTGCCCTTCACCGCGACGGGTATCACGTCGTCGCGCAGGTGATGGACGAGCTTCTCGGTCGTGACGCTCTGGGGTGACGTCGCCGGGATGACGTTGACGATGGCGGCGTCGCCCTTCGAGTTGAGCTGGGGCGGGCTGACGAACACCACCCCCGGCACCTTGGCGAGGTCCTCGTGCAACGGGACGAGCACGCGCTGCGAACCGGGCGCGGACAGGTCGACCGCGACGAGGAGCGGACCGTTGTGGCCGGGGCCAAAGCCCTTGGCCAGCAGGTCGTAGGCCTTGCGGGTCGTCTGGCTGGGCAGGTCGTTGCCCGCATCCGCGTTGCCGAGGTGCATCGAGAACAACGGCAGCGCGAGGACGATCAGCACCGCGACCGACACGAGTGCGGCCGCCCAGGGGTAGCGCTGGATCTCGCGGCTCCACCGCCATGCGACCGTCTGGCGGTGGTCGCCCTCCTTGCGGTGCAGGAACGGGATGCTGAACTTGTCGATGTTGCGCCCTGCGAAGCCGAGCGTCGCGGGCAGGAGCGTGATCGACGCGAGCATCACCATCGCGACCGCGGCCGACGCGCCCAGCGCGAGCCCGTTGAGGAACGAGAAGCGCATCAGGAACATGCCCAGCAGCGAGATGACGACGATCGTGCCCGCGAAGAGGACCGCGCGCCCTGCGGTGTTCGCAGCCTCGAGCACCGCGCCCTCGGGGTCCTTGCCCTTCGCCAGACCCTGGCGGTAGCGGGTGAGGATGAACAACGCATAGTCGATGCCGACGCCGATACCGATCATCGACGCGACCTGCGGCGCGAACACCGGCACCTTCATGACGTGGGCGAGCAGTTCGACGATCGCGAGCCCGATCCCGATGCCGGACAGCGCGGTGAGGATCGGCAGTCCCGTCGCGAGCAGCGAGCCGAACGCGATCAGCAGGATGACGATCGCGGCGAGCACGCCGATGAGCTCGGTGGGCGTGCTCCCGCTGCCCTGCTGACCCTGCTCGATCGGCATGCCACCGAGCTCGTACTGCACGCCGTGGCCGCTCGCGGCCTTCGCCTCGTCGGCCCAGTGTTGCGAAAGGTCCTTGCTCACCTTGTCGGTGCGCACGTCGAGCTGCACGGTCGCGTAGCCGATCGTGCCGTCCTGCGCGACCTGCTGCGCCGCGGCCGGGTCGGTGAAGCTGCGCGCACCGGTGACGTGCTGCGTGTGCGACAAGTCCTGCAGCAGCTTCTGGGTGCGCGCCTGCACCGCCGGGCTCCGCACGCCCGACGTGGAGTGCACGACGAGGTCGAACGTGTCACCCGACTGCGCCGGGAACCTGCTCTTCAAGAGGTCGTACGCGCGCTGCGACTCGGTGTTCTGACCGCTGAAGCTCTTGTCGAGCGCTCCGCCGGCGGCCTTTCCGATCACACTGAACGCGAGCAACGCGACGATCCAGGTGACGAGCACGGTCCAGCGGTGCTTGTAGCACCAGTGGGTCAGGCGTTCGAGGCGCATCACGCGTTCCTTTCGGGGGGAAGGTCGGCGGTCGAGTCCTGGGTCGAGGTCGCTTCGCGAATGTCGGTTGGACGGTGGGAGGTGTCGGAACTCATCGACGTCGACGTGAGGCTCCCGGGATCGAAGGCCTCGGCGTTCTTCGTGAGGCGCTCGAGCACGTCGAAGAAGTGCGCGAGCTCGGCGTCGTCGAGCCCCGCGCGCAGGGCGGTCTCGAAGGCGAGCGCGCCGTGCTTCATGCGGCGGAACGTCTCCCGGCCGGCGTCGGTCAGCTCGGCCCGCCAGACGCGTCGATCACCGGGGTCGCGCTGGCGGGTCACGAGCCCCGCCGCCTCGAGGCGGTCGAGGTGGTACGTGACCGTCGCGCCCTCGACGTGGATGCGCCCGGCCAGCTCCCGCTGGCTGATCGGTCCGCTCAGTGCCAGGCTCAGCAGCACCGACCAGGCCGGCAGCGACCCGCCGCAGCGGGCGAGGGTCTCGACGAAGCGGCCGGAGACGATCTTGCCGGTGAACGCCAGCGCGCGCCCGACGACCTGGCTGTCCTCGCCGATGTCCCAGCTCGGGTCAGGAACCATCGAGATCGAAGTATTCGACGTCTGACGGTTCGAGGTCAACCCATTGTGACGAGGGTCACGGTGCCGGCTCGACGGTCACGCTGCCCTCGCTGGCGTGGGCCCGGATGCGCAGGGTCGAGCGGGGGTCGGTCGGGATCTGGACGCGCGTGGAGCCCTCCGATGCACCGGCGTCGACCCGGTACGCGGTGCCGTCGTGGGGGACGACAACGGCGACGTGACCCTCGCTCGCATGCGCGTCCACCCGGTGAGGGTCGGTCGCGAACGACAGGTCGACGCTGCCCTCGCCGGCCGACGCCTGCACATCGGTGCTGCGCAGACCGGTCGCGTGCACGGTGCCTTCGGACGCGTGCGCGACCACCGGACCGGTCACGTCGGTGAGCGTCACGCTGCCCTCGCCCGCGAGTGCCTCGAGCGCGTTCGTCGTTCCGGTCACGTTGACGCGGTCCTTCGCGTGGGCGACGACGCGGGTCGCCGGGGGGACCTCGACCCGGTAGTGGGCCTGGCAGTTCTGGTCCAGGACGGGCGCGCAACTCGCGCGCACGACGAGACGGTCGCCGTCGACGTGGAACGACGTGTGCGTTCGAATGAGGCCGCGGTGGATGACCGCGTGCACGACGACGCGCGAGCCCGGGACGGCGACGACGTCGAGGGTTCCCGCGTGGATGTTGAAGTCGACGACGCTCACCGGGGTCGTGACGACGCGCGTGAACGAGCGGCTGTCGAAGGAGATCTGCGCGACGACGTTCGCGCTACCCCACACCAACAAGAGGGCGGTGAGCCCGCTCCCGCCGATGCGCCACAGTCCGCGGGTCATGCGTCCTCTCCCACGCCGAGCCACCGGAGGACCGCGAGCACGCGCCGGTTGTCCTCGCTCGTCGCGACGAGGTCGAGCTTCGTGAAGATGCTGTTCACGTGCTTCTCCACCGCGCCCTCGCTCACGACGAGCCCGCGCGCGATCGCCGCGTTGCTCCGGCCCTCGGCCATCAGCGCGAGGACCTCGCGCTCACGCGGGGTGAGGCGCTCGAGCGGATCGCGCCGGCGCCGCGCGATGAGTTGACCGACCACCTCGGGGTCGAGCGCGGTGCCGCCCGCGCCGACGCGCCGGACCGCCTCGACGAAGTCGGCGACGTCGGCGACGCGATCCTTGAGCAGGTAGCCGACCTTCGTGGTGTCGTGCGCGAGCAGCTCGGTCGCGTAGCGCTCCTCGACGTACTGCGACAGCACGAGGATCCCGACCGCGGGCTGGTGCTCCCGGATCGCGACCGCGGCCCGCAGACCGTCGTCGGTGAGGTCGGGCGGCATCCGCACGTCGACGACCGCGAGGTCGGGCTCGTGGTCGCGCACCGCGGCCACGAGCGCGTCGGCGTCGCCGACCGCGGCGACCACGTCCTCACCGGCGTCGGTGAGCAACCGCGTGAGCCCGGCCCGCAGCAGGGCGGAGTCCTCGCCGATCACGATCCGCATGGCATCTCCACCAGCACCGTCGTCGGCCCGCCGCGCGGGCTCAACACCTGCATCCATCCGCCGAGCGCCTCGACGCGCTCGTGCAGGCCCGCGAGACCCGTTCCCCGGTCCCCGTCCGCGCCTCCGCGGCCGTTGTCGGTGACCTCGATCACGAGCCGGCCGTCGCGCCGGACCACCTCGACGAGCGCGCGGTCGGCCTGCGCATGACGGTCGACGTTGGTCAGCGCTTCGCTCACGACGAAGTACGCCGCGCTCTCCACCGCCGCCGACGGGCGCTCCGGCACGTCCACGTGCAGGCTCACGGGCGTCGTCGCCCGCGCGACGACCGACGAGAGCGCCGCGTCGAGTCCGCGCTCGGTGAGGATGGCCGGGTGGATCCCGCGCACCAGCCCGCGCAGCTCGACGAGCGCGCGCTTCGCCTCGGCGTGCGCGCCGGTCACGAGCTCGCGCGCCGCCTCCGGGTCGGTGTCGAACTTCTCCTGGGCCATCCCGAGGTCCATCGCGAGTGCGACCAGTCGTTGCTGGGCGCCGTCGTGCAGGTCGCGCTCGATGCGGGTGCGCTCCGCCTCGGCGGTGTCGACCGCGGCTTCGCGCCCACGCTCCGACACCGCGAGCCGGGCCGCGAGCTCGTCCCTGCGGCGCGGGCCGAGGAGGCTCCGGGCGACCCACACGTCGAATCGACCCTTCGCCCGCGTCAGAGCCGGTGCGGAGAGCATCCCGGCGAGCCCGAGGAGTGCCGCGAGCGCGGCGCCGATTCCCTGGCTCGCCGCGATCGGTCCGAAGTCCGCGGTGTGGCGCGGGAGCGCGGCGACGTAGGCGGGCAACAGGAGCAACGCGGCCGCTCCGCACCACACCGCGAGCACGAGCACGCCGAGGACGCCGAGCGGGAGGACGAGCACCAGATACGCGATCTCGCGCCAGCGCGCCGCGGAGCCGACGCGAGCGAAGAGGCGCCGGAACCAGGACTCATCCGGCAGCGGCGGACGGAGCTCGGGGATCTCGATGCCGAGCAGTGCGCGCCAGCGCCCTCGCTCGGCGCGCGCCAGGCCCGTCGCCACGACGAAGAGCAGCCAGATGAGCGGCAGCGCGAGCGGGAAGACGATGAGCAAGCCTGCCGACGTGGCGAGCAGCGTGATCGTGACGGTGAACGACACGACGCCGACGAAAAGATCCAGGATGCCGGCGACGAGTGACCACCATGTCGCGGGAACGCGGCGGCGGTCGAGGAACAGGTCGATCACGCCGCTCACGCTACGAAACGCCGCCCCGACGTGAAATGGTGCTGGTCGGCGTAGCGGCAGTGGGGATATCCGGAATCACGCGTTGTCAGGCCAGACGAGGCAGGACGTCGGTCGCGATCTGCTCGACGACCTCCTCCGGGTCGTCCCAGACCGAGTCGTCGGGTCGTGGATGGTGGAAGACGACGTCGGTGAACCCGAGCGCTCGGTAGCGGCCCACGAAGTCCTCGAACGCGGCGACGCTCGCGATCGGTCGCTCGCCCGTGTTGTCGATCATGTAGATGCGCCGGATCTCCGTCGGGTCGCGCCCGAGCGACGCGCACGCGTCCTCCAGGCGATGGAGCTGGGCGCGGACGGCCTGCTCGGTCTCGTCAGGCGTCGGGTCGGGACGCTCCCGGTCGCCGAGGGTGATCCACGCGTCGCCGAGACGTGCGGCGAGCGCGAGCGTGCGCGGGCCGGTCGCGGCGATCGCGAGCGGGACGCGCGGCCGCTGCACGCAGCCCGGGACCATCCGCGCCTCGTCGACCGTGTAGAACACGCCGCGGTGTGACGTGACCGGCTCGCGCAGCAGCCGGTCCAACACCTCGACGAACTCGCGAAGACGGTCGACGCGCCGACGAGGGCTCAGCACCTCGCCGCCGAGCACCGTCGCGTCGAAGCCGATGCCTCCCGCGCCGACCCCGAGCTCGAGCCGTCCGCCGGAGACGTGGTCGATCGTCATCGCGTCCTTCGCGAGCGTGACCGGATGGCGGAAGTTCGGCGACGCGACCATCGTCCCGATGCGGACGGAGCGCGTCGCGGCGGCGACGCCCGTCAACCACGGGATCGTCGCGTGCCATTCGTGGTCGCGGTACCGCCGCCACGACAGGTGGTCGTACGTCCAGAGGTGGTCGTAGCCGAGCGCGTCGATGCGCTGCGCGCGCGCCACCGTCTCGGGCCAGGGATCCGCCGGGAGGAGCACGACGCCGACGCGCATGCGGCGACGGTAGCGGCGCGCCGGACCTACGCCGCGGTCTCGCTGTCGCCGCCGGCGGCGCCGGCCTCGGGCCTCGCGTCGGCTACGGCTGGCAAGGGCGGCATCGGCCGTCGCGCGATCTCCAGCGCCTCTGCTCTCGGCAGGCCGAGCAGCAACAGCACGCCGGCCGCGGCGTCGATCTCCGCACCCGCGGTGAGCACGCCGTCGAGCTTGCCCCGCAGCACGGCGAGCACACCGCCACCGATGAGGAACGGCACCGCACCGAGGTCCTCGATCATGAAGCGGTGCTGCTCGACGCCCGTCATGACGTCACGCATCATGCGCCCGTTCAGCGCGGTCCAGATCTGCGGGTGCTTGGAGAACGCGGCGTGAACGAGGAACGCGGCCCAGATCGGGTCGCGGTCGATGCTCGTGATCGTGTTGCGGGTCGCGACCGCCACCCGCTCCGCAGGGTCCTCGAGCCCCCCGGTCAGACGGTCGTTCTCGCCCGCCAGCTCCTCTGCCGCCTGACCGAGCAGCGCGTCGACGAGGTCGTCGCGCGTCTCGAAGTAGCCGTAGAACGTGCCGAAGCCGACATCGGCCGCGTCGGTGATCTCGGCCACCGTCAGTCCGTCCACCCCGCGCTCGGCCACGAGACGGCGGGCCGCGTCGAGCAGGCTCCGACGGGTCGTCACCCGCCGCCGTCCCCGCCGTCCCGGACGCGCCTCGAGCTCGGGATCGGTCTCCGTCGCGTTCGCCGACTCACGGGTCGCGGCGTTTTCGATGGCCATATCGGATGTGATCGTCACATCGACAAACCCGGACGATCAAGGGACGTTGGTCCCTTTCCCCGCCCGACGCCCGCTGCGGCGCAGCCGATGCGCACGACGGCGGCCGCGACGACGATGCCGAGCGCGACGAAGGTCCGCGTCGTCGTGTGACCGACCCCGTGTGGAGCCCGCGCGGCGCCTCGAGCACTTCGTCGGACCGCGCCGCACGTCGCGCGCCGCGAGCAGGCCGCCGAGCACGAGCGTGAGGGTCGAGAGGAGTCCCTCGGCGGTCACGAAGCTCGTGCAATGGCCCGGACCGCACGGGACCAAACCGGGCGTTGGCCGGAGGACGGCGCCGGGCGCCGCTCGCCGGGCGGGGATGTCAGCATGGAACCAGCGGTGGGGCTGGGAACGAACCCCGCGCCGGCGCGGTTTCCCCCTGCGAGAACAGGGACCGGACCGAGGACGAATCAGGAGGCCACGTGTTCGGACGACACAAGAACCAGATGCCCGAGCCGGCGGAGGCCCTGCCCGGACGGGCGGAGCGGATGGCGGTGGCGGAGCGACACACGGTCAATGGGGCGCGCATCGTCCCGCCGTTCCCGGAGGGCACCGAGCAGGCGATCTTCGGCATGGGCTGCTTCTGGGGTGCGGAGCGCAAGTTCTGGGAGACCCACGGCGTCGTCGCGACGGCGGTGGGCTACGCGGGCGGCTTCACGCCGAACCCGACGTACGAGGAGGTGTGCAGCGGTCGCACCGGGCACGCCGAGGTCGTGCTCGTCGTGTTCGACGCCTCGAAGGTCGGTTACGAGGAGCTGCTGAAGGTGTTCTGGGAGGGTCACGACCCGACCCAGGGCATGCGTCAGGGCAACGACGTCGGCACCCAGTACCGCTCCGCGATCTACACGACGAGCGAGATGCAGCAGAAGGCCGCGGAGGCGTCGCGCGACGCGTACCAGAAGGTCCTTCACGACGCCGGGTACGGTGACATCACGACCGAGATCCGCGAGGCGCCCGAGTTCTTCTACGCGGAGGACTACCACCAGCAGTACCTGGCGAAGAACCCGTTCGGCTACTGCGGTCTCGGTGGGACCGGCGTCAGCTGCCCGACCGGCCTGACGGGGAGCGCGTGAGTCGCGCTCAGTGCAGCAGCGTCTTCAACAGGACCGCGACGAGGCCGAACGCAGCTGCGATGAGGGCGTAGCCGAGCCGTGCGCCGCGCCCGAGCTCGGTGCCACGCGCGCCGACCCAGCCGAACATGAAGAGGTCGACGACGCACAGCCACAACGTGGCCGTCAGCGCGGTGTCGGCCTTCACGTCTGCGAGCCAGAGTGCGAACAGCAAGACGATGGGTGGGAGCGCGCTCTCGATCACCGTCGACTCCTGGAACAGCGCCGCCCGGGTCTCCCGCCAGGCCGCGGGCTTGCTCGCCGTCTGCATGCGTTCGGCGAGCATGGTCGCGTACGCGTGTGTGAACCAGTAGACGGTCAGGGTGATCGCGATCGAGCCCATCACGCGAGGGAGATCGGTGCCGACAATGCTCTCGCCCGCGATGACGGCCGCCGCGACGACAGTGCCCTCCACCGCACCCTCGGGGTTCGCCGAGTAGCGACGGAACCATCGCTGCCGCATCCGTCGCCCGACCGCACGCGGCCGCGCGGCAACGTCTCGCGCATCCACCGGACGGGTGTGCTCGCTACCGGAGCTCGTCGACGTAGCGGTCGGTGCCCGGAACCGTCGGGATGAAGGGTGCCGCGAGCTCGACACGGCCGAGCCCGGCCGCGGCGACCGCCGCGCCGCCGCTGGCGAAGCGATCGGCCCAGACCTCGCGCGGGTCGACCTCGGTGAGCCAGAGCAGCGTGAGGCGACGCTCGAGGCCCGGCACGTCCTCGACGTAGGACATCTTGTCCTCGGGCAGGGGCATCGGCGCGAAGGCAAGGCACATCGCGACCCGGGACCCGCCGAGCACCGCGGGGATGCGCTCCTCGCGCAACCACGTCCACAGCCGGTCCCGGGTCACGCCCTCCGCGCCGTCGACGACCTCGAGCACGAGGCCCGCGTACGGGTGGTCGAGCGCGTGGACGTCGCGGGGCCCGGCCGCATCGCGGTACACCGGGCCGACGTAGGTCTGGAACGACGTGTAGACGTGCGACCGTTCGAGGTAGATGCGCCCGTCGGGCAGGAGGCGTTGGTTGGTCGCGACCGTCCAGCGCAGGTGGTCCTCGTAGCGACCCGCGGTGATCCAGTAGGTCGCCAGGTACTTGCCCGCCGAGAGTGGCTGGGCGATGAGCGAGTCGTCGGGCGAGCGCAGCGCCTGGAGGTCGCGGGTCGCGACCCACCGGCGGCCGGCGAACATCCAGGGCATCGCCATCGCACCCGAGTAGAAGTGGTCGTCCTCGTACCAGCGGTTGTACGCCTGCTCGTGGCCCTCGTGCGGCTCGACGAGGGTGATGAGCGCGGAGCCGATCCCGGTCTCGTAGGGCCCGACGGCCGGCAGCGCCGAGTACGGATTCGGGTCGGTCTGGGGTGTGGTGCTCATGCGCCGGAGTCTCGCAGATCCTCAACCCGACGCGACCGCTGCCGATCGGTACTGCGGGTGGGCGTGGTGGCGCGCGACCCGGGAGGACGGACGATCGACGGCATCCAGGCGGTCCAGGCCCGGATCGCGCAGATCCAGCAGATGGTCGCGTCGCTCGAACCGTCGGGCGTGCCGTCGGCCGGCTCGAGCACGGCGACGTCGAGCGGGACGGCGACGGGTGCGGTCGACGCGTCGAGCGGCACGTTCGCGGCTGCGATGAACACGGCGCAGGCGGGCGACAAGCAGCAGTGGGCGAACGCCTTCCTCACCCGCCTCGGCATGCCCGTGACGTCGGAGAACGTGCGCGCGGTCGTCGCGTGGGAGAAGGCCGAGGGGACCAAGGCGCAGTTCAACCCGCTCGCGACGACGCGCTCGATGCCGGGCGCGACGAACTTCAACAGTGTGGGCGTGAAGAACTTCGCAAGCTACGGCGACGGCATCGAGGCCAACGCCGCCGCGTTGACGAACGGGCGTTACGGCAACATCCTCGCCGCGCTGCGACAGGGCAACAGCGCGGTCGCGGTCGCGCAGGCTGTCGCCAACTCGCCGTGGGGCACGGGCAACGGCGTGCTGCGCGTCCTGCAGAGCGGCGGCTGAGTCTTCGTGCGCCGCCCCGGAGTCGGAGCGGGGCGAGCTGGACCGGTGGCCAGCGGCGCCCTGCCAACAGAGGCCGACGCCGCAGGACGCGTTCCGGCGGTGACTCAGTCGGGCGAGTGGGCGAGCAGGGTCGCGGCGGCGTCGCACGGCGCGATCCGGCCCGTACGCCCGCACAGCCAGGCGAGCGCGTCGGCGGGCTCGCTGACCGCGACGACGGTCGTGCCGCGCTTCCCACGAGCGGCCTGGCCTGCAACCGCGTAGGGAGCGGTCGCGGTGACGACCGGCTGCCACGGCCACAGGCCGGCCCGCCGGATCGCCCGCTCGAAGTCGGTCTGGCGTCCGTCGGTCGCGGGGACGGCCTCGAGGTCGTTGAGCGCGGGGACGAAGACGACCTCGACGCCCGCCGAGCGCGCCGCGCCCAGCTTCTCCTCGAGACCGCCGATCGGCTGGATGCCGCCGTCGGGTGCGATGACGCCCGTCGCGGCGAGATCGACGCCGCCGGTCACGTCGCCGGGCAGGAGGATGTCGAGGTAGCGAAGCAGGTACGCGAGGCCGGCCGAGTCCCCGTGCAGGCGCCCGACCGCGGGCCACGCGGGCGGACGCATGCTGCGCACGGTGCCGTCCACCTCGTGCTGCGCCGCCTGCCACGCGTCGATCGCGGCCTGTCGGCTCAGCCCGTCACCCGACGCGCTGTCGGGCCCGGGCGACGCCGCGACGCGCGGCGCGCTCGCGTCGTGGCGGCCCACCACGTCGGCGAGGACGTCCCACGGTGCGCGCCGTTCGTGGACGACGCTCAGGTAGTAGATGCGACCGGTCCCCGCGCTGCGCTCGACGTTCGCGGCTGCGGTCTCGGAACGGGTCGAGAGCTCGAGGGGTTGGGCCTCGCCGTAGACGATCGCGGGCGAGGTCAGCACGACCACGACCGCGAAGAGCAGAGCGACCGTGACGGCCGCGCGCAGGATCGTGCCGATGACCCATCCGCGGGGCGCGCCCGTGGCCGGCCCCCCGTGTGCCTCCCCCACGCAGCAGTGTTACCCGGTCGGGGAGGGGCCTGTCATGCGCGAGGGCGCGATGCAGGCTTCGGTTCACGCGCCGGTCACGAAGTCCACCAGCGCCTCGACCGCGCCGACGAAGGGCGCCTCGAGGTCCCGGTAGGTCGTCACCTTCGACAGGAGGCGACGCCAGAACGCTCCCGGGTTCGTCTCGCCCAGCGCCGCGCACACGCCGTCCTTCCACGGGCGGCCCTTCGGGACCTCGGGCCACGCGTCGAGCCCGATCAGCCGGGGCCGCACCGCCTGCCACACGTCGACGTAGGGCGTGCCGGTCACGAGCACGTGCGGGTGGCGGACCGCGGCTGCGAGCCGGGCCTCCTTGCTGCGCTCGACGAGGTGGTCGACGAGGACGCCGAGGCGCCGGCCCGGTCCGGGTGCGAACGCGCGCACCGCGTCGGCGAGGTGGTCGACGCCGTCGAGCCGCTCGACGACGACGCCCTCGATCCGGAGGTCGTCGCCCCAGACCGCTTCGACGAGCTCCGCGTCGTGGACACCTTCGACGTAGATACGCCCCGCGCGGGCGACGCGCGCCGGGTGGCCGTCGACCGCGCGCGACCCGGACGCGGTCGTGCGGACCGCGGTGTTCGCGCTCGGGCGGGGCGGCGCGAGCGTGACCGCGACTCCCTCGAGCGCGAAGGCGCCCGCGTCGAGGGGGAACAGCCGCTCGACGCCGGTCGCGCCCCGCAGGCGCAGCGCCCCCTGCTCGACGCTCACGACCGTGCCGGTGAACCCACTGGCCCGGTGGCGGACGGTCGCGCCCGTCTGCGCCTCGACGACCGGATACACCGTGGCGAGACGGGCCGGGCCGTCGACCGGCCCGCCGAGGATGCCCTTCATGAGCGCCCGACCGTAGCGGCGCCCCCGTGTCGGGACGTGGACCCGTTCGCCCGCTCCGTTGGTAGGTTGCCGCGCATGGACGAGCTCGCATTTCTCGACGTCGTCGCGCAGGCCGAGCTGGTGCGCTCGGGGGAGTGCAGCCCGCGCGAGCTCGTCGAGGCGGCGATCGCGCGGATCGAGAAGCTCAACCCCGAGCTGAACGCGGTGATCCATCCGCTGTTCGACAAGGCCCGCGCCGCGGCCGCGGGTGCCCTGCCCGACGGACCGTTCCGCGGCGTGCCGTTCTGCATGAAGGATGCGGTGTGTCACACCGCCGGCGACCCGTACCACCTCGGGATGCGGTTCCTGAAGGAGCGCAACTGGGTCGAGGCCGACGACACGTACCTCGCACGCCGCTTCCGCGACGCGGGGTTCGTCTTCGTCGGGAAGACCAACACGCCCGAGCTCGCGACCTCGATCACGACCGAGCCCCTCGCGTACGGGCCGACGCGCAACCCGTGGGACGTCACCCGCTCACCTGGCGGCTCGAGCGGCGGTTCCGCGGCCGCGGTCGCGTCGGGAATGGTCCCGGCCGCGCACGCGAACGACATGGGCGGCTCGATCCGCGCGCCCGCGAGCGAGTGCGGGCTGGTCGGACTGAAGCCGTCGCGGGCGCGCACGACGCTGGGTCCGAGCTTCGGCGAGTACTGGGGCCCGCTCACGCACGAGTTCGTGGTCGTGCGCAGTGTGCGCGACTCCGCAGCGATCCTCGACGCGGTCGCGGGTCCCGCGCCGGGCGACCCCTACACCGCGCCGGCGCCGGCGCGTCCGTTCGCGAGCGAGGTGGGCGCAGACCCGGGCCGGTTGCGGATCGGTCTGCGCACCACGATCCCCGCGATGGGTCGTGACGCGCATCCCGAGTGCGTCGCCGCGGTGCAAGCGGCGGGCCGGCTGCTGGAACGCGCCGGTCACACGATGGAGGTCGCGTCGCCCGCGGCGCTCGACGATGAGGACGTGTTCGGCCCGTTCGCCACAATCATGGGCGCGGCGATCGCGCGCGACCTGGATCGCTGGGGCGAGCGCACCGGGCACGCGATCGGCCCGGACGACGTCGAGCCGGGGAACTGGATGATGGCCGAGGTCGGCCGCGCGATCACCGGCGCGCAGTACCTCGCCGCGGTCGAGGCGTTGCAGGCCTACACCCGTCACGTCGCGTCATGGTGGGCCGCGTCCGACGAGGGTCCCGGTTTCGACCTGCTCGTGATGCCGACGATCTCACAGCCTCCGCCCGAGCTCGGCCGGATGGCGCCGCTCGCCGATCCCGGCGAGTCGCTCGGGCTCCAGAGCCAGCTCGCGCACATGACGGTGCCGTGGAACGCGAGCGGGCAGCCCGCGATGTCGGTGCCGCTGCACTGGACGCCCGACGGCCTGCCGGTCGGCGTCCAGCTCGTCGCCGCGTACGGGCGCGAGGACGTGCTGTTCCGGGTCGCCGCGCAGCTCGAGCAGGCCGCGCCCTGGTCCGACCGCCGCCCCGCGGTGCACGCGTGAGCGGTGTCCCTGACGTCTCGCGGGTACTCGTCGTCACCGCGCATCCCGACGACGTCGACTTCGGCGTCGCGGGCTCGGTCGCGACGTGGACCGCGAGCGGGATCGAGGTCGCGTACTGCGTCGTGACCGACGGCGACGCGGGAGGCTTCGACCCGTCGGTCTCGCGTCTCGCGATGCGCGACATCCGCCGGCGCGAGCAGCTCGCGGCCGCGAAGGTCGTCGGCGTCACCGACGTGACGTTCCTCGGCTATCCCGACGGACGGCTCGTGCCCACGCTGGAGCTGCGACGCGACATCAGCCGGGTCATCCGCCGCTTCAAGCCCGAGCGTGTCGTCGGTCAGTCACCAGAGCGGAACTGGCAACGGATCTACGCGAGCCACCCCGACCATCTCGCTGCGGGCGAGGCAACGGTATGCGCGGTGTACCCGGACTCGCGCAACGAGTTCGCGCACCCCGAGCTGCTCGCCGAGGGCTACGAGGCCCACGCGGTCGCGGAGCTGTGGGTCATGGCCGCACCGACACGCGGCGCCTACGTCGACGTCACCGAGTGCTTCGACAAGAAGCTCGACGCACTGCGCTGCCACGTGAGCCAGGAGGTCGACCGCGACGGCGGTCTCGAGGAGCGCATCCGCGGTTGGCTGACCGCGAACGCGCGCGAAGCGAGCCTGCCCGAAGGCAGGCTCGCCGAAGGCTTCCTTCGCGTCGACACGCGGTGACCGCCACTTCGGAGTCGATTCACCCCACCAGACGCAGGAGATCGACTCCAGAGCGCGGGGCTACACAATGACGCTGCGGATGACCTCGCCCGCCTGCATGGCGCGGAAGGCGTCGTTGATCTCGTCGATCTTGATGCGGCGCGACACCATCGCGTTGAGGTCGAGGCGACCGGTCTCGACCAGGCTCACGAAGCGCGGGAAGTCGCGACGCACCTGCGCGGACCCGTACACACACCCGAGCAGCTGCTTCTCCTCGAAGAACAGCTGGAACCCGGGCAGCGTGACCATCGAGTCCACGCGCGGCATGCCGACCACGACCGCGGTGCCACCACGGCGCGCCGTGTTGAACGCCTGCACGATCGTCTCGGGCAGCCCGATCACCTCGAACGCGTAGTCGGCGCCGCGCCCGCCCGTCGCCGCCTTCACCTGCTCGACCGGGTCGCCCTGCGCGGGGTCGATGAGGTCGGTCGCCCCGAGCTGCTCCGCGGCCTTGCGCTTCAGCTCGACAGGATCGATCGCGAAGATGCGCGCCGCGCCCGCGATGCGCGCGCCCTGGATCACGGCCTGTCCGACCCCGCCGCAGCCGATCACCGCGACCGACGACCCGGGCTCGACCTGCGCGGTGTTGAGCGCGGCGCCGACGCCCGTCGTCACGCCGCAGCCGATGAGCGCGAGCTGCTCGGCCGGGAGGTCGGTCTGGACCTTGACGACCGATGCCTCGTCGACCGTCATGAGGTCGGAGAACGTGCCGAGGCCCGTCATCGCGACCATCTGCGTGCCGTCGGCGCGGGTGGCCTTCGGCGCGACCGACACCGCGCCCATGTGCTCGCACAAGTTCGACTGGTCGTGCAGGCAGTACCAGCAGACGCCGCACGCGGGCGTGAACGACGCGATCACGCGGTCGCCCGGCTTCACGCGCGTCACCTCGTTGCCCACCGACTCGACGATGCCGGTGCCCTCGTGCCCGAGGATGCACGGCGGCGGAAGCGGCAGCGATCCGTTGAGCACCGACAGGTCGGAGTGGCAGACGCCGCTCGCGTCGACGTTCACGACGACGTCGCGGGGCCCCGGAGCGACCGGCGTGAGCTCCTCGACCACCATGGGCTGGTCCTGACCTACGAACACCGCTGCTCGCATTGAAGCTCCCCCTGAAGGCACGCGGGTGCTGATGGCGTGTCAGACCGTAGTCGCGGTCGGCGCGATCGGGCACCCGTCGCGGCGCGCTCGGAGGGCCGTCACGGCGGTGTCCGAAACCCGCCAGCGCGAGCGCTGCGAACGAAGCACACTGGTGTCGTTCTCAGAGCGTCTCCGGAAAGCGAGGAGCCATGTACGGAGACTTCGACCGCTGTTACCGCGTCCTGCAGAGCCGGGACAGCCGCTTCGACGGGTGGTTCTTCGTCGGCGTCACCTCGACCGGCATCTACTGCCGGCCCAGCTGCCCGGCGCGCACCCCGAAGCCGGAGAACGTGCGCTTCCTGCCGACCGCGGCCGCGGCACAGCGCGGCGGGTTCCGCGCGTGCAAGCGGTGCCGCCCCGACGCGACGCCGGGCTCCCCGGAATGGAACGCGCGCTCCGACGTGACCGCGCGCGCGATGCGTCTCATCGCTGACGGCGTCGTCGACCGCGAAGGTGTCGACGGGCTCGCGCGCCGGGTGGGCTACAGCGCACGGCAGCTGCAGCGGTTGCTGCTGGCCGAGGTCGGTGCCGGGCCGCTCGCGCTGGCGCGGGCGCAACGGGCCCAGACCGCGCGCGTGCTCATCGAGACGACCGATCTCGGACTCTCGCACGTCGCGTTCGCAGCCGGCTTCGGCAGCGTTCGACAGTTCAACGACACCGTGCGCGAGGTCTTCGGCGTCGCGCCGTCCGCTCTACGCCATGCCCGGCGGGAGCGTGACGCGCCGACGGCAGCCGGTTGCGTGTCGTTGCGCCTGCCGTACCGCGAGCCGTTCGCGGCGGACGAGGTGTTCGCGTTCCTCGCCCTGCGCGCGGTGCCCGGTGTCGAGGACGCCGGTCGCGACCACTACCGGCGGGCGCTGCGCCTGACGCACGGCACCGGCCTCGTGGAGCTCCGTCCGGGGCCCGGCTACGTGAGCTGCAACCTGACCCTCGACGACTTCCGCGATCTCACGACCGCGGTGCACCGCTGCCGCCGGCTGCTCGATCTCGACGCCGATCCCGTCGCGGTCGACGAGATGCTCGGCGCCGATCGCCGGCTCGGTCCGTGGGTCCGCAAGGTGCCGGGGCTGCGGGTTCCCGGGACCGTGGCCGGCGACGAGCTCGCGATCCGAGCCGTGCTCGGCCAACAGGTGTCCCTCGCGTCGGCCGCGGCACTCGCGGCGCGACTCGCACGCGAGCACGGCGAGGAGGTCGACGGGAGTGACGGGGACAACGGCGTGACGCGCCGGTTCCCGTCGACGGAGCGCCTGGCCGCGCTCTCGCCCGACGCGCTCGCGATGCCCCGTGCACGCGCGAAGACGGTCTGCGCGCTCGCGGGTGCGCTCGCCGAGGGTGAGATCGTCGTCGACGCGGGCGTCGACCGCGACGAGTTGCGCGAGCAGCTCCTCGCGCTGCCCGGCGTGGGGGAGTGGACCGCCGACTACATCGTCCTGCGCGGTACGGGTGATCCCGACCGCTTCCTGCCGTCGGATCTCGGGGTGCGCCACGCGTTCGACGCGCTGGGTGTGCCCCGCTCGGAAGCCGCCACGCTCGCCGCCCGCTGGCGCCCGTGGCGTTCGTACGCAGTCGTCCATCTCTGGGGGAGTCTCTCGTGACCATCACCGTTGCCACACCTGTCGGTCCGTTCGTCGTCGACGCCGACGACCACGGCATCACGTTCCTCTCGCTCGACGGTGCCGCGCCCGCGCGGCCGAACGTCGAGACCGTCGCGTCGCGCGCGCACCTCGCGGCGGCGCAGCACCAGCTCGACGAGTACTTCGCCGGTACGCGTGACACGTTCGACCTGCCGCTCGCGCTGCAGGGCACGCCGTTCCAGGAGAAGGTCTGGCACGCGCTCTGCGACATCCCGTACGGCGAGACGATCAGCTACGGCGAGCTCGCGCACCGGGTCGGTGCACCGGGCGCGGCGCGCGCGGTCGGGCTCGCCAACGGCCGCAACCCGGTTCCGGTCGTCGTCCCGTGTCACCGCGTGATCGGCGCGAACGGCACCCTCACCGGCTACGGCGGCGGGCTCGACCGCAAGCGCTGGCTGCTCGAGCACGAGGCCGGCCGGGCTCAGCTCCCCCTCGTCGGCTGAGTCACCCACGTCGCGTCCCAACCCGAGCGCGCGGGCCCACAACGCGGAGTTGGGACACATTCCGGCGCCCTGACGCCGATCATGTCCCAACTGAGATGTGCGGCGAGCGATGGCGCCGCATCGTGTCGGAAACTGCGCGTCGTCGTGACGCGAGGAGGGCGGGGAAGCCGCCGTTGCGACGGGGCCCCAGCGCGTCGGCGTGACGCGCACGGGCGACTTGCCTTGGCGGACCATCGCGGCGCGGTAGTCGTCCCGTCGGGGTGCTCGCCCGAGATGGCGCGGGAGTAGTCGACGAGCTCCTCACGGCTGACGTTCGTGTCGGTCGCGATGGTCGGGCTCACGAGGCGACGCTCGGCGCATGGCGTTCACGCACTGGCGACGAACACCGCCCACCCCGACGGCGGTGTCGACGGTGACGCAGAGGCGTAACGATCGCGCACCTCGACGTCGAACCCGGCCGCGCCCAGCGCGCGCACCACGTCGTCGCGCCGGTACAGCCGGAGCACATGCAACTCGTCACTCCGCCGGTAGCAGCCATCGCCCCGGGTGTCCTTGAAGATCGTGATTCGTCGTTCGAGCGACACGTCGTCGGCGTGTTCCTCGGCACGCATGCGCAGCGCCCATGTGTCGTGGTCGTGGAACACCTCGCGCACGGGATCGACACCGTGGCGACCGGGCATCGCCACGTCGAACGCGAAGAGACCGCCAGGTGCGAGCGCGCCCCGCACCCGCTCGGCCAGGCGAGCCAGCGCGTCCAACCCCGCGCGCGCGTCCGTCGCGTAGTTCAGCGCCTCGCCGATCGCGGTCACCGCGACGCACGGCGGGATCTCCACGTCGTGGAGCGAGCCGACGCGCAGGTCGGCCTCGGGCGCGCGCTGCCGCGCGAGGTCGACCATCGCGGGCGAGATGTCGACGCCGCGCACCGCGTACCCCGCGTCGCCGACCGCGCGGGCGAGGATGCCCGAGCCGCACCCGAGATCGACGATCGTCCCGTCGTGCAACCCGGCCCGGGCGAGCCCGTCGAGGACGAGCCGCGCCGCGTCCCGGGCGAGGTCGCCAAAGCGCTCGTCGTGGATCGCGGCCTGATCGGGTCCGTAGAAGGGGAGCTCGCCCACCCCACCATCTTCGCGGCCGGGCCCGCCGCGTATCCTCGGGACCATGCCGCCGCAGTTCATCTTCACCATGCGCGGGCTCTCCCGTTTCCACCCGCCCGACCGCCAGGTGCTCGAGAACATCAACATCTCGATGTATCCGGGCGCCAAGATCGGCGTGCTCGGGCCGAACGGCGCCGGCAAGTCGACGCTGCTGCGGATCATGGCCGGGGAGGACGACGGCTACACGGGCGAGGCCCGGCTCACGCCCGGCTTCACCGTCGGCTTCCTGCCGCAGGAGCCCCGCCTCGACGACACCAAGGACGTGCTCGGCAACGTCACCGACGGCGTCGCCGAGACCAAGGCGCTGCTCGATCGCTACGACGAGCTGAACATGAAGCTCGGCGAGGACCTGTCGCCCGAGCAGATGGACAAGGTGCTCGAAGAGCAGGGCCGTCTGCAGGACAAGATCGACGCCGTCAACGCCTGGGACATCGATTCGCAGCTCGAGCTCGCGATGGATGCTTTGCGCTGTCCGCCGCCAGACGCCGACGTCGCCACGCTGTCCGGCGGCGAGCGCCGCCGCGTCGCGTTGTGC
>DATBEZ010000082.1:0-41031 GCA_036558745.1 Acidimicrobiia bacterium
CTTGTCTGGCGTGTGCTTCACGCCGCCAACAGCGGCGGCCTCGTCACTCCACGCCAGCGCACCGTCGCCGAGTACCTCCTTGAGGACTGGCTCCCAGCCATCTCGACATCAGTTGCGCGCAGCACCTGGGCGTCGTACGAGCGGAACGTGCGCGTCCATGTCGCGAGCCGGATCGGCGACGTCCAGCTCCAAACGCTCTCGCCCCTCACGCTGAACAAGCTCTACAGCGAGCTGCTGGTCTCCGGGCGTGGCGACGACAAGCCCGGCGGACTCTCAAGCCGGACGGTCAACTACATCGCGAGCATCTCCATCGCGCCCTGGCGGACGCCGTGAGGTGGCGCCTGCTTACGAGAAATCCAGCCGACGCCGCGAAGCCTCCCCGGGGGGACAGCGTGAGACGCGAGATGCAGACGTGGAGAGCGACCGAGCTTGCCGAGTTCCTGGATCGCATGGAAGGTGACCGCTACCGGGACGCGTTCCTCGTTCTCGCGACGACCGGGATGCGGCGTGGGGAGCTTCTCGGCTTGCAGTGGGGCGACGTCGATCTCGAGCACCGTCGCGTCTACATCCGGCGATCGCGCACCGCGGTGGCTCACAAGGTCCACGTACAAGCGGGAACAAAGACCGGTCGGGGACGCGCGGTCGACTTGGACGAGATGACGACCTCTACGCTGCGTCTCCATCGGACGGCGCAGGCACAGGAACTGCTTCGTCTCGGCATCACGCTCGAGTCGACCACCTCCGTGTTCGGCCACGTCGACGGGCGCCCATATCACCCCGAACGCTTCTCGCGGGAGTTCGACCGCCGCGTTCTGCGGTTCGGCATGCGGCGGATCCGGCTCCACGACCTTCGCCACACCTGGGCGACGCTCGCCCTCGAGGCCGGCGTCCCCGTGAAGATCGTGTCCGAGCGACTCGGGCACAGCAGCGCCACGATCACGTCCGATGTGTACTCGCACGTGACGCCGACGATGCAGGCGGATGCAGCAGAACGAGTCGCCGCGCTGCTCGTCCAGCGCCCCGCCGCAGGGTCGTGACCAAACCGTGACCACGGAGAAATCGGCGCACCGAAAAGGGCGGCAGGAGCAGGAGTGACGCAGTGTCGGAGGGGGGACTTGAACCCCCACGCCCTTGCGGGCACTAGCCCCTCAAGCTAGCGCGTCTGCCTATTCCGCCACTCCGACGTGGCCGGCCGTTGGGAGGCCGGGTCGGTCATTGTACAAGTCGGTTTCCGGGGCCGCCGCATGCCTCGCGATCAGCGCTTCGGCGCCGGCGCGAGCCACACCTTCGTGGCGTCGAACGCGCCGAAGGGGTCGAGCGTGAGTGACCGCACGCTGCTCGTCACCACCCTGCGGGTCTCGAACTGCACGACGGGCGCGACCGCGGCGGCGTCGAGCACCGCGGCTTCCGCCTTCGCGTAGTCGGCCGCGCGTCTGGCCGGGTCCGGCTCTCGCTCCGCGGCGCGCAGCGCAGCGTCGAACGCCGCGCTCTTGAAGCCGATCACGTTCTCCTTCGCGCCCGTGCTGAACGGCGGCCCGAGGAACGCCTCGGTGCTCGGGTAGTCGGCCACCCAACCGAAGCGGAACAGCTCCACCTGACCGAGGTTCAGGTACTGGCTGTACTGGTCGATCGGGTGTGGCCGGATCGTCGCCGGGATGCCGACCGCCTGCAGCTCCCTGCGCACCTCGGTCGCCACGGCGCGTTGCGTCGGGTCGTCGTCGAAGTCGATCGCGATCGGGAGCACGTTGCCCTTCGGGAACGCGGCTTTGAGGAGGCGTCGCGACGTGGCCGGGTCGTAGTCGCAGCGACGCGCGCACGCGTCGGTCGGTCGTGTGCCCACGCCTTCGGGGATCAGGCCGTCGTCGACCAGGGCGGTCGATGCGTAGCCGACCTTCACCAGTGTCTTCGCGTCGAGCGCGTGCACGATCGCCTGCCGGAAGCGGGCGTCGAGGAACTTGAACGCCTTCAGGTTCAGCGCGTAGAAGCTGACCGCGAGGTACGGCGCGGACACGATGTGCTCGCGTCGCCGTGTCGCGTCGTCGGACTCGGGTCGGCCCACGGGTGCCACGTCGACGCGACCGGCGCGGTAGCCCGCGTACGCGGCCGCGACCGTGCGGTACTCGACCAGCTCCACACCGTCGACCCAGGGCGGCGGTGACGTCTTCGCCGCTGCGGGCCGAACGCCGACGAACTCCATCGTGCTGCGGGTCCGCCGCACGAAGCGGAACGGTCCCGATCCGACCGGCGTCGTTGCAAGTCGCGCGGGTGCGGCCACCTCGGCGCGGGGCAGGATGCCGAGCCCGGGCTGGGCCAGCAGCGACGGCAGGACCGCGAGCGGACGGACCAGGTCGATCACGACCGTCGTCGTGTTCGGCGCGGTCACCCGGCGCACGATCGACAACGTCGACGCCAGCGGGGAACGCGTCGCCGGTTGGCGCACACGGTTCAGGGTCGCGACCACGTCGGCCGCGGTGACCGGTGTCCCGTCGGAGAACCGCGCGTTCGTGCGCAACGCGAAGGTGAACCGCGTCTGCGTGGGATCCGCGCTCCACCGGGCCGCGATCCCCGGCTTCGGGTTCGCGCTGACCGGGTCGACGCGCACGAGCGGCGTGGAGAGCATCCCCGCGACCAGCGCGGCGGCAGGTTGGTCCGAGCGCGCCGGGTCCAGGCTCGGTACGCCGACGACCGCGACGCGCAGGGTGCCGCCGCGATGCGGGCTCGGCGCGTCCGCCTTCGACCCGCTGCCGCCGGAGCACGCTGCGACGCCGAGCAGGCACAGGCAGAGGAGGCATACGACGGCCGCGGCCCGCGACGAGCGGGCGCGCTCGCGCGCGAAGTTCCGTCGGGTCGTACCGGCACGGAAGCGCATCAGATCGCGGCGAGCTCCTCGGCGAAGTGGCACGCCACCGGGTGGCCCTGCCCGCGGTCGATGAGTGCCGGCTCCTCACGCGCGCAGATGTCCTGCGCCTTCCAGCAGCGGGTGCGGAACCGGCAGCCGCTCGGCGGGTCGACGGGGCTCGGCACGTCGCCCTGCAACACGATCCGGTGCCGCTCGCGTTCCTTGCGCGGGTCCGGCACCGGGACCGCGGAGAGCAGCGCCTGCGTGTAGGGATGGCCGGGATGGTCGTAGACCTCGTCGGCCGGACCGATCTCCACGATCTTGCCCAGGTACATCACCGCGACATCATCGGAGATGTGGCGCACGACCGACAGGTCGTGTGCGATGAACAGGTACGCGAGGCCGAGCCGGTCCTGGATGTCCTCGAGCAGGTTGACCACGCCCGCCTGGATCGAGACGTCGAGCGCGGAGACCGGCTCGTCGAGGACCAGCAGCTCCGGGTCGAGCGCGAGGGCGCGCGCGATGCCGATGCGCTGGCGTTGCCCACCGGAGAACTCGTGCGGATACCGGTTCACGTGCTCCGGGTTCAACCCGACGAGCTCCATCAGCGACCGGACGCGCTCGGCCCCGCCGTCGTGGTACATGCCGTGGATCCGCATCGGCTCCGCGACGATCGCGTGCACGGTCATGCGCGGGTTCAGCGACGCGTACGGGTCCTGGAACACGAACTGCATCTCGCGACGCAGGTGGCGCAGCTCACGGCCACTGGTCGTGAGCACCTCGCGACCGCGGAAGCGAACCGATCCGGACGTCGCCGGCAGGAGCTTCAACAACATGCGACCGGTGGTGGACTTCCCGCAACCGGACTCGCCCACCAGCCCGAGCGTCTCGCCCTTCGCGACCGAGAAGCTCACGCCGCTCACGGCCTGCACGCTCGCGACCTGCCGTCGCAGCAGCCCGGCGCGCACCGGGAATTCCTTGACGAGCTGGCGGACGTCGAGGATCACCTCGCCGGTGGGCGCCGGCTTCGCGTCAGCGCCCTCCGTCCCCGCGCCCGTGCCCGGATCGACCGCGGTCACGACGTGGCCTCCTCGGGCGCGAGCAGCGCGGCCCGGTCGAGTGTCTCCGCGAAGTGGCACGCGGACCGTCGCCCCGAGCCGTTCAACACCCGGAACGCGGGCCGCTCGTGGTCGCAGATGCCCGGGACCTCCGCGGCGGGACAGCGAGGGTGGAACGGACAACCCGGCGGCACGTACACCAACGACGGCGGCTGACCCTTGATGCGATGGAGGCGCTTCGTCCGCGCGTCGGCGCGGTCGAGTCGCGGCAACGACGCGAGCAGCCCGAGCGTGTACGGATGGCACGACTCGTAGAACAGCTCGTCGACCGTGCCCAGCTCGGCCTGGCGTCCCGCGTACATCACCATGACCCGGTCGGCGACGCCCGCCACGACGCCGAGGTCGTGCGTGATGAGCAGGATCGACGACTCGGTGCGGTCCTGGATGCGTTCGAGCACCTCGAGCACCTGGGCCTGGATCGTCACGTCCAGTGCGGTGGTCGGCTCGTCGGCGATCAGGATGTCGGGATCGTTGGCGATCGACATCGCGATCATCGCCCGTTGCCGCATGCCTCCCGAGTACTCGTGGGGGTAGTGGTCGATCCGTTGCCGCGGATGCGGGATGCCGACGAGGTCGAGCAGCTCGACGACGCGCTCGCGCAGGTCGTGGTCGGAGATCTTGTGATGGACGCGGATCGCCTCGCCGATCTGGTCGCCGACCTTGAAGACGGGGTTCAACGACGCGAGCGCGTCCTGGAAGATCATCGCGATCCGCTGGCCGCGGATCGGCTG
Source organism: Acidimicrobiia bacterium (assembly GCA_036558745.1). Taxonomy (GTDB): domain Bacteria; phylum Actinomycetota; class Acidimicrobiia; order IMCC26256; family JAMXLJ01; genus JAMXLJ01. The sequence continues at coordinate 4,689 of DATBEZ010000082.1, forward strand.
CATCTCCTTCTCCTTGCGCCCGACCAGCTCGACCCCCCGGAACCGCACCGACCCGGTGATCCTGGCCGTCTTGGGCAACAGCCCGAGGATCGCCATCGACGTCACGCTCTTGCCGGAGCCCGACTCCCCCACGATGCCGAGCACCTCGTTCGGCGTCACCGAGAACGAGACGTCGTCGACCGCGTGCACCACGCCGTCGTCGGCCTTGAACTCGACCGTGAGGTGCTCCACCTCGAGCAGGGGCGCGTTCGGGTCGAAGCGGACCGGCGTCGAGCCGTTCGCGTGCGCGCGCTCCGGTTCGACCGGCTGCAGATCTGCGAGGCCGTCGCCGTTGCCGGCGCTCACGTGTGCTTCTCGCTCTGCGGGTCGAACGCGTCGCGCAGACCGTCGCCGAGGTAGTTGACCGCGAGGACCGTGACGAGGATCGCGAGGCCCGGGAAGTAGAGGAGGTACGCCTTGTCGGTGCCGACGTAGCCCTCGGCGGTCGAGAGCATGTTGCCCCACGAGGTCGCGGGTGGCTGGACGCCGAAGCCGAGGAACGACAGCGTCGACTCCGTGATGATGGCCGTCGCGACCGCGAGCGTCGCGTTCACCACGATGGGCCCGATGATGTTCGGCAGGATGTGGCGGACGATGATCCGCGGCGACGACGCGCCGGCTGCGCGCGCGGCCTCGACGAACTCCTTCTCGCGGATCGACAGCACCTGACCGCGCACGATGCGGGCGATGTACATCCAGAACAGGCCCGCGAGGACGAGGATGATCGTGCTGTCGGTGTTCCCGAACCGCTTGAGCGCGATGGCGAGGATCGCGATCGCAGGCACGACCAGGAACAGGTCGGTGAGGCGCATCAGGAGCTGGTCGGTCACCTTGCCGAAGAAGCCGGCGATGGCGCCGAGGGTGGCGCCGACGAGCGTCGAGAGCACCGCGACCGCGAGGCCGATCTTCAACGAGATCTGGCCCGCGAAGAAGATCCTGCTGAACTGGTCGCGGCCCAGCTCGTCGGTGCCGAACCAGTGGGTGCCGTTCGGAGGCACTGGGCCGAGCAACAGGTTCTGCTTGTTGGGGTCGAACGGCACCCAGTACTTCGCGGTGAAGCACAGCACGTACAACGCGACCAGGACGGCGACGGAGATCACGGCCATCTTGTGCCGGAAGAACCGACGCCGGAAGAGCTGCCATTGCGTGCGCGGGACCGCCTCCGCGGTGTGCGCGAGCTCGACATCGGCGATCGCCTCGGGGATGAGCTCGACCGGCCCCATCCCTTGCTCGACCGCGACCTCGTGACCGAAGCGCTCCTCGGTGTGAACGGCGGCGCCGTCCTCGTCGCCGATGCTCATGGCTCCCTCCGCTCCGACTCGGAGGGGCTTCGCCCGGCGGAGCTCCGCTCCGTCCGCACGGTGGTCACGAGAACCGGATCCGGGGATCGAGCCAGCCGTACAGCACGTCGGCCAGCAGGTTGAACGCGATGATGAACGTCGCGGTCACGATCGTCCACGCGACGAGCACCGTCGCGTCACCGCTGAGCAGCGAGTCGTAGAAGAGACGACCCATCCCCGGGATCGAGAAGATGAACTCGGTGACGATCAGCCCGCCGAACAGCACGCCGATGTCGAGCGCCATGACGGTGACCAGTGGGATGAGCGCGTTGCGCAGCCCGTGCCTGAAGATCACCCGCCGGCGCGGCACACCCTTCGCCCGGGCGGTGCGGATGTAGTCGGCCGACATGACGTCGAGCATCGCGGCGCGCTGGTAGCGGCTCCACCCGGCGACGATCTGCACGGTGAGCGTCATGACCGGCAGGATCAGGTGACGCACGTAGTCCATGTTGAACCCGGTCAGGCCACCGCCGTGGAGCCCGACGGAGTACAGCAGCGGGTTCTGCAGATGGAACCAGTTCTTCGGGTCCTGGCCGAAGAACTGGATCGCGATGAGCCCGAACCAGAACGGTGGCATCGCGAGCGCGACGAACGACAGCCCGGTGAACGTGTAATCGAGCGCGGAGTACTGACGCACGGCGGAGTAGACGCCGATCGAGATCGCCACGAACGCCGAGACCAGGATCCCCCAGAAGATCAGCTGGATGGTCACCCACAGCGAGCGACGGATCATCACGAAGACGTCCTCGTGGGTGCGCTCGCTGGTGCCGAAGTCGCCGTGGACCGCCTTCTTCAGCCAGTCCCAGTACTGCACGACGACGGGCTCGTCGAGGTGCAGCCGCTTGCGCTCCTCCTTGATGGCGGACGCCGCGGTCCGCGAGGAGCGGAGGTGGGCGGTCGGGTCGAACGTCGCCCTGACGAACGCGAACAGCAGGAAGGAGGCGATGAGCACCACGGGGATCGAGTAGAGAACCCGACGCGTGATGTACGTCAGCATCGCCGCTCACGTTTCCCGAGTCGTTGCATCGAAAACCTGTCGAAAACGAGTCGGGGCCCGGCCTCCATGACGGAAACCCGGGCCCCGACCCATCTCTCGTTCCCCCGCTACGGCTTCAGACCCCAGGTGTTGAGGTTCCAGAACATCGAGTAGATCGGGTTGTCGTTGATGTCACCGACGATCCGCTTGCTCCACAAGAGGATGTTCGGCAACGGGTCGATCGGCAGGGCGACGTTGTTCTCCGCGAGGATCTTCATCGCCTGCTTGTCGGCCGTCGACCGTGACGACAGGTCGAGGCCCTGGTCGACCTGCTTGAGGAGCGGGTCGACCGCGGGGATGTTGACCCGCTGCCAGTTCTGGCCCGAGTTGCCGTTGGCCGGCGTCGGGATGTTCTGCGAGCAGAACAGCGCGCAGTCGGCCGGGTCGAGCTGCGTCGCGACCTGCGCGTAGAGGCCGACGACGAAGTCACCCGCCGGCAGCTGGCTGCCGAACAGGTCGCCCGCCTTCTGGTTGTTCGTCGTGACGTTGAAGCCAGCCGTCTTCAGCTGGGCCTGGATGATCTGCTCGGTGAGCTCACGGCGCTTGTTGCCCGCCGTCGTCTTCATCTCGACGTTGGCCTTCTGACCGTTCTTGGCCCAGATGCCGTCGCTGCCCTTGGTCCAGCCGTCGCCGGTCATGAGCGAGTCGACCTTCTTCAGGTCGAGCGTGTACTGCGACCACGCGCTCGTGTCGGTGAACTGCTTCAACACCGGCGGGTCGAGCGTCTGCATCGGGTCTTTCACGCCGATCGTCCCGAACAGCCGCTCGACGATCGCGTCGCGGTCGAGCCCGTAGCCGATGGCCTGGCGCACCGCCTTCGAGTCGAACGGCGCCTTCGCGTTGTTGAACCACAGCGCCTCGAGGTTGGCGGTGTCGGCGGTGTACTTCGTGTTCGCGTCCGGGAGCCCGGCCTTGATCTGCTCCACCGCGTCGGGTTGGGGCTGGGGGTAGATCGCGAGCACCTGGCCCGTCTTGAACGCGGAGAACTCCGCGGCGGTGTCGGGCACGAACTGGAAGATCACCTTGTCGAGGTGCGGCTTCTCACCCCAGTAGTTGGGGTTCGGCACGAGCGTGACGCTCGTCCCCTTGACCCAGCTCTGGATGATCCAGGGACCGCCGGACCAGGTGTAGCCGTCCTTCGTCAGCGCGTCGCGGTCCTTGCCCTGCAGGATGTGCGACGGGTAGATGCCGTACTGGCCGCCGAAGAGACCCTTCCATCCGCCGTAGGGCGTCTTGAACGTGACCACCGCGGTGTGCGGGTCGGAGTCGTCGACGCCCTGGATGTCCTGGTAGCCGGTGCGGTCGTAGATGTTCTGACCGTGGGCGACCTGGTCCCACGTGTACTTGAAGTCGCTGGAGGTGATCGGCTGGCCGTCGGACCACTTGGCCGCCGGGTTGATGTGGTACACGACCACCTGCGGCGGACCGGTCTGGAGCGTCGGCTCGCCCGTCAGGAGGATGTTCGGCTTGTAGACCCAGTCGCCGTTCTCGTTCACGAAGTCGAACGCGCGCGGCATCGTCTGGGCGCCCATGATCCACAGGCCCCAGCTCGACCCCGCGTTGGCGTCGATCCAGTCGGCGACGTCGGGTTCCTGCTCGGCCCCGATCACCAGCGTCCCCCCGTTGGGCACGTTGGCGACCGCGGTGCTGGACGAGGAGCCCTTGCTCTTGCTGGAGCTGCCACCGCACGCGGCGGCGACGAGACCCAGCGCGGCGACCACTGCGAACAAGCGCAGGGTCCACCCTCGCTCCGACGAACGATTCACGATCGAGACCTCCCCGTCTCCCCGTGGTGCTCGGCCCGTTCCTGGGCTCCGATACCCCAATTCGGGATCGGACTCGCCACCTGCGACCTTGAGACCTACGTCACTTGAGGCGCAGCGCGAGCAGGATGGTCGTGAACCCGAAGATGACGGCAGTCAGCACCGTGATCCGGTCGAGGTTCCGTTCCACCACGGTGGAACCTGCCATGGAACCCCCCAGTGATCCTCCACCGAACATGTCGGAGAGTCCCCCACCGCGGCCTGAGTGCAACAGGATGAGCACGATCAGCAGCAGTGAGACGATCACCTGGATGACGAGGATGAGCGCAGTGATCACGCCTTCCCGCTCCTTTCGGACGAGCCCGCGGACGGTAACACAGCGGTGAACAGGTGCTGTGTCACCTCGGAGGGAGGCTGTGCGACCCCGGGACGCGCGGGGCCGATTCGGTCATTCATGCCCAGAACCTGACGATCCTCGCGAAGTCGTCGGGGTCGAGCGACGCCCCGCCGACGAGCGCACCGTCGATCTCGGGCATCGCCATGAGCTCGCCGATGTTGCCCGGCTTCACGCTACCGCCGTACTGGATCCGCACCGCGTCGGCGACGTCGCCACCGAACCGTTCGCGCAGCTCGGTGCGGATCGTCCCGATCGTGGAGTTCGCGTCGTCGGGGGTCGCGTTGCGGCCCGTCCCGATGGCCCAGATCGGCTCGTAGGCGACGACCGAGCCCGCGACCTGGTCGGCCTTCACCCCCGCGAACGCGGCCTCGACCTGGCCCCGCACCTTGGCCTCCGTGCCCCCGGCCTCGTGCTCCTCGAGCGTCTCGCCGACGCACACGATCGGCGTCATGGCGTTGCCGAGCACCGCCTTGGTCTTCTTGTTCACGTTCTCGTCGGTCTCGCAGAAGAGCTCGCGCCGCTCGGAGTGCCCGACGATCACGTAGCTCACGTTGAGCTTGGCGAGCATCGGGCAGCTCACCTCGCCGGTGAACGCGCCCTGCGGTTCCCAGTGGCAGTTCTGTGCGCCCAGCTGCAGCTGCAGCTTGTCGCTGTCGATGAGCGTCTGCACCGTGCGCAGATCGGTGAAGGGCGGGACCACCACGACGTCGGTGCGCTCGTAGTCGGTCTCCTCGAGCCGGAACCCGAGCTTCTGCACCACCTGGATCGCGGTGAAGTGGTCGTGGTGCATCTTCCAGTTGCCCGCGATGATCGGACGACGCGTGGGAGCGGCCATCACTTCTCCGTCTTCGAGTTCCGCAGTGCCTCGAGCCCGGGCAGGTCGCCCTGCTCGATGAGCTCGAGCGACGCGCCGCCGCCGGTGCTCACGTGGTCGACCCGGTCGGCCAGGCCCATCTGTCGCACCGCCGCGGCGCTGTCGCCGCCGCCGACGACGGTGAACCCGCCGCACGCGGCGACCGCCTCCGCGACCGTGCGCGTCCCGGCCGCGAACGGCTCGATCTCGAACACGCCCATCGGACCGTTCCAGAGCAGGGTCGCGGCGCCGTCGATCTCGTCGGCGAACAGGGACGCGGTCTCGGGTCCGATGTCGAGGCCTTTCCACCCTTCCGGCATCGACGCGGCCTTCACGACCCGGGTCTCGGTGTCGGCGGTGACCTCCCGCCCGACGACCACGTCGACCGGGACGCGCACGCGCCCCGTCTCGAGGAGACGGCGGCAGTCGTCGACCCGGTCCGGCTCCACGAGCGAGTCACCCACGGTGTAGCCCTGCGCGACGAGGAACGTGAACGCCATCGCGCCGCCGACGAGGATCGCGTCGCAACGTTCGAGCAGCGCGTCGATCACACCGAGCTTGTCGCTCACCTTCGCACCGCCGAGCACGGCGAGGAACGGCCGGCGGGCGTCGCCGAGCCGGTTCGAGAGCACGTCGACCTCGCGTTCGAGCAGGAAGCCCGCGGCGCTCGGCAGGCGCGCCGGTGGTCCGACGATGGACGCGTGGGCGCGGTGCGACGCGCCGAACGCGTCGTTCACGTACGCGTCACCGAGGGCGCTCAGCGCGTCCGCGAACGCGGGGGCGTTCTTGGTCTCGCCCGGCTCGAAGCGCAGGTTCTGGAGCAGCAGCACCTGGCCGGCCGCGAGCCCGCGCGCCGCGGCCTGCACCTCGTCGCCGACGACCGCGGGCGCGAGCGTGACCGGCGACCCGAGCAGCTCCCGCAGGCGCGTCGCGACGGGCTCCATCGAGTAGCGCGGGTCGGGCGCGCCCTTGGGCCGGCCGAGGTGCGAGCACGCGACGACGGCCGCGCCGCGGTCCTGCAACCAGCGCAGGGTCGGGAGGGCACTCGCGATCCGCAGGTCGTCCTCGACGACCACGCCGTCGGGCCCTGCGCCCAACGGCACGTTGAAGTCGACGCGGACGAGCACCCGCCGGCCGTCGAGCGCGGGCAGGTCGTCCAGGCGCGGCAGATCCATGATCGGGAGGGGTGGAAGGGGGCTAGGACGCGCCGAGGAAGGCGACGAGATCGACGAGCCGGTTGGAGTAGCCCCACTCGTTGTCGTACCAGCCGAGCACCTTCGCCATGCGGCCCGTGGCCATCGTGTCCTTCGCGGAGAAGATGCACGACGACGGGTTCCCGACGATGTCGGCCGACACCAACGGCTCCTCGGTGTACTCGAGCACGCCGCGGTAGCTCGCGTCGGCCGCAGCCGCGGCGAACGCGCTGTTGATGTCGTCGGGGCTCGCGTCCGATGCGAGGTCGGCCACCAGGTCGGTGATCGACCCGGTCGGTACTGGGACGCGCAGCGACATGCCGTCGAGGCGGCCGTTCAGCTCGGGCATGACCTTCCCGATGGCGCGGGCCGCGCCGGTGGTGTTCGGGATGATCGAGAGGGCCGCGGCGCGCATCCGCCGCAGGTCGGGCTTGCCGCTGCGGGACGTCTGCGCCATGTCCTGCAGCTGCTGGTCGCTCGTGTACGCGTGCACCGTGTTGATGAGCCCGCGCTCGATGCCGAAGCGCTCGTGCAGCACGCGCACCATCGGCGCGAGGCAATTCGTGGTGCAGGACGCGTTCGAGATCACGGTGTGCTTCGACGGGTCGTACACGCCGTCGTTGACACCGAGGCAGATCATGACGTCGGCATCGTTGCTCGGCGCGGAGATGACCACGCGCTTCGCACCGCCGGTCAGGTGGCCCGCGGCGGCGTCGCGTCCGGTGAAGAGGCCGGTCGACTCGATGACGATGTCGACGCCGTTGTCGGCCCACGGGATCTCGGCCGGATCGCGGGTCTCGAGCTTCTTGACCTCGCGACCGTCGACGGAGAAGCCGCCGTTGCTGACCTTCACCTCGTTCGGAAGGACGCCCCCGACCGAGTCGTGCTTGAGCAGGAACGCCATCGTGTCGGCGTCACCGAACGGGTCGTTCACCGCGACGAGCTCGACGCCGGCGTCGCCCCCGCGGGCGAGCAGCGCACGGTAGAAGGAGCGACCGATCCGTCCGAAGCCGTTGATACCGACTCGTACCGCCATCGTTGCCTCCACGTTGAGAACAGCGACCGCCCGGGGCGGCCGGATGCGGACAGTTGATCACAGCAGAGCGGTCAGCGTGACCGCCAGTCGTACGGGGTCGTGCGTCTCCCGGTCACCACCCGTGACGTTCGCGCCGACGGGGAGGACGTTGCGCGCGCGGATGGCGGCGTCGTCGGCGACGAGCGCGCCGTCGCGCTGGTAGACGAACGCGTCGACCCGGGCCCCGTGGTCGAGCACGGCCCGGAGGTGGTCGGTGGCGTCGAGACCCTCCGTCTCGGGCACCTGCGGGCGCAGGTTCGCGACCTGGATGACCCGCCCCTCCGCCTGGGCGACGGCGTCGCGAAGCTCGTGGACGCACAGCACCGGGATGAGGCTGGTGAAAAGCGATCCCGGCGCGAGCACGATCTGGTCGGCCTCGGCGATGGCCCGCACCGCGTCGGGGCACGCAGTGGCGTCGCCGGGGACGAGCTCGACCTTCCGGACCCGGCCCCGCGAGTTCTGGACCGCGACCTGCCCCTCGACCGGCTCGCCCTCCACGTCGGCCTTGAGCACCACCGGGTCGGTGGTCGCGGGCAGGACCCGCCCGATCGCGTGGAGCAGCCGGCCCGCCTCCTCGAGTGCGCGCGTGAAGTCGCCCAGCACCTCGGTCAGCCCGACGATCACGAGGTTCCCGAGCGCGTGACCGTGGAGCTCGCCGCCCACGAAGCGGTGCTCGAACGCTTCCTCCCACACGGTGTCGTCACCGGCGAGCGCGACCAGGCACTTGCGCAGGTCGCCCGGTGCCGGGACACCGAGGTCGCGCCGCAGCCGGCCCGACGAACCCCCGTCGTCGGCGACGCTCACCACCGCGGTGATCGTCCCCGCGTAGCGGCGGATCGCTCGCAGCGCGACCGCGAGGCCGTGACCACCACCCAGCGCGACGACCGCGGGCCCATCGGGACGGCGCGACGGGGTGGCGCGCTCGGACGCCTCCAGCGCGGCCGGGCTCTGCGCCGTCGCCGGCCGCGTACCGGCACCGGTGCGCGTGGTGCGCGCCCCGCTCGGGGTGAGCGGCGCGACGCGTCGCCGCGAGCCGTCGACGTCGACCACGGGGTCAGCCACGCTCGACGTCCCTGTGGTGCACGCGCACCGGGAAGTCGCGCGCCCGCAGCCGCTTCGCCAGCTCCTCCGCGACCACGACGCTGCGGTGGTGACCCCCGGTGCAGCCGATCCCGATGGTCAGATACGACTTGCCCTCGCGGACATAGCCCGGGAGGAGCAGCTCGAGGAGCCGTTCCAACTCGTCGAGGAAGCCGGGGGTGTCCTCCTGCTCCAGCACGTACTCCCGGACCGGCTCGTCGAGGCCGGTCAGGGGGCGCAGCTCCTCGACCCAGTGCGGGTTGGGCAGGAAGCGACAGTCGAACAGCAGGTCGACGTCGAGCGGGAGACCGTGCTTGTAACCGAACGACACGAGGTTCGGGTGCAGCGTCCCCTCGGGCGTCGGTTCCGCGAACAGCTCGCGCAGACGGTCGCGCAGCTCGTGGACGTTGAGGTTCGACGTGTCGACGACGAGGTCGGCCTGGCCCTTGAGCTCTTCGAGCAGCGCACGTTCGCGGCGGATCCCGTCGACGACGCGGTCGTTCTCTGCGAGTGGGTGACGACGGCGGGTCGCCTCGAAACGGCGGACGAGCGCCTCGTTCGACGCGTCGAGGAACAGGACCCTGGTGCGCGCGCCGATCGTGCGCAGCTCCTCCAGCGCGGCGTCGAGCGCTTCCATGAACGCGCCGGACCGGACGTCGACGACCAGCGCGTAGCGCTTCGGGCGTTCGCTCCCCTGCGCGAGCTCCGCGACCTTCGTGATGAGCGCGGGCGGGAGGTTGTCGATCACGAAGAACGCGAGGTCCTCGAACACGTTCGCGGCCTCGGACCGTCCCGCGCCCGACATCCCCGTGATGATCGTGACATCTATGTCCACTCGCTCACTCGCTCCCTACATGGCTCCGGCGCTCGCCACCGTGCTGCGGAACCAAACTGCCCGGTCAGCTGTCCGCTAAAGATGCCACGTCGTGAGGGTGGAGCTTGACGTAGAGCGCGTCGGCGACCTTGTCGGGGAGCCACGGAAGGCCGTGGAGCTCCTCGCGTGAGAGCTCGCGGAGCCGTTTCACCGACCCGAACTCCTTGAGCAGCCGGGTGCGACGGGTCGGCCCCAGACCGGGGACGTCGTCGAGGATGGAGCGCGTCATCGACTTCCCGCGCAGCTTGCGGTGGTACGTGATCGCGAAGCGGTGCGCCTCGTCGCGCACCTGCTGCAGGAGATAGAGCGCTTCGGAGTCACGAGGAATGCGCACCGGCTCGTCGCGACGCGGGAGGTACACCTCCTCGAACCGCTTCGCCAACGACGCGACGCAGATGTCCTCGAGACCGAGCTCGTCGAGCACGCGCACCGCGACATTGAGCTGCCCCTTGCCGCCGTCGATGAGCAGCAGGTTCGGCGGGTACGAGAACCGCCGTCCCTTCTGGGCACCCTGGTCGCGTTCGCGCAGGTAGTTCGTGAAGCGGCGCGTCAGCGCCTCCTCCATCGACGCGAAGTCGTCCTGTCCCTCCTGGTGGCGCATCTTGAAGCGGCGGTAGTCGCTGCGCTTCGGCAGGCCGTCCTCCATGACGACCATCGACGCGACGATCTCGGTGCCCTGGAGGTTCGAGATGTCGAAGCACTCGATCCGCAGAGGCGCCTCGGGGAGTCCGAGCGCATCCTGCAACGCGGTGAGGGCACGGGCGCGTGCGTTGTGATCGGACGCGCGACGCAGCTTGTGACGCACGAACGCCTCTTCCGCGTTCTTCGTCACCGTGCCGAGGAGGGCGCGCTTCTCCCCCCGCTGCGGTGCCCGGACGCGAACCCGTGACCCGCGTGCCGCAGCGAGGAACTCCTCGTACAGCTCGTGCTCGTCGGGCAGGACGGGGACGAGCACCTCCTTCGGGACGTCCTCGGCCGCGGCGCCGCCGTAGAGCTGCTCCAGCACCCGACCGATCAGCTCGGGCGCCTCCAGGTCCTCCACCTTGTCGACGACCAGGCCCTTGCGCCCGACGACGCGTCCGCGCCGCACGAAGAAGACCTGGACGCTCGCCTGCAGCTCGTCCTCGGCGACCCCGAGGATGTCGAAGTCCTCCTCGCGCGCCGCGACCATCTGCTGGCGCTCGATCGCCTTGCGCACCGATGTGAGCTGGTCGCGCACCCGCGCCGCGCGCTCGAAGTCGAGCGCATCGGCCGCGCCGTACATCTGCTTCTCGAGCCGGTCGAGGACCGGGTTCGTGTCGCCGTCGAGGAACGACAGCAGCTCCTGGACGAGCGCGTCGTACTCGTCGTGCGTCACCGCGTCGACGCACGGCGCGGCGCACTTCTCGATATGCGCGTAGAGGCATGGGCGCCCGAGCCGGTGGTGACGGTCGAACTTGCCGTTCGTGCACGTCCGGATCGGGAACGTGCGGAGCAGGAGGTCGAGCGTCTCGCGGATCGCGTACGCGTGCGCGTACGGCCCGTAGTACTTCACGCCCTTGCGCTTCGCCCCTCGCATGACCATGGCGCGAGGCCAGTCCTCGTCGAGCGTGACCGCAAGGAACGGATACGACTTGTCGTCCTTCAGGCGGACGTTGAAGCGCGGCTTGTGCTTCTGGATGAGGTTGAACTCGAGGAAGAACGCCTCGACCTCGTTGCGGACCTCGATCCACTCGACGGTCTCCGCCGCGGCGACCATCTGGCGGGTCCGGTCGGGCAGCGTCTCGGGCGGCGCGAAGTAGTTCGACAGCCGGCTGCGCAGGCTCTTCGCCTTCCCGACGTAGATGACCCGGCCCTGGGCGTCCTTGAATTGGTAGGAGCCGGGCGCGTCGGGGATCGAGCCGGGTGCGGGGCGGGTGACCACCACTCCATTGTCGCGGCCCCGCCCAGCATCCCGAAGCCCAATCCGGACGGGTCGAGCGGGGCTACACCACCTGGCCGACGGGCTCCCGCGCCACCGGTCCCGTGTCGGTGGTCGCCGGCGGGACGGGCCGGCGAACGCTTCGTGCGGGGCGCCGCCAGATCTCCACGAGCCCCACGACGGTCAGCGCGACCACCATCGCGTTGCGGACCAGGAGCAGGACCATGGCGGTGTCCTCGCCCCAGATCACCTCTTTGATGACGTAGAGGAGGATCGCGGAGAGCGCGACGACGGCTGCCGAGATCCACACCATCCTCCGCGCGCCCTCCACGTAGGCCAGCGCGGCGAAGGGCAGGAGCCAGCACACGTACTGCGGCGACAGGATCGGCGCCAGCGCGAGGAACGCACCGAGGGCTGCGAGCGGCGCGACCGCCTCGACCACGCGGGTGTCGTCGCGGTGGTACCAGGCGCGCCACCACACCACGGCCATCACCGCGACCATCGCGAGCCCGAGCGGACGGCTCCACGTCGCCGCCGACGCGCCGACCCGCCACGCACCGGATTCGACGTGCACGATGTCGTGGCCGAGGGCCCGGACCAGTGCGCCGACGACGCTCTCGATCTGCCAGCCTCGGGCGCCGCGGAACGTCGCGACCTGTTGCACGCCGTCGACGCCCGCGACGACGACCCACGCGGCGAGGCCTGCCGCGCCGGTGGCCAACGTGACCGCGAGCGCGCGCCATCGACGTTGGAGCACGAGCATCGGCAGCACCGCAAGGGGCCACGGCTTGGCGAAGCACGACACCGCGAGCAGCACACCACCGCTGGCCCAACGGTCGCGCCGGACGAGCGCGAGTCCCCACGCCGCCAGCGCGACCGAGAGCAGGTCGAGTCGGAGATAGATGAACGGGTAGACGACCAGCGGCAGACCGAGGACGAGGTACGCGAGCGCGGCGCGCCGGCTCCAGCCGTACGCGAGCGCGGCGGCGACGAGCACGTCGCACACGAGCTGCGAGATCACCACGCGGATGGTGGCCGCCCGGTTCGAGCCTCCGTCGAGCACCTTGATCGCGGCCCATGTGACGGGTGGGTACTCGACCGGGAAGTCCCGGTACGGGACGCCGGGGCTCTGGGCGATGCGGTGGTAGCGGCGCACGTCGCCCGTCAAGACCGCGTTGCGTCGTGACGTCAGCGGGTCGGACAGGATCAACGGGACCACGACGACCCGCGCGGCCACGAGCGCGACGATCAGGAGCAGGAGCCGTCGCGCCGACATCGGCGGCGATGCTACGCAGAGCGCGGCCCGAGGCGGTGGCGCGGGCAGGTCGCCCGCCCCGCGCCGGCGGGGAATCCCGAACCGGCGGCGCCGGTTATGCTCGAAGAAGGCCGGCCTGGTACTCCGGCCACATACGAGCTCCGAGGCCGACAACCCCGCGGTGGGCGACCAGGCTGTCCCCGCCGGCCACATCGGAGCCCATCCCCTCGGGGAGGACAATCGATGTTGCGACTGCAGGAGCCGCTGCCCGACCGGTACACCACCGCGTCCGCGGACGAGCTGGACGCGTGGATCGGCTCGGCCAAGACCGCCCTCGGAAGCCGCGTGCTGATCCTCGGGCACCACTACCAGCGTGACGAGGTCATCACCTGGGCCGACGCGCGGGGCGACTCGTTCAAGCTCGCCCGCTTCGCGGCGGACAACGCCGACGCGACCGACATCGTGTTCTGCGGTGTCCACTTCATGGCCGAGTCGGCCGACGTCCTCACGGCCGATCACCAGCGCGTCGTGCTCCCCGACCTCAACGCGGGTTGCTCGATGGCCGACATGGCCGACCTGGACCAGGTCGAGGAGTGCTGGGACGCCCTCGGCGGGATCACCGACACGAGCCGGCTCGTGCCGATCACGTACATGAACTCGTCCGCCGCGCTGAAGGCGTTCGTCGGTGAGCACGGTGGCGCGGTGTGCACGTCATCGAACGCGCGCGCCGTGCTCGACTGGGCGTTGCGTCGCGGCGACAAGGTGCTCTTCTTCCCCGATCAGCACCTCGGGCGCAACACCGCGTTCGACATGGGCTACGACGAGACCGACATGCGCGTGTGGAACCCGCGCGAGGACCTCGGCGGCCTCGAGGAGCGCGACGTCAAGGACGCGACGTTCCTCTTGTGGAAGGGCCACTGCTCGGTGCACCAGCGGTTCCGGCCCGCGCATGTGGACGCGTTCCGCGCCGAGCACCCCGACGGTGTCGTGGTCGTCCATCCCGAGTGCGCGCACGACGTCGTCGCGATGGCGGATCGTGTCGGGTCGACCGAGCGCATCCTCGACTGGGTCGAGGAAGCACCTGCGGGCACGGTCCTCGCCGTCGGCACCGAGATCCACATGGTGCAGCGCATGGCGCACGAGCACCCCGACAAGACGATCGTGTCGCTCGACCCCCTCATCTGCCCGTGCTCGACGATGTTCCGCATCGACGCGCCACACCTCGCGTGGGTGCTCGAGTCGCTCGCGCGGGGCGAGGTCGTCAACCAGATTGTCGTCGATCCGGCCACGGCCGAATGGGCCCGCGTCGCGCTTCAGCGCATGCTCGACATCACCTGAGGCTCGACCGACGCGGTTCCCGCCGTGTCACGATCGCGGCCCGGTCCCGCGGCGGTACCGGCCGCGAGGACGAGCGCGAACGCATAGAGCGGGAGCAAGGGCCGCCCGAAGTCCTGCCAGCGCGCCCACACGGCCGGACCCATGAACGGCGCGAACACGACGTACGCGATCACGATCCAGCGAAGCGGGTCGTTGCGGTTGCTCCGCCGGGCGAGGAGCACGAGCCCGAGGCCGCCGGCGAGGGCGAACAGATCGGGCAGCGAGCCGCTCCATCCGGACAGCGCGTGGAAGATGCCCGTGAACGGCAGCCCGAACGCGCCCTTCGGTCCACTGGCGAACGGCCACGCATCGAACCGGGCGTACACGACGACGTACCACGCGCCGAGCACTGCCGCCGGTACCGCGACCATCGCGAGGTGCGCACGGCGTGCGTCGCGACTCCTGTGCCATGACCAGGCGACCAGCGCGATCGGGACGAGCAGCATGGTCTCGCGTGTCAACACCGCGAGGGAGAAGAGGACGACGACCGCGGGCGTCGGGCGCCGGTGCCGCATCCAGAGCACGACGCCCCATGTGCCGAAGGCGAGCGCGAGCGTCTCGGATGTCAGCCCGGTCGTCGCCGACCACGCGCCAGGCAGGAACGCGACGCCGGCCCCGAGCCACGGGTTGCCACCACGTCGCGCGATCAGCGACGCGAGCGCGGCACCTGCAGCACCCGTCGCCACGATGCAGACCGCCGCCATCGTGGCGGTGACGTTGCCGGGGCGCCCGAGCGAGAGCGCCCAGACCAGCTCGCCGAAGAGCGGCCGGCCGAATCGGTACGCCGCGCTGTGCGGCCCGAACCGGAATGCGGCAGGTCGCGCCAGCGTCGGATCACGCGCGATCTCCGCGTACGCCTGGCCGTCACCCAGTCCCAGCGTCTTGTCGAGGCCCTTGCGCCCGGGCTCGAACCCCTTGACGTACGAGATGCCATAGACCCGCGTGTGGTCCAGGCGGATGATCTGCTGGGTCAGGAGCAGCGTCGCCGCCACGGCAGTGAGGACCGCGATCGCGGCGAGACGCTTCACCCGTTGTGCTTCGGCGCCCCCGTGAGACGGGTTGAGAGCATGAGGAGTCGCGGGATCGTCGCGGCTTGCTCGTACTCCGGTGCCCGGGCGACGAACCCCGGCGGTGGCGCCGGCTCCTCCATCCGCTCGATCGTGAGGCCGCACGCGGCCAACGCGTTGACGTAGCTCGACAGGGGGCGGTGGATGAAGGGCAGCACCACGCCGGGTGCGACCTCCTCCATCGAGTGGTCCTCGACGAGGTACGGGCCGATGCGCCAGTACTGCTCCTCGAGGATGTGGTCGTCGATCCAGCCGCTCCCCGGCGCCTGGAGGAGCGGATGGTTCAGGAAGAGCAGGAACCGTCCACCGGGCTCGAGCACGCGCGCGATCTCGGCGATCGCGCCCCGATGATCGTCGACGTGTTCGAGGACGAGGCAGACGACCACGGTGTCGAACGCGTCGTCGCGGACCGGCAGCTTGGTCGCGACCGCCCGCGCGTACGCCGGGCCACCGGCACGCGCATGCGCGACGCGGAGCTGGGCGACCGTGGGATCGACGCCGACCACACGTGACACGCCGAGCCGAGCCGCCAGTCGTGCGAGCTGACCTTCACCGGTCCCGATGTCGAGCACGCATCGCGCACCGGCGAGCCCCTCCGCCGCCAGCGGAAGGATCTGCTCCTCGTACTCGGCGTCCGCGCCTTCGGTGAAGCCGTCCTGCCACCACCCCGCGTGTCGCTCCCAGGGGTCGATCGCGTCCTCGGCTCCGTCGTCGTTCAACGACCGATGCCGAGGAGCGGCGCGAGGAACCGGCCGGTGTGGCTCTCCGGCGTCTTGGCCACGACCTCAGGTGCACCCTCGACGACGACGCGCCCGCCACCGTCGCCGCCCTCGGGGCCGAGGTCGACGATCCAGTCGGCCGACTTGATCACGTCGAGGTTGTGCTCGATCACGAGCACCGTGTTGCCCGCGTCGACCAGACGCTGCAGCACGCCGAGCAGGCGACGCACGTCCTCGAAGTGGAGGCCCGTGGTCGGCTCGTCGAGGATGTAGATCGTGCGACCGGTCGCGCGCTTGCCGAGCTCCGACGCGAGCTTCACGCGCTGCGCCTCGCCTCCCGACAGCGTCGGGGCGGGCTGCCCGAGGCGCACGTACCCGAGACCGACGTCGAAGAGCGTCTGCATCTGGCGCGCGATCGTGGGCTGGTTCGCGAAGAACTCGAGGGCCTCCTCGATCGAGAGATCGAGCACCTCCGCGATGTTCTTGCCCTTCCACGTGATGTCGAGGGTGTCGCGGTTGTAGCGCGCGCCCTTGCAGACCTCGCACGGCACGTACACGTCGGGCAGGAAGTGCATCTCGATCTTGATCGTGCCGTCGCCCGCGCACGCCTCGCAGCGACCGCCCTTTACGTTGAACGAGAACCGGCCCTGCTGGTAGCCGCGCACCTTGGCCTCGGGGGTCGAGGCGAACAGCGCCCGGATCTTGTCGAAGACACCGGTGTAGGTCGCCGGGTTCGAACGTGGTGTCCGGCCGATCGGTGACTGGTCGATGTTGATGACCTTGTCGAGCGCCTCGGTCCCCTCGATCGTCTTGTGGCGCCCCGGAACGGTGCGCGACCGGTAGACGCGCTGCATGAGCGCGTGGAACAGGATGTCGTTCACGAGCGTGCTCTTGCCGCTCCCGCTCACGCCCGTGATCGAGACGAGGCACTGCAGCGGCAGCTCGACGTCGATGTCCTTCAGGTTGTGCTCGCGTGCGCCGCGGATGGTGAGCCACGCGTCGCCCGGCTGACGCCGGATCTCGGGTACGTCGATCGTCCGGCGCCCGGAGAGGTACTGACCGGTGATCGACTCGTCGGACGCGACCACGTCCTCGACGCTGCCCGACACCACGATCCGGCCTCCGTGCTCCCCCGCACCGGGACCGATGTCGACGACGTGGTCGGCCACCCGGATCGTGTCCTCGTCGTGCTCGACGACGATCACCGTGTTCCCGAGGTCGCGCAGGCGGACCATCGTGTCGATGAGGCGCTGGTTGTCGCGCTGGTGCAGACCGATCGACGGCTCGTCGAGCACATACAGCACGCCGGTGAGGCCGCTCCCGATCTGCGACGCGAGACGGATGCGCTGCGCCTCACCGCCCGCCAGCGTTCCCGACGCGCGGTTGAGGCTGAGGTAGTCGAGGCCGACGTCGAGCAGAAAGCGCATCCGCTCGTTGACCTCCTTGAGCACGCGCTCGGCGATCAGCCGGTCGCGCTCCGACAGCTCGACCGACCCGAGGAACGCGGCCGAGTTCCGGATCGACATCTCGCCGACCTCGAAGATGCTCCGGTCGCCGACGGTCACCGCGAGCGAGGCGGGACGCAGGCGCGCGCCGTGGCACGCGGGGCACGGCACCTCGCGCATGTAGCCCTCGATCTGCTCGCGACTCCGATCGCTCTCCGCCTCGGTGTGGCGACGTTCGAGCCACGGGACGACGCCCTCGTAGCGGGTCTGGTACGACCGCTGCCGGCCGTAGCGGTTCCGGTACGAGACCTGCACCGACTTGTTGCCCGAGCCGAACAGCACGACCTTCTGCGCGCTCTTCTTGAGCTTCTTCCACGGTGTCTTGAGGTCGAAGCCGAACTCGCGCCCGACGGCCTGCAATACGCGCGTGAAGTACTCGCCCCGGAACCCGGACCAGGGCGCGATCGCGCCGTCGGCGATGCTCAGGTCGTCGTCGGGCACGACGAGCTCCGGGTCGACCTCGAAGCGCGTGCCCAGACCGTCGCAGCGCTCGCAGGCACCGTACGGCGAGTTGAAGGAGAAGTTGCGCGGGGCGAGCTCCTCGAAGCTCAGACCGCAGCGCGCGCACGCGAGATGCTCGGAGAACGTGAGCACCTCGGCCTCGGCCTCGTCGGTCGCCACGAGCTGACGTTGACCGGCTCGGTCGTCGCCTCGCGGCACGATCTCCACCTCGGCCACACCGTCGGCGAGGCGCAACGCGGTCTCGAGCGAGTCGGTGAGGCGGCGCTCGATGCCGGGGCGACGCACGAGACGGTCGACGATCACCTCGATCGTGTGCTGCTCGTAGCGGGCCAGTCGCTCGCGCGTCTCGCCGTGCCCACCGGAGCCCGCGAGCGCGCTGAGCTCGTGCACCTCGCCGTCGATCCGGGCCCGCGTGAAACCCTGCTTCGCGAGCTCGCCGAGCAGACCCTCGTACTCGCCTTTGCGGCCCCGCACGACCGGCGCGAGCACCTGGAACCGCGTGCCCTCGGGCAGCTTCAGCACTCGGTCGACGATCTGCTGGGGCGTCTGGCGCGTGATCACGTCACCGCACTTCGGGCAGTGCGGCACACCGATGCGCGCGTACAGCAGGCGGAGATAGTCGTAGATCTCGGTGATGGTTCCGACGGTCGATCGAGGGTTGCGTGAGGCCGACTTCTGGTCGATCGAGATCGCGGGCGACAGCCCCTCGATGAAGTCGACGTCGGGCTTGTCCATCTGGCCGAGGAACTGCCGTGCGTACGACGACAGCGACTCGACGTAGCGGCGCTGACCCTCCGCGTAGATCGTGTCGAACGCGAGCGACGACTTCCCGGAGCCCGACAGACCCGTGAAGACGATGAGGCGCTCGCGCGGGAGGCGCACGTCGACGCCCTGCAGGTTGTGCTCGCGAGCGCCGTGCACGACGATCTGGTCGGTGCCGATGTCGTGGCGCTCGGCGGCGAGCACGGCCCGCCGCTCGTCGGCGCCGGTCGCCTGGGCGGCCCTCCCGCTCGGGGTCGCCGCCTTCGCCGCGGTGCCCGATCCCGCCCGCGACACGGCCTTCTTGGTGCCGCCCGCCTTCTTCGCAGCGGCCTTCACCGCGGCCGTCCGCACCTTCGACCCCGTTCCCCGCGCCACGGCGCCAGGCTACCCGGTTCCGGGGCCCGATCGAACGAATGTTCGATGACCCCCGGCCGGCCTGGGATGGGGTCGGAGGGGGTCAGCTCGGCGGTCGGAGCGCGAACGCGGTCACCGTCCCGTCCTGCGAGCCGGCGACGACGTGGCCCTGCCCTATCGCGGGCGCGCCCCTGACGAACGACCCCGTGGCACCCGACCAGAGCGATGCGCACGTGCTCGCGTTGCAGCCGTTGCCGGGGAACGCGGTGACGGTGCCGTCCTGGCTACCGACGTAGACGACGTTGCCGCCGATCGACGGCCGCACGTTCGCCGAGCTCGAGAGCGTCGCCGTCCACGTCGGGGTGCACGTCGCCGCGTTGCAGCCCCCGACGGGGAACGCCTCGATCCCTCCGGGTGCGACGAAGATCGTGGTCTGGTTCGACGCCGGCGGCAACGTCAAGAACGGCGGGCCACCGGTGACGATCTGCGCGGACCACTTGAACTGCCCGGTGGCGCCGTCATGGACCCGCAGCACGCCCGCGGTCGTCGTGTACGCGATGTCCCCGTTGGGCAGCGCGATCACCGGGCCGTTGACGTGGGCCAGGGCGGGCACGCTCCACACCGGTTGGCCCGTTGACGCGTCGAGCGCCTGGACGCTGTCGAGATTCTCACCGACCGGGAGGACGATCAGGTTTCGTTCCTGCATCGCCGGACCCAACGTCGCCGGCGGCGGCGCCGGCGGGTTGCCGATGTAGCAGGTCGTGGTGTCGAAGAACGTCAGATTGAAGTGTCCGACGGACGTCAGCCCGTGGTAGTAGCGCGCGCTGTGCCCGATCTGGCAGGTGCCCGTGTCGGAGAGGTCCACAGCGCTCCACGCGTCGACGAACGTGTCGGTTCCGAGCGCGCCCGGCTCGGGGATGCACAGCATCGGGTTCGGCATGCCGAAGGTCTGGGTGCTGAGCAGGTTCCCCGTGGCCGGGTCCAGGTGCTGGAGCTGACAGTTGGACGTCCCGTCTGTCGCGACGACGAGTTGGCCGCCGACGAGCACCGGGTCCGAGGTGGTGGTCCCCGTCGTGTCCGTCGACCACGACGTCGTGCCGGTCCCGAGGTCGTATGCCGTGAGCGCGCCCGCACTGGGCACGTACGCGGTCGAGGCCGACGGTGAGATGAGCGACTCGCGGATCGGACCGGTGAGCTGGTGCTGCCACGCGATCCCGAGCTGGGACACGTTCGCCGCGGTGATCTGCGACTCGAACGGGTTGAAGCCGGCCCGCCCGGCACTCTGACCCGCCTCCAGCCAACACCCACTCGTCACCAACACGAGTGCGACGACCACGACGACGACTTGCGTACCGCGCATGTCGACCCCCCTGCCCTGGTCGGATGTCGCGGCACGATATCGACAAGAGGTCTTCGCTGCCAGGGCCTCGCCCCCGACGGCGCGCAACCAGGTGGTTGGCGGCGCCAAAGGGTCTCGCTACGATCCTCCGCGCCGCTGATGCGGCAACAGGGCAGGCGGCGGTCATGAAGTGGCCGAACGCGCGCGACGAACGCCGACGGGAGGCGAGCCATGACCGCGCCGACGACGATCGGCCTGACGCGACGGCGGCACATCACCGTCGCGGTGATCCTCCTCGTGGCGGCGGCAGTCGTCCCGCTCGCGAACGCGGCGCCGGCGCACGCGTCACCGACGACGGCCGGCCTGGTCGGCTATTGGCCCTTCGACGAGGGGACGGGGACGACCAGCGCCGACCAGTCGGGGTATGGCGCGAACGCGACGCTCGGCAGCGCCGCGGGATGGACGTCGAGCACGGCGAGGATCAGCGTCGCCAACCCGTTCGCGCTCTCGTCGGTGCAGAGCTCGAACAGCGTCGCGACCGCACCGGGCACGAAGACCAACGCGCTCACGACGTTCACCGTCGCGTTCTGGGTCCGCTTCAACACGCTCCCGGCGACGGATGTGGAGGAGATGCCGTTCTCGCTCCCGGGCAAAGCGGACGTGCGCATGTTGCACACCGCGTCCGGCGACAACCTGTACTTCGACGCCAACACCGGAGGGTTCGGGCGGACGGTCGCGTTCACCCCGTTCCCGATCGCCGACGGGACCTATCACCATCTTGCGCTCAGCTACGACGGGAACACGATGGCGACCTACGAGGACGGCCGGCCGCTCGGCCGCTTCGACACGGGTGGTCAGCCAGCCGCCGGCAACGGTGTGCACTTCAGCGACGCGACGCGTCCGTTGCTCGGGTCACTCGACGACGTGCGCGTCTACGACCACGCGCTGACCGACGGCGAGGTCGGGTCACTGACGCAGATCGGGTGCGCGAACGTCACGGGAATACCGACGTCGGAGTGCAACGCGCTCCAGTACCTCTACGACACGACGAACGGGCCCAACTGGACCCGCCAGGACAACTGGTTCCACACCACGACGCCGTGCACCTGGTACGGCATCATCTGCAACAACGGCCACGTGTTCCTGCTCGGGCTCTCGAACAACGGGCTCTCAGGCACCTTCCCGCCCGTGCTCGACGCACTGACGGACCTCGCCGGGCTCGACCTGTCGGGGAACCAACTGAGCGGCTCGCTCCCACCCGGGCTCGGCAACCTCTCCGCGCTCCAATCGCTGAACGTCAGCGCGAACCAGCTCAGCGGAAGCATTCCGACGACCTTCGGGAACCTGCATGCACTGCAGGCGCTGCAGCTCGAGAACAACGCGCTGATCGGGACGATCCCGTCGCAGCTGGTGAACACCGACGTGCTGGGCTCGAATCTGAACTTGTCGTACAACGGTCTCACTGCGACCGATCCGACGTTGCTCACGTTTCTGCACAACCACGAGCCCGACTGGGCATCCACGCAGACGACCGCGCCGAGCAACGTGCACGCGGTGCCCGTCACCAGCACGAGTCTCTCGGTCGGCTGGACACCGATCCCCTACACGGGCGACGGCGGGTACTACGACGTGCTCGTCGCGCAGTCGGGCGGCCTCTTCCAGTCCGTCGGACACACCGTCGACAAGACGACGGGCGGGTTCATCGTCGGCGGCTTGACTGCTGGCGAGACGTACCAGGTGTCGGTACGCACGATCACACCGGCGCACACCGGGCAGGCGAACGCGATCACCAGCATCGGCAGCGACCCGGTGACACCGACCGCCGCGCCCTCGTCGTACACGTCGTCGTACGCGTCGAACGAGAACCAATTCCTCTTCAAGGACGCGGTGTTCTTCGGGCGCAGCGACCTCGCGAGCACCCAGCACGACGCGGCGATGTTCCTCGCGTTCATCGGCGCGCTGGCCCGCAACCAGGGCCAGCCCGGTGCCAACCTCGGCTACGCGCCGGGCACGGGTCCGGTATCGGTGACGACGACGTATTCACCGGGCGATCTCGCCACGATGCAGCAGGCGGCCGGCTTCTTCTCCACCGACATCCCGACTGCGCAACGCAACGGCGTGCTGCTCGTCGCGTACCTTCTGGCGATCTCGGGTCACTGAGGCGCCGGCGGTTCGGGACGCGGCCCCAGGGGTACCCCTTCTGGCACGACGTGACAGGGAGGGGTTCACCATGATCGGCTTCATCGTCGGGATGATTGTGATCGGGCTCATCGCCGGCGCCGTGGCCCGTCTCCTCGTGCCGGGTCGCGACCCGATCGGGATCCTGGGCACGATCCTCGTCGGGATCATCGGCTCGTTCGTCGGCGGGTTCCTCGGCTACGTGCTCTTCGGGCACGACGTGAGCGAGGGCGCGCTGCAGCCGTCCGGCATCATCGGCTCCATTATCGGCGCGGTGATCGTGTTGCTCGTGTACCGCTCGGCGACCCGGCGTCGCAGCAGCGGGCGCTGGTCGCGCCGCGGCTACGGCTACCGGTAGTCGCCGCCGCGCGACGCGGCGCGTGCGTCAGGCGAACTCGCGCAGCTCGCGCTTCAGCTCGCTGATCTCGTCGCGCAGGCGGGCGGCCTCCTCGAAGCGCAGCTCCTTCGACGCCTCGTGCATCTCCTCCTGCAACGTCTGGATGAGACGCGTGAGGTCGTCGGGCGGAAGGTCCTGGAGGTCGAACACCGCGGAGCGCGACGTCGCGGCCTGACGTCCTCTCCCCCGACCGCGACCGCGTCCGCCGCGCGCGGGGACGCTTCCGTCCTCGCCGCCGCGGGCGCGCACCATCTCGAGGATGTCCGTGACCTTCTTGCGCACCGTCTGCGGGTCGATGCCGTGCTCCGCGTTGTGGTCGAGCTGCTTCTTGCGCCGCCGGTTCGTCTCCGAGATGGCGTGGCGCATCGAGTCGGTGAGCTGGTCGGCATACATGACGACCTCACCCTCGACGTTGCGGGCCGCGCGCCCGATGAGCTGGATCAGCGACGTCGCCGAGCGGAGGAACCCTTCCTTGTCGGCGTCGAGGATCGCGACCAGTGACACCTCGGGAAGGTCGAGGCCTTCACGCAGGAGGTTGATGCCGACGAGCACGTCGAACTCGCCGAGACGCAACGCCCGCAGGATCTCGACCCGCTCGAGCGTGTCGACCTCGCTGTGCAGGTAGCGCACGCGCATGCCGAGCTCGAGGAGGTAGTCGGTGAGGTCCTCGGCCATCTTCTTCGTCAACGTCGTGACCAGGATGCGCTGATCCTTCTCGGTGCGGGCGCGGATCTCCGCGACGAGGTCGTCGATCTGACCCTTGGTCGGGCGCACCTGCACCTCGGGATCCACCAGGCCGGTGGGGCGGACGATCTGCTCGACGACCTGTTGCGACACCTCGAGCTCGTAGGGCCCGGGCGTCGCCGACATGAACACGACCTGGTTCAGCTTCTCGAGGAACTCCTCGAAGCGCAGCGGCCGGTTGTCCATGGCGGACGGCAGCCGGAAGCCGTGCTCGACGAGGGTGTCCTTGCGCGATCGGTCGCCCTCGTACTGACCGTGCAGCTGCGGGACCGTCTGGTGCGACTCGTCGAGCACGACGAGGAAGTCGTCGGGGAAGTAGTCGAGCAGGGTGTAGGGCATCTGGCCCGGGGCGCGCCCGTCGAGGTGGCGCGAGTAGTTCTCGATGCCGGAGCAGACACCGACCTCACGCAGCATCTCGAGGTCGTAGGTCGTACGCATGCGGAGCCGCTGGGCCTCGAGCAGCTTCCCGTTGTCCTCGAACCACTTGAGCCGCTCCTGCAGCTCGGCCTCGATCGTCTCGAGCGCACGCGCCATCGCGATGCGATCGGTCACGTAGTGCGACGCGGGGAACAGCACGAGCGAGTCGAGCTCCGCGATCACCTCGCCCGTCAGGGTGTCGACCGACGCGATGCGCTCCACCTCGTCGCCGAAGAGCTGGATGCGGACGGCGTGCTCCTCGTACGCGGGGAACACCTCGATCGTGTCGCCTCGGACGCGGAACTTGTTGCGGGCGAAACCGAGGTCGTTGCGCTCGTACTGGAGCTCGACGAGACGCGAGAGGATCGAGCGCTGGTCGTGCTCCTCCCCCGTCGAGAGCATCAGCAGCTGCTTCGAGTACTGCTCGGGAGAGCCGAGGCCGTAGATCGCGGACACCGACGCGACGATGATGACGTCGCGGCGTGACAGCAGCGCGCTGGTGGCCGAGTGGCGCAACCGGTCGATCTCGTCGTTGATCGACGAGTCCTTCTCGATGTACGTGTCGGTCGCGGGGAGATACGCCTCGGGCTGGTAGTAGTCGTAGTAGGAGACGAAGTACTCGACCCGGTTGTGCGGGAAGAGCTCGCGGAACTCGCTCGCGAGCTGGGCCGCGAGGCTCTTGTTGGGCGCGAGGACGATCGTGGGGCGCTGCACCTTCTCGATGACGCCGGCGATCGTGAACGACTTCCCCGACCCGGTGATGCCGAGCAGCGTCTGGAACTTGTCGCCCCGCTCGATGCCGGCGGCGAGCGCCTCGATCGCGGCCGGCTGGTCGCCGGCCGGCGCGAACTCGGAGACCATCTCGATCGCGGGCATGCGCTCAGGGTACCGGCGCCCTGTGACAGCAACCCGGGGGAATCCCGCCACTCTGGAGTCGATTCACCGGAATGGTTCCGGTGAAGTGACTCCAGAGTGCTGCTACTGCTTCGCGGCCTTCTCGCGGAGGGCGGCCCACACCTCGTCGACCTGACGCTCGAGCTCGGCGACGGAGCCGCCGTTGTCGACGACGAACGTCGCCACGGCCCGGCGCTCCTCGTCGGTCGCCTGGGCCTTCATGCGGGCGCGGGCATCGTCACGCAGCACGCCCCGACCCTCGAGCCGATCGAGGCGGACCTCGAGCGGTGCCTCGACGACGATCACGTCCCCGTAGGTGCGGGCGGCGGCCTGCTGCGACTCGACCAGGAGCGGGATGTCGCAGACGACGATCCCGTCGGGAGGCGAGCCCGCGATCCGGCGGACGAACTCCTCGTTGATCGCCGGGTGGGTGATGCCCTCGAGGTCCTTGCGGGCGGCCTCGTCACCGAAGACGACCCGGCCCAGCGCCGGGCGGTCGAGCGTCCCGTCGGCCGCGAGCACGCCGGTGCCGAAGCGCTCCACGATCCGGTCGAACGCGGGTTTCCCGGGTTCGACCACGTCACGGGCCACGGCGTCGGCGTCGACGACCACGGCGCCCCGGGCCTCGAGGAGGGCGGCCACGGTCGACTTCCCCGAGCCGATGCCCCCCGTGAGCGCGACCAGCAGCACGGCGGGATCATACGGGACGAACCGACCGGTCCCCCGGTTGCAGGACGGCGCGTTCCGCTGGTGTGTTCAACCCGGGCGGCGGGGGTCCGATACATGAGATGTGGAGCACTTCTCCTCGGGGCAGCGCGGCGCGGGTGCGCGCCGGCGCAGGTAGATGGACGTGCGAACCCCTGCGCTCCCGCACGACCCGTCCGAGGGCAGCGCGCCGCGCCCGGATCCGGGCGGCCGGCGCCTCGTCCCCGTCGCGGCGCCCACCCCGTCGGCCCGTCGCCGCATCGAGCGCCGGACGTCCGGCGTGCTGGACCAGGTCGTCCCGGTCACGACGGCCCTGCGGTGGGGCACGCTCGCGCTCGGCCTGCTCCTGCTCACCACGTCGCGGTCGCCGAACGCGACGTCGGTCGCCGCCGGCGCCCTCCTGGTCGCCAACACGGTCTGGCGGACCCTCCGGCCGCTGCGACTCGACCCCCGGAGCCGCAACGCCACGATCCTGCTCTTCCTCGACATCGCGCTCGTGACCTTCGCGGTGATCCTCAGCGGCCGGGCCGAGAGCCCGTTCCTCCTGACCCCGATCCCGACGCTCACGCTGGCCGGCTTCGGGTGGGGCAACGACTACGGGATCCCGGCGTCGCTCGCGGTGGCCGTCTCGGTGCTCGTGGCCGATCTCGTCGCGGGCGCTCCCGACCGCATCGTCGACCTCGGGCTCCAGGCCGGCCTGGCCTTCCTGGCCAGCGCCGCGATCGGCGGTCTCGGCCGCCGTCTCTCGGTGGAGGCCGCGGCCCGGCAACAGCAGACGCTCGACCAGATGGCGCGGATGTCGACCGCGAACGACCTGCTGCTCGCGCTCCACCACGTGGCCCAGACCTTGCCGGCGCCGCTCGAGCTCGGCGAGGTCGTCGCTTCGGCCCAGCGCCGGTTCCGTGAGCGCTTCGACTACACGTCGGCCGCGGTCTTCGTCCGCGACGACGCCTCGGGTGGTTGGCGCACCGAGCTGGCCGAGGGGGTGCGCCTGCCGGCGCGCCTCGACGCGGGCGAGCTCCCGCCGGCCGCCGCGTCGGTCCTCGAGGGTGAGCGATCTGCGGTCGTCCAGGATCTGTTCCGCTCCCCGCTGACGGGCTGCTCACCGTCGGCCGGAAGCGGTCTCTACGCGGCGCTGCGGACCACCCGCGACACCGTCGTCGGCGTCGTCGCCATCGAGCACACCGAGCCCGACCGGTTCAGCGCGAGCGACGCCGACCTCCTCGCCGAGGTCGCGGCACCGCTCGCCCTCGCCATCGACAACGCACTGTGGTTCGGGCGCCTGCGCATCCTGGCGGCCGAGGCGGAGCGGGCCCGGATCGCCCGGGACCTGCACGACCGGCTCGCCCAGTCGCTGACGTACGTGTCGTTCGAGCTGGAGCGCCTGGCCGACGCCTACGCCCCTGCACCCGACCTCGAGTCGCTGCACGAAGTGGTGCGCGACGTCGTGGTGGAGCTGCGGGAGACCCTCCACGAGCTGCGGGCGATCGTGACCGACACCGTCACCCTCGCCGACATCGCCCGCGAGCACCTGGCCCGGTTCGAGCAGCGCACGGGCATCGAGACCGTCCTCGCGGTGCACGAGTCGGGCCGCCGGCTGCCGGTGCAGATGGAGCAGGAGCTGTGGCGCATCGCCCAGGAGGCGCTCGCGAACGTGGAGCGCCACTCGGGCGCGACCCACGTGTGGGTGCGCTGGACGACGGTCGACGGGTTCGCCCGGCTGGAGATCCGTGACGACGGGTGCGGATTCCTGCCGTGGGAGGTCTCGGAGGGCCGCTTCGGGATCGTGGGGATGCGTGAACGGGCCGACGCCGTGGGCGCCCGGCTGACGATCGAGAGCGGGTCGGGAGAAGGCACCCGCGTCCTTCTGGAGGTCGAGGTACCGACATGACGACCGTAGTGCTCGCAGACGACCATCAGCTCCTGCGCCAGGCCGTGCGGCGCGCGCTCGAGGACGCGGGCTTCGCCGTGCTCGGCGAGGCGGGCGACGGCGAGGAGGCGTCGAACCTCGCGGGCCGGCTCCAGCCCGACGTGGTCGTGATGGACGTGACCATGCCGGTTCTCGACGGCATCCGCGCGACCCGCCGCATCCGGGAGCTCGCACCCGGCGCCCGGGTCGTGATGCTCACGATGCACGGCGAGGAGTCGCTGCTGGCCGACGCGATCGACGCCGGCGCCTCCGCGTTCCTCACCAAGGACTGCTCGCTCCAGGAGGTCGTGAAGGCGGTGCGCTCGGCGGCCGACGGCGACGTGATGCTCTCGCCCGATCTCGCCGCCTCGCTGCTCGACCAGTTCCGCGACCCGGCGGCCGACACGCCGGCGCCGTCGCCGCTGACCAAGCGTGAGGAGGAGATCCTCCAGCTCGTCGCCGACGGCCGCTCCACGACCGAGGTCGCGCGCGAGCTGTTCATCTCGGCCAAGACGGTGAAGAACCACCTCGCCTCGATCTATGTGAAGCTCGACGCCCGCGACCGCACCCAGGCCGTCCTGAGCGGCGTGCGCATGGGCATCGTGCACCTGCGCTGAGGCCGGTCGCTGCGGCCCGACCCGGCGTCCGCCTGGGTCGATCGGCCTACCGCGGAGCGCGGTCATATGCGCTCTCACCAGCCAAAATGGGTCCCGAGACCTATTCCCGGCGACCACGCTGCGTGTTCATACTGCATCCACACCGTGACCACAGCGGAACCCACACCGATGCCGGAAGGGGCAGCATGAACCTGTTCGTTTTGAAGACCTGGCTGGAGTCGAAGTTCGTCAACGACGAGCGTGGCGCCAACCTCGTGGAGTACATCCTCCTGATCGCCCTCGTCGCGATCGCCGTGATCGTCGGGATCAACTTCCTGACCGGCAAGGTGAACAACAAGTTCTCCCAGGCGGGTAGCTCGCTCAACTGATCGACATCGTCGACGACGGAGGCCGCAGGCACGTTGTGCCTGCGGCCTCCTCGCGCGTCCGCTCCCCCCGGGCGGACGGCTCGTCGGGGCGCAGCCCCTTCGAGAACCTGCCGGACCCGGCCACGGCGCGGGTCGACCGCGGAACCGTAGAGGTCCGAGCCAGCCCGCGACAAGGGACTCTGGCGAAACGTCGGCGGGCGCGCCGACGTCGGGACGATCAGCCGAGCCGATGGGCGGCGGCGACGTCGCGACGGACGAAGACCGTTGCCGTCGGGTCCGCGTGCACACGGACCCAGTCCGGAGACTCGGCGAGCACCGGCGTGAGGGGGCCCTTCGTGGGCCAGACCACGACCTCGACGTCGTAGCGGCGGAGTGTGGTGTCCCAGTCCTTTGCCCGCTCGTCGAGATCCAGGTACCGACGCATGAAGGTAGTCGGGTACATGTCGTAGCGGTCGTCCACGAAGACGCGTTGCTGCGGCCAATACCGCAGGATGATGTAGCCGCCCCACCCGTCGTCGGACGCGAGGCGGGACCCGAGCAGGCCGTCACGCTGCACGACCTGCATCGCCTTGACCGGGTATCCGGCGAAGTCGAACGGCTTGGTCGTCGCGACGTCGGCCGAGACCAGCGCGATCGCGAGCAGCGCGCTCACGACGAGGACTCCGGTCAGCATCGACCGCCGCTCGCCGTCGCCGGTATCCGCGGCGCCGGCGGGCCGCGCCCAGCCCCGTGCGACGAGCGGGAGCGTCGCGATCGCAGCCAGTGCGATGTTGCGCTGCGCCCAGAACGCGAGCAGCAGGAAGGGCAACGCGATGACGAGATCGCGACGGGACATGCGCCTCGTCCCGCGGGCGGCGGTCACGACGAACAGGACGATCCAGAGGCCGAGCGCCTGCCCGTCGAGCTCGCGGAAGCTCGGCGATTTCCACTCGATCACGTGCGACAGCACGTCTCCGCGCCCCAGGAGATGGATCGGGAACAGGACGAGCGCCGGGCCGTACGGGTTGGCGAACGCGAGCACGAAACCGATCGCGGTGGCGACGAGCAGTGTCCTCTCCCGGCCTTCCCACGGCACCGCGCCGTCGAGCCAGCGCCCGACGAGGTGCAGCCCGAGATAGGCGAAGCCGAGCATGAACGTGCCGTGCACGTTCACCCAGAGCCACAGCAGGAGCGGGAGCACGACCGAGGTGTGCCGGGCCCAGCGCGAGTCCGGAACCTCGACGAGCCAGACGAGGCCGAGGAAGAGCAGCAATCCCACCAGGAGCGGGCGTTGCGACCAGAGCGAGAATGCGGCGAGCAGCACCGCGAGCCCCAGCGCTGCGCCCCGCATGCGGTCGTGGCAGAGCCGCACCGCGAGGCGCAGGATCAACACTGCGATGGTCGCTCCGAGCACCGCGCCGAAGAAGCGGATGCCCACCCCGCCCGCGATCCGGTAGAGCCCGCCGTAGACGACTTCAATGAGCCACGACTGCGCGATCCATCCGATGCCGTGCGCCGTGAACGAGAACGGGTCGGATCGGGGGATGCCGTGGTCGAGGATGATCTCGCCGGTCCGGAGGTGCCAGAAGAAGGAGTTGTCGACCAGACGCCCGCTACCGATGACCCACCCGATCACGGCGAAGACGAGCGTGTAGAGCGCGTCGAGCCCGAGCCAGGACGCCGAACCCACCCGCCGTTGCGCGGGACGCAGCTCCGACGGCGCAACGTCTTCGAGCGCGTCCCTCGTGATCGTCACACGCCTACCTCCGACCGCGGCACGGGCACCCGCGCGCGGGCATCCCTGCCGACTACGTCGGTATCGGAGGCTGCTTCTTTAGAAGTTGTTGGCGAGGTTGATCACCGCGGGGCCCAGCACGACCACGAAGATCGCCGGGAAGATGCACAACGCGAGGGGGAAGAGCATCTTCACGGGCGCCTTCTGGGCCATCTCCTGAGCCCGCAGCCGGCGGCGGATCCTCATGTCGTCCGCCTGCACGCGCAGCACCTTGGCGATCGACACACCGAACGTGTCGGCCTGAAGGATCGCGAGGATGAACGAGCGCAGCTCCGGAACCTGTGTCCGCTGCTCCATCGCACGGAGCGCGTCCGCCCGGGTCGCGCCGATCCGGGTCTCCTGGAGCATCCGCCGGAACTCCTCGGCGAGCGGGCCCGGCATCGCGGTGGCCGTGCGCTCGATCGCCTGGTCGAAGCCGAGGCCCGCCTCGACCGAGATGACGAGGAGGTCCAGCATGTCGGGCAGCTTCACGGCGATCGCGTGCTGACGGGCCTTGATGTGCGCGTTGAGACGCAGATCGGGAAGCAGGAAGCCGACCCCCACGAGCAGCGCGACGAGGACGACGCCAAGGAGCCCGCTCAGGCCGAGCACCCCGAACACGAGCGGGACCCAGACCAGCGTCGCGAGCAGCGCGAGCAGCTTGACGACGAGAATCTGGTCGACCTCGACCGTGTCCTGCTTGCCGCTGAGGGTCAGCTTCTCGCGCAGCGCGTCGGCGTAGCCGATCGGTGTGTACCGCCGGGCGAGCGCCACCAGTCGTGTGCTGACCGGAGCGATGACCCGGTGGCCGAACGGCTCCAGCATCTCCTGATGCCGAGCGCCGACCACCTCGTAGCCGTCGAGCTGCCGGAGCGCACCGCGCAACTGGGTGCGCTCGAGGACGTTGTTGACGACGACGACAGCGCCGAGCCCGGCCGCGAGCGCGGCGCCCACGATGATCACGTACAGCATGGTCAAACCTCGATCGCGACGATCTTGCGGAGCCAGGCGAACCCGATGCATGCGAGCACGGCGGCCGCGATGACCGCGAAGATGCCGGCACCATCGTTGAACAGGGTGCTGATGTAGGTCGGGCGGACGACGTACAGGATCCCCGCGAAGGCGGGCGGGAAGACCCCGAGCACGATCGCGGACATGCGGCCCTCCGCCGTCAAGGCGCCGATCTCTCGACGCAGGCGGTCTCGCTCGCTCATCGTCTCGGCGACGGTCTCGAGCAGCTCGGAGAGGTTGCCGCCCACCTCACGCTGGATGCGGATCGCCATGACGGCCCACGCGAGGTCACGGCTCTGCATCCGTGTCGCGGCGTCGTCGAGCGCGTCCTCGATCGGCCGCCCGAGGCGGGCCTCGGTGAAGACGCGTGCGAGCTCCTTCTTCGTCGGCTCGGCGGCCTCCTTGGTCACCGCGTCGACGCCCTGGAGGAACGAGAAGCCGGCACGCAACGAACCGGAGAGCAGCTTCAGCGTGTCGGGCAGCTGCGCCTCGAACGCGTGCAACCGGCGTCGCCCCCGCACATCGACGAGCACGACGGGCACGATGCCAGCGAGCGCCGCGACGAGGAGGCCCGTGATCGGGTTGCCCGTTGCAAAGGACACCGCCACCAGGAGGATCACGAGACCCGCGACGTAGAAGAACAGCGCTTCCGCCGCGCGCACGGGCACCTCGGCGCGTTCGAGCGTGGCCTCGACCTTGTCCAGCACGCCGCTGCGCTCGGCGAGGCGCGACGTCATCCCGACTGCGTCCTGGATGATCTTCGTCTCCGCGAGCTGCACCGGTCCGCCGGCGTGCTCACGCGACGCAGCGACGGTCGGGTCCTCGTATGCCGTCAGGCGCCGCCCCATGTTGCCCTTCTCGCGCGTGAACACGAGGAGGATCGCCACGGCGAGCGAGAAGACAGCGACCGCGGCCAGACCGACCACGACCGCGCGTCCCGCCGTCCCCGACAGCGCGAGCGCCAGCGTCGTGACGTTCATCGGAGCCCCACCACCCTTCGTGCGAAGTCCTGCTGGCGGAACAGCTCGGGCTCGAGCGTGATCCCGTGGTCCCCGAGGCGCTCCGCGAACTGCGGGCGGATCCCGGTGCTCTTCAGCTCACCCCGGCTCCGCCCCGTCTCGTCCATGCCCATGCCGTAGTCGAAGAGGTACAGATCCTGGAGCGTGATGACGTCACCCTCCATGCCGAGCACCTCGCTGACGTGCGTCACTCGACGGGAGCCGTCACGAAGGCGTGCGAGATGGATGACGACGTCGAGTGCCGACGACATCTGCTCGCGGATCGCCCGAATCGGAAGCTCCATGCCGGCCATGAGGGTCATCGTCTCGATGCGGGACAACGCGTCACGCGGGGTGTTGGCGTGCACCGTCGTGATCGAGCCCTCGTGGCCGGTGTTCATCGCCTGCAACATGTCGAGCGTCTCGGCGCCGCGGACCTCGCCGACGACGATGCGGTCCGGACGCATGCGCAGCGCGTTGCGCACCAAGTCGCGGATGCGCACCTCGCCCTTGCCCTCGATGTTCGCCGGACGCGATTCGAGCGGCAGCACGTGACGCTGGTTCAGCTGGAGCTCCTTCGCGTCCTCGACCGTCACGATGCGCTCGTCCGACGGGATGAACGACGACAGCACGTTGAGCAACGTCGTCTTGCCCGTACCGGTGCCGCCGCTGATCACCATGTTCAACCGACCGCGCACGCACGCGTCGACGAAGCGCGCGGCCTGCGCGGAGAGCGTGCCGAAGCTGATGAGGTCGTCGACGGTGTAGGGGTCGACCGCGAATTTCCGGACGGTGAGGAATGGTCCGCCGATCGCGAGCGGCGGTACGACCACGTTCACGCGGGAGCCGTCGGGAAGGCGGGCGTCCACCATCGGCGTCGCCTCGTCGACCCGGCGCCCGACCTGGCTCACGATCTTGTCGATGATCCGGCGCAGGTGCGTCTCGTCGGCGAACGAGATGTTCGTCGTCTCGAGGCGACCCGCGCGCTCGATGAACACGTCGTTCGCGCCGTTGACCATGACCTCGGTGATCGACGGGTCCTTGAGGAACCGGTCGATCGGGCCGTAGCCGAGCACGTCGTCGGACACGTCCTGGATCAAGCGCGTCCGCTCGACCGACGTGAGGGCGGCCCGCTCCTCCGAGATCGCCTTGTGGAGCAGCTCGTGCACCTGGCGACGGAGCTCGGTCTCCGAGATGCGCTGGTCGTAGAGCGTCGGGCCGAGCTCCTGGATCACGTACTGGTGCATCTTCTGGCGCATCTCCTCCAGCGCGCTGCTGCGTGCGGAGAGAGGCGTGCGCTGGAAGTCCTGCCAGCGGGTGTGCTGCGGAGGGTTCACGTTCGCTCCTGCTTCCTCTCGAGTCGTGATCAGGCGCGGTGCCAGCGCCGGCGCTTCGGCATCAGGTCGGTGTCGTGCTCGGTGGTGGTGTTCGACATTGCGACGACCCCGCGCTCGCCGTACAACGAGTCTGCGATGGTCTCGAGCGCGCGGGCCGCCGGGGAACGCGGGCTGTCGACGACCACGGGGACGCCGCGGTTGACGGCTTGGGGCACCGCGATGTCGGACGGGACCTCGTAGCTCGTCTTGAGCGAGAGGGCCTTCTCGACGTCGCTCACGTCGAGCTTCACCTTCGCGTTCGCGCGGTTGAGGACGAGCTTGATCTTCTCGCCCGCGAGCGAGAGGAGGTCGAGGGTCTGCATCCCGACCTTCAGGTTCTTGACGCTCGGCACGTCCATGCTCGCGACGACCAGCACGTCGTCAGCGGCCTCGATGAGCGCGAGCACCGTGTCGTCGAAGTGCGGTGGCATGTCGACGACCACGTACTCGCACGTGCGCCGCAGCGTCTCGACGATCATCAGCATCTGCTCGGGGGTGACCTGGTCCGCGGCCGACGGCTCCACCGGTGCGGGGAGCACGAGCAGCCCCGACTCGTCGTGCCGGGCCATCAGCTGCCGCAGCGCTTCGGGCTCGCCCTGGGTCAGCGCCGACGCGGCGTCGACGACGGAACGCTCCGGTGACACACCGAGCAGCACCGCGACGTCACCGAACTGCAGGTCGGCGTCGACGATCGCAACCGGACGGCTCGACCGACGGGCGAGCCCGCAC
Organism: Acidimicrobiia bacterium; assembly: GCA_036558745.1. Taxonomy (GTDB): domain Bacteria; phylum Actinomycetota; class Acidimicrobiia; order IMCC26256; family JAMXLJ01; genus JAMXLJ01. The sequence goes on from DATBEZ010000082.1 coordinate 39,175, forward strand.
GCGAGGTTGGTCGCGAGCATGCTCTTGCCGACACCGCCCTTGGTGGAGAACGACACGATGACCCGGCCGAGCGCGATCTCGTTCTCTCGCGCGTCGAGCTTTCCGCCTGCGGCGAGGAGCTGGGTGCCCACCCGGGCGACTGCCGCGCGCAACGCGGTGTCCGCGTCGACGAGCGACAGCGCGTCGCGCACGCCGGCACGCAACGCCTGTTGCAGCAGCCCCGTCGTGAGCTCCTCCACGACGAGCACCACGCCGAGCTCGGGGTGCGCCTCGCCCAACGAACGTGCCCGGGTGATGCCCTCGGCGTCGGCGAGACCCGGACCGAGGATCGCGACCCCGTGCCGCACGTTCGCGCGGTCGCCCGCGAGTCGGGTGACGAGTGCGGGGATCGAGTCGAACGAGCCCGTCGTCCCGCCCACACGCATGGCGAGCTTCGTCCGGAGGGCGGGGTCGGGCTCGACCACCCACACGTCGTAGCGGGTGGGCTCGGGGTCCGTGCTCAGCGCCGTGTTGCCCTGGTAGTCCATGTCTCCTCGTCTCAGCCGTCGGTCAGCGGATCGGGACGGCTCAGTACTTGCGCAGGAGGTCGGCCATCGGCGGGACCACCGCGGTGTCGCCGACGGAGGGAACGTTCTGGGGCGTGTAGGACGGCGGCACGAGGGTCAGGTAGATCTGGTAGTTCTGCTGTGCGAAGGCCAGGCGCTCCGCGTCGCCCGCGTCCACCTCGAGGGTGACGAGGCCGCGGTTCGTGTCGTTGCTGGCCTGCGTCGTCGACGTGGTCTTGCCGTCGGTGGGCGCCGGGGTGTCCGACTGCTGGCCGACCGCGAGCACCCGCACGTTCTGGACCATGAACGCAGCGATGTTGTCGGGCTGGTTCGGGCTGAACGGGGCCTGCGGGTCCTTGCGGACCTTCGCGGTGACGATGACGTTCACGTGGTCGTCCGGGTTCACGAAGCCCGCGACACCGTGGGCCTGGTCGACCGAGACGGTGATGGCCTGCTTGCCCGGCGCCAGCGCGCCGCCGACGCCGCCTCCGGCCTGACCCGGCGCGACGAACTGGTCGGCCACGATGAACTGGCCCGCCGAGATCGCCGCGGCCGAGACCTTGCCCTTGAGGGTGGCCGAGTTGCGGACCGCCGCGCTGGGCACCGCCTCGCGGGGGACGGCGCGCTTCTCGAGCAGGTCGGAACCGACCACCTGGTCACCCGAGGTGCCCTTCGCGATGTCCTGCTTCGCGACGTAGGCCTCGACCAGCTTGGCCTTGTCCTGCGCCCGCTGGTCCGCACCCGACACGTAGCTCCAGGCACCCACGCCCGCGGCTGCGGCCAGCACCACCGCGATCACGGCGATCAACACTCGACGATTGCCCACGCCAGTCCTCGTTCGTCCGCCCGCCTAGTGGCGGGAGCCCACCTGAGTTGCCTCGCCGCCCGGTTCCGTGAACCTGCTGTTCACGGTCCGCGCGCAGCGGGGCGCAGGTGCAGTATGCGGACGCGCCTTCCCGGGAGCAATCAAATCCCAGGGTGACCAGGCGAAATGAGTCGATCGGCCTAGGGCGAGGGGCCTGTGCGCCGCGCGTAGCGTGGTTGCCCGGGGTCCGGGAAGCCGCGAGTGCCTCGCCGCCCGGACGCGCAACGGGAGCCCGTCGAAGGGCTCCCGTCGGTCGTTCTCGGGCCCGGACCCCGCCCTCCGCCGAACTCAGCTCTCGGCGCCGTCCTCGCTCGCGGCCGGCTCGCTCGGGGCCGGCTCGCTCGGGGCCGGCTCGGCCGGGGCCGGCTCGCCTGCCCCTGCCTCGACGTCCCCGGCACCCGCCTCGGTGCCCGCGGCTCCCTCGGCGCCCGCTTCCGCGACGAAGTC
>DATBEZ010000083.1:0-76836 GCA_036558745.1 Acidimicrobiia bacterium
TCGTGGTTCACCGACGACGTGTACCGGCTCCTGCGCGACCACGACGCCGCGCTCTGCCTCACCGACCGGCTGAGCCGTCCGGGCCCGATCCAGCGAACGGCAGGATGGTTCTATCTCCGCTTCCACGAAGGCACCGCCTCGCCGCACCCCTGCTACGGGCCGAAGGCGCTCTCCACGTGGGCCGAGCGACTCCGCGAGCTCTGGGGTGAGCGGGCGGACGGCTACGCGTACTTCAACAACGACGGGCGTTCGTGCGCGCCCCGTGACGCGGCGCGCTTCGCACGCGACTGCGAACGGGTGGGGTTCCGCGTCGCCCGCGCTCCCGACCCCGCGAAGTGCACGCTCGCCGGCACCTGACAAACGACGACGCCGAGACCACCCGACCGCCGGTAGCGTCACCCGCGGTGTCGATCACCCGCCGCAGCGCGCACGACCGCGAGATCATCCGTCTCGCGCTCCCCGCCTTCGGCGCGCTCGCGGCCGAGCCGCTCTACATCCTCGCCGACACCGCGATCGTCGGACACCTCGGCACCCGCCAGCTGAGCGGCCTCGCGCTCGCGGGCGCGGTGCTCACCGCCGGGTTCCAGCTCTTCAACTTCCTCGCGTACGCGACGACGGGCGCGGTCGCTCGCCACGTCGGCGCGGGCAACCCTCGTGACGGAGCGGAACAGGGGATCGAGGGCGTGTGGCTCGCGGTGCTCCTCGGCGTCGCGCTCACGGTCGTCGGTCTCGTGTTCGCACCCGCGATCGTCGACGCCATGGGCGCGTCGAAGCACGTCCATCCCTACGCGGTCACGTACCTGCGCATCAGCATCCTCGGCGCGCCCGCGATGCTCATCACCCTCGCCGCCGCGGGCTTCCTGCGCGGCTGGCAGGACACGCGCACCACGCTCTACGTCGCGGTGGGTCAGAACGTCCTCAACCTCGTGCTCGAGCTCGCGCTCGTCTACGGATTGCACCTCGGGGTCGCGGGCTCGGCCTGGGGCACCGTCGTCGCGCAGCTCGTCGCGGCAATCGCGTACCTCGCCGTGCTGGCCCACATCGCCCGCCACGAGCGCGCGTCGTTCCGCCCCCACGCCGACGGCATGCGCGCCAGCGCGCGCGTCGGCGGCAAGCTGGTCGTGCGCACCGCGTCGCTCCTGATCGCGTTCCTCGTCACGACCGCGATCGCGTCCCGCCTCGGCGACGCGCAGCTCGCTGCGCACCAGATCGCGTTCCAGGTGATGATGTTCCTCGCGCTGTCGATGGACGCGCTTGCGATCGCGGGCCAGGCCCTCGTCGGCAAGTTCCTCGGTGCGAGTGACGCGGTGGAGTCGCGCGCCGCGTCCCGGCGTCTCCTCGAGTGGGGCGTCGCGACCGGCGCCGTGTTCGCCGTCGGTCTCACACTGGTGCGTCCGTGGTTGCCCGCGGTCTTCACCGGCGACGAGCACGTGCGCGCGCTCGCCTCGCAGGTGCTGTGGGTCGTCATCGCGTTGCAGCCGGTCAACGCGGTCGTGTTCGTGCTCGACGGCATCCTCATCGGCGCCGGCGACCTCGGGTACCTCGCGGTCGCGATGGCGTTCTCCACGTTCGTGTGCTTCCTCCCGGTCGCGCTGCTGGTGCTCGCGGTGCACGGCACCCTGCTCGAGCTCTGGGGCGCGCTCTGCGTGCTGATGCTCGCTCGACTGGCCACGATGTGGGCCCGGTACCGCACCGGCCGGTGGCAGGTGCTCGGCGCGGAGCTGCCGGCCCGGGCGGAGATCGTCGAGCCGTTCTGACCGCGCCGAGGACACTGACCGGAGGAAAGTCCGCGCCGAGTGACCGGCGACGACGGACGGCGGCTTGCACTCGGGTGACGTTCGCGGTTTCCTTCCGTCATGCCCGACCGCCCCCCCGGCGCTCCTCCCGAAGCTGCCCCGTCGACGATCGACCTCACCGGGCCGAACGGCGCCACCACCGACGCCCGCGCGCTGGTGCCCGTGCCGCGCGAGCAGGAGCCCGAGCGCGACGCCGAGCTACGGCGTTCGGACGTGGACAACTGGGGTCGCAGCGAGCGCATGCGCCAGCTCGCGCGCTCCATCTACGACCCGATCTACACCAATTGGTTCCGGGCCGAGTGGGAGGGCCTCGAGCACATCCCGCGCCGCGGCGGCGCCCTCCTCATCGCGAACCACGCCGGTGCGATCCCCTCCGACGCGCCCGTCATCATGCACGGCATCGAGAAGGAGCTGGGCCGGCCCGTCTACGGCCTGGCCGAGAACCTCTTCCGTGCCGTGCCCGTGATCGGCACGCTGTGGGCGCGCGGTGGCGGCGTGGCCGCGCATCCCGACAACGCGTACCGGATCCTGCACGACGAGCAGCAGCTCGCGCTGGTGTTCCCGGAGGGCACGAAGGGCCCGGGCAAGCACTACCGCGACCGTTACCGCCTCCGCCGGTTCGGGCGCGGTGGCTTCGTCGCGATCGCGATGCGCGCCGGTGTGCCGGTCGTCCCGGTCGCGGTCGTCGGCTCCGAGGAGACGATGCCGCTCATCTACCGCAGCGCGCGCGGGGCGAAGCTCCTCAACGTGCCGTACTTCCCGGTGACCGCGAACATGATGCTGCTCGGACCACTCGGGCTGTTGACGCCGTTCCCGGCCAAGTTCCGGCTCCGGGTCCTCCCACCGGTGCACTTCGACGTCGCGCCCGACCAGGAGCGCTACTCCCGCAGCCGGGTCATGGAGGAGGCCGAACGCATCCGAGAGCAGCTGCAGCAGGCCGTCTTCGAGATGCTGCGCGCCCGTCGCAGCGTGTGGTTCGGGTGACGCGGGCACCGGGGCGCTGAGCCGTGCGGGTGCTCGTCACGGGACTCGGCAGCTTCTGGGGGAGCCGCCTCGCCCAGGCGCTCGAGCAGCTCGACGAGGTCGAGGTGATCATCGGCCTCGACACGCGTGAGCCGCGCCTGCCGCTCGAACGCACGGAGTTCGTACGCGCCGACTCGTCGTTCTCGATCCTCAACCGCATCGTGCACGCGACGCAGATCGACACCATCCTGCACACCCACCTCGTCGTCGACTCGACGAAGATGCGCGGTCGCGCCCTCCACGAGACGAATGTCATCGGCACGATGAACTTGCTCGCGGCCGCGGGTGCGGCCGGCAGCCCGGTGCGCAAGGTGATCGTGAAGAGCTCGACCCTCGTGTACGGCTCGACCTACCAGGACCCCTACTTCTTTCGTGAAGACATGCAACGCGTGCACAGCCCGCGTACCCGCGTCGAGCGTTCCCTGGGCGAGGTCGCCGGGTTCGTGCGCGACTTCGCGGAGGACAACCCGCACGTCGTCGTGACCAAGCTCCGGTTCAGCAACGTGCTCGGCGACGACATCGACACGCCGTTCACGAAAGCGTTCCGCCGCCCGGTCGTGCCCGAGATCTTCGGGTTCGATCCGCGCATGCAGTTCACGCACGAGGACGACGTGATCGGCGCGATGGTCTACGCGGCGCTCGACGAGGTGCCGGGCGTCTACAACGTCGCCGGCGATGGGACGCTGCCCTGGAGCGAGGTGTGCGCGATCGTCGGGAAGCCACGCGCGCCGCTCGCGCCGGTGTTCACGGACCTCGCGGCCCGACCGCTGCGCGCCGCCGGCCTGCTCGATCTGCCCACCGAGCTGCTCGGGCTCCTGCGTTACGGCCGGGGCGTCGACACCAGCCGGTTCAAGCGCGCGGGGTACCGCTACCGCTACTCGTCCGTCGGCACGGTGCACGCATTCGCGCGCTCGCTCCGGCTCGAGAAGACCATCGGCGACGCGCGGCCCATCTACCGCTACGAGCGCGACGTCGAGGAGTTCTTCCGCCACTCCCCCGCCGTCGTCCACGAGGGGGACTGATGGCGCTGCGGAAAGAACGCCACGAGCGGGTGCTCGTGCTCGTGCTCGACGACCCGCAGCGACGCAACGCGCTCTCGCGTGAGCTCGTTGGCGACATCGTCGACGCGTGTGATCAGGCCGAGGCCGACCCTGACGTCGGCGCGCTCGTCGTGACCGGCGCGCCGCCCGCGTTCTGCTCGGGCGCGGACGTCAGCAGCCTCGCCGCGCTGGGGACCGCCGGCGACGGCGACGCCGGCGATCGCGACGGCGAGTCCTCCGGGAGCGGCGGTGCGCTGCTCGGCATCTACGAAGGTTTCCTGCGCGTCCACCGCTCGCGCCTTCCGACCGTTGCCGCGGTGAACGGTCCCGCGGTGGGCGCGGGCTTCAACCTCGCCCTCGCGTGCGACGTGCGCGTCGCGGGCGAGTCCGGACGCTTCGACGCCCGCTTCCTTTCGCTCGGGCTGCATCCCGGCGGTGGCCACACGTGGCTGCTCGAGCGGGCCGTGGGCCCGCAAGCCGCGGCCGCGATGGTCCTCTTCGGCGAGGCGATCGGCGGCCGGCGGGCCGAGCAGATCGGGCTCGCGTGGAGCTGCGTGCCCGACGACGAGCTGTTGACCCGCGCGATCGAGCTCGCGACGCGGGCCGCAGCGGTGCCGGTCGAGCTCGCCGCGACCGCCAAGGCGACACTGCGTCGCGCGCCGTGGGTGTCGTCGTTCGACGACGCCGTCGCGGGCGAGCTCGAGGCGCAGGTGTGGTCGGCGACCCAGGGCTTCTTCGCGGAGCGCATGGCGGCACGACGGCGCGAACGCTCCTGACGGGAACCTGCACCGCGCACGTTTCCGCTCAGGTGACGAAGTGTCATACCGATAATCCCTCTGCCCGGTGGCACGGGAGGGATCCGGTCCGGCGTCGTTTCCACGCGCCTTCCTTCCGCGCGCCCGGGGCGCGGCGACCCTCGACGGAACGGTGAGAACGATGGCAGCGACGCAGGTGTCCGGTATCCACTCGAAGCTCGCGTCGCGCGCGGGCTCGGTCAGCATCCGCTGGAAGCAGCTCGGCGCGTTCCTCTGCGTCGGCGTGCTGACGCTGGCCGTCGGCCTCTTCGGCGTGAGCAAGCTGAACCAGAGCCGCCGTTCGACCCAGAAGATCGAGACCGGCGCGTACGAGCCGCTGCGCCACGCCGACTCGCTGCGCGCCCACTACGACGCCGCGACGCTGGCGTCGATCGTCAAGTCGTGGATCCCGTCGACGGCCACCCAGGAGCAGGCCGCGATGGCGACCGAGCTCAAGGGTGGGACGGGCGAGCTGCAGACGCTCGCGAAGCTCGACCTCCCCGCGGCGACGCACCGGCAGGTGCAGACGCTGCAGAAGAGCTGGAGCGACTTCCAGAACCTGACCGCGAGCAACGTCGACTACGCGCACGCGTCGGCCCCGGAGCAGTCGCGCATCGCGAACATCGCGCAGAACGTCGGCGTGCAGGTCAACAAGCTCATCGACATGATCACCAAGGACGCCGGGACGATCCAGCACGACGCGGCGTCGAGCCACGCGAGCGCGGTGCGAGTGACGTGGATCGTCATCGCCATCGCGCTGCTCGCGGCGATCGGCCTGGGCTGGTTCCTCGGCCGGAGCCTGGTCAAGCCGCTCCAGCGGACGGTGTCGGTGCTGCGCAAGGTGGCCAAGGGCGACTTCACCCAGCGGCTCGAGGTGCGCAGCGGCGACGAGCTCGGCCAGATGGCCGAGGCCGTGAACGAGACGATCGACCGGACCAGCGACGTGCTGCTCTCCATCGAGACCAGCGCGCGGGTGCTCGCCGACTCGTCGGAGAGTTTCGCGACCAAGAGCGACGACATGGCCACCGCGGCAGAGGCGGCGGCCGCGCACGCGGGCAGCGCGTCCGACACGATCGGCGTGATGTCGGCCAACATCCAGGCCGTCGCCGCGGCGACCGAGCAGATGGCGTCGTCGATCCGCGAGATCGCGCAGAGCTCGAGCGAGGCCGCGACCGTCGCGACCGACGCGGTGCAGGAGACGGCGAACACCACCGCGACCGTGGCGCGCCTCGGCGAGTCGTCGGCGGAGATCGGCGCGGTGCTCGAGCTCATCAATTCGATCGCCGAGCAGACCAACCTCCTCGCGCTCAACGCGACGATCGAGGCTGCGCGCGCCGGTGAGGCGGGCAAGGGCTTCGCGGTCGTCGCCAACGAGGTCAAGGAGCTGGCCCAGGAGACCTCCAAGGCGACCGAGGACATCGCCCGCCGGGTCGAGGTGATCCAGTCCGACACCAGCGAGGCGGTGCAGGCGATCGACCGCATCAGCGAGGTCATCGCCCGCATCAACGAGTTCCAGACGACGATCGCCGGCGCGGTCGAGGAGCAGAGCGCGACCACGTCGGAGATCGCCCGCACCGTCCACCAGGTGGAGGCGGGCTCGACCGAGATCGGCGAGAACGTCACCACGCTCACGTCGATGGCCGGCCGGACCACGACGGTGGCCGAGGACAACCGCAGCGGCGCGGCCCAGCTGGCCTCGATGGCCGACGAGCTGAGCCGGCTCATCGCCAGCTTCACGATCTCGCCGTCCGCCCAGAGCTGACGGCACGTGCCGCGAGGCGCCGCCGTCTCGCCGACGGCCGGTGCCGCGTCGAGTGGTTCGTTCGCCTCTGGTCGTGAAACCGGACAATCGGTACGCTGCGGGGGTGACCAGCAGCTGGGCGCCCGTCTCGGTGGAGCCCGTCGCCGGCGGCGCCGTCCGGGTCCGGACCGGCGGCCGGGGCCCGGCGACGGCGCGCCGCGTGGCGTCGATCGTGGCCGCCGCGCTCGCCGCGTACCTGCTGCTGCCACCGCTGCTGGACGCGATGCGGCCGGAGTCGGCGACCGCCGCGCTCGACCAGTACGCGGCGCAGGCCCACCCCGACGTCACCCGTGTGACGACGGGCGGCTTCGCGGCCGCGTTCCCCGAGACCCCCGACGCCACCGGCCACACCGGGACGTTCGACGGTGTGACCGTGCGCGGCGCGTCCTACGAGGACGACCCCGCGACCGGCTACCGCTTCCTCGTCACCTACCTCGACCTGCCCGCGGTCGCGGCTGGACGCGACAGCGCCGTCGTCGACGCCGCGCTCGCGTCGAGCGCGCACAGCTTCGGCGGCACGCTCGCGTCGCACACCGACACGGTCGTCGCGGGGAGTCGCGCGGTCGAGTTCGTCGTGCGCAACGACGGTGGCGCGTTCCGCGGCCGCATCACCCTCGTCGGCACGCGCCTCTACGTGTTCGGCGTGGAGAGCCCGGCCGGACACGACGCGCTGTTCACGCGGTTCGCGTCGTCGTTCGCGCTCCTCGCCGACTGAGACTTCGGCGTCAGCGGCAGTCGAGGAACCCCGCGACGAGCTTCTCGCCGCGCTCGGCCCACTCCTCCGAGGTGATCGCGTAGCGCACGTGGTCCTCGTAGACCCCGCGGATCTGGAGGAAGCGCATCGCGGTGCCCTCGTCGCGCAGCTCGAGCTTCTCCGCGACGCGCCGGCTCGCGGTGTTGCGCGGGACGATCGACGCTTCGAGTCGGTGCAGACCCAGCTGCTCGAAGCCGTAGCGCATGATCAGCACGACACCCTCGGGGACGAGCCCCATGCCCGCGTGGTCGTGGTCGACCCAGTAGCCGATGAACGCGCCCTGGAACGGACCGCGCTGCACGCTGCCGAGGCTCACCTCGCCCACGAACGGCCCGTCGCGCAGGAACATCCCGAACCCGTACGCGGTGTCGAAGTGACGCTGACGCTCCCACGCGCCGCAGCGGGCGCGGAACGCCTCGACGTCGGTCACGGGATCGGGACTGCCGGGCTCGGGCAGCGGCTCCCACGGCTCGAGCCACTCGCGGCTGCGCAGCCGGACGTCGCGCCAACTCTCCCAATCGGAGCCCTTGAGCGGTCGCAGGAGGACCCGGCGGCCGACGAGCACTGGTGCCTCGTGCAGCTTCACCCCTCCCCCCTCGCGCTCCGCCTCCGCGGCATCGGCGCAGTCTACGGGTGACTAGCGTGGCCCGAATGGCCGACGCCCCCGCCCCCGCCGCCGACGACCGTCTCGTGTGGCTCGACCTCGAGATGACCGGCCTCGTGGTCGAGTCGGACGTCATCGTGGAGCTGGCCGTCCTCGTCACCGACGCCGCGCTCGAACCGCTCGACGACGGGCTCGACGTCGTGGTCCACCAACCACCGGAGGTGCTGGACCGGATGGGTGACTTCGTCCGGGCCATGCACACGCGTTCGGGACTGTTGCCCGAGATCGAGACGTCGACGGTGACGCTCGACGAGGCCGGCGCGCGTGCGCTGGAGTACGTGAAGGGACACGTCCCCACCGCGGGCAGCGCACCGATGTGCGGCAACACGATCGGGATGGACCGCCGGTTCCTCGACCGGTACCTGCCCGACCTCGACAACTACATCCACTACCGCAGCATCGACGTGTCGACGCTCAAGGAGCTGTGCCGGCGCTGGTACCCGGAGACGTACCGCAAGCGTCCGGGGAAGGCGGAGAAGCACCGCGCCCTCGACGACGTGCGCGAGTCGATCGCCGAGCTGCGCTTCTACCGCGAGACCATCCTCCGCGACCTCCCGCAGCCGTCCTGACCCCGCCAGTTGGGACACGATCCGCGCTTATGGCACCGGATCGTGTCCCAACTGCGCGAGGGGGCAGCGTCAGGACAAGAGGTCGTCGATCGCGGCGAGGAGCGTGAGGACGTTGCGCTCGCGCGCACCGTGACCCATCACGCCGATGCGCCACGCCTTCCCCGCGAACTCGCCGAGGCCGCCGCCGACCTCGATCCCGTAGCCCTCGAGCAGACCCTTGCGCAGCGCGGCGTCGTCGGCGCCGTCGGGCAACCACGCCGTGGTGAGCTCGGGCAACCGGTGCCCCTCCTGCGCGGCCAGTCGGAAGCCGCGCTCGGGCAGCGCCGCGTGCAGCAAGGCGCCGACTCGCGCGTGACGTTCCCACGCGGCTTCGAGCCCTTCGTCGAGCAGCGCGCCCAGCCCCGCGTGCAGCGCGAAGACCATGCTGACCGGCGCGGTGTGGTGGTAGCGACGCGCCGCGCCGACGTACGCGCCGATCAGGCCGAGGTCCAGGTACCACGACTGCGGCGGCTCGGTGCGCGATCCGACCCGCTCCACCGCGCGCGTTGAGAAGGTCAGGGGTGCCAGCCCGGGCGGGACGCCGAGGCACTTCTGGGTGCCTGAGTAGCACGCGTCGATGCCCCACCCGTCGACGTCGACCGGGATGCCGCCGAGCGAGGTGACCGTGTCGACCACCAGCAACGTCGCGGTCTCCTGCAGGGCACGGAGCGGCTCGATGTCGTTGCGGACGCCGGTCGACGTCTCCGCGTGCACGACCGCCACCAGGCGCGCGTCCGGATGCGAGCGTTGCGCATCGAGCAGGCGCTGCGGGTCGAGGGCGCGGCCCCACGCCTCCTCGACCCGCATCACGTCGGCGCCGCACCGGCGGGCCACGTCGCACATCCGCTCGCCGAAGACGCCGTTGACGCCGATGATCGCCGTGTCGCCGGGTTCGAGCAGGTTGACGAAGCACGCCTCCATGCCCGCCGAGCCGGTCCCGCTGATCGGCAGCGTCAGCGGGTTCGACGTGCGGAACACCGTCCGCAGCCGCGCCGCGGTCTCGTCGAGGACGGCGAGGAACTCGGGATCGAGGTGACCGAGCAGCGGCCGGGCGAACGCGGTCGCGACCTCGGGGTACGGATTGCTCGGGCCGGGGCCCAGCAGGAGTCGTTCCGTGAGCGGCACGCGCGCATGCTACGGCGCGGGCCGCGAACGGCGAGGAGCGGAACGACGGGAGCGGGGCGAGCGGGTGTGACGCGCGCTACGCGGCGGCGTCGGACACGTGGCTCAGGTGGACGACCGGCGCCCAGTCGCCCATGAGACGACGCACGTCGCACTCGGCTGCCTCACCGGCGATCATCCCACGGGCCACCATCGCCGCGGAACGGGCGAGCTTCGTGGCGTCGGCGTCGGGCACCGCGTCGATCGAGCGGGCGGCGGCGAGCACGGCCTGGGTGGCGGAGTGTGCGGCCAGCGCGGCCTGGCGGGACTTGCCCGTCTTGCGGAGGACCTGGTCGATGTGCAGCACGGCACGCCAGGCGTCGACTTCATCGCCCGCGGACTGGTGGTGCGCCTCGATCGACGCGGCCACCGCACGCAGTTCCTCGCCCGAAAGCCTGCTGAGGGCCCGGGTGAAGTCGGTGATCTCCATGGGAACTCTTTCGGCAGAACCGGAGCCGGCGTGAGGAGTTTTTCGCACCGGGCCGGCGACGTGGTGGATATTTCCCACGCCACCAGGAACCACACGTGACCAGGGAAAAGTTCCGCGTCGGCGAAGCGTGTCCGAGGGCACGCCGCTCACGGCGACGCGCTCAGCGGGGCGTCGCGTCGAGCTGGCTGCGGATCACCCCGTCGAGGATGTCGGCCTCGGAGACGAGCATCTCCTCGAAGCCGAACGCGCGCAGGATCGACACGGCGACGATCGCCCCGCCGACGATCACGTCGGCCCGGGCCGGCTCGAGCCCCGGGTTGTGCCGGCGTTGCGCGACCGTCTCGGTCGCGAGCGTGCGGAACACGTCCTCTGCCGCGGCCTTCGTGAGCCGGAAGTGGTGGATCTTCTCCGCGTCGTACTCGGGGAGACCCATCTCGATCGCCGCGACGGTGGTGATGGTTCCGGCCAGCCCGATGAGCGTGCGCGCGCCGCGAACCTGCGGCAGCTCTCGCGCGACGTCGGCGAGGTGGTCGCGCACGACGCTGACGGCCTGCGACAGCTCCTCCGCGGTGGGCGGGTCGCCGTGCAGGTAGTGCTCGGTGAGGCGCACGCAGCCGATGTCGACCGAGAGCACGCCCTCGGGCTCGGTGGTCCCGACGATGAACTCGGTCGAGCCGCCGCCGATGTCGACCACGAGATAGGGCGACGGCGCGTCGAGGCCGGTCGTCGCGCCGAGGAACGACAGCCGGGCCTCCTCGTCACCGGAGACGAGCTCGAGCTCGACGCCGCCGAGCGCGTCCCGGCCCGCGGTGAAGAAGTCGTCGCGATTGGTCGCGTCGCGCGCGGCGCTGGTCGCGACCGCGCGGACCCGCGTCACGTGGTGTTCGTCGAGCGCGCGCCGGTACTCGCGCAGCACCGCGACCGTGCGTTCGATCGCCTCCGGCGCGAAGCGACGGGTCGCGTCGACTCCCTGACCGAGACGGGTGATGCGCATCCGACGGTCGAGGGTACGCAGCGGCGCGTCCCGGCCATCGACGTCGGCGACCATGAGCCGGGTCGAATTGGTGCCCATGTCGACCGCGCCGAGACGGGTCACGTCGCAGCCTCGACCTTGACCTCGTCGGGAAGCTGCTCGTCGACCCACCGCCCGACAGGATCGTCACCGCCGGCGAGGAAGTACGCGTAGTGCGCGTGCAGACACTTCACCCCGGTGCGGGTGCCGCCGACACCGCCGTGCGGGCGGGGGCCGTCGTGCGCGGCGGCCAGCGCGGTCTCGCGCTCGGCCGCGTACCGGGCGTGCGCGGCGCGCAGGTCGCCGGCGTCGACGACTCGCTCCGCCTCCCGCACCCCGCCTGCCGACTCGAGTCGCGCTACCGCGACGGAGAGCTCCGGATCGACGAGCCAGTAGCGGGTCGGCATCGGGGTGCCGTCGTCGAGCAACGGTGCGTTGCGGATGACGACCGGGCGGCCGCCGGCCCGGCGTACGACCACGTCGAAGTCGGCGCGGGGAGAACGGCCGAGGAGCTCGGTGAGCGCGACGACGTCGTCGGTGGACGCGGGCACGACACGTCAGTCTACGGGCCGCCCGCGGCCGGCCCCACTTGACGTCAGTGCGGTCGGGTGGTCGCGCTCGTCGGCGGTGCCGGAGCCGTGGTCGGCGCAGGCGCGGGCGCGGTGGTCGTCGTGGTCGTCGTCGGCGACGCGGGGATCGCGGTGTACGCGTGCTCGCCCGGCATCACGTAACCGAACTGGGCCCGGGCCAGCTGCTCGATGGTCGCGTCGTCGCCGAGCCGGCGGGCCTCGTCCTCGAGCCGCTTGTTCTGCTGCTCCAGCAGCGCGAGCTGCGAGCGTGTCGACGACACCTGCTGGCGCGCCGACCACCACGTGCGGGTCGGGAAGACGAACACGAACATGCCGGCAACGAGCGCCAGGGACGCGAGCACGACCCGAACCGTCGCGGCACGCGAGCGCAGCGCCTCGAGCATCAGGCGCCGGTTCTCCGGACGTGGCCGGCGAGCGCGCCGCCGCCGAGGTACTCGGCCGCCTCGCCGAGGTCGTCCTCGATGCGCAGCAGCTGGTTGTACTTGGCGACCCGGTCGCTGCGGGCCAGCGCGCCGGTCTTGATCTGGCCGCAGTTCGTCGCGACCGCGAGGTCGGCGATCGTCGTGTCCTCGGTCTCGCCGCTGCGATGCGACATCACCGCGGTGTAGCCGGCCCGGCTCGCGAGCGCGACGGTGTCCAGCGTCTCGGTGAGCGAACCGATCTGGTTGACCTTCACGAGGATCGAATTGGTGATGTCCTCGTCGATGCCCCGCTGCAGCCGCTCGCTGTTGGTGACGAACAGATCGTCGCCGACGAGCTGCACCTCGCCGCCGAGCTCACGCGTCAGGAGAGCCCAGCCAGGCCAGTCGTCCTCGGCCATGCCGTCCTCGAGCGAGACGATCGGGTACCGGCGCACGAGGTCGGCCAGGTAACCGACGAACTCCTGGGACGTGAACTCCTTGCCCTCGCCCGAGAGGCGGTACTTGCCGTCGCCGAAGAACTCGCTCGACGCAGTGTCGAGGGCCAGCGCGATCTCTTCCCCCGGTCGGTACCCCGCGGCGTCGATCGCCTGCAGGAGGAGCTTCACTGCGTCCTCGTTGGACGGCAGGTCCGGCGCGAAGCCGCCCTCGTCGCCGAGCGCGGTCGACAGCCCGCGGTCGTGCAGCAGCGTGCGCAGCGCGTGGTAGGTCTCCGCACCCCACCGCAACGCCTCGGTGAAGCTGGCCGCGCCGACGGGAGCGAGCATGAACTCCTGGAGGTCGACGTTCGAGTCCGCGTGTGCGCCCCCGTTCAGCACGTTCATCAACGGCAGCGGCAGCACGTGCGCGTTGATCCCCCCGACGTAGCGGTACAGCGGCAGGTCGCACTCCTCCGCCGCCGCCTTCGCGACCGCGAGCGACACACCGAGGATCGCGTTGGCGCCGAGGCGCGCCTTGTTGTCGGTGCCGTCGAGCGCGAGCAGTGTCGCGTCGACGAGACGCTGGTCGAGCGCGTCGAGCCCCGTCACCGCATCGGCGATCTCGCCGGTGACGTGCGCAACCGCGTGCTGTACACCCTTGCCGCCGTAGCGGTCGCCGCCGTCGCGCAGCTCGTGGGCCTCGTGCGCGCCGGTGCTTGCACCACTCGGCACCGCGGCCCGGCCCCGGGCTCCCGTCACCAGCTCCACCTCGACCTCGACGGTCGGGTTGCCCCGGGAGTCGAGGATCTCGCGGCCGTCCACGTCGACGATCGTGCTCACTGCTGGCGTGCCTCCGACGGCGGGTCGAGGTTCGGTCGGTGGTCGTGCGGTCGTGATGCCTGTGTGAATGGTGTGGCGAACTTAGTCGTTTGAGGCACACGAGACACGGCACCCCGCCGGGGGACGGGGAATCGGCGGCCGGCGCTCACCCGCCTCCCGGGCCGGCCGATGGGACGGTATGACGCGGTTCCGACGGGTGTCCATCGTCGTCGCGGGCGCGGCCGCCCTGGTCACGGCCGCGCTCCCCGCCCTCGGCGCCGGCGCCACGCCGGCGGGTGCGGCCACCCCCGCCCTCGCACCGGCCGTGCCGGGCGCGCCCAGTCCCGACCAGGCCGTCGCCCGCGCCAGCAGCCGGGCCCCGGTCCATCTGGTGGCCGTCGAGTCGGTCGGCGGCCATCTCCGCTTCGACCGCCACGAGGCCCGCTCCGCGGCCGACGGCCGGCGCTTCCTCGCCGGCGAGCGCGCCCAGAAGAGCCTGCGCGCCGTCGAGGTGGACGACCGGGTCGCGGTCGCGACCACGGCGACCGACCCCGACCGTCCGCAGCAGTGGGCGCTCGACCAGGTTCCGTACGAGTCGGCGTGGGACGTGACCGACGGCTCCGGCGTGGTGGTCGGCGTCGTCGACACCGGCGTGAAGGCCGACCACGAGGACCTCGCGGGTCGGGTGCTGCCGGGCGAGACGTTCAGCGGCGGTGTCGCGACCGCGGGTGCCGACGACGCGAACGGCCACGGCACACACGTCGCCGGGATCATCGCGGCCGCGGCGAACAACGGCGTGGGCATCGCGGGTGACGCGCCGGGCGTGCAGGTGCTGCCCGTGCGCGTGCTCGGCGCGGACGGCAGCGGGTGGACGTCGGACGTCGCGCAGGGCATCACGTGGGCCGTCGACCACGGCGCGCGGGTCGTCAACCTGAGCCTCGGCAGCTCGCGACCGTCGAACGTCGAGCACACCGCGATCCAGTACGCCGTCGCGCACGGCGCGGTGGTCGTCGCCGCAGCGGGCAACAGCGGACCGTGGCGCAACACGTGGTCGTATCCGGGCGCGTACAGCGAGGTGGTCGCGGTCGGCTCGACCGACGTGTCGGGAGCGGTGTCGTCGTTCTCGACGCGCGCGTCGTACGTCGACCTCGCCGCGCCGGGTTCCAACATCCTGTCGCTCGGCATCAGCTCGACGAGCGCGTACGTGACCATGTCGGGCACGTCGATGGCGACGCCGCAGGTGTCGGCGGCGGCCGCGCTCGTCACCGCGACCGATCCGTCGCTCACGCCCGCTCAGGTGCGGACGAAGCTGCTGACCACGGCGACCGACAAGGGCACGCCCGGGTTCGACTCGGGCTTCGGCTGGGGTGTCGTGAACCCGTTCGCGGCGGTGGAGGCGAGTGTGGTCGTGCCACCGTTGCCCTCGGCGGCGCTCACAGCGCCCGCGTCCGTGACCGCGACCGCCGGTGTGGCCGCCGCGATCGTGCAATGGACCGCCGTGCCCGGTGCGTCCGGCTACCGGGTCAGCCGTGACGGCACGCCGGTCGGCGACACCGACCCGGCAACGCTGCGCTTGACCGACACCGGACTCACTCCCGGTCAGCAGTACACGTACACGGTCGCGGCGATCGGCACCGACGGTGTTGGTCCCGACTCCGCCGCGGCAACGGTCACGCCGCTGCCGGTTCCGCCGCCATCGCGCGTCGTCGCAGTGGGGTTCGGAACCATGGCCGTGGTCGCGTGGAGCCCGGTCCCGGGCGCGACCGGCTACCGGGTCGTGCGCAACGGAACCGCGGTCGGCGACGTGACCGCGCCGGCGGTCACGTTCACGCAGAGCGGGCTCGCGCCGGGAACCTACCGGTTCCAGGTCGCGTCCATCGGACCGTCGTCGACGGTGGGCTCGCTGTCGCGCACGGTGTGGGTGACGGTGCCGCGTCCGCATCGACGCGGCCGCTGATCACGCGCCTTCGCTCTCGTCCCACCACTCACGCACCGCGGCACGTTCGGCCGTGGTGACGTCGACGCCGCGCGCGGCCGCTTCGCGCTCCATGGTCTCGAACCGGGTCCGGAAGCGCGCCGACCATCCCCGGAGCACCGACTCACCGTCGAGGCCCTTCGCGCGCGCGAGCGCAACCGCAGCCGCGAGCAGACGCGCCAGCGCGTCCTCCGCGGCTCCGCCGTCGGCGCGCACGAGCTCGCCGGCGGCCGCGACGACGTTCGCGGCCTCGTCGGGTGCGGCGCCCCGCTCGATCCCGACCGACGCGGCCTTGCCGAGCAGCTTGTGGGCGTAGAGCAACGACGGCAGTGACGGGTCGACGCCCGCCATCACCGATGCCCGCCCCTTCTCGGCCCGCTTCAGCTGCTCCCAGTTCGCGAGCACCTGTGACGACGTACTCGCGTCCACAGACCCGAACACGTGTGGGTGGCGGCGGACGAGCTTGTCGTGGATGCCGTCGATGACCTCGGTCGTCGTGAACGCGCCGGCCTCGCGCGCGAGCGTGGCGTGGAACACCACCTGGTAGAGGAGATCACCGAGCTCCTCCTCCAGCGCCGCGTACGCCGCGGGCTCCACGTCCACGCCGGGCGCGGGTGCGGCGACGGGAAGCGCGTCGATCGCCTCGACGACCTCGTACGCCTCCTCCAGCGCGTAGCGAGCGAGCGAGTGGTGCGTCTGCTCGCCGTCCCACGGGCAGCCGCCGGGCGCGCGCAGACGCTCGGTCAAGGCGACGAACCGCTCCATCGACGCGCCGACCGACCGCGACCGCACGTGCGCGAACAGCGCGGTCAGATGGTCGGGCTCCACCTCGCGGTCCAACTCGGCCACGGCGACCTCGCGCACCGACTCGTCGACGCGTCCGAGCCGTTGCAGCACCACGACGCGCGCATCCGGGTCGAGGTGCTCGAGCAGCGCGAGCTTGACGTCGGAGAGGACGAAGCGCGAGTCGACCTGGGCGACGAGCACCGGACCGTCGACACCGGCGAACGCCGGCGCGTGCGCGTCGACGACGCGCGCGCCCGTCGCCATGGGATCGATCCCGACGCGTGTCCAGGCGAGCTCCGCGAACGAGAGGCCCGGGAGCACCTCGACGGTCACGTCGTCGCGCTCGCGCAGCAGCGTGAGCGTGCGCTCCGCGACCGCCGGGTTTCCCGGGACCGCGAACAGCACCTCGCCGTCGTGCGCCGCGGCTTCGGCCAGCGCGTCGGCGATCGCCGGGTACACGTCGTCGATCGACGTGGCGTCGTCGTACACGTCGTCGAAGGACCGGAACCTGACGCCCTCGCGCTCGAGGTCGTCGATCGCGGGATGGCGCGCGGTGCGGACGAAGCGCGTGGGGACGCGGTCAATGGCGGCGCGGGCGACCGGGAGGAGCAGGTCGGCGCCGGCCGGGCCCAGCCCGACCACGACGACACGGCCCGCGCCCATCGCGTCGCTCAGCCGGACGGCGACGCGCCCGCCGGGCTGGGCGCCGTGGTCGTGGTGGTCTTGGGCTTCTCACGCGGGTTGGGCGCCGCCGGCGGCACCACCTGGAAGCCCTGATCGTCGATCCGTGCGCTGCCGTAGCGCGGGTCCACCTTCACGTGGGCCTTGACCAGCTCGTCGCGGAACTGCGTCGCGAGGCGTTGTTGCGCGGCCTGCTGGTCGGCAGCACCGCTGAGCTCGCTGCGCGCGAGCGCGGCGGATCGAGCGAGCGCGTCGATGTAGCGGGTCTTGAACGACGACGGGAACGCGTCGAACAGGCTCGGATCGCCGAACGTCTGCTCGGCCTCCTGCTGCGCCGCGGCGCGGTCCTGCGCGGTTACGGTGAGATGACGCGCGTCGAACATGTCCTCGATGACGCGGAGCTGGATCAGCTGGCTGAGCCAGATCGACGTGTACCGCGCGTCGAGCGTGCCCTTCGTCGTGAACAAGGGCGTCTGCGTGCTCTTCCCCAGCGGCTTGTTGTCGCGGATGGCACGCAGGTCACGGTTCAGGTCGGCACGCGAGATCTGGTGGTCGCCGACCGTCGCCGCGGGAGGGGTGCTCGCACCGCACCCCGAGAGCAGTGCGGCGAGAACGACGGACGCGAGCACGAAGAGGGGAAGGCGGCTCATGGCGCCGCGGATGCTACCGGTGCCGCCGCCGGCTCCGGCAAAAGGTCCCGCAGCAGGCCGACGAGAAAGGCTGCGGGCGTCTCCTTCGGCGGGACGGGCACCGCGAGCTCGCCGTCGGCCTTGGCCACCGCCTTCGGGGCGAGGCGCTTGAGCCGCACCTTCTGCGACTCGCGCAGCTCCACCGGTTGCAGCCGGGCCATGCCGCGGGCGACGGTGACGCTGCGGATGCCGAGACGCACGCACTCCGCGCGCAGCCGGGCCACCTCGAGGAGCGCCTCGGCCGACGGTGGCAGCGGCCCGTACCGGTCGAGCCACTCGTCACGGATGTCGTCGACGTCGGCCTCGCTCGCCACCGCGGCGAGGCGACGGTACGCCTCCATGCGCACGTCGTCGCGACTGACGTAGTCGCGGGGCAGGTTCGCGTCGACGGGCACGTCGATCGTCACCTCGAACGGTTCGGGCGGCCGTTCACCGGTGAGCTCGCCGACGGCTTCGGTGACCATCTCGCAGTAGAGGTCGAAGCCCACCGCGGCGATGTGTCCGGACTGGATGCCACCGAGCAGGTTGCCCGCGCCGCGGATCTCGAGGTCGCGCATCGCGATCTTGAAGCCCGATCCGAGATCGGTGAACTCGCCGATCGTCTTGAGCCGCTCGTAGGCCTCTTCGGTCAGCACGCGGTCGGCGGGATGCAGCAGGTACGCGTACGCGCGTTGCCCGCGACGCCCGACCCGTCCACGCAGCTGGTACATCTGCGCGAGGCCGAGCATGTCGGCACGGTCGACGATCAACGTGTTCACCGTCGGCATGTCGAGGCCGCTCTCGATGATCGTCGTGCACACGAGCACGTCGTACTCGTGCTCGGCGAAGTCCAGCACGACCCGTTCGAGCTGACCCTCGTCCATCTGACCGTGCGCGATCGCGACCCGTGCCTCGGGGATGAGGTCGCGCAGCTCCATCGCGACGAGCTCGATGTCCTGCACCCGGTTGTGCACGAAGAACGCCTGACCCTCGCGCAGCAGCTCACGACGGATCGCCTCGGCCACCGCGCGCTCGTCGTACTCACCGACGTAGGTGAGGATCGGTTGGCGGTCCTCCGGCGGCGTGTTGACGAGCGACAGGTCGCGGATGCCGGTGAGGCTCAGCTCGAGCGTGCGCGGGATCGGCGTCGCGGTGAGCGTGAGCACGTCGACGTCGGTGCGCAGCGCCTTGATCCGCTCCTTGTGCTGCACGCCGAAGCGTTGCTCCTCGTCGACGACGAGCAACCCGAGGTCCCTGAACTTCACGTCGTCGGAGAGCATCCGGTGTGTACCGATGGCGACGTCGACGCTGCCGTCGCCGATGCCCGCGACGACCCGGTCCTGTTCCTTGGGCGTCAGGAACCGCGACAGCACCTCGACCCGCACGGGATAGTTGGCGAAGCGGTCGCGGAACGTCTGACCGTGCTGGTTCGCGAGCAGCGTCGTCGGGACGAGCACCGCGACCTGCTTGCCGTCCTGCACCGCCTTGAACGCGGCGCGCACCGCGACCTCGGTCTTGCCGTAACCGACGTCGCCGCACACGAGCCGGTCCATCGGCACCGGCCGCTCCATGTCGGCTTTGACGTCCTCGATCGCCTTGAGCTGGTCGGGCGTCTCCTCGTAGGGGAACGCGTCCTCGATCTCGTGCTGCCACGGCGTGTCGGGCGCGAACGCGTGGCCCGGCGTCGCGAGCCGACGCCGGTACAGCGCGACGAGGTCGGCCGCGATCTCGGCGACGGCCTTGCGCACCTTCGAGCGCGTCTTCTGCCAGTCGCTGCCGCCCATGCGGTTGAGCGACGGCGTGTCGCCGCCGGTGTAGCGACGCACGAGGCCGACCTGATCGGTCGGCACGTAGAGCTTGTCGTCACCGCGGTACTCGATGAGGAGGTAGTCGCGTTCGGCGCCGCCGATCGCGCGCGTCACCATGCCCGTGTAGCGCCCGACACCGTGCTGGTGGTGCACGACGTAGTCGCCGGGTTTGAGGTCGTCGTAGAAGTCGGCGCCACGGCGCGCGCCGCGCGGGCGTCGATGCACCCGCCGCCGTCCGGTGAGGTCCGCCTCGGCCACGAGCGCGAGATGCGCGGCGGGCAGGATCGCACCGCGTTCGAGCGGTGCGATCACGAGCGAGATCGTCGCCGGGTCGAGGCCCGGCGCCGCGCCTACGGGCACGACGAGGCCTTCGTCGGCGAGCAGCTCGTGCAGCCGTTGCGCGCTCCCCTGGCCCTCGGCCGCGAGCACGACCCGGTACCCCTCGTCGCGCAGACGGGTCAGCCGCCGAGTCAGTCCCTCGACGTCGCCGACGACGGGATCGAACGCGGTCGCGGCGACGAGCGGCGTGTCGGGTCCCTCGGGTGCCGAGAGCACCGACGACACGCCGGCCTTCGTGTGCGCGAGCAGACGGTCGAACGGCAGCGACAGGCGCGGCAGCTCCTGTCCCTCGGGCACGTCCCACGTCGTCGCCAGCGTCCCCGCGAGCGCGGCCTCCTCCTCGAGCAGGTCCGCGGCGCGGTCGCGCATGCGCTTCGGCTCGACGAGCACGACGAGCGCGCCGCGCGGCAGGAGGTCGGGCAGCAGGTGTTCCTCGGCCACGAGCCACGGCAGCCACGACTCCATGCCGTCGAACGTCTGGCCCTCGGCCAGGCGCTCCCACTGCTCGCGGCCCCACGGCGCGCGGCGCAGGAGCGCGGCCGCGCGCTCGCGCACCTCCTCGGTCGGCAGCAGCTCGCGCGCCGGGAACACCCACGCCTCGTCGAGGTCGTGCGTGGAGCGCTGGTCCGCGACCGAGAACGTCGAGAGGCGGTCGATCTCGTCGCCCCAGAGGTCGACGCGCACGGGATGGTCCGCGGTCGACGGGTAGACGTCGACGATCGAGCCGCGCACCGCGATCTCACCGCGCGCCTCGACCTGGTACTCCCGCCGGTAGCCGCCGGTGACGAGACGCGCGACGAGCTCGTCGCGATCGACCTGGTCGCCCGGTCGCAACACCACCGGTTCCACGTCCTCGACGTGCGGACCGAGCCGCTGCACCAGCGCACGTGCGGGCGCGACCACGACGCGCGGCAGTCGGTCGGTGTCACCGTCGCGACCGCGGCGCAGGCGCCAGATCGTCTCGAGTCGCCGGCCCATCGTCTCGAGCGCGGGCGAGACGCGCTCGAACGGCAACGTCTCCCATGCAGGGAAGAACGCGACCTCGCCCGGGTCGAGGAGCGCGCCGAGATCGTGGACGAGGCGGTCGGCCTCGGTCCGCGTCGGGGTCGCGACGAGGACCGGCCGCCGGCCCGACAGCTCGCCGACCGCGGCCGCGACGAGCGCGCGCGCCGAGTCGGGAACCGCGACGGCGGGCGTCGACCCGGACGCGAGCGCGACGACACCGGGCTCGGTGGTCAGCAGCTTGGGGAGCTCGGCGAGCGGTGCGGGCATGCGACGTGGTCCGGGCGGGAGCGGGGCGCGAGAACGGCCCGGGATCGGTGCCGACCCGGGGGTGTCCCGAGGATACCGGTCGCCGTCCCGACGCCGAAGCGGCGTGGAAGCCCAGGCGGGCGCGTTCCGCGGCGTGGCGGCGCGACGATCGGTGCGTGATCGGCACCCCGCTCAAGGGACGGTTGCTCGTCGCCAGCCCGGCGCTTCGGGATCCGAACTTCGACCGCACCATCGTGCTCGTGCTCGAGCACAGCGACGAAGGCGCGCTCGGCCTGGTCCTCAACCGGCCCAGCGACACCGAGCTCGCCGACACCCTGCCCGAGTGGGGACCGCTCGCGGTCGATCCGGGCGTCGTCTTCGTCGGCGGTCCGGTCTCACCGGACTCGGCTATCGGCCTCGCGCTCTCGGGCGGCGACGCGGCCGGAGGCATCGACGGCGCGGTCACCACGCGCGACGGTGATCACGACGGCGAGGAGCTCGACGCGTCGACGGGTTGGATCCCGCTGTTCGGACCGCTCGGCACGGTGGACCTCGGGCGCGATCCCGACGACGTGCAGCCGGGCGTGCGCGCGGTGCGGGTGTTCGTGGGCTACGCGGGGTGGGCCGCGGGGCAGCTCGAGAGCGAGCTGGCCGCGGGCGGATGGTTCGTCGTCGACGCGGACGTGCGCGACGCGCTCGACACGGATCCCGACGGGCTCTGGCGCACCGTGCTGCGACGGCAACGCGGCGCGCTGTCGTGGCTGGCGAACTTCCCCGAGGACCCGACTGCGAACTGAGCCGGAGATGGTGGTGCCGTTCTCCCCGCCGGGGGGAAAGGGAGAACGGCACCAGACCTCACGACGTCAGCATCACGACGTCGAGCGGATCGACACCCCGTGGTCCGTGATCACCGCGAGCGTGGAACCGTCCGGCGTGACCGCCATGATGCCGGCCGATGTGTTGCCCCATACGACGTCGACCGTGTCCGGAAGCGTGAGTGTGCTCACCGTGAGGAACCGCACCGTGTCGAGCACCTGCACCGTGCTGGTGTTGTCGAGTGCGCGATATCCGGTGACGCCTCGACGGTCGATTGCCTGCCCTCGCGGCCACGTGGTCGCGGGTTGTTGGATCGTGCCTGCGAGACTGAGGTCGCCGTTCAGCACGAACATGCTCTGCGCCAGGATCACCGACCCGTCCCCGTTGACGGCGGTGCCGTCCATGTTCCAGTTCATGTTCGCCATGGGCGAGAAGCCGTTGGTCGTCGCGTCGTAGACCGTGACCGGGCCGAGCGAGTCGTTCCCGTACGCGACCACGATCTTCGAATGGTCGCCACTCGACGTCGCGGTCGTGAGGTCCGTGGCTTCGCCGTACATCCCCGCGTCGGCGCGCAGCGACATCGCGTCGGTCGCGAGGTTCATCTGCAGCACGTGGCCACCCCATCCGCTGCCGCTGAACGTCGTTGTGACCAGCGCGGTGCCGTTGCTCGCGATTGCGATGTCGAACGGACGGCGCGTGTCGTTCGCGATCGGAGGAACGGTGATCCTGCGAACCTCGGTCCGTGACGCCACGTCGATGACCGAGATGTTGTTGCCCCCGGAGTTCGCGACGTACAGCAGCGAGCCGTCAGGTGTCAGGTCGAGCCCCATCGGCGTGGACCCGACCGGGATCGCCACCACGAACGCGCGTGCCTGCAGGTCGAGGACGTCGACGACGTTCGCCGATGAATTGGTGACGTACGCGTAGCGGCCGGCCGCGTCGGTCACCACGTTGTCGGGGGTTCCGCTGATCGGCACCAGCGTGCCGTTGGGGCCCGCCGGCGGGGTGGTGGTCGTCGTGGTCGTGGTGGTCGGCGCCGGAGTCGTGGTCGTGGTGGTCGTGGGCGTGGGTGCCTCCGGCGGCAGCGCGGGTGCGGCGGGGATGGCGCCGACGCCGCGGGCCACCTGCCAGCCCTTCCAGTACGGCGCACCGGAGAGCGTGGGCCGAGCGTGCTTCGCGCCGATCGAGAACCACTGCAGCCCGCCCCACGCGTCGATGACGTAGCCGCCCGAGCCGTCCGGCATGACGTCGACGCCGCGTGCGATGTCCCACCCGCGCCAGTACGGAGCACCGATCACCGCCGGCGCCGCGTGCGGCGTGCCGATCGAGAACCAGTGCAGCCCGCCGTACAGGTCGACGATCCAGCCCCCCGAGCCGTTCGGTGCCAGGGCGACGCCTCGTGCCACGTCGGCACCGGGCCACGACGGCAGGCCGTAGAGCTTCGGCGAGTGCGCGCCGTCACCGATCGAGAACCAGTGCAACCCGCCCGACATGTCGAGGACGAAGCCACCCGACCCGTCGGCCAGCACCGCGACGCCGCGCGCGACGTCACGGCCACGCCAGTACGCGGTCGTCGTTGTCGCGACCGGCATCGCGTCCTGGCCGAGCCCGAAGCCGTGCAGCCCGCCGAACCCGTCGACCACGAACCCGTAGCCACCACCGGGCACCAGCGCGACACCGCGCGCGATGTCCCAGCCCTTCCAGTACGGAGCGCCGTACATCCCCGGGTTGGTTCGGGCCGAGCCGACGCCTGTGAAGTGCAGACCACCCCAGCCGTCGAGCACGAGCGCACCCGCCACACCCGCCGCGGTCGACGTCGGCGCGACCGGACCCGCGAGCGCCGTGTCGGGCGCGTAGTCCGAAGATGTCGTCGTCGTCCCGTACGCCGTGAACGCACCGAAGCGGAGCGAGCCCGACGCGTGGACGCACGACGGCGGGAACGTCAGCGAGTACGTGCGGGCACGGTCCCACGACGCCGCCGCGAGGCAACGCACGGCCGATCCGTTGGCGTCCACCACCACACCGCCGAGGCGACCGTTCGAGGTCGAGATCATGATCGCGACCGCGTCGACGTTGCCGTCGCCCGTCGTGTCGATGCCCCAGCCGATCCCGCTGCCGTCCACCGTCCAGGCCGGGTCGCGCGTCGGGTCGGAGCCCACGACCGTGGTCGCGCCGACGCGCACCATGGAGGTCGTGAACGTCGCCTGCACCGACTCGATGTCCGCCCTCGGGTCGGTCGCGTCACGGAGCGGGTCGGCGAGCGCCAGCGCTCCGGCCGTCTCCGCGCGCCGGACCGCGGCGGCGCCCCGCCCCGCGAACGCCTGGGCGAACGTGCGTGCCCGGGCCAGGACCGGGGCGTCGGTCGGCGCCGGGCTCGGCGCGGCCTGACCGGCTCCGGCCGACGGCGCCAAGGCCAGGCTCAGCGACCCGGCCACCAACGCGGCCGCGACGACGGCCACCCCTCCACGACGCAGTGCTCCCATCCGCATGGGAACGATTATCGAACTTTGTCCGATTTGTCGGCATGAGTCCATCGACCCAATTCGTCGTAACACGATGTCCTCGCAACACGATGGTTCCCGTCATCGCGCCGCGAGCGAGCCGGCGGCGCGAAGAGGCGCCGTCCTTCTCGTCGGGGGGACGAGAAGGACGGCGCCTGATGCCGCCCCACCACTTGATCGCGGGCTACGGCAGCGCGGGAGCCGCGGGAATCGTGGCGACGCCGCGGGCGACCTGCCAGCCGGGCCAGTACGGCGCGCCCGAGAGCGCGGGCGCGGTGTGCTTCGCGCCGATCGAGAACCACTGCAGCCCGCCCCACGCGTCGATCACGTACCCGCCCGAGCCGTTCGGGAGGATGGTGTCGCCGCGCGCGATGTCCCACCCGGGCCAGTACGGAGCACCGATCGCGGCCGGCGCCGCGTGCGGCGCGCCGATCGAGAACCAGTGCAGGCCACCGAACTTGTCGACGATCCAGCCGCCGCTCCCGTTGGGCAGCACGGCGACGCCCCGCGCCACGTCCGCGCCCGGCCACGACGGCAGCCCGTAGAGCTTCGGCGAGTGCGTGCCGTCGCCGATCGAGAACCAGTGCAGGCCACCGGACATGTCGAGCACGTAGCCGCCGGTGCCGTCGGCCAGCACCGCGACGCCGCGGGCGACGTCACGGCCACGCCAGTACGCGGTGACACTCGGCGCCACGGGCGGCGCGTCCTGGCCGAGCCCGAAGCCATGGAGCCCGCCGAACCCGTCGACGACGAAGCCGTAGCCACCACCGGGAACGACCGCGGCGCCGCGCGCGATGTCCCAGCCCTTCCAGTACGGCGAGCCGGAGATCCCCGGGTTCGTCCGGGCCGTGCCGACGCCGGTGAAGTGCAGGCCGCCCCACCCGTCGAGCACGAGCGCGCCCGCGGCGTTGGCCGCGGTCGCCGTCGAGGTGACCGGACCGGCGAGCACCGTGTCGGGCGCGTAGTCCGACTCCGCGGTGGCCGTGCCGTACGACGTGAACGCACCGAAGTTGATCGAGCTGGACGCGTGGATGCACGACGGCGGGAACGTCAGCGAGTACGTGCGCGCACGGTCCCACGACGCCGCCGCGAGGCAACGCACCGCCGAGGCGTTCGCGTCGACGACGACGCCGCCGAGGCGACCGTTCGAGGTCGAGATCATGATCGCGACCGCGTCGACGTTGCCGTCACCGGTCGTGTCGATGCCCCAGCCGATCCCGCTGCCGTCCACTGTCCAGGCGGGGTCGCGCGTCGGGTCGGAGCCCGCGACCGTGGTCGCGCCGAGGCGGATCGCAGACGTGGTGAACGTCGCCCGCACGGTCTCGACGTCGGCCCTGGGGTCGGTCGTGTCACCGACGGGGTCCGCCACCGCCATCGATCCGGCCGCCTCCGCGTGCCGCACCGCGGCCGCGCCGCGCCCCGCGAACGCGTGGGCGAACGTGAGCGCCCGGGTGAGGATCGGGGCGTCGGTCGGCGCCGGGTTCGGCGCGGCCGGGTCGGCCCCGGCCGACGGCGCCAAGGCCAGGCCCAGCGACCCGGCCAGCAACGCGGCCGCGAGGACGGCCACCCCTCCATGACGCAGTGCTCCCATCCGCATGGGAACGATTATCGAGCTTTGTCCGATTTACCGGCATGGGCCGCTTGGCTCATTGTGGGCAACATTCGGTGAACAAGGGGTGAATGACCCCTTGGTGCGCTCAGTCACACTGGTCGACTTCGCTTCGGCCTCCCGGGCTCCGCCCAGGCCTTCGCTTCGTCTCAGTTGAAGCGGTTCATCGCGGCGTCGACGCCGTCGCGCAGGATCGTCTCCACCGCGTCGGCGGCCTGCTCGATCGTCACGTCGACCTCGGCCCGTTCCCGCTTCGAGAACCGGTTGAGCACGTGGTCGGCGCCCCGCTCCTTGCTCGGGGGCTTGCTCACGCCGATGCGCACGCGCAGGAAGTCCTCGCTGTGCAGATGGGCCTTGATCGAGCGCAGCCCGTTGTGCCCGGCCAGACCACCGCCCGCCTTCACCCGCAACACGGCGACGGGCAGGTCGAGCTCGTCGTGGACGATCACGATGTGCGCGGGATCGACGCCGAGACGGCGCGCGAGCGGCGCGACCGACTGACCCGAGTCGTTCATGTACGTGAGCGGGATCGCGAGCGCGACGCGCTTGCCGTCGACGCGCACCTCGTCGACCATCGCCCGCTCCTTGGCCTTGCGCAGGCGCGCGCCGTGGCGGCGCGCGAGGAGCTCGACCACCTCCGCGCCGACGTTGTGGCGCGTGCGCGCGTACTCGTCACCCGGGTTGCCGAGCCCGACGACGAGCAGGTCGGCGGGTGTTCCCGTGCGCGGCTCGCGAGCGTGACCGCGCCGGAGCACGACGGTCGCGTTCCGCTATTCGGCGGACTCGCCGCCGGATTCGCCCCCGGCGTCGCCGCCGCCTTCCGAGGATGCCTCGGCTGCTGCGCCTTCCTCGCCCTCGGCCCCCTCGCCTTCCTCCTCGGGCAGGCCGGTTCCGCGGGGCACGGCGACGACCGCGACGGTCTCCTCCGGATCCTGCGTCGTGGCGACGCCACGCGGGAGCGGGATGTCTTGGACGCGCAGCTGGTCGCCCATCTCGAGGGTCGACACGTCGAGCTCGACCGCGTTGGGGATGTCCTCGGGCTTCGCCTCGACCGTGAGCGTGAAGAGCTGCTGCTCGAGCAGCCCGCCGTCGCGCACGCCCGGCGCCTCGCCGACGAGGTGGATCGGCACCTCGGCCGACACCGCGACGTCGCGGCGCACGCGCACGAAGTCGACGTGCTCGAGGTCACCGCGCACCGGGTTGCGCTGGATCTGGCGGGCCAGGGTGAGGACGTCGTCGCCGTCGACCCGCAGGGTGATCAGCGTGTTGACGCCGGCCTCACCGGCGAGGATGTGGCTGAGCTCGCGCGCCGGGACGCTGACCGAGACGCTGGCGGCGTCGAGGCCGTAGACCACGGCGGGGACACGACCGGTCCGGCGGAGCCGGCCCGCGGGACCGGAGCCCCGCTCGGTTCGCTGCTCGGCGATGAGGATGCTGTCGGCCATGGCGCGCGTTCGCCTCCGGGAGATGGAGCTCGGAAGACGGTCAGTCTAGATCCGCAGCTCAGCGGATGCGGATGCGCCCGTCTGGAGTCGATTCACCCGCAGAGGCCAAGGAAATCGACTCCAGAGTTGAGGGCCGAGACGCGTCAGCGCAGCTCGAGCTCCTCTTGGTGAGGCGCCACTGGCCAGCAGCCCCGCTCAGACTCCGGGGCGGCGCACATCAAACATTGTCGCCGCGGAAGATCTCGCTGACCGAGGTGTCCTCGAACACGGCGTCGAGGGCCTCGGCCACGATCGGGGCGATCGAGAGCACCTGGAGGTTGTCGAAGCGCTTCTCGTCGCCGATCGGCACCGTGTTGGTCACGACGACCTCGCGGACCGGTGCGTTCTTGAGCCGGTCGACGGCCGGGCCCGACAGCACTCCGTGGGTGGCGGCGATGTACACCTCGCTCGCCCCCCGCTCCACGAGCAGGTTCGCGGCGCTCGTGACCGTGCCCGCGGTGTCGATGATGTCGTCGACGAGCACACAGGTCTTGCCCCGCACCTCACCGACGATCTCGGTCGCGACTGCGACGTTGTGGGTGCCCTTCGGCCGGCGCTTGTCGATGAACGCGAGGTCGACGCGCTTGCCGCCGTCGCCGTCGCCGATGTAGTCGCCGTAGCGCCGGGCCAGCTTGCCGCCACCCGCGTCGGGCGCGACCACCATCACCTGGTCGTCGTCGATCTCCTTCGACAGGTAGGCCGCGAGGATCGGCACCGCGGTGAGGTGGTCGACGGGCATGTCGAAGAAGCCCTGGATCTGGCCGGTGTGGAGGTCGACGGTGACGACGCGGTTCGCGCCGGACGACGTGAGCAGGTCGGCGACCAGGCGCGCGGTGATCGGCTCGCGCCCCTCGGCCTTCCGATCCTGACGCGCGTAGCCGTAGAACGGGCACACCGCGGTGATGCGCTTCGCCGACGCGCGCTTCGCGGCGTCGATCATGATGAGCTGCTCGATGATGCGGTCGTTGATCGGCTCGCAGTGGCTCTGGAGGATGAACACGTCGGCGCCACGGATGCTCTCGCCGTAGCGGCAGTAGAGCTCGCCGTTGGCGAACGTCGAGAGCACGACGTCACCGAGCGGGACCGCGAGGTGTGCGGCGATCTCCTCCGACAGCGCGGCGTTGCCGCGGCCCGAGAAGAGCATGAGCTTCTTGCGCGGGACGACCTCCATCACGCCCATCCTCGCACACCGGGTCGGGACGGGGCCGGGACGTTCCCGCGGGCTCCCGGCAGCGCTACTTCGGGTCGTCCTTCGAACGTCGCGTTTCGCGCTCGGCGACCCAGCCCTCCTCGACCCGGGCCGGGACGCCCTTGGCCAGCGCGCCCGGCGGCACGTCCCGGGTGACAACCGCGCCGGCACCCGTGTACGCACCGTCGCCCACCTCGACCGGCGCGACGAGCACCGTGTTCGACGAGATGCGCGCGTCGGCACCGACCTTGGTCCGGTGCTTCTCGCGGCCGTCGTAGTTCGCGGTGATCGTCCCCGCGCCGATGTTGGCGCCCGCACCGATCTCCGCGTCCCCGACGTAGGAGAGGTGCGGCACCTTGGCCCGTTCGCCGATCTCCGCGTTCTTGGTCTCGACGAACGTGCCGACGTGCGCGTCGGCGGCGATACGGGTACCCGGTCGCAGCGAGACGTAGGGGCCGACCGTCGCGCGGTCGCCGATCTCGGTCTCGCGCGCGACGGTGTTCTGCACGACCGCGTCCGCGCCGACGACCGTGTCGACGAGTCGGGTGTCGGGACCGATCACCGCACCCGACGCCACCACGGTCCGTCCCTCGAGGATCGTGCCGGGGAGGATGCGCACGTCGGGCTCCAGCTCCACGGTCGCGTCGACGTACGTCGCGGCCGGGTCGACCATGGTCACGCCCTCGCGCATCCACCGGCGGTTGATGCGCCGGCGCAGAACGGTCTCGGCGTCGGAGAGCTGGGCTCTGTCGTTCACGCCCATCGTCTCGAGCGGGTCGCCGGCGGGGATCCCGACGACCTGGTGCCCGGCCTGGCGCAGCACGCCGACCGCGTCTGTCAGGTAGTACTCGCCCTGCGCGTTCTCCGGTGACAGCCGGCGCAGAGCGGGCGCGAGCAGGCCGCGCCGGAAGCAGTAGATCGAGGGGTTGACCTCGGTGATCGCGAGCTCGTCGGGCGTGGCGTCGGTCTGCTCCACGATGCGCTCGACCCGACCCTGGTCGTCGCGGATGACGCGGCCGTAGCCGGTGGGGTCGGGCAGGACCGCGGTGAGCAGCGTCACCGCCGCCTCGGTGGTGCGGTGCTCGCGTGCGAGGTCCGCGATCGTCTCAGGCCGCAGGAGCGGGAGGTCGCCGGGGATGATGACGATGTCGTGCTCGCCGTCGACGTCGTCGGGAAACGCGGTGAGCCCCACGCTCGCGGCGTCGCCGGTGCCGCGTTGCACGCGCTGCTCGACGAACTCGATCGGCATCTCCGTGGCGAGCTGCTCCTGCAGCGTCTTCGTGACGCGCTCCGCGCCGTGACCGACGACGATGACGACCCGCTCGAGCGGGAGCGCGACGAGCGCGTCGATGAGGTGGAGGAGCATCGGTCGCCCGCACAGGGGATGCAGCACCTTGGGCGTCGACGACCGCATCCGGGTGCCTTCGCCGGCGGCCAGCACCACCGCCGCCAGAGGTCGGTAACCACTCATGCTCGAACCTCGCTTCGCACCTGCTGCGCCCACTCGCCCCTGCGCTCGGGGGCGAGGTTTCGAACCTCGACTTGGGACTCCAAAGGACCCCGTGCTGCCGTTACACCACCCCCGACCGGCCGACGATAGCCCCGGCCGAGAAGGCCTCTACCCCGTTCGCGTGCGCAATTGTGATCGGCATCCGCGGAGCGGGTACCCTCGTTCCCCTCATGGGTTCGCTGATCAAGAAGCGCCGCAAGCGCATGCGGAAGAAGAAGCACAAGAAGCTGTTGAAGCGGACGCGCTGGCAGCGCCGCCAACAGGGTCGCTGACCTCCTTCGGTCGCACCTTCACGGCCGCCCTCCGGGGCGGCCGTGGCGCGTCAGGGCTCCCGAGGACCCGGTGCGGGCACGAGCAGCTCGGGCACGTCGGCATCTTCGGCCCCGGCCGTCGATGCGCGTGGGCGTGATCCGCGCGTCGTGCTCCCCTGCTGGTCGTCGCGGGTCCGGCGCGCGCGGACGACGGCCGCGACCGCGGCGACGGTCAGCACGAGCGTCAACGCTTCGATGAGGAACCGGAAGCGGTTGTTCTCCCCGTGTTCGAGCAGGATGCTCGCGACCGTCACGAACGCGACGGTCGCGCTGCCGAAGAGGAACGCGACCCGTGCCGGGCTCAGCCGTCGACGCCGTCGTTGCACGAGGATGACGATGCCACCTGCGATCACCGCCAGCGTGGCGAACACGACCGTCAGGCTGGTGTGGTAGCCGAGCCCCGGTGTCGCGAGCTGGACCAACGCTCCCTTCGATCCGGGGCTGATCGGCGGGTTCCACTTGACCTCGAGCAGCACCACGCGCCGGTAGAGCTTGTCGAGACCCGCGATCTTGCGCTGATTCGGGGCCGACTCGGTGTAGAGCTCGGCCGGCGTCGCCCAGATCTCTGCCGAGCCGATCACGTGCACCGCGGTGAGGTGCGGCTCGGCGCGCGCGACGACGAGCGCCTCGTGCCCGAGCCTGCCGAAGTCCTTCGGGAGGCACTCCCAATTCCAGTTCAGCAGCGGAGGCTCGCCCGGTTTGCCGCCCGACTTGAAGGGCTTGGCGAGCGCCGGCACGCCCGGATGGTGCAGATGGCACCCGTCGGGAAAGACGCGGCCCGAGATCTTGTGCTCTGCCCGCAGCTTCGCGACGGTCCTCGCACTCATCGGCGCGACGACACAGGGCGTAGACGAACCGCAACCCGTTGCTCGTCCCGATCGGCGACCACCGCACGACGAGGCCGATCAACAGGTTCCAGAGCGGCGGCTGCATGTGGAGGTACCACACCGACCGGAAGAGGTCGTGTCGCAGCAGCGACGGATCGACCAGGAAGTTCGGGTGCCCTCACCAGCGCGGGTGTGGCGCGAGCGTGAGGGCCGCGTGCACCGGGAGCCCGAGCCGCTCCTGCACGCGCGCCGCGGTCGTCCGCCAGCTCTGCTCGTCATCGCAGAGCACCGCGTAGGCCGAGCCGCTGCCGGCGAGCAGTGCGGGTGCGCCCGCCGCGTCCTCGAGCGCGTGACGGAACGCCGGCAGTCGCGTCTCGAGGTGCTCGGCCGCGGGTTCGAGGTCGTTGACGAGCGTGGGGATCAGCGGCGCGAGCTCGCGGGGCGAGGCGATCGGCCGCACGTCACGCGGCCCACCGAGGTCGTCCCAGCTGCGGTACGCAGCGGGGGTCGAGACGGCGAACGGCGGCACCACGACGAGGACGCGAAGCGTCGGGAGTGACACGGGCTCGACGAGCTCGCCGCGACCGCGCATCCATGCCGAGCCACCGCGGATGCACACGGGAACGTCGGAGCCCAGCTCGGCGCCCACTGCGACCACGTCCTCGTAGGCCACGCCGCACGCCGCACCCATCGTGCGCAACACCGCGGCCGCGTCCGACGAGCCTCCACCCAGCCCCGCTCCCGTGGGGATGTCCTTGCGCACCGCGATCTCCACGTCGGCCGCGGCGGGATCGAACCGCGCCAGCGCGTGTGCGGCCTTGGCCGCGAGGTTCGCGTCGCTCGCGGGGACGCCGGCCGACGCGCGGCCGCCGACGCGCACGCGGACGCCGGTCCCGCCGGGTGTCATGGTCAGAAGGTCGTGCGGCTCGTCGACGGTCACGACGAGCGCGTCGAGCTCGTGCATCCCGTCGGCGCGCGAGCCGAGCACGCGCAACGACAGGGTGAGCTTGGCGGGCGCGAGGGCCTCGAGCATCAGCGTCGGGCCGCGACGACGCGTGCGAGCTCGGCCCACTGCTCGAGCGACAACGACTCGGCCCGTGCCTCGGGCGCGATGCCGGCGGCCTGCAGCACGT
Organism: Acidimicrobiia bacterium; assembly: GCA_036558745.1. GTDB lineage: Bacteria > Actinomycetota > Acidimicrobiia > IMCC26256 > JAMXLJ01 > JAMXLJ01. The sequence continues at coordinate 32,219 of DATBEZ010000083.1, forward strand.
CCGAAGCACCGGCACCGAGCACACCGCGCAACGCGCCGCGCAGCATCTTGCGCCGTTGACCGAACCCCGCCTGCACCAGCGCGAACAGCTCCGAGGGTTCCGGGACCGAGACCGGCGGCGCGTCGTGGCGGTCGATGCGCACCAGCGCGGACTCGACCTTGGGCCTGGGCACGAACACGGTCGGCGGCACGACGCCGACGACGCTTGCCGCCCCGAAGTAGGCGACCTTCACCGACACCGCGCCGTACGCCGCCTCCCCGGGCCCCGCCGCGAGCCGCTCCCCCACCTCGCGCTGGATCATCACGAGGAGACGCCGGACCTGCGGGGCCTCCTCGAGGATCCGTACGACGAGCGGCGTGGCCACGTTGTATGGGAGGTTCGAGACGAGCGACCAGTCCCCGCCGTCGAGCAGCGCAGGGAGGTCGGCGGTCATCGCGTCACCCGCGACGACGCGCACGTCGCCCACCCCGCCGACCACCTCCTCCAGGACCGGGAGCAGGTGACGATCCAGCTCGAGCGCGAGCACCCGGAACCCCGCGTGTGCGAGCTCCACCGTCAACGATCCGATTCCCGGTCCGATCTCGAGGACCCGCGCGCCGGGCTCGAGCCCGGCGAGTCGCACGATGCGGCGCGCGGTGTTCGGGTCGACGAGGAAGTTCTGGCCCAACGCGCGGCTCGGCCGCACGTCGTGGCGCGCCATCAGGGCGCGCGCGTCGGCCGGCGAGAGGGACATCGCCGTCATGCTCGCGCTCCCCGCCGCACGCCAACCCACTCTCGGTTCCGACACGATGCGGCGTCAGAGCGCCGCATCGTGTCGGAACCGGGATGTTCGGGGGAGCCGCCTACCAGGAGATCGCGACGGGGATGACGCCGATCCCGAGCGGCGACAGCCGGCGGAACACGTCGTTGTCGAGGTCGAGCACCCGGGAGCGGGCCACCGGCCCGTAGTCGGCGACCCGACACGTCGCCGACCGTCCGTTGTCCAGGTTGACGATGCTCACGATGGTGCCGCGCGGCAGTGCTCGGCTCGCGCACGAGTCCGACCCGAACGGGCTCGCGTACCAGCTCGCTCCGCCGCGGGCTGCGTGGTGGTTGTGCGAGAAGGTCGGCGTCTGGCGGTGCTGCACGGTCGAGGGCGGTGTCGAGCGCGGCCGGCTCGCCGCGGTCGGCGGGGGCGTCGCGACGACGGGAGCCGCGGTCGTCGGCGTGGGCGCGGGCGGCGTCGCGGCGCCGGTGGCCTCCCCGAACGGGACGCCACCGCCGGGCGCCCGCGCGGGCGGCAGCGGCGGATCGGACACGGCGTCGTGGACCACCTGGATCAGGAGCCCGTCCTTCAGGCGGGTGGTGCGACCCGGGGCGACGACGTCGTGAGGCCCGAGCGCGAGGTGCTGGTCCCGCAGGAGGTCGGCGACCGTGGCCGCGTCGCTGGAGCGGGTGAAGCTGCGGCCGTCGACCTCGACGGTGACCCGGTGCGCCTTCGCCCCGAGCAGGAACATCGCGCCGACGGCCACCGCGGCCACGGTCGCCGTGAGGACGACGGCCTGGCCGACGCCCGGCCGGGCGGGCGCCTGCGGATGGGTGCGCCGCCGGGGTGCGGCCGGGGCCGGCGCGGTGGTCGGGACGGGCAACCGGCGCGGGAGCGGTGCCCGCGCGGGCACCGGTCGCGTCGCCGGCGTCGTCGGCGACGCGGGCGTGGGCGCCGGCAGCGATGGGGCGGGGCTCGTCGGCGCGACGAGCGGCGGCGCGACCGTGGGCTCGACGAGCTCGCGCGCCTGGAGCGGCGCGTCGACATCGGCGTCGGGCGCGCCCTCGACCTCGGGCGGCGGCAGCAGCGTGACGTTGCCCGACGGCGACGGTCCGCCCGGCACCGAGCCGGCGGTGTCGTCGAGCAGCTCGGACGCCCACAGCTCGACCTCGAGCTCGAGCACTTCGCCGAGGTCGGTGATCGGCAACCACACCTCGGGTTCGGGTGCGGCGACGCGCGCGGGCGACGGTCGCACGGTGCGCAACGCGTAGTGGCGCGCGCGGGCATCGTGTCGTGTCGCGCGTGCGCGTGCTCGTCGACTCAGCTGCTCGGCGATCGGGTCCGCCCTCCCGGTCGTTCGTGTTCCGTGTGCGACCGCGCCGAATCCGAGGGCACGGTGCTTGGGACGCCGCGCAACCTATTCAGGGCCGCGGGTCAGGAGCAATCTGGCTGGGTGATTCTCCCTAGCCGACGCCCGTGAGCAGCCGCGACGCGTTGGCGGAGGTGGCGGTGGCGACGGCCTCGAGGCTCCGTCCGGTCGCCGCCGCGACGGCCGCCCCGACCGCGGCCACGTAGGCCGGCTCGTTCTCCGCGCCGCGGTGCGGCACCGGTGCGAGGTACGGCGCGTCCGTCTCGACGAGCATGTGGTCGAGCGGCGTGATCGCGGCCGCGTCGCGCACGTCCTGCGCGTTCTTGAACGAGACGATGCCGCTGAACGACAACGTTGCGCCGCGATCCAGCGCACGACGCGCTTCGTCGGGACCACCCGTGAAGCAGTGGAAGACGACGCGCTCCGCGCCCTCGTCGTCGAGGACATGGAACGTGCGGTCCCACGCCTCGCGCGTGTGGACGACGAGCGGACGCGCGAGCTCCTTCGCGAGACGGATCTGGGCACGGAACGCGCGCTCCTGCGCGTCCTCGGGGGAGTGGAGGTAGTGGAGGTCGAACCCGCACTCGCCGACCGCGACGACCTCCGGCCGGCGGGCCAGCGCGGCGAGGCGGTCCCACTCGTCGTCGAAGCGCGACGCGTCGTGCGGGTGGAGCCCTACGGTCGCCCGCACGTCGTCGCGGCGCGCGGCCACCTCGATCGCCGTCCGGGACGACTCCAGGTCGGTGCCGACCGTGACCATCCACGCCACGCCGGCCGTCCGGGCGCGGTCGGCCGCCTCGTCGGCGCTCGACGAGAGAAAGGGCAGGTGGCAGTGGCTGTCGACCCAGCCCGGGGTCGCCGGCCCGGCCCCGGTCACGCCTCGATGCGCGGGAACAGCGGCGCGCCCTTGTCGAGGCGGTTCCCGGCGGGGAGCAGTCCCCACGCCGCCGCGTCGGGAAGGCGTTCGTCCTCGGGCCGGCCACCGAAGCCGAGACGGCGCCACAGCTCGCCCGTCGCGTTCGGGATCAACGGCGACGCGAGCAACGCGACGATCCGCAGCGCTTCCAGGCAGTCGCCCAGGACCGGGGCGGTCTTCGTCGAACCCGCCTTGTTGAGCGCCCACGGCTGGCGGTCCTCGATGTACGAGTTCGTCGCGCGGATCAGGTCCCACACGGCGCCGAACGCGCCCGAGAAGTCGAGGTGCTCGAGCGCGGCGGTCATGCGGGTCAGCGTGTCGGCCGCGGTGTCGACGAGCGGTCCGTCCTCGCGCGTGTCGGGTACGACACCGCCGCAATAGTTGAGCGCCATGTTCAGGACGCGGTTCGCGAGATTCCCGAAGTTGTTCGCGAGGTCCGCGTTGTAGCGGTTGACCATCGCCTCGTAGCTGAAGTCACCGTCGGGACCGAAGCGCTGGTCGACCATGAAGTGGTACCGGAAGCCGTCGACGCCGAAGTCGGCGACGAGGTCGGCCGGCGCGATCTGGTTGAGCGCGGTCTTCGACATCTTCGCCCCACCGACCAGCAGCCAGCCGTGGGCGAAGACGCAGGTGGGCGGCTCGAGACCGGCCGACATCAGCATCGCGGGCCAGTACACGGCGTGAAAGCGCAGGATGTCCTTGCCGATGAGGTGGTAGTCGGCGGGCCAGTAGCGGGCGAAGCGTGCCGGGTCCTCGCCGTAACCGACGCCCGTGCAGTAGTTGAAGAGCGCGTCGAACCACACGTACGCGACGTGCTTCGGGTCCCACGGCAAGGGGACGCCCCACGAGATCGACGTGCGGCTCATCGAGAAGTCGCGCAGGCCCTGGCGGATGAAGCCCAGCACCTCGTTGCGTCGCGATTCCGGCTGCACCGCCTCCGGGTGCGCGGCGTAGTGGTCGAGCAGTCGTTGCTCGTAACGCGACAGCTTGAAGAAGTAGTTCTCCTCCGTGACGCGCTCGACCGGTCGCTCGTGGATCGGGCAGCACAGGCCGTCGATGAGCTCGTCCTCGGTGTAGTAGGCCTCGCACGACACGCAGTAGAGGCCCTCGTAGGTCCCGAGCTCGATGTCGCCCGCGTCGTAGACCGCCTGCAGGAACTCCTGCACGGCCCGGTAGTGGCGAGGCTCGGTCGTGCGGATGAAGACGTCGTTCGCGATGTCGAGGCTGCGCCAGGTCTCCTTGAACCGCTCGCTGTTGCGGTCGGCCAGCTCCTTCGGGCTGATACCCAGGGCGTCGGCCGCCTGCTGGATCTTGAGCCCGTGCTCGTCGGTGCCCGTGAGGTAGACGACGTCGTCCCCCCAGAGCCGCCGCCACCGGGTCAGGACGTCGCCGGCGACCGTCGTGTACGCATGGCCGATGTGGGGGACGTCGTTGACGTAGTAGATCGGCGTCGTGACGTAGAAGGGGCGCGGCATGCCGACCTACGATACCGACCATCTCCGGCGATCCGACGCGGTATTCGTGTCCGGGGGGTACGGCCTGTGAAGGCGATCGGCATGGCCCGCAAAGTCGATCAGCTGGGACGGATCGTGCTTCCGGCCGAGCTGCGACGCCTGTTCGGCATCCACGAGGGCGACCTGGTCGAGATCTTCGTCGAGGAGGGTCGGATCGTGCTCGCGAAGGTCGAGGAGCACTGCGTCTTCTGCGGCTCGACGACCGACCTGCGCGAGTTCGCCGGAAAGCTCGTCTGTCACAGCTGCACGGAGCGGCTGCGTCACGAGTGACGTGCGTCGCGCCCGTCCCGCCCGCGGAGCGAGACCGCGGCGTCGTAGGCCCGGCGCTTCGGCACCCCGAGCTCGGCCGCGACCCCGGCGGCGGCGTCACGGGCCGAGCTGCCACCGTCGAGCGCGGCGCGCAGCGCGCGGTCGAGTGTGTCGTCGTCGACCTCGTGGACCTGTGGTGGCGCGGGCGCGACGACGACCACGTGCTCGCCGCGGGCGGTCGCGCCAGCGGTCCGCTCGACCGCGTCGCCCAGCAATCCCCGCCACGTCTCCTCGTGCAGTTTCGTGAGCTCGCGCGCGACTGCAACCTCGCGGTCGGCGCCGCAGACCCGGGCGAGATCGGCGAGCGTCGCGGCGACGCGGTTCGGCGACTCGAAGCAGACGACGGTGCGGGTCTCCGTCGCGATCGTCGCGAGCCGTTCCTCGCGCGCCCGACCCTTGCGCGGGAGGAAGCCCTCGAACACGAAGCGGTCGGTCGGGAACCCGGAGACGACCAACGCCGCGAGGAGCGCGCTTGGGCCGGGCACCGCGGACACAGTGAGCCCGGCGTCCACGCAGGCGCGCACGAGCGCGGTCCCCGGGTCCGACACGCCGGGCGTCCCGGCGTCGCTCACGTAGGCGACGACGCCGCCACCGGCCACGCACTCGACGATCCGGCGCGCGGCCTCCCGCTCGTTGTGCGCGTGCACCGCGACCAGACGCCCGCCCGCGGCGATGCCTTCATGGCTCAGGAGCGCCCGCGTCCGGCGGGTGTCCTCGGCCGCGATCAGCGTCGCGTCGCGGAGCGTCTCGACCGCGCGCGGCGAGAGGTCGGCGAGGTTCCCGATCGGCGTGGCGACGAGGACGAGCGCGCCACTGCCGGCGCTCACTCTTTGACTTCGAGGACGTCGAGGTGGCGCAGGCGCCATCGCTCGAACGCGCCCTCGGGCGCCTCCACGACGAACGCGGCCCGTCGCACGATGCGCGACATGCGCCACGGCCGCAACGACACCATGCGGAGGACGACGCCGTCGCTGTTGCAGAACGCGACGTCGATCGGGAAGCGCATGCCGAGCGTGTGCACCTGCTTGCAGGGGCGGATCACGAGCGCGCCCTCGAAGTCGGTCCGACCGAGCAGGCCGCGCATCCGGTCCCGGCGCCCGGCCGTGAGCTCGACCGCGGCGAGCACGTCACCGTCACGAACCAGCCACGCGCCTTCGCGCTGCTCAGGAGACATCAGACGTTGAACCGGATCTCGAGGACGTCGCCGTCCGCCACCTCGTAGTCCTTGCCCTCGACGCGGAGCTTGCCCAGCTCCTTCGCCTTGTTCCACGAGCCGATGTCGAGCAGCTCGTCCCAGTGGACCACCTCGGCCCGGATGAAACCGCGCTGCAGGTCGGAGTGGATCACGCCCGCGCACTCGGGGGCCTTGGCACCGGCGCGGAACGTCCACGCGCGGCTCTCCTTGTCGCCCGTGGTGAAGAACGTACGCCGGCCGAGCAGGTGGTGGGCGGCACGCGCGGCACGCGGCAACACGCTCTCGGTGATACCGAAGCTCTCCAGCAGGTCGGGACGGTCGTCGGGATCGCACGCCGCGATCTCGGCCTCGATCTCGATGCACACGCCGAGCGCGTCGGGTCCGAACGGAGCTGCGATCGCGTCGGCCTCGGCCAGCTGGTCGAGCCCGAGGTTGACGACGACGAGCACCGGCTTGTTCGTCAGGAGGAACACGGGCGCGAGGAGTGAGCGCTCGGCGTCGGTCAGGTCGGAGCGGTAGACGGGCACGCCCTCCCCGAGCGCGGCCTGGGCCTTCTCGAGCGCGGCGATCTCGGGCCCGAGCGTCTTGTCGCCCTTCGCGGCCCGCCGCTGACGCTCCAGGCGGTGCTCGACCGACCCGAGGTCGGCGAGCACGAGCTCGTACTCGAGGGTGGAGAGATCGTCGGCCGGTTCGTTGCCGCCGAAGGCACGCAGCACGTAGAGGATCGCGTCGCTGTCACGCAGCGAGCCGAGGAGCTTCGCGCCGAGGCCCTCACCGGGACGCGCGCCCTCGGCGAGGCCGGGGATGTAGTCGACCTCGAACGTCGCGGGGACCACCTTGCGCGACTCGGACATCTCGGCCAGCCGGTCGAGCCGGGTGTCGGCGAGCTGCGCGACCCCCTTCGTCGTCTCGAAGCCGCCCGGCTCGGGCAGACCGGTGAGCGCGCTGAACAGGCGGCCGTGCTCCGAGTCGGGGAGGCCGACGAGCCCGAGGTGCTCCATCACCACTCAGGCTACCGGCGCCGATCCGGGCCTCGACTAACCTCCGACGTTCCACCAACGACGAGCGCGCGACGAGGCGGCATGAGCAAGAAGACGAAGAAGCGCAAGCTGCGGTCCCGCCGCAACAAGGCCAACCACGGCAAGCGCCCCCTCACCGGCCGCCGCTGACCCCACCCTCGTTCGGTTGGGACCCTCGTCGGCTCATGGAGCCGATCAGCGTCCCAACTCGCCACTCGTGTGGAGCGGGGGTCAGCCCTCGGCGGGGCGGGTCATGGGGACGAGGCGGTGGTCGCGGGTGAACAGCCGCCGGGTCACGCCCAGCGCGACGACGGTCGTGGTGGTCGCGGCGGAGCCCAGCACCAGGTACATGACCGCGGCCTGCACGAGGACCGCCTTCACCGGGTCGACGCCCGCGAGGATCAGGCCCGTCATCGCGCCGGGCAGGAAGACGATCCCGACCGCCTTCGTGCTCTCGATCTGGGGGATGAGCGCGGTGCGCAGCGCGGACCGCACGTAGGGGCGCGCCGCCTCGCCTGACGGGATGCCGAGCGCGAGGCGCGCCTCGACCTCGGGTCGCTTGTCGCGCAGCTCCTCGAACACACGCCGCCCGACGAGCACGGTCGCGGTCATCGCGTTGCCGACCATCATCCCCGCGAGCGGGATGAGCGCCTGCGCCTTCAACGGGAACACGCCCAGGCCGAACAGGACGCCGAGTGACACGACCGCCGACGTCGCGAACGCGGCGAGCGCGAGCACGAACATGTCGGGGACCTCGTGGGCGCGGCGTCGCACGGTCCACGCCGCGAACACGATCATCACGAGCACCCAGAGCCACGACCACGCGACCGCGTGCTGCGAGCGGAACAGGACGTGCAGCAACGCGCCGACGACGAGCAGCTGGACCATCGCTCGCGCCGACGACCACACCATGCTCGCCTCGAGCCCGAGCCGCCGCCACAGCGAGATCGCGACCGCGACGCCGACGAGCACCAGCGAGGTGAGCAGGCCGGTCCATCCGATGTCACCCGTCATGGGTCGCCTCCCCTTCGTCGGTCGTCCCCTCGCCGCGCAGGAACGCGGCGGCATCGGGCGCCACGCCGGCCGGATCGAGGTCGCGCGCCGGGCCTTCGTGCACCACGCGCCCCGCGACGACGATCAGCACGTGGTCCGCGATGCGCTCCACCTGCGCGAGGTCGTGACTCACCCACACGACCGGCACGCCGGCCGCGGCCTGACCGCGCGCGAGCCGCTCCAACGCGCCCCGAGCACGGGGGTCGAGCGACGACGTCGGCTCGTCCATCAGCAGGACCTCGGGCAAGGTCAGGAGCGTGCGCGCGAGACAGACGCGCTGCGCCTCACCACCCGAGAGCTCGTTCGCGGGGCGCTCGGCGAACTCGGGACCGAGCTCGACCCGGCACAGCATGGCGTCGATCTCGTCGCGCCCGATCGTGGGCGACGCAACACGCAGGTTGTCGGCGACGGTGCCGCCGAACGGGGTCGGGCGCTGCGCGACCAGCCCGACCCGGCGACGGAGCAGGAGGGGGTCGAGCTCCGCGACGTCGTCGCCACGGAAGCGGACCACGCCCCGGCTCGGTACCTCGAGCCGGTCGCACAAGCGCAACAGTGTCGACTTGCCCGCGCCCGACGGGCCAACGACCGCGGTGACGCCGTCGGCGGGGATCGATCCGTTCAGATCGACGACGAGGGGGCCCTGGGGGCCGTCGACGCCGACGTGCTCGAAGCAGAAGAGCGGGATGCCGATCCGTCGATCATCGCACCACTTCGTCCGCGGTCGGTCGCCATCACGAGGAGCACCAACGCGACGACGGGCACGATCGCGAGCCCGGAGATGCTCGACACCTTGGCGTCGGACGCAAGCGCGTCGAGGTGCCGCAGGTGGTACACGAGGTGAGGTACCCCTTCCACGAGCCACGCGCCCGCCACCAGTCGCACGAGCAACGGCGTGCACCACACGACCGCCGCGAGCGTGACGAACGCGAGGGCGAGGTTCAGCTCACCGACGTCGCGCACGAGATGCTCGTTGAACGGGCCGTCGGGACGGACCCAGACCTGGCCGAACCCTGGGAAGTCCTCGTAGAACGACCGGGGTGCGAACGCGGCCCACGCGCCGACGACGACCGCCGGGACCCCGAGCACCACGAGCAGGATGCGGACCGCGCCCTCACGCATTCGAGTGCTCCCGGTTCCACGCGGCCGCGGTCGCGGCCCAGCCTTCACGCGCGCTCGGATGGCGCGGCGCCCAACCGGTCGCGCGCTTGAACCGGTCGTTGCGAACCCGCTGACTGCGCGCGGTCGCCGCCCCCGTCCTCCCCGCGCCGATCCGCTGCATCCATGTCGGCACGATGCGCAACCGGCCGAGGCCGAACGCGTCCGCGAACGCGTCGACGTGCTCGCGGCGCGTGAGCGGCTCGTCGTCGGACACGTTGTACACACCGGCAGGCGCGTTCAGCGCGGCGGCGACCGCTGCGCCCGCGTCGTCGGTGTGGATGGACGACTGGTAGCCGTCGGCACTCCCCGAGACCATGGCGAGATGCCACCGCGCGTACCGCAGCTGCGCGCCCAGCGATTCGGCCGTCGGGCCGTAGAACGACGAGAACCGCAACGTGACCCCGCGCCCGCCTGCGGCGTGGAAGCGGTCGATCTCGCGCTCCAGGTCGAGGACCGAGCCCAGCGCGGGGTTCGCCGGGATCGGGATCGACTCGTCGATCCACTCGGCGCCCCGGTCGGGATACGTGAACGTGATGGACTCACCGACGAACGTGCCGATGCCACGTTCGAGCGCGACGTCGACGAGGGCCGGCGTCAACGTGCTGCGCAGGCGGTTGTTCTCGGTCCAGGCCTCGGGCTTGCGCATGTCCTTCACCGGCGGGATGCGCGTCGCGAGATGGAGCAGCGCGTCGGCGCCGTCGACCTCCTTTGCGAGCGCGTCACGGTCGAACACGTCGACGGTCACCGGCTCGGCACCCAGACCTTCCAGCAACGCGGCCTTCTCGGGAGTGCGGGCCACACCGCGCACCCGGTGACCCGCCGCGACGATCTCGCGCACCCCGGGACGGCCCAGCTCCCCCGTCGCTCCGACGACGAACACGTCCATGGCGACCTTCCCTTCCGTTCCCTCGTTGTCAGCCCAGCGCGCCGACGAGCCACGCCGCGCCCTTGCGCAGCGCCTCGGGACTCGCCTTCTCGCCGACCATCGCGACGAGATCGGCGATCGAGACGGACGCGAGCTCGGCACGCCATGCCGCGTCGGCCCGGTCCATCACCGCGTGGATCGAGCACGGGAGGCGGTACTCGCGCGCCGGGACCGCGGCCGGTCCGTTCCGGCGGATCTCCGTGCACCGGAACGCGGGCGTGGTGCCGTCGATGGCCTCGACGACGTCGAGCATCGTGATCTCGGTGGCGGGACGTGCGAGCCGGTAGCCGCCGCGCGCGCCCGGGACCGACTCGAGCAACCCGGTCCGGGACATGGCCTGGAGATGCTTGGCCAGGTAGGCGCTCGGGACGCCGTGGTACTCGGCGAGGCGGCCGGTGGGCAGGGCCGCGTCGGCGGGCAGGACCGCGAGCAGCACCAGGCAGTGCGCCCCCCACTCCACCCCCTCGGAGATCTTCACGGCGCAGCCGTCGTGCCGCCGTTCATCCCGGATGTCATATATCCGGATAGTAACTATCCAGATTCTCCGGGTCAAGCTGCGGAACCTCGACGGGGCGCCGCCCGTCGAAGACGACCGTGCGTGTTCGCAAGGAACCGGTCGGTCCGGGCGTCAGAGAGGTGGTGGGAGAGAGCCTCGTGACCGCGCAACCCGAGCCGGCCACCGTCGACGATCGCGGCGGCGAGACGCCACGCGCGACGAACGCGAACACGCGGTCGTTCGAGGACTGCTATCGCGACTGCCACGAGACACTCGTGCGGGTCGGGTTCCTGTTGACCGGGTCGCTCGAAGTCGCGCAGGACGTCGTGCAGGACGCATTCGTCCGTCTGCACGGCAAGTGGCTCGGTGTCCGCGAGCCCGAGGCGTATCTCCGTCGCAGCGTGGTGAACGGCTGTCGGTCGCAGCAGCGCCGCGCCGCGCGTGAGCGCGCCCACCGCGAACGCGAGCGGCCGGTCACGGTCGCACACGACGGTCTCGACCACGGCGACCTCGACGACGCCCTCGCCGCGCTCCCCTACCGCCAACGCGCCGCGCTCGTGCTGCGCTTCTTCGACGACCTGTCGGAGGCGCAGACGGCCGACGCGTTGGGGTGTCAGCCCGGAACGGTCGGATCGCTCGTGCACAGGGGCATCGAGCAACTGCGGAGGACGATCGAACGATGAGCACCGAGGATCGAGTGCGCGACCTCTTGAACGACCACGCCGGCGGCGTGACCGTGCGCGACGACTACGTCGAGGTCACGACGCGCGCCGCGCACCGCGTCGCCACCAAGCGCCGGCTCCTCGTCGCCGCCCTCGCCGCGGCCTTGGTCGCGGGACCCGCTGCCGGCTTCGCGGCAGGACGTATCTCCCGTGCGAATGCCGCCTCGAAGCTCGTCGCCGGCCAGCAACCGACCGCGCTGGCACCACGTTCCGCGAACGGCGGCGGGTTGGCACCCGCGGGCCCGGCGGCACCATCGGACGCGGGATCGCTGCACCGCCTGTTCGCGCGCACGACCCGCGACGGCGTGGCCATCCGGGTGTACGTCGCGGACGGGTCTGCTCCGTTGATCGCGCGCGGGTGCGCGGCGAACGCGGGCTGCGGCGCCGCGACCACGACGCTGCCGCCGGGCGCGACGGTTCCACCGGCCGGCGCCGGCCCCGGTGGCGAACAGGAGCCGGCCGTCGTGAGCGGCGAGGTCGTGACGATCGAGGTCTCGACCGACGCGGCCGTCGCCCAGGGCCTCTTCCTGGCGCCGGAGCCGTCGAGCCCGCTCGCCGTCGGCGCCACGTCGTTGAGCACGTTCGGAGCCGCCGAGGGCCAGCCGGCGGTGTGGACGTTCGCGCGTGTGGGCAGCGGCATCTCGAGGGTGCGCGCCCACTTCGACGACGGCGCGACCGACGAGATGTCGCCCGTGGAGGATGTGGTCGCGCTCGGCCACGTCGGGCCCGCGAGCCGGGCCACGCTGGAGACATTCGACGCCCACGGTCACACGCTCGGCTCCGTCGTCGTCACCGGCGGCGTCGCCTGCGACACGCGGCCGTGTGCGGGTGCCGTTCCCCCCGCGGTACCCGCGCCGCCGCGCCTGCCACCGCCGGGGACACCACCCGCGGACCCGACGGCTGCCCGCGCGGCCATCGAGCACGCCTTCGCCGCCGTGTACACGTGGTCGAACCCGAGCACCGTCAAGGGCTCGGCGATCGAGGGCGGCAGCGTGCTCTCTCCCGATCTCGAGACCCAGCTCGCGAAGGGCCCCTTCGCGAAGCAGGTCCAGCAGGCGAGGGCCCGCGTCGACGAGGTCGTGTTCACCACCCCGACGACGGCCGCGGTGCGTTACGACATCCTCGTCCCGAACGACGACTTCACGAACCGCATCGGGAACGCGGTGTTCGTCGACGGCGCATGGAAGGTCAGCCGCGCGACCGTGTGCACCGACCTGTCGCTCGCTGGGGTGAGCTGCCCAGGTTGAACCGGGTCAGCGCGTGTCGAGCAGGAGCGTCTGCACCGCGCGGCCGACGCGGCCGCGCTCGTCGTAGAGCGCGGTGTCGGCCAGCGCGACGCCCGCGGGATCCGGCCACGTCGTCGCGTCGAGCCCGATCCACTCCCCCACCGCCTGGCGGTGCAGCGCGACGGTCAGGTCGGGGTTGACGTACGTGTAGCGCTCCCACCCGAGCGGCGAGCTCACGCCGTTGCCGAAGTCGGCCGCGGCCATGACGCGCTGCAACGGCGACGGCACCTCGCCCGCGACGAGCGGCACGGCGAGACGGATCCAACACGTCCCGGGACCGAGCGCGCCACCGGGCCCGCCGCGCACGAAGCGGAAGTCGACCGCGTCGCCGAAGCTCACGGGGTAGTCACGGATCAACGCACGCTCGGGCGGCTCACCCGGCGGCGGAACATCACCGGATCCGAGCGCGTCGGCCGGGAGCTCGAGCGGCTGCTCGCGAAGTCGCAACGCGGTCGCGCGCACGACCTCGGTTCCGTCGGCATGGACGGAGGCTTCGACGAGCTGCACCTTCTTCCCCGGTCGCACCATGCGCGTCGTGACCTCGAGCGGCGCGAGCGGGACCGGGCGCAACAGCTCCACCGTCATGCGCGCGACGTGTGCGGCCGGGCCCGGCTCGAACGACTCGACCGCGCGCGCGAGCAGCGCAGCCGGTGGCCCGCCGTGCTGCGCGTGCGGCGACCACGGTCCCCGCGCGAGCTCCGTGGGCACGAGCCGCCCGCCGTCGGGATGGAACACCGCGTCGGGCAAGGCGTCGGGCTCGGGCATCCGGGCAGCGTACCGAGCGGCCGCGCGCCGCCGTCCGAAGGGCTACCGTGCGCGGGCAGGCAGGAGGTGGCCCATGGACGTGTGGGATCAGGTCTCCGCGGAGCGGCGGGAGCTCGCGGACCTGCTCGACGGGCTCACACCGCAGCAGTGGGACACCGCGTCGCTCTGCACCGGTTGGCGTGTCCGCGACGTCGTCGGGCACCTGATCGGAGGCGCCGAGATGACGACGGGCGCCGCGATCCTCGGGATGTTGAAGGCCGGCTTCCGTGTCGAGGTGATGCTCGATCGTGAAGCGCGTCATATCGGCGCGTCGGACGTCGACGAGCTTCGTCGCCGCATGCGCGCCGCGGTCGACAGCCGGCGGACACCGCCCGGCATCAAGCCGGTCGAGATGCTCGTCGACGTCGTCGTGCACGGCGAGGACATCCGTCGACCGCTCGGCATGATGCGACCGATCCCTGAGGAGACGCTCCGGCTCGTCGCCGACCACCTCAAGGGCATGTCCCAGTCGTTGCTCCCCGGCAAGAAGCGCGTCGCCGGCCTGTACCTCGAAGCGACCGACATCGACTGGTCGACCGGTGCCGGACCCGACGTACGCGGTCCCGCGGAGGCACTCGTCATGTCGATGTCGGGACGCAAGGTCGCCCTCGCGGATCTCACGGGCGCCGGCGTCGACACGCTCGCGTCACGCGTATGACGAACACGGTCGGCCGCTCGTCGCTGGAAGCCGGCCGCGCCGCGTACGACGCGCACGACTGGGAGGTGGCGTGGCGGGACCTCCACGACGCGGACGCGGATTCGCCGCTCGAGGCGGAGGATCTCGAGCGGCTGGCCGATTCGACGCGCTGGTCCGGGCGGTACGACGAGCTGATCCCGGTTCTCGAACGCGCGCAGGCGGCATTCGAAGCCCGCGGCGACGCACGCGGTGCGGCCCGGCTCGCGCTCGCACTCGCGCGTGACCACTACGACCAGAACCGCACGGCAGTCGCGAGAGGCTGGTGGATGCGGGCCTTCCGCGCCCTCGAACGCGTCCCCGAGTCGCGTGAGCACGGCCTGCTGCAGTGGATGTACGCGCATACCTGCTTCGAGAGCGGGGACTTCGACGAGGCCTTGCGGGCTTCGAGAGAGGTCGCGGAGACCGCGCGCCGGTTGCACGATCGCGATCTCGAGGCGCTCGCTCTGCACGACCAGGGCCACGCGCTGATCGCCTGCGGCGAGGTCGAGCGCGGGCTCGCGCTCGTCGACGAGGCGATGACGGTCGCGATGGGCGATGCCGTCGGACTCATGACCGCGGGGACGGTGTACTGCGGCACGATCTGGGCGTGCCGCAACGTCGGCGACTGGCGCCGCGCCTCCGAGTGGACCGACGCGTCGATCCGTTGGTGCGAGCGCGTGTCGGTGACGCGCTTCCCGGGTCTGTGCCGTTTCCACCGTGCGGAGGTCATGCGGGTGCGCGGCTCGCTCGACGCGGCGGAACGCGACGCTGCCGAAGCAGCCGCGGACCTTCTCGTGTCGTCGCCGCGCAACGCCGGGTGGGCGCTCGGTGAGCTGGGCGAGGTGCGACGGCGCCGCGGCGATGTCGCGGGTGCCGCGGAGGCCTTCGGACGCGCCGTCGAGGTGGGCTTCGACCCTCAACCGGGCGCCGCGCTGCTGCGCCTCGACCAGGGCGACGCGCCGGGCGCGCTGCGCGCGCTGCGGCGCGCGCTCACGGACCCGGGCGGGCTGACCGCGGAGGCGCGATGGTCCGTGCTCCCGGCCGGTGTGCGTATCGCGATCGAGGCGGACGACGTCGACGCGGCCCGCGCCTTCCACGCCGAGCTCGCGCACGCCGCGGAGCTGTGTGGAACACCCATGTTCCGGGCCGCCGAGGTGGCCGCGCGCGGTCGGCTCGAGCTCGCGACCGGGCAGGCGGACGCGGCCGTGACGACGCTTCGCACCGCGGTGCGATTGCTGTGCGAGCTCGAGGCTCCATACGAGGCCTCGGAGCTACGCGTCGCGCTCGCCACGGCGTATCGCGCGACCGGTGACTCCGACGACGCCGACCTCGAGCTCCGCGCCGCGCGCGCCGGCTTCGAACGGCTGGGCGCCGTCGCCGACGCCGCCCGCATCGACGCGTCGACGCGGCCGGCCGACGTCACGACGCACGCGTTCCGGACCTTCCTGTTCACCGACATCGTCGACTCCACCCGGCTCGTCGAAGTGCTCGGGGACGACGCGTGGGGCGACGTGCTGTCGTGGCACGACCGTACGTTCCGGACGACGTTCAGGACCTACGGCGGCGACGAGATCGCGCACGTGGGCGACGGTTTCTTCGTCGCGTTCGAGCGTACGTCGAGCGCGCTCGACTGCGCGATCGCGCTGCAACGCGTGTTGCTGCGTCATCGGCACGAGAACGGGTTCGCACCGTCCGTCCGGATGGGTGTGCACGCGGGTGATGCGCTGGACCGTGGTGGGAACTACGGCGGCCGCGAGGTTCACGTTGCCGCGCGGGTCGCCGGACTCGCCGCCGCGGACGAGATTCTCGTGACCGTGTCGACCACCGAACAGGACGCGACCCGCACCGTCTCCGAGCCGCGTTCGGTCGCGCTCAAGGGCGTGGCCGAGCCGGTCGACGTGGTGCGGCTCGACTGGCGCTGACGTCGGCGCGCTACGCCCAGGACGGCAACGTGGCGAGGTACGTGAGCATCGCCGCGGTCGTCTCCGTGGGGCGCTCCTGCTGCGTCCAGTGCCCGCAGTCGGGGATCACCACGCGCTGCAGGTTCGGCACGCGCTCTTCCATCCCCATCGTCATCATCGGCATCAGCACCGGATCGTCTGCCGCGGAGATCATCAGGCACGGCACGTCGACACGCACGTCCGCGACGTCGGCGCTCAGGTGCCAGCTGCGATCGAGGTTGCGGTAGTACTCGAACGGCGGCGTGAACGCGCCGACCGGCTCGAACGCCCACGCGTAGACGTCGATCACCTCGTCGGGGAACGCGTCGACGTTCACGGTCGCCGGGCCGCGGAACATCAGCTCCAGGAAGTCGCGCGCGCCGCGACCCCACGACATCACCCACTCCGCGGCACCGCGATCCTGCAGCTGGACGATGTAGATCGGCGGGTCGAAGGCCTGGCGCATCACCTGCACGGGCGGGATCGGCGGCCGCGGGAGATCGGGTGTGTTCACACCGATCACGCCCGCGGTTCGGTGCGGGTGGCGCCGGGCGAACGGCCAAACGAGCAACCCACCCCAGTCGTGACCCACCATGACCGCGCGCTCGTGGCCCAGCGCCTCGATCAGTCCGGCGAGGCACGCGTTGACCCACTCCATGTCGTACGCGACGTCGGGCTTGTCGGAGCGGCCGTAGCCCGGCAGGTCGACGGCGACGGCGCGGTAGCCCGCCGCGGCGAGCGGTGCGAGCTGGTGTCGCCACGAGTACCAGATCTCGGGGAACCCGTGGCACAGGAGCACGAGCGGGCCGCGACCCTCCTCGACGAAGAACATCCTGATGCCGTTCGTCGTCGCGTACCCGCCCCGCATCCACCGCACCGTAATGCCTACGATCCCGCGCCATGGCCGACCTCGTGCTCGTCGACACCACGGACCGCGTCCGTGTCGTGACGCTCAACCGTCCCGATGCCCGCAATGCGCTCGACACCGCGCTGCAACGCGCCGCGGCCGAGGCGCTGAACGCAGCGGAAGCGGACGACGCCGTCGACGTCGTCGTGCTGACCGGCGCCGACCCCGCGTTCTGCGCCGGTCTCGACCTGCGCGAGCTCGGCAGCACGGGCGACAACCTCAAGGGCGGTGGCGACGACCCGAACGGCAACCCGTTCGCCGCGCTCTGGCGGATGGCGAAGCCGGTCATCGGTGCGATCAACGGCGCGTGCGTCACCGGCGGCTTCGAGCTCGCCCTCGCCTGCGATTTCCTCGTCGCATCCGAGCGGGCCCGCTTCGGCGACACCCACGCCCGGGTCGGCGTGAGCCCGGGAGGCGGGATGAGCGTTTTCCTTCCGGCTGCGGTCGGCGTGCGGATGGCCAAGCAGATGAGCCTGACGGGCAACTTCGTCGACGCGCCGCACGCCCGCGAGCTCGGACTGGTCAACGAGGTGGTCCCGCACGGGGAGCTGATCGAGCGCGCGGTGGCGATCGGTCGCGACATCGGCGGCAACGACCAGGCCGCGGTCCGGAACCTGAAGCGCCTCTACGACGAGAACGCCAAGCTCACGGTTGCCGACGCGATCGCCAACGAGCAGCGCGTGTTCCGCTCCTGGTACGTCGACCCAGCCGAGGTGGAGCGGCGACGTGCCGCGGTCGTGGCCCGCGGTCGCGAGCAGGGCTCGAAGCCGTCCTGAAGCGACGCGCGAGACGCCGCGAACCGCCGCGGGACGACCCCGAGCCGTCCTCCGGATGAAGGAAGGCGAGCCGTAGGCTAGGCGCCCGACATGCTGTTCCCGACCGTCACGTTCGCGATCTTCTTCATGATCGTGCTGCCGGTGAGCTGGCTCCTCATGCCGAAGCCTGCTCGCTGGAAGCCCTTCATGCTGGTAGCGAGCTACTACTTCTACGGCTACTGGAACTGGCGGTTCATCTTCCTGCTCGCGTTGTCGACGCTCGGCAACCAGCTCTTCGGAAGGCTCATCCACAACACCGAGGACGAACGCGCGCGTCGCGGGCTGCTGGCGGCCGCGGTCGCGCTCAACCTCGGCGTGCTCGGCTACTTCAAGTACTACGACTTCTTCATCAGCTCCGGCCAGAACCTCGCCCACGACCTCGGGATCAGCGTCGCGCCGCAGATCATCGCGATCACGCTGCCGGTCGGCATCTCGTTCTTCACCTTCCAGGCGCTCAGCTACGTCATCGACATCTACCGGCACAACTTCGAGCCGGTGCGCCTCATCGACTTCGCGGTCTACTTGTCGTTCTTCCCGCACCTCGTCGCCGGCCCGATCGTCCGCGCCGCGGAGTTCCTGCCCCAGCTCCGGGAGCGCCACGACCCGCGGAAGGTGGACGGGAGCCGCGCCTTCTTCCTCATCGGATCGGGACTGTTCAAGAAGGTGGTGATCGCGAACTTCCTCGCGTCGTCGATCGTCGACAAGGTCTTCGCGTCACCGGGACGCCACTCGAGCTTCGAGATCCTGATCGCGATCTACGGCTACGCGGTGCAGATCTACGCCGACTTCAGCGGCTACACCGACATCGCGATCGGCCTCGCGCTGCTGCTCGGCTTCCGGTTCCCCCAGAACTTCGACGGGCCATACACCGCGCGGTCGCTCCAGGACTTCTGGCGGCGCTGGCACATGACGCTGTCGCGCTGGCTGCGCGACTACCTCTACATCCCGCTCGGCGGCAACCGCGGTGGTCGCTGGAAGACGTACCGGAACCTGATGCTCACGATGCTCCTGGGCGGGCTGTGGCACGGTGCGGCGTGGACGTTCGTCGTGTGGGGCGGCATCCACGGCACTGCGCTCGCGTTCGAGCACTGGCGCCACGAGGAACGGATCGCGCGCGGGCTCCCGGAGGTCGAGGACACGCTCGGCCGTCGCGTGTTCGAACGGTTCGTGACGTTCCAGATCGTGTGCCTCGCGTGGGTCTTCTTCCGCGCCGACTCCTTCTCGAACGCATGGGAGGTCCTGTCGCGCCTCTTCTTCCACTGGGGAGGCAACGCCGCGCTCGTCACACCATGGGTGCTGCTCGCCATCGCGGTCGGCATCGGCTCGCAGTACATCCCCGGGCGCGCCGTCGCGCACGCGATGGCGCAGTTCTCACGTCTCTCACCGGCCGTCCAGGGTGTCGTCCTCGGCTTCGGGCTCCTGTTCATCAACGTGCTCGGGCCCCGGGGCGTTGCCCCCTTCATCTACTTCCGCTTCTAGTGTCTGCGCCGACCTCATGACCGTGACCAAGGAGCCCGAGGGCTCGACCACGCGTACCGCACCACCGCCGCCGCGCCGCGGCGGGGAGCCGCCGCGCCGTCCCATGCCCGCGGGGCACGTGATCCTGGTCGCGCTGATCGCGCTCTTCGTCGGCTCGTTCCTCAACGCGAGAGGGATGTTGAAGACCGCGACCGGGCTCAACCTCGAGAGCACGCGGCGCGAGATGTCGCTGTTCTTCGCCAAGCCCCTCTATCGGGTCGCGCACTTCCTGCACACCGACCGTCCACGCGAGTGGATCCAGGAGGCGATCGGTCGTGGCGGCGACGACAACATCGCGAGGGTCGCGGGTCCTTCACCGACGACCGTGCCACCCACGACCCCGCCGCCGCCGGCGCCGAACACGGCCCGGCCCGGTCAACCCGTGGTCGTCCCGCCGCCACCACCCAAGCCGGTGTTCGACGCCGCGCATCCGCTGCGCATGTACCTCGCGGGTGACTCGCTCGCAGCCGTGCCCGACCAGGAGTTCATCAACCTGGTCACAGGCGTGCACTCGATCGCGGTCCCGAACGGTGTCGACTTCCGCATCTCGACCGGCATCTCGCGCCCCGACGTGTTCGACTGGCCCAGCCACATCCTGAGCGAGGCGAAGTCGATCAACCCGAACATCGTCATGCTCACGTTCGGCGCCAACGACGACCAGGCGATCGAGTCGCCCGACGGGAAGGTGCACAGCTTCGGCACGCCGGGTTGGATCACGGAGTACCGGCGGCGCGTCGGCGGCTTGATGGACGCGCTGAACGCGCAGGGGCGTCTCGTGTACTGGATCGGCATCCCGATCGTGCGCGACCCGGCGCGCTGGCAGCACTACCAGCTGATCGACCAGGTGTACTCGTCGGAGGCGGCGAAGCGTCCCGGGAAGGTGACCTACGTCGACACCACGCCGCTGCTCGCGGGGCCGAACGGCGGTTACGCCGACTACATCACCGACGCGTCCGGCCAGTCGGTGAAGATCCGCGCTGCGGACGGCATCCACTTCGAGCGCGCCGGAGGTCGCCGCATCGCCGCCGCCGTCCTCGACCGTCTCCATGCGAGGTTCGACCTCAGGGGCTAGAACCCGTCCCTCGTCTGGTTACGCTCTGGAGCATGCAGCTCGAACCGCTGATCCAGGCCGCGGACACGAAGATCCTGCTCGTCGTGATGGACGGGCTCGGCGGCTACGCCGACGCGAACCACGGCACGGAGCTGGAAGAGGCCGCCACCCCGAATTTCGACCGCCTCGCAGCCGAGGGCATGACCGGCCTGGTCGAGCCGGTCGGTCCCGGGATCACGCCGGGCTCGGGCCCGGGCCACCTGGGGCTCTTCGGCTACGACCCGGCGAAGTTCGAGCTCGGACGGGGCGCGCTCAGCGCGGCCGGTCTCGACTTCACGCTCCAGGCCGGTGACGTCGCCGCGCGCGGCAACCTCTGCACGCTCGGGTCCGACGGGACGATCACCGACCGCCGGGCCGGACGCGTGCCCGACGCCGAGGCCCGCGCCGTCGTCGAGAAGCTGCAAGCCGGTGTGCACCTCGACGGTGCGCAGGCGTTCTTCCGTCACGAGAAGGAGCACCGGGTGCTCGTCGTGCTGCGCGGCGAGGGACTCGAGCCCAACCTGGGCGACACCGACCCGCAGCTCACCGGTGTGCCGCCGCTCGAGCCCACCGCGCTCGACCCCGGTTCCAAGCGCACCGCTGAAGTCGTAGCCGAGCTGAACGCGCAGGTGCGCACACTGCTCGCCGACGAGCCCAAGGCGAACTTCGTCCTGCTGCGCGGGTTCGACACCCACCGCGAGCTGCCGAGCTTCGCCGACCGCTACGGGCTACGCGCGGCGGCGGTCGCGATCTACCCGATGTACCGCGGGATCGCGCGCCTGCTCGGGATGGACGTGCTCGGTCAGCCCGCCGATCTCGACGACCAGCTCGCGATCTTGCGCGACGCCTGGAACGACTACGACTACTTCTTCCTGCACCACAAGTACACCGACTCCGCCGGCGAGGACGGCGACCGCCCCCGCAAGGTCGCGATGATCGAGAAGCTCGACGCGTACGTCCCTGCGCTGCGTGAGCTCGGCCCCGACGTCATCGCGGTCACCGGCGATCACGCGACACCGAGCCAGATGGCCGCGCACTCGTGGCATCCGGTCCCCGCGCTGCTGTGGAGCGACCGCTGCGGTCGCGACGAGACCGACCGTTTCGGTGAGCGCTGGTGCCTGCGGGGTGGGATCGGCATGCGCCCGACCAAGGACCTCATGCCGATCATGCTCGCCAACGCCGGCCGTCTCCAGAAATACGGCGCGTAGCGAACGCTCTGGAGTCACTTGACCGGAACTATTCCGGTCGATCGACTCCAGAGTCGGGGGTCAGCTGTCTTCCCGGTGGTGGCCTTCGGCGAGTCGGGCGAGCGCGTCGCGATCGACGTCGTCGGGTCCGGCGACGGCGACGCGCACGTCGCTCACGGCGCGAAGCGTCGCGGTGCGGGTCCCGCCTTCGAGCACGCTGCGCTCGCCGACGATCGCGCCCGGCCCGAGCTCGCCGACCTTCTCGCCGTCGACGTGGACCGCGAGCACACCGTCGAGCAACAGGTACAGCTCGTCGCCCGGCTCGCCCTGCTTCACGAGCGTGCGTCCCTGCTTCACCCGTCGTACGCGGGGCTTGCGCCCGCCGCGCATCACCGAGGTCGACAGCTCGCGCTCCAGTGCGGTCTCGGCCGCGGTCACGAGCGCGGGGGTGTCCTCGTCGCCCCACGGGCTGTGGGTGCCGAACGCGCCGACGTACCAGTCCTTGAAGTCGATGAGGCCGGACTTCTCGACCAGCTTGCCGCTGTCGTCGTAGATCCAGTGCCGTGGGAACGAGCTCGCGCCGAGCACCTCGTGCTCGGTCGTGCCGTCGGCGTGGATGGTGAGCGCGAGCGTCGACCACACGATCGGACCGACCCACTGGACGTAGGGCTTGCGCCGGACGCGCCGCGGCGCCGGGATGCCGGGCCGGCCACCCGCGGTCTGCACGAAGCGCGCCGCGGTGTCCGACACCTCGGGCGCGCGCACGAGGTCGGGGAACGGGACCGGTTGGAACACGACGCTCGCCTTCGACCCGAGCCGGGCCTGGGTGCTGCTGATGTAGCTGCGACCGGCGTGACCGGCGTCGACGATGCGCCCGTCCCGGACCTCGACCCAGCCCGCGAGGCGGTTCGCGAACCGGAACGCGCCCCGCGCGTGCAGCGCGTCGAGGTCGTCGATGCTGTCGGGCGGCGGGTCGTCGTAGTGGGTGACGCCCAGCTCGAACGGCGCCTTGGGCAACCCCCGGATCGCCTCGGACGGGATCCACGACACCGACGTGACCGACGACTCGATCCGCATGGCCCACCTCCGCCCGGGGAGCGTACGCCGGAGTTCCCGAATTCGTAAGGAGCGCCGCCATCCGCGCGAGGGGGGCCGGCCGTATCCTCGACGTATGGCGACGTCCGGGCCCGAGAGCGTGCGCGGCACTCCGGTGGGGCGGCGCGTCTTCCTCGGCCTGCTCGGCGTCGGCGCCGCGGGCATCCTCTGGGGCGCCAAGGCCGACGACTTCCTCGAGCGGACCCTCGGCAAGTTCATCAGCAAGGACGGCACCGGTCTGGCGTCGCTGCTGCCGATCGGTCGATTCCGGATCTACACGGTCACCGGTGACCTGCCCAGCCGCAGCAAGGCCGCGTGGAAGCTCAAGGTGCACGGGCTGGTCGACCAGCCCTACGTGCTCACCTACGGACAGCTGCGCGCCATGCCGCCGCTGCACCTCACGAAGGACTTCCAGTGCGTGACCGGCTGGCGCGTCCACAACGTCGCCTGGACGGGCGTGCGGCTCTCCGACCTGCTCGACCGCGCCGGCGTGCAGCCCCAGGCCCGCGCGCTGCGACTCACGAGCTTCGACGGCGAGTACAGCGAGAGCCTCACGCTCGCGCAGGCCCGTCGCGACGACGTGATGGTCGCGTACCAGCTCGACGGCAGCGACCTCTCCACCGAGCACGGCGGGCCCGTCCGTCTGTACGTCGCGCCGATGTACGGCTACAAGTCGCTCAAGTGGCTCGACACGATCGAGCTCGTCGACCGTGTGGAGCCGGGCTACTGGGAGCAGCAGGGCTACGACGTCGACGGATGGGTCGGGAAGTCGAACGGCCGTGACGACCAGCCGACCTGAGACGCGCCCGTCCCGGGGATCGATCCGGGCGCGCGTCGACGCCGAACGGGTCCCGCGCTTCGACCGCGTCGAGCGCGTCGTGCACTGGTGCAACGCGACGCTCTTCGGCGTGCTGCTCCTCACCGGTGCCGCGCTCTACGCCGGGCCGGTCTCCACGCTCGTCGGCCGGCGCGAGCTCGTACGGATGGTGCACGTGTACTCGGGCCTCGCGCTGCCCATACCGCTGGTCGTCGCGCTGTGCCTGCGCGCGGGCCGGCAGCTGCGCGCCGATGTCGGCCGGTTGAGCCGCTGGATCCCCGACGACTTCCGTTGGATGCGCACACGCGGTCGCGACAGCGGTGTCCGGCTCGGGAAGTTCAACCCGGGACAGAAGCTCAACGCGACGTTCGTCGGCGCGTCGATCCTCGTGATGCTCGCGACCGGTTCGATCATGCACTGGTTCGGACACTTCCCGGACGCGTGGCGCACCGGCGCGACGTTCGTGCACGACTGGTTCGCGATCGGCCTGTTCTTCGTCATCGCCGGGCACATCCTGCTCGCGTTCGCGGACCGTGACGCGCTCGACGGCATGGTGCGGGGCACCGTGACGCGCGGCTGGGCCCGGAGCAAGCGGCCACGCTGGTACTCGGAGATCCGGGCCGAGGAGCGCGCGGTCGAACGCGGGACGGCCGCTGGCGACGGCCCCGGAACCCTTGCCGGAGCGGCACGCGGCGATCGCTAGTCTCGACGGCATGGCTCCCGCTCCCCCCGATGCCGGTGACGTGCGCATCCCGACCGAGCTGCTCCCCGGCGACGGCCGGTTCTGCTCGGGTCCGTCGAAGGTCCGCCAGGAGGCGGTGGACGCGCTCGCCGCGGCCGCGCCGACCTACCTGGGCACGAGTCACCGCCGGCCCGGCGTCCGTTCGGTCGTCGGCCGTGTCCGCGAGGGCATCACGCAGCTGCTGTCCCTGCCGGACGGGTACGAGGTGCTGGCCGGTGTGGGCGGGTCGACGATCTTCTGGGACGCGGCGTCGTTCGGGCTCGTCGAGACGCGCAGCCAGCACCTCGTCTTCGGTGAGTTCTCCTCGAAGTTCGCGAAGGTGACCGCCGCGGCGCCGCATCTCGACGACCCCGAGGTCGTGGAGTCGGCGCCCGGGACGCACCCGGAGGCGCACCGGAGCGACGTCGACGTCTACGCGCTCACGCACAACGAGACGTCGACCGGTGTGATGATGGAGATCCGTCGCCCCGACGGTGCCGATGGCCTCGTCGTCGTCGACGCGACCTCGGGTGCCGGCGGTCTGCGCGTCGACCCGGCCCAGTTCGACGTGTACTACTTCGCGCCGCAGAAGTGCTTCGCGAGCGACGGCGGCCTGTGGCTCGCGGCGTGCTCGCCCGCGGCGATCGAGCGGATCGAGCGCATCGGGAAGAGCGGGCGCTGGGTCCCGGCGTCGCTCAGCCTGACCACCGCGCTCGAGAACTCGCGCCTGGACCAGACCTACAACACACCCGCGCTGGCCACGCTGTTCCTGCTCGGCCAGCAGTTGGACTGGATGCTCGGCAACGGCGGCCTCGAGTGGACCGCGTCGCGCTGCGACCGCTCGTCCGAGATCCTCTACGCCTGGGCCGAGTCGCACGCGCTGGCGATGCCGTTCGTGGCCAAGCCCGACGAGCGCAGCCGGGTGACGGTCACCGTCGACTTCCGCGAGCCGGTCGACGCGGCGGCGCTGGCGAAGGCGTTGCGGGCCAACGGCATCCTGGACACGGAGCCGTACCGCAAGCTCGGGCGCAACCAGCTTCGGATCGCGACGTTCCCCGCGGTGGAGCCCGACGACGTCGCCGCGCTGACCCGCTGCGTCGACTACGCGATCGACGCGTTCGGCTGGTCGTCGTAGAGCGGAGCGGAACGCCCGGCGGCGCGGCGGGTGCGGGCGAGCAGCACCTCGACGTGCCAGCGGTCGAGCTCCTCGGCGTAGGGCCGGAGGTGGGTCGGCAGGCTCGTGTCCCCCACCGCGCCCATGGCTCCCTCCGCTCCCGCTCCGGAGGGCTGCGCCCGGCGGAGCTCCCGCTCCGTCCGCACGCTGCTCATGACGTCCGGTCGATCCCTGGTCAGGTCCATGATCGACTCCCCCTCGTGCTCCCAAGAGCGATGCTCCGCACCTGATCGGCACGCGGCCCGGGGCACGGAAGGGTTTTCGCGAGGACTTTCGTCGCAAGCTCGTTCATGTTCGACCCAGTGGCCGCCCGTGCGTTGACGGTTACACGGGCGCGGAGCCATCCTCGGCGGGTGACCGACCTCCCGGACGGCCTGATCGCGGTGGTCAAGCGGGACTGCCCGACGTGCAACCTCGTTGCGCCGGTGCTGGCCGACCTGGCGTCGGGCGACACCAAGCTGACCGTCTACTCGCAGGACGACCCGTCGTTCCCCGAGGGCGTCACCGTGCACGACGACCGCGATCTCGAGATGTCGTTCGCGCTCGACCTCGACACGGTGCCCACCTTGCTGCGGGTCGCCGAGGGCACGGAGGTGGCCCGCACCGTCGGCTGGAGTCGTGACGCGTGGCGCGGGCTCACGGGTCGCACGGATCTCGGCGAAGGCCTGCCGGAGCACCGGCCCGGCTGCGGCTCGCGGACCCAGGACCCAGCCATCGCCGAAGCGCACGCGATCGCGGCGCTGCTCCCCGCGCTCCGAGCCCGCCGCATCGGCCTGGGTGGCGAGGAGGACGACGTCGACGCGTGCTTCGCCCGCGGCTGGACCGACGGCCTGCCCGTGGTGCCGCCCACACCCGAGCGCGTGGCACGCATGCTCACGGGCACGACACGACGACCCGACGAGATCGTCGCGGTCGTGCCGCCCGATCTCGTCGAGTGCACGGTCGAGAAGGTCGCGATCAACGCGGTGATGGCCGGCTGCTCGCCCGAGGTGCTGCCGATCGTGCTCACCGCGGTGGAAGCCGCGTGCACGGACGAGTTCAACATCCACGGGCTGCTCGCGACGACGTGGTTCTCGGGGCCGCTCGTGATCGTGAACGGACCGATCGCCCGTGCGGTCGGGATGAACTCCGGCGTGAACGCGATGGGCCAGGGCAACCGGGCCAACGCGACGATCGGGCGCGCGCTGCAGCTCGTGATCCGCAACGTCGGCGGTGGACGACCCGGTGAGATCGACCGGGCGACGCTGGGCCAGCCGGGCAAATACACCTTCTGCTTCGCCGAGAACGAGAGCGCGTCGCCGTGGGAGCCGTTGCACGTCGAGCGTGGGTTCGACCGGACCGCGTCGACGGTGACGTTGTTCGCGGCCGAGGGACCGCGGGGCATCATCGACCAGCTCTCGCGCACGCCCGAGTCGCTCGCCCGTTCGTTCGCCTGGTGCCTCCGCACCACGACGCATCCGAAGCTCCCGATCGCGTTCGACGCGATGTTGGTCGTGTCACCCGAGCACGGTCGGGTGTTCCGCGAGGCCGGTTGGAGCAAGGCCCGCCTGCACCAGGAGCTGCGCGACCTTCTCCAGCTCGACGGTCACGAGATCGTGCGGGGCGCGGGTGGAATCGCGGAGGGTGCGCCGGAGGCGTTCGCCGAGACGACGCTGCCGAAGTTCCGCGACGGCGGGCTGCTCATCGTGCACGCGGGCGGCGGCGCGGGGCTGTTCTCGGCGATCATCGGTGGATGGGCGAGCGGCGCCGCAGGGAGCGAGACCGTGACCCGGGAGGTGCGACCGTGAAGACGTCGGTGGACATGACCACGGCCGAGGAGGCCGCCGGACGGGTGCTGCTCGACCCGACCGGCGAGCTCGCGGGCACGCAGCGGTCGCGGGCGCCGCGACCGGCGTCCCTCGAGGGGAAGGTGGTGGGCCTGCTCGACATCCGCAAGGCGCGAGGTGACGTGTTCCTGAACCGCGTCGAGCAACGCCTCACGGAGCGGGGGCTCACGGTCAAGCGGTACGCGAAGCCGACGTTCACCAAGCCGGCTCCGGTCGACCTCCGTCACGAGATCGCCACACAGTGTGACGTGGTGATCGAGGCACTGGCCGACTGAGGCTCGTGCACGTCGTGCAGTGTGCACGACATCACCGATCTCGACGGTCGGGGCGTCCCCGGCGTGATGATCGCGTCGACCGAGTTCGTCGACGCGGCGACCGCGCAGGCCGAGGCGCTCGGCTCCGACCCCGCGCGCGTCTTCGTTCCCCACCCGATCCAGGACCGGACCGACGACGAGGTCGTCGCGCTGGCAGACGGCGCGCTCGAGGAGATCCTGCGTAACCTCACGGGGGGATAGCCGAGAGGGAGGCGGGGCGAGGATGCTGTTCGTGCACGAGGTCCACCGGGTCGTGGGAGCGCGCGAGGAGGAGTTCGAGGCGGCGTACCGCGACGGGTGGCTGCCCACCCTCGCCAAGGACGACGACGCCCGCCTGCTCTACTTCCTGCACCATGCTCACGGCAGCGGGCGCGCCTACGTCGCGGTGACGATCACCGCCGTTCGCGACGGCGCGGCATACGAGCGTCTCATCGGACGGGTACAGACCGGCGACCTGCGCGAGTGGGCGGCGGACGTCGACCGGTCGCGCCACGCGGTCACGGGAAAGCTGCTCGTCGGCGTGCCCTGGTCGCCCATGGGCAAGCTCGACCTCGCATCCGTCCCGACCGACGGCGTGGAGCACGACCTCAGCATCTTCATGGAGGACACGGCCTGGCCCCACGAGGCGATGCTCGACCAGTACCTCGAAGCCGCGCACGACCACTACGCGCCGAGCCTCGTCGAGGGTCGTCACGGTGGACGGGCCCTGCTCGACCTGCAGGCGGTGTTCCAGACCGCGTTCGGCAGCGGCCCACGGCGTGAGGTCGTGCTCTGGCAGAAGATCCTCGACCAGCAGCGCATCACCCCGCTGCTCACGACCGAGATCCCCTTCGAGCACCGCGCGCCCGGGACGTGGATGCACGACGCGCTGCGCGTCCGCGACGACTGGGAGAGCCGGCTCTTGCGCACGACCCGCTGGTCGCCGCTGTACTGAGCTCCGCCGTCACGCCGCGCGCGCCCCCAGTGCCCGAACTTCCCACCGTCGTCTTCCTCCACGGCCAGCCGGGCACGTCGGTCGACTCGCTGCGGCTCCGGCGCGCGCTGCCCCCGTCGCTCTGCGTCGTCGCGCCCGACCGCCCCGGGTACGGGACCAACCCCGCCGAGGCCACCGGCTTCTTCGGCAACGCCGACTTCGCGCTCCGGCTCCTGGACGACCTGGGCGTCGAGTCCGCGACGTTCGTCGGTCACAGCTGGGGTGGCGGCATCGCGCTGCGGATCGCGCAGCAGCATCCCGAACGCGTCGACGCGTTGGTGCTCGCGGCATCGGTCGGGCCGGGGTGTCTCAACTGGGTCGATCGTGTGCTCGCCGCGCCCGTGCTCGGTGAGCTGCTGACCGCGCCGTCGTTCGTGCTCGGCGCGCCGCTCGCGCGTCCGCGATTCCGCCGCCTGGTCGGGCTCGACGCTGTCGACGCCGAAGAGCGGGCGCGGGCGGCGCGCTCGTTGCAGGCGGGCGCGGCGCGCTCAACGTGGCGCACCTTCCTCGTCGAGCAGCGCGCGCTCTACAGCGAGCTGCCCGCGATCGAGGTCGCGCTCGCGACCGTCACGGCGCCGACGACTGTGGTCGCCGGGTCCCGCGACCACTTCGTGCCGACGAGCACGGCGCGCGCGCTGGCCCGAGGGATTCCCGGCGCGCACCTGGAGCTCATCGAAGGCGTCGGTCACGTGCTCCAGCTGCGCGCGCCCGCCGCGTTGGCGCGCGTCGTGATCGACACCGTCGCCCGGGCCCGCACCCCCTGACCCACCAGCGTTCAGTTGGGACACGATCCGGCGCTCCAGCACCGGATCGTGTCCCAACCGCTCGATGGAGGGTGGCGCTCGCCGGACGCTCAGTCGGCGGCGAGCTCGGGCATGACGTGCTCGACGAAGTCGGCGACGCGCTCGCGGCCCTGGCCGGGCCAACCCACGATGAGGTACTCGAAGCCCGCGGCGCGGTACGCGTCCGCGTTGCGGCGCACGTCCGACCACGGTTCGGAGATCGACAACGAGCTCGCGCGCAGGATCGTCTTCGGGTCGCGTCCCTGCTCCTCGCAGAGCCGGTCGATGAGCATGCTCTTGCGGGTGAGCATGCCGGCGGGGCCGAAGCAGTGCCACGCGTCGGCGTAGCGGGCGACGAGCGGGAGCATGCGCTGCTCACCGCTCGCGCCGATCCAGATCGGTGGGTGCGGCTGCTGCACCGCGCGGGGCCGGTAGGTCGCGTTCTCCAGGCGGTAGTACCGACCGCTGAACGACGCGCGGTCGCGCGTCATCAACGCGAGGATGACCTGGAGCGCCTCCTCGAGCCGGTCGATGCGCTCGCGCGTCGACGGGAAGTCCCACCCGAGCTCGCGGTGCTCGGCGTCGAACCATCCCGCGCCGAGGCCGAGCTCGACGCGACCGTGCGACACGTGGTCGACGGTGACGACCTCGGTCGCGAGCAGCTGCGGCGGCCGGTACGTGTTGCCGGTGACGAGCAGGCCGAGGCGTACGTGTGTCGTGATCGCCGCGAGCGCGGCGAGGGTCGTCCACCCCTCGAAGCACGCGCCCGGCCCGTCGCCGTACATGGCCTGGAAGTGATCGAACCCCCAGACCCCGTCGAAGCCCGCGTCGTCGGCGAGCCGCGCGCGTGACGCGAGCTCGTCCCATTCGAGCCGTTGCTGGGCGATGTCGAGTCCGATGCGCACGCCGAGAGTCTGTCAGCCGCCGACGCGACGCGCTCGGACGCGAAGATCACACCTTCACCGCGCTCAGGAACATGAAGAGCGGCACGTCGTGCCATTGCGCGAACGTCTGCGGCGCGCCGACGGGCCTGGGTTCGAGGATCGACTCGACGCGGAGTCGGGCCCGGTCGAGCGCGTCCGCGTACTGCTCGAGCGTGTACGTCCACCCGCGGAAGGTCATCTCGAGGCCGTCACGCTCGACGCGTTCATCGACCCGCGCCGTCTCGAAGTACCGAGGTCGCAGCGTGAAGCGACGGCGCGTCGCCTCACCGGTGAAACGACCGAGATCCGTAACCGGATGGGCCATGCACGCACACAGACGCCCGCCGCGCCCGAGCACACGGCTCGCTTCGTGCACCGTGGCCGCCATGTCGGCGACGACCTGGAGCGAGTTGTACGCGACGGCCACGTCGAAGGAGCACGCGGCGAACGGGAGCGCCGCGCCGTCGGCGAGCAAGTACGCGCACGCACCGCCGGAATCGGCCGCCCGCGCGCACGCCACCAGGGTGGCCGCCGTGTCGACCGCCACGACGCGGTGCCCGCGCGCGGCGAGATCGCGTGCGACCCGGCCCTCGCCGCACCCGATCTCGATCGTGCGCCGGCCCGGTCGCCCGACGATGCGATCGAAGAAGCGGTCACGGTAGAACCAGTAGGCCTCGTCCGGGCGGCGGGCCCAGCGCACCCAGTTCTCGGCGTCGGGTTCCCACTCTCCGCCGGCGCTCACGCTCCACGGTACGCCGCGTCGAGGAGCGTCGCGTCGAGGAACGTCGCGCCGAGCTGTTCGGCGAACGTCGACTTGCCCGCACCACCCGGCCCGACGACCGCGACGCGCTCCACGAGTCGGGTCAGATGTCGCTCAGCGCTTCCCAGCCCTCGGGAGGCGGACCGAGCCTCCAGCACTGCTCGGGCGCGTCGAGCTTCGCGCTGTAGTTCCAGTCGGCTTCGAGCGCGAGGAGCTGCGAGCGGTAGTGCGCCATCGCGGTCTCCTTCCGTTCCCGATCCGCGTCGACGGGCGGTGCGGCCGGCGTCGGCCAGAGACGCGCCCGGAAGAGCTGCGCGACCCGCCACGCGAGCATGCCCGGGATGTGCTTGTAGCCGTGGTCCTCGTAGCAGAACCACGCCGGCTCGGGCAGCCGCTCACGAACGAGGCGCGCGGCCTTGTGCGCCACGTCGTGGTCGGGATTCGCGAGCCCGAACGGCATGAACACGGCGGTCGGGTCGACGGCACGGATCGCGTCCTCGAGCGAGTCGACCACCGCGTCCGCGCGCACCCACTCCTCACGCGGCAGGTACTGGTGCTCGACGTGGTCGAGCCACACCGGTGTCGCGCCCAGCTCTGCGAGCGCCTTCGTGTCCTCGTCCCGCCGCGCCGCGATCACGTCGTCGCCCGACGTGAACCCGCAGAGCTGGTCCCACCACGTCATCGGGTCGGGATACGCATCGGGCGCGCCCGCGAACACGGTGACGACGGTCGCGCCCGGATGCGCGCCGATCACCTGTGCCAGCCCGAGCACCGCGTCGTCCATGTGCGGCGACACGACGACGATCCGCTCCAGCTCGTCGGCCCGGACCACGCCCCACTCGCGCTGCGGCGAGTCGTCCGAACGTGGCATCCCGAGCTGTCGACCGCGCGCGTCAGTCATGGTCCGAGCTTGCCACGCTGCGACGACGGTCGCAGCGTCACCTCACCCGCCGCAACCGATGCGCAGCGCGTGGGCGAGGTCGTCCCACAGGTCGTCGACGTCCTCGCAGCCGACGCTCATGCGCAGCAGCTGCGGAGGCGTCAGCTCCTCGCGCGCCCACCGGCCCCGCCGCTCGAGCGACGTCTCGACGCCACCGAGACTCGTCGCATGCAGGATCAGGCGCGTGGATCGGGCGACGGCCTCCGCCGCGTCGGCGCCGCCGCGCACGTCGAACGCGAGCATGCAACCGGTTCCCGTCATCTGGGCGCGGGCCCGTTCGTGACCCGGATCGCCCGGCAGCCCCGGGTAGCGCACCCGTTCGACCGCGGGGTGCTGCGCGAGCCGGCGTGCCAGCTCGGTCGCGTTCGCCTGCGCGCGCTCGATACGGACCGAGAGTGTGCGCAGACCGCGCAGCGCGAGGAACGTCTCCATCGGTCCGGGGATCGCGCCGTGCAGGCTGCGTTGCACCCTCAGGGCGCCGAGATGCGCCTCACGCGCGACCACTGCACCCATGACGACGTCGGAGTGCCCGGCGAGGAACTTCGTGACGCTGTGCACGACGAGATCGGCGCCAAGTCGCAAGGGGCGTTGCACGAGCGGCGTCGAATACGTGTTGTCGACCGCCACGAGCGCACCGCGATCGTGCGCGCCCGCGGCGAGCGCGGGGATGTCGGCGACGTCCATCTTCGGGTTCGTCGGCGACTCGATCCACACCAGTCCCGCGCCGTCGCACCGGTCGAGCACCGCGTCGGTGTCCGCGATGTCGACGGGCCGCAGCTCGAACCGTCCGGCCGGTGACTCCTCGAGGAACGCGCGCGTCCCGGTGTAGCCGTCACGCGGGAAGACGACGGGCGCGCCGACCGCCAGCGTCTCGAGCACCGCCGCGACCGCGGCCATCCCGGACGCGAACGCGAGCGCGTGACCGCCCTCCAGCGTGCCCAGGGCTGCCTCGAACGCGTCCCACGTCGGGTTGCCGTCGCGGCCGTAGGCGACGGGCCCACCGGCGTGATAGGTCGACGAGAGCACGACGGGCTCGTTGACGGGCCCGTCGGGAACATCGGGCGGGCGGCCCGCGGAGACCACCAGCGTGGCCGGCGACAACGGGCGGCGCGCCCGCGGCATCCCGATCGGCGTGGACGACTCGGTCATGCATCGCTGATAGCAGATCGTCGCCGCGCCCCGCCGCCCTGTTCGATTTTACCCTTTTGTCCAGACCGCCAGGTGCCGGCTCACGGTCGGGGGTCGGAGGGGGCCGGTAGCCTCACACGCGGACATGGGAGCACCGCAGCCGCAGGCGCCGTCCGCCCGTCCGGCCCGGCCCTCACGATCGAGGGCTGTGACCGCCCTGCTCGCGGCGCTCGCGATGACCGCGCTCGGCGCGTGCTCGAGCGCCCGGGCCGACAGGGACGCACGCTCGGTCCGCGAGCGCAGCGTGCGGCCCGACACGACGACCACCCCGCTCGCGACGACGAGCAGCTCCACCACGAGCACGTCGACGACCGCGCCCCGCCCGGTGCCGACCGCCCCGCGCCCGGCGATTCCCGCCCCACCGCCCGCTCCGGCCCACGTCGACGGCGTCTTCGCGATCGGCGACTCCGTGATGCTCGGCGCGGCCGGCGCGCTGCGCTCACGGGGCATCCAGGTCGACGCGGTGGAGAGCCGTCAGTGGGGTACGGGCACCGCGATCCTCGCCCGCATGGCTCAGGCCGGCCGGCTCCCGCGCACGGTCGTCGTGCACCTGGGCACGAACGGGCCGATCAGCAGCGGGCAGTTCGACGCGACGATGCGCGCGCTCGCCGGCCACCACGTGGTGTTCCTGACCGTGCACGAACCGCGGTCGTGGGAGGCGGAGGTCAACGCGACGCTGCATGCAGGAGTCGCCCGCTGGCCCGGTGTGCAGCTCCTCGACTGGGACTTCGTCAGCAATTTCCATCAGGAGTGGTTCTGGAGCGACCGGATCCACCTCCGCCCCCAGGGCGCGCAGGCGTACGCGGCCCTCGTCGCGGCAGCCGCCTGAACCGCGCCGCACCACGCGCATCGAGTGGGGGCCGCATGCCCCGGCGGCGGGTCGGGAAGGTACGGGGCATGCCGAACGACAACAAGCCCGATCGTGACCGGCTCCCGTCAACCCTCGAGCGCTCGCCCGAGAAGGCGCAGCGGACGTTCCTGGAGACGCTCGAGTCGGCCGAGAAGACCTACGACGGCGACGAAGAGCGCGCCCACCGGGCCGCGTACGCCGCGGTGAAGCACTCGTACGAGAAAGTGGGCGACCACTGGGAGTCGAAGGACCACCGCGGTCCGAGCGACCCTCAGGCGGAACAGCACGGCGACCGCGCGCTGCACCGCCCGCGGGAGACGCACGAGGGCGTCGACGCGAACGCGTCCAAGTCACACCTCATGGACATCGCCCGCGAGCTCGACATCTCCGGCCGCTCGAAGATGACCAAGCCGGAGCTGGTCGAGGCCATCGAGCACGCGAACCGACGCGAGACCGCGCGCGCCCGCAGCTCCTGACCGAATTAGTGCGCGTCGCGGAACGCGTCGAGCTCGCGACCGAGCTCCACCATGCGGGCCTCGCCGAACTCGTCCTGACAGCGAGGGAGGAGCTCGGCCTCTTCGACGCGCACATGTGGCTCGAAGACCGCGCGCACCGCCGCCGCGATCCGGGCGAACTCGCCCGGATCCTGCGTCCGCTCGAGCTCGGCCACCGCGTCGCGGAGCTGCTGGTGCTCGGCCGAAGACCCGCCGACGAGATCGCGACAGTCCGGTATCGAGTCGGCGACCACGGGATAGAGGAACCGCTCCTCCGCGTCGGTGTGCACACGCACGTCGTGGACGAGCCGTGTCACCGCGTCACGGTCGTAGCCCTCCTCGACGAGACCGACGAGGAGCCGCCGGATGGCGCGGTGCTCTTCCATCAGCAGTTCCGCCGCGTTCGGCATCGCTCAGCCGCTACCCGGCGCGCGGGCCGGCGATACCCAGTTCGCGCGCCGCGCGTCGATCGTGGTTCCCGGGTCCACCTCAGACGCCGGGCTTGAACACCATGAGGTACACGATGACGATCAGCAGCACGTCGAGGAACAGCCCGCCGGCCGCGAGGCGCTTGCCGACCTGCTCCATCTCGGCCACCTGCGGCGGTGGCCCAGCGGGGGCGCCGGCCGCCGGCGGGCCGGCCGCGACGATCTCGCGCATGAGTGCGTTCATGCGCTTGTGCCCGGGGATCATCACCGCGTGTGACACCGCGATGCCGACGATGTAGAGAAGCAACGCGATGCTGATCCAACTCTGCGAGAACTTCCACGCCTTGTCGCTGAGCGGGATCAGGATGATGCCGAGGATGGGGACCGCGTAGATCAGCTTCTCGGCCACGTTCGAGACGGCGTAGTTCGCTTCGGAGATCGCGAGCGCGGCATTCGGGTTCGTGGCCCGGGCCTTGGTCTGCGCGGCGTACAACCCGTTGAGGAAGACGGCGCCGAAGCCCACGATCGCGCACATGATGTGCAGCAGCAGCACGAACTTGTAGATCCCGCTGTTGACGTTGACCGCCAGCACGATCATCTCGTCGCCTTTCCTTGGCCCGCGACGGCACGTGGCGCGCCGACACGACAGCGTGCCACGCGACCGCGCGTGGGTGGCGGACCGCCGAACCGGTCATGTACTCGTGTCGTGATCGGTTGCCAGGTCGCGCCTGGTCAGCCTCGGGTGCGTAACCAGTCGGGTGGCGTGACCACGACGGCGACCGTGGCGTCGATCGCGTCGACCATGTGCTCGACCAGGTGGCCGAGGAACGCGATCCCCTCCGCCGCGCGCAGCTCGCTCGACAGGACGACGAGATCGGCGTCGAGGTCCGACGCGATGGCGGGGATCTCGCGTGACCGTGAGCCGGCACGGGTCACGGTTCGAGGCCGAAGACCGAGCCGGCGCGCCAGCCCGCTCGCCTCCGACACGAGGCCGCGAGACGGCGGCCGGCGCGGCCGTCCGGAGTCCGCGCCCACCGAGACGAGTTGTTGCTCGTCGGGCGCCACGTGCGCGACCACGAGGTCGCTGCCATTGGCGGCCACGAGCGCGAACGCGAGCTCCTGCGCGGCACGGTTCGGCAGCGTGCCGACGATCGGCACGAGGACACGGCGGAAGCCGTCGACCGCCTGCACCCGCGAGCGCGGCCCTTCCCACACGACGACCACCGGGAGCTCGGTCGTCTGGAGCACGGTCTCGGTGAGCGGCGACAGCCGGGGGCCACCGCTTTCGTTCGCGCCGATCGCGATCACCTCGTAGCCGAGCCTCATGTGCTCCGCGAGCGCCGCGTCGGGCTCGATGTCGCGAACCTCCTCCTCCTCGACCGGTCGCCGGTCGAACACGTCACGGACCCGCGCGAGCGCGCCTGCTCCGCTCGGGTCGACGGAGATGACGGTCGCGGGCGCGCCACCGGGCCACGCGAGGTCCGCGATCTTCGCCGCGAGCACCGCGGCGTCACCCCGCTGCGCGGGCACGAGGATCCGGCCCGGCCGCACCAAGAGGTTCTCCGCGTGCATCTGCTCGCGGTCGAGGCGCTCCTGCTCCTCGCGACTGCCCTTCCAGCGCGCGGCGACGGCGCGGAGCATGGGTGGCGCGGCGATCGAGGTCGCGATGGCCATGATCACGACGATCGTGTACATCCGAACGTTGAAGACGCCGAGGCCGAGAGCGACGGTCGCGAGCACGATCTCGACCGCGCCGCGCGCGTTGAGGCCGGCGCCGAGTGCGAGCCCCTCTTGACGCGGGAGTCGGGCGAGCCGCGCCCCGAGGTAGCCGCCGGCGAGCTTGGTCAGTGTCGCGGCGAGCACGACCACGACCGTCCACAGGAGCACCTCGGGGCGGCCGAGCTGACCGAGATCGACCCGGAGCCCCGCGGTGGCGAAGAACAGCGGCGCGAACACGGCGTTCGTCATGGTCTCGACGCGTTCGACGACGCGGCCGTCCTGATATCGCGAGCGGGCCAGCAGGACACCGGCGATGAACGCGCCCAGCACCGCCTCGACGCCGAGCGCCTGGGTGATCGCGCCGGTCGCGAAGACGATGAGGAGCGTGGCCGAGAGGCCGCCCTGCACGCCGAGACGCTTCCGGCGCACGTGCCGCAACACGAGGTCGACGATCCGCTGCCCGACCGTGAACGCGCCCAGGAGGAACAGCGCGACGGCGAGGATCGTCAGCGCGAGTCGTCCGACCGCGACCGAACCGGAACGGGCTGCGCTCGCGAGCACGCCGAGCAGCAACCACCCGACGAGGTCGTTCACCATTCCCGCCGCGAGCGTCACCTGACCGAAGTTGCGACGGGTCAGACCGAGGTCGCCGAGCACCTTCGCGATGACGGGCAGCGCCGAGATGCTCAACGCGGTGGCGACGAACGCGGCGAACACGGCACGCGGCGTGCCCGACGTGAACGCGCTCGGAAGCGCGAACCCGATGGCCAGGCCGACCGCGAAGGGCACGACGATGCTCGCGCTCGCCACCCATGCGAGCGCGCGGCCGAGCTGGCGCACGAGACCCAGATCCGTCTCGCATCCCGTGACCGCGAGCAACATCACGATTCCGACCCATCCGACCGCGACGATCAGCCCGGACTGGGTCGCGTTCGCCGGGAACAGCCAGCGCGCCGCGCCGGGCGCGATCTTGCCGAACACCGACGGTCCGAGCAGGAGCCCGGCGGCGAGCTCGCCGATGACCGCGGGTTGCCCGAGGCGTCGCATCAGCGCACCGAGCCACCGCGCCACGACGACGAGCACGACGAGTTGGATCCAGAAGACCAGCAGCTGGTGCTCGCTCAGCGATTGGACGCGCACGTACTCCCCTCAGGGCTCCGGATACGAATGCGACCCGTACCCACCCGGGCCGGTCCGGAACCGCGCCGGCGCGCGGCAGTGGCCCGACGAGCCCCGACGCGCCATGATCTCGACGAGGAGGCCGGGTGGAGATCGGAACGAGGGGTCGGCGTCGTCGCCGACGACGGCGGTTCGCCGCGACCACCGTCGTGCTGGTGGTGCTCGCGGGGGCGGTCGGGGTGGGCGTGTGGCTGACGCAGTCCGACAGCAGCGCGTCGCGCCACGTGAAGACGGTGTCGGTGACGCGTGACGCCTCGCGCTTCCAGATGCGTCCCGTGCTCGCGATCGGCAACGCGCCGTGCGCGCCCGGCCTGTTCCCCGGCCGCACACAACCCGGCAGCGCGACGGCGGCCTGCTACACGCTCGGCGCGGCCGCGCTCGACGCCCGCGACGTCGCGACGGCGACGGTCTCGACCACACCGCAGGACGGCGTGGGCATCGATCTCGACCTCACACCCGCGGGTATGGGCAAGTTCAACGCGCTCGCCGCGCACGCTTACGGCCGTCCGTCACCGCAGAACCAGGCCGCGTTCGTCATCGACGGCACGGTCGAGACCGCGCCGCAGTTCAACACCTCGCACTTCGACAACAACGGGGTCCGGATCTCGGGCAACTTCACCGAGGCCGAGGCCCGCCGCGTGCTGGACATCATCGTGCCGCCGAGCTCCAGCACCGGGGCGGCGCGCCTCTCGGTCACCGACGCGATCGCGAACCCGTGTCGGCTGCTCACCCTGACCGACGCCCGGAATGTGCTCGGCGCCGCCGCGATCAGCGACAGCGACGGTCCGCGAAGCTCCGGCGGGTGCACGTACTCGGCCGCGCCGCGCAGCCCGGTCTCCGGGATCGCGATCGACACCTCGCAACGGCCGTCGTTCTCCGTGCAGCTGTGGCGGGGCGAGCTGGGCCTCGACCCGTCGACGAGCACGAGCTGTCCCGACTGCATCCCGCAGACGGTCCGGACCGTCGCGGGCGTCGGCGACCGGGCCGCGTGGTACCAGCTCGCGCCCAAGTACCAGCTCGGCGCGTACCCCGAAGGCAACCTCGACGTCCAGCTCGGTGGGACCGCGATCCGCATCACGGTCGCCGGGACCGCGAACGCGGAGACCGTCGCGGAGTCCGCCGCGCGCCTGCTCGTCGCGAGGCTCGCGAGCTGACGCCGTGGTCGACCGGACCGCCGTGGCCGAAGGGGAGCTGCTCGTCGGCTTCCTCGACTGGTACCGCACGGTCGTCGAGCACAAGGTCGAGGATCTCTCGTTCGCCGACGCGGCGCGCGTGGTGACGCCGAGCGGCTTGAGTCCTCTCGGCATCGTCAAGCATCTGCACGCGGTCGAGCAGAACTGGCTCGAGCAGGTCTTCGAAGGACGCGACGTCGATCTGCCGCTCGGGACGGACGAGGATCCCGACGACGCGGGCCCCAGCTTCCGGGTGACCGAGGACGACTCGGTCGACGCAGTCGTCGCGGCGTACCGCGCCGGCGGCGAGACCCTGCGCCGCGTCGTCGAGTCGAACACGCTCGATGACCGCAGCGCGAGCGAAGTGCCGTGGTACGGGCACGTGACGCTGCGCTGGGTCCTGGTCCACCTGCTCGAGGAGACGGCCCGCCACGCGGGCCACCTCGACCTCATGCGCGAGCAGATCGACGGACGGACCGGCGACTGAGCTCGGACGATCAGCTCACGCGGAGCGGATCTCGAACAGGCGGCGGGTGCCGGTGAGATCGAGCACCGTCGCGACCGCGCGACTCGGTGACTGGAGCACGAGCTGCGCGCCGCGCTCCTCGAGCTCTCGCGCGCAGCCGATCAGCACGGTGAGCCCGGCCGTGTCGAGGAAGCCCGTACCGGCGAGGTCCACCACGACCTCGCGGCGACGGTTTCGGGACACCTCATCGAGGGCGTCCTCGAACCGGGCCGCGCTTCCGTCGTCGAGATCGCCGCGGACCACGACGAGCGCCGGCCCCGCGCTGTCCTCGATTACCTCGACGTCGCAGACCGATCCCAACATGGGCGCCTCGCAGATGTACGGCGGGTGACCCGCTTGCGACCAAGCCTGTCCCCGCCGGCCGCACACCAAACGCAGACCACTCCTCACACGAGCTTCATGTCCGGATGACACGGGCTTGGGAACCCCGGTCCATCGTCGGAGCTGCCGGGTTCGGAAAGGAGCGGACGATGGAGAGGTTCGGAGCGATCGCAGTCATCCGGGCGGTCATGGTGGTGCTGTTCGCGGGGCTGGCGGCGACGAGCTTCGTTTCCGGGCGGGTCCTCGCCGGGGTGCTCTTCGCTGGGCTCGCCGCGGCGAACGTGGCGCTGGTCGTCGCGATGCACCGGCGCCGCCGCGCGCTCACGCAGCGGTTCCCGCAGCTCGCCCAACGAAGAGGCCGCCGCGACGTCGCGTGACCCCGACGATCGGCGCCTCGTTGCGGGCCGTCGGGCACCCTCCA
Source organism: Acidimicrobiia bacterium (assembly GCA_036558745.1). Classification (GTDB taxonomy): domain Bacteria; phylum Actinomycetota; class Acidimicrobiia; order IMCC26256; family JAMXLJ01; genus JAMXLJ01. The sequence continues at coordinate 72,486 of DATBEZ010000083.1, forward strand.
CCATGATGGGGCCATGGATGCGAACCCCGCGACCGGCGGCGCGACCGTGGAACCGGAAAGTGTGCGGGTCAGCACGATCGAGCTCTTCTCGGACCTCGTGTTCGTGTTCGCGGTCACCCAGCTGACGACCGTCCTGGTGCACGAGCCGGGCCTCGCGGGACTCGGCCGGGTCCTGCTCATGTTCGGCGTCATCTGGTGGATGTACGGCGGCTACGTCTGGTTGACGAACTCGGTTCCCCCCGACACGCCGGTGCGCCGGCTCTTCTTGCTCGTCGCGATGGCCGGCTTCCTCATGATCGGCCTCGCCATCCCCCGCGCGTTCCACGGCGACGGCGTGCTGTTCGGCGTGGGATACCTGATCGTGGTCCTGGTCCACAGCGGCCTGTTCACCCAGGCCGCGACGATGAGCAGGATCGGCCGGGTCGTGCGCGTCGCGCCGGTCAACCTCGTGTGCGCAGGTCTCATCATCACCGCCGGCGCGATCGGAGGGACCGCGGAGGAGATCCTCTGGGCCGGCGCGCTCGGGCTGCAGGTGGTCTCACCGGTGCTGACGCGGACGCGCGGCTTCCGGATCGAACCGGGTCACTTCGTGGAACGCTACGGGCTGCTCGTCTTGATCGTGCTCGGCGAATCGGTGGTCGCGGTCGGTGCGGGTGGCGCGGCCGGCGCGCTCGGCATCGCGTCGGTGGGTACGAGCGTGCTCGGACTCGCGCTCACCGCCGCCCTGTGGTGGGTGTACTTCGCGGCCGACGACACGCGCGCGGAGGAGATACTGCGCGCGACGCCGGTCGAGCAGCGCCCCGTCCGGGCCCTGCACGCCTTCTTCTACGCGCAGATCCCGATGCTGCTCGGCGTGGTCGCGATCGCGGCAGGCGTGGAGACCGCGCTCACGCACCCGACGACAGCAGCGTCGGCGCACGAGGCATGGCTCCTCGGCGCGGGCACCGCCGCGTACCTCGTGGGCGACGTGTGGTTCCGCACCGCGCTGGGGATGCGTCGCTCGTCGTGGCGCGCGCTCGCCGCCCTGCTCGCGCTCACGACCGTGCCCATCGGCACCGCGAGCGCAGGCGTCACCCAGCTCGCCGTGCTCTTCGTGATCGTCGCGGGTGCGCTCGCGATCGAGGCACCCGCCTTCAGAGCGAGACCGGCTGGATGCTGATGCGGGACGGGCCGGGCTCGCCGCGCAGCACCCGGATCGCGAGCTGGCCGTTGGCGAGCGACGCTTCGACGCCGCTGCCGTACCCCTCCGGGATGTCCACCTCGCGTTCGTAACCGCCGTACTCCCACTCACGCACGAGGTACTCACGCGGCGCGGCGCTGCGCAGGTGGGCCCAGAATCGCAGGGTGCGCCGGTCGAGCTCGACCGTGACGTCGTGGACGGTGACCGCGGGGAGCGGCGCGACGACGACCACCGCACCGGCCGACTCGTACACGTTCACCGGCACCCGCTGAGCCTGCATCGTCGCCTCGGCGACGGCGGTCGCGTCGACGACGGCCTGATGGGAACGTTGTTCGTGGGTCACGCCATCAACGCTACCCACGTCGGACCGGGCGCGGAACCGCCGGTCGAGCCGCGAGTCACGGAGCCGGGAACAGCACGCCGGGGTTGAGCACACCATCGGGGTCGAGCGCCCGCTTCACGGCGTGCATCGCCGCGATCTCGTCCGCGCTGCGGGTGAGGTGCAGCCAGCGACGCTTGGCGGTACCGATCCCGTGCTCGGCGCTGATGCTGCCACCCAGCTCCGCGACGTGCTCGAGCACCGCGTCGTCGACGCGTTCGTCGTCGGGCGCGACGCCGGTGATGTTGACATGCACGTTGCCATCGCCGACGTGGCCGAACAGCCACGTGCGGGCGTCGGGAACCACCGACGCGACGCGCCCCGGAGCGTCGACGATGAAGTCGGCGAATGCGGCCATGGGCAGCGTCACGTCGAGCTTGTGCGGCGGCCCCAGGGTGTTGATCGCGGTGGTGTGGTCCTCGCGGTAACGCCACAGCGCCGCCCGGCGCGCTGCGTCGCTCGCGACTGCGACATCCCCGACGTTCGTCGCCGACGCGACCGCGGATGCGAGCTCGTCGGTCGGATCGTCGTGGCCGGCTGCCTCCGCGAGGATATACGCGGGCCACGAGCGCGCGAACGGCGGTGCGAGATCGAACGCCCCACACACCAGCTGCAGCCCGGCCTCGAGGAACAGCTCGACCGCTTCCAACGTATCCAGCTGCGCGTGCCAGGCCGACACCGCGCGCACCGCGTCGGCCACGTCGGTGAAGCCGACGAGCGCGGTGACCCGTTCCGTGTAGCGCGGCACGAGTCGCAACCGTGCCGCGGTCACGACACCGAGCGTTCCCTCGCTGCCGCACAGCAGCGACGGGAAGTCGTAGCCGGTGTTGTCCTTCGTCAGGCCTTGCAGCCGTTCGACGTGTGCGCCGGTGCCGAGAACGGCTTCGAGGCCGACGAGCTGCGCACGCGTGCTGCCGTAGCGCACGACGTGCAACCCACCCGCGTTGGTCCCGACCGTCCCACCGATGGTGGCCGAGTCGCGGGCCGCGAGGTCGACCGCGTAGTGGAGATTGGCCGCCGCGGCCGCGGCCTCCACCGCGGCGACCGTGGCGCCCGCGCCGGCGGTCACCTGGCGCGCGACGACGTCGACCGGCTCGACGCTCGCGAGGCGTCGAAGGCTGAGAACCACCTCGCCGCCGAGTGGCACGCTGCCCCCGACCAGCCCGGTGTTACCGCCCTGGGGGACGAGCGCGACGGCCGCGCGCCGGCACGCATCGAGCACGGCCGCGACCTCGCTCGTGCCGCCCGGACGGACGACTGCGGGGGTCCGGCCACGGAAGCGTCCCGTCCAGTCGACCTCGTACGGCGCGCGCTCGTCGTCGGCGGTGAGCACGTTGGCGGAGCCGACGATCTCGACCAGCGCGTCGCGCACGCCGGGATCGAAGTGCCCGGTGCGGTCGGCGCGCGGAGAACCCACGCGCCGACCGTACCAAGCGTCCGCCGCCGAGCGTCCCGCGTCAGTCGATACCGAGGCGCGTCGCGAGCTGGCGCATGTCGGGGTCGGGCAGCACCGAGGCTGCGAGTGCCCAGTTGCCCGCGAAGACCTCCGGCGGTGCGCTGGCCCGCACGCCGCCGAGCAGCTCCGTGCGGTCGTCGACGTTCATGGCGGGGAACATCAGCCCGAGGGATGCCGCGAGCGAGTCGGGCGGGATGCTGCCGATGATCGCCTGGTGCAGCGCGATCAGATTCTCGGTGCCGACCGCCGCGTCGAGCACCGGCATGACCGAGCGCTCCTCGACCTCCTCGTGCTCGAGATACGCAGCGGTGAACATCGCGAGATCGAGATAGAGCGCGTGCAGCTGTGCCCGCTGCTCGTCGGCCGCGGCGTCGACCGTCGCGTCGGCGAGGGTCTGGATCTCGACCATCCGGTTCTCGATTACTTCGTGCTCGCCGGCGATCAGGGGCGCGACCTTCGGCAGGTGGAGCTCGATCAGCGGTTGCACATGCGTGTCCTCGTGCTCCGCGTGCTCGGCGAGCAGCTGGAAGAGCGCCCGCACCCTCGTCGCGATCGCGGCGCGCGCGGCCCGGTCGGAGGGATCGGCCGCTCCCGCCTGCGCCGTCACCCCGAAGAGCTCGGCCCGGATGGCCTTGTGGATGTCCTTGTAGAGGTCGTGGCTCACCATCCGGAACGCGGCGGTGGGTCGCTCGGTCAGCGTCATGTCCGTTCTCCTCGGTCGGGCGGCCCGTTCTCGGGACGCCGTCGTTCGTGGAGCGATCGTGCGGGAACGGACGCGTCGTCGCTGCTCAGAGGCTCGTATCGCGACGCTAAGAATTCGCTACCTTGCGACGGATGAGGCGACGGCGACCGTGGTGATCGACGACGACGTGGCGGCGCACTTCGAATCGGGTGACCGGTCGATGGTGATCGCGACGCTCGGCGTCGACGGGACCCCGCACGCGAGCCGTGCGTGGGGTCTCAAGGTCGAGCCGGGCGGCGAGCGGTTCCGAACGCTGGTGCCCGCCGACGACGCCGTGGCCATCGCGAACCTGCGCACGACGGGCGTCGTCGCGCTGACCGCCGCATCCGTGCCCACCCTCGCCGCGCTCCAGCTCAAGGGACGCGTGATGAGCGTGGAGAAGGCCGACGACGCCGATCGGGAGCGGTTCGCGCGCTACAAGGAGATGTTCTTCGAGGCCGTGCACGTAACCGACGAGAGCACGCGCAGCGCCGCCTTCGACGACACCGACGAGGCGCTGCTCACCGTCGTCGCGTCAATGATCGGCAGCGCCATCGAGCTCGACGCGGCACGTGACGCGACGGTCGCGGACACCGCGTCGGCTGCCGCGGCGTC
>DATBEZ010000084.1:0-4103 GCA_036558745.1 Acidimicrobiia bacterium
TCGACGACCAGCACGCGGCTCATCGGGGGACCCTCATGCTTCGATGCTCGCGTGCTGGGCGGCGGGGAAGCGGAACACCATCGTGTTGCCGCCGCCCGGTGTGTCCTCGATGTCGAGGTCGCCCCCCATCGCCTCGACGAAGCCGCGCGCGACTGCGAGGCCGAGTCCCACGCCGGCGCCGCTCGAACGGTCACCGAGACGTTGGAACGGCTGGAACACGTGCTCGCGCTGGTCGCGGGGGATCCCGGGACCGCGGTCGACGACCCTGATGTCGACGGACAGGCCGACGACCCCGGCCTCGACCCGCACCGACTCGTCGCCCGCCCACGCCAGCGCGTTGTCGATCACGTTCGCGACCGCGCGCTCCATCAACGCGGGGTCGACGTGGATATGGGGGAGATCGTCGGGCACGTCGACCTTGACGCTTCGCGCGCGGTCGCCCAGACCGGCCAACGCTCGGCTCACGATCTCGTCGACGCCGACGTCGGTGGCGGTCAGCTGTAGCGCGCCGGCTTGGAGCCGGCTCATCCCCAGCAGGTTCGTGACGAGTTCGCTCAGGCGGTCGACCTCCTCGTCGATCGTCTTGTGCAGGGCGCGCTCGGCCTCGGGTCCGAGCTCGACGTCGTCGGCGAGGAGGGTGCTCGACGCGGCCTTGATCGAGGCCAGCGGTGTGCGCAGGTCGTGCGACACGGCGCGGAGCAGCGCGGTCCGAAGCGCGTCCGCCTGCGCGAGCGCGTTGGCGGCGTCGGCCTCGGCCCGCAGCTCTCGACTCTCGAGCGCGACGGCGAGCTGCGCGGTGAACGCGTGGAGCAGCCGGCGTTCGTCGGCGGTCATGTCGGGCCCGGTGATCACCAGCACGTCGTCGCCACTCAGCTCGACGCGGTCGGTCGCCTCCTCGGGCGACGCGGGGACCGGCTCACCGGCCGCCGCGATGACCCGCCACGTCCCCGGACCCGAGCGACGGAGCACCGCGAGCGCCTCGACCTTCTCGAACGCGGCGCGCAGCTGTCCCATGATCGTCGGGAGCGGGTCGTCCTCGGTGATGAGCGTCCCGGCCAGCTGGACCAGGGTGGCGGCCTCGGCGCGCGCGCGAGCGGCTTCGAGCGATCGACGGCTCGACAGCGTGACCAGCGTGCTGACGATGGCGGCGACACCGATGAACACGACCAACGCGATCACGTTGACGGTGTCGCCGACCGTGAACGTGTGCAGTGGCGGCGTGAAGAACCAGTTCGCGAGCAGCGTGGCCGCGATCGCGGCGACCAGTGCGGGCAGCGCGCCTCCCACCGTCGCGATCACGACCACCGCGAGGAGGTAGATCAGCAGCGCGCCCGGCAGCGACACGTGCGATCGGAGCTGCGTGAGGATCACCGTCAGCAGCGGCAGCCCCCCGACGACACCGACCCATGCGACCGCCTGCCGGCGTTGCGACACGCCGGCGGAGAACCGTCGCGCCGACGGCAGATGCCGTTCCTCGCCCTCGGTCTTGGTGGAGATCACGTGCACGTCGATGTCGCCCGCGCCGCGGATCACCCTGTTGATCACCGAGCCGTGCAGCAGCTCGTTGATCCAGGAGCGTCCGCTCGCGCCGAGCACCAGCTGGGTCGCGTGCTCGGTGCGGGCGAAGTCGGTGAGACCGGTCGCCGGGTCGGCGGCGACGACCTCGTGGAAGCTGCCGCCCAGCTCCTCGAGCAGGGCCCGGTGACGGTCGAGCATCCCCGACGGTGGGCCCGCGAGGCCCTCGCCGGCGCGCACGTGCACGCCGAGCAGGTCGCCGCGCGTCCTCGTCGCCATCCGCGACGCGCGGCGGATCAGGTGCTCGCCGCCGGGCGCGCCGGTGACCGCGACGACGACGCGCTCGCGCGTCTCCCATGCGGCGGTGATGCCGTGGTCGACCATGTACTGCTGCAGCGTCTCGTCGACGCGGTCGGCGACCCACAGCAGCGCGAGCTCGCGCAACGCCGCGAGGTTGCCGGGCCGAAAGTAGTTCGCGAGCGCCGCGTCCACCTTCTCGGCCGCGTAGATGTTGCCGTGGGCCATCCGCCGCCGGATCGCCTCGGGCGTCATGTCGACGAGCTCGACCTGCTCGGCGCGGCGCACGACCGCGTCCGGCACCGTCTCGCGTTGCTCGACGCCGGTGATGCGCTCGACGACGTCGTTCACCGACTCCAGGTGCTGGATGTTGACGGTCGAGACGACGTCGATGCCGGCGTCGAGGAGCTCCTCGACGTCCTGCCAGCGCTTCTCGTGACGCGAGCCGGGCACGTTCGTGTGCGCGAGCTCGTCGACGAGCGCGACCGTGGGCCGCCGCGCCAGCACCGCGTCGACGTCCATCTCCTCGAACACCGCGTCGCGGTACTTCAGCTCCTTGCGGGGAACGATCTCGAGGTCGCCGATCTGGGCCGCGGTGAGCCGCCGTCCGTGGGTCTCGACCAGTCCGACGACGACGTCGGTGCCGCGCGCGTGACGCCGGCGACCCTCGTTGAGCATCGCGAACGTCTTGCCGACACCGGGCGCCGCTCCCAGGTAGACGCGCAGCTTCCCGCGGGCCACCGGGCACCTAGCCCAGACGGTCGAGCGCGAGGTTGAGGTCGAGCACGTTCACAGTCTTCTCGCCGAGCACGCCCAACTGTCGCGCATCCGTGTGCTCGCCGATCAGCTTCTGGACCGTCGCGACGGGCAGGTTCCGGGCCGTGGCGACCCGCGGGGCCTGGAGTCGCGCGTTCGCGACCGAGATGTCGGGGTCCAGACCCGATGCCGACGCCGTGACCGCGTCGGCCGGAACCTTCGCGTCCGCCGCGAGCCCGTTCAGCTGCCGGTAGTCAGCAGCTCGTTTCGCGACCGCTTCGAGCAGCTTCTGGTTCGACGGGCCGAGGTTCGAGCCGCCGCTCGCCATCGCGTCGTAGCCGTCGCCCGCGGCCGAGGGCCGGGGCTGGAAGTACTGCGGGAGCGGGTTGCCCTTGGCGTCGGTGAAGTTCTGCCCGATGAGCGACGACCCGACGATCTTGCCGTTGCGCTTCACGAGCGATCCGTCGGCCCGGTCGTGGAACGCGACCTGGGCGACGCCGGTCATGACCAGGGGGTAGACGAGGCCGGTCAGCACCGTGAGGACGATGATCATGAAGAGACCGGTGACGAGCTGGCGCCGCAACATGTCAGTGCACCCCCAGCGCGGTGACGATCAGGTCGATGATCTTGATCCCGATGAACGGTGCGATCAGGCCGCCGACCCCGTAGATCAGCAGGTTCCGCCGGAGCACGGCCGCCGCGCTCATGGCCCGGAACTTCACGCCGCGTAGCGCGAGCGGGATCAATGCGACGATGATCAGCGCGTTGAAGATGACCGCGGACAGGATCGCGGTGTGCGGGTCGTGGAGCCGCATGATGTTCAGCGTCTTCAGCTGCGGGAAGACGCCGATGAACATCGCGGGGATGATCGCGAAGTACTTGGCGACGTCGTTGGCGATCGAGAACGTCGTCAGCGAGCCGCGCGTGATGAGCAGCTGCTTGCCGATCTCGACGACCTCGATGAGCTTGGTCGGGTTCGAGTCGAGGTCGACCATGTTCCCGGCTTCCTTGGCCGCCTGGGTGCCCGTGTTCATGGCCACACCGACGTCGGCCTGCGCGAGCGCGGGCGCGTCGTTCGTCCCGTCGCCCGTCATCGCGACCATCGACCCGCCGGTCTGCTGGCGCTTGATCAGCGCCATCTTGTGCTCGGGCGTGGCCTCGGCGAGGAAGTCGTCGACCCCGGCCTCGTCCGCGATCGCCTTCGCGGTCAGCGGGTTGTCGCCCGTGATCATGATCGTGCGGATGCCCATGGCGCGCAGCTCGTCGAAACGTTCGCGCATGCCCTTCTTCACGACGTCCTTGAGGTAGATGACCCCCAGGATGCGATTGCCTTCCGCGACCGCGAGCGGCGTGCCACCACGCGTCGCGATGCCGTCGACGATCGTCTCGAGCGCGTCGGGGATGTCGCCGTGCTGCTCCGCGACCCAGCGGCGCACCGAGTCGGCCGCGCCCTTCCGGATCTCGCGCCCGTCGAAGTTCACGCCGCTCATCCGGGTCTGGGCGGTGAAGGGCACGAGCTCGGCGTTGGGGATCTC
>DATBEZ010000085.1:0-5199 GCA_036558745.1 Acidimicrobiia bacterium
CGCACCGATCCCGACGCGTACCAGGCACTGCGCGCGCTGGTCGTGCGGCTCGGGGCCGAGGTCGTCGCGGTGAGCCCCGAGCAGCACGACGCGCTGGTCGCGGTGGTCAGCCACGTCCCCCAGCTCGCGGCGTCGACGTTGATGGACGTCGCCGCGGACCGCGGTGAGGAGCACGCGACGCTGCTGCGTCTGGCCGCGGGCGGCTTCCGCGACATGACCCGGATCGCGGCCGGTCATCCCGGCATCTGGCCCGACATCTGCGTCGCGAACCGCGACGCGATCGTGGCCGCGCTCGACGAGTACGTGGCCGCGCTGGCGCGTGTGCGCCGTCTCGTCGACGATTCCGATCGTGACGGTCTGCTCGACGTCCTGGCGCGGGCCCGGCGGGCGCGCCGCAGCCTGCCGGTTGGCGCCGCCGTGAGCGGCCCGCTGGTGGAGCTGCGGGTGCCGGTGCCCGACCGTCCCGGCGTGCTCGCGGAGGTGACGACGCTCGCCGGTCGTCTGGGGGTCAACATCGCCGACCTCGAGATCGCGCACTCGATGGAGGGCAGCCGGGGTGTGCTCGTGCTCATCGTCGCCGACGACGGCGCGGCGCGACTCGAGTCGGGCCTCGGCGATCTCGGCTACCACGTCTCGCGGAGCGCGGTGACATGAGCGTAGTGACATGAGCGCGACGAAGGAGCTCGTGGTCGTCGGTGGCCGGCCGCTGTCGGGTCGGCTCCGGCTCCCCGGCGACAAGTCGATCTCGCACCGTGCGCTCCTGTTCGCCGCCCTGGCGTCGGGCGCGAGCCGGGTGCGTCGCCTCGCCGACGGCGACGACGTGCGCAGCACACGCGAGGCGATCGAACGACTCGGCGTGCGCGTGCACGAGCTGCCCGAGGGCGGGCTCGTGATCAACGGTCGCGGCGTCGACGGGCTGCACGAGCCCCACACCGTGATCGACTGCGGCAACTCGGGAACGAGCATGCGCCTGCTCCTTGGGCTGCTCGCGGGACGGCCGTTCCACAGCGTGCTCACCGGCGACGACTCGCTGTGCCGGCGACCGATGGCGCGCGTCGCTGAGCCATTGCGACGCATGGGCGCGCACGTCGACGGTCGGGAAGGCGGGAAGCATGCGCCGCTTGCGGTGCGCGGCGGCGGGTTGCAGGGCATCCGTCATGAGCTCCCCGTCGCGAGTGCGCAGGTGAAGTCCGCGCTCGTGCTGGCGGGGCTCCAGGCCGACGGCGTCACGGACGTGCTCGAGCCCGCACCGAGTCGCGACCACACCGAGCGGATGCTGACCGCGTTCGGCGCGCCGGTAGAGGCCGTCGACGGCGGTGTGCAGGTCCGGCGCGGCGCACCGTCGCCGTTCGAGCTCGACGTGCCCGGCGATCCGTCGTCGGCCGCGTTCTTCGCCGTCGCGGCGTGCATCACACCCGGATCCGACGTCGTGCTCGAGGAGGTGTGCCTCAACCCGAGCCGCGTGCGCTACCTCGACGTGCTCGCGCGCATGGGGGCCGACGTCGAGGCCCGCGTGACCGGTGATCGTGCCGGTGAGCCGGTGGGTGACATCCACGTGCGCGCGTCGCGCCTGTCGGGGACCGTGGTCGAGGGCGACGAGGTGCCGGCGGTGCAGGACGAGATCCCCGTGCTCGCGGTGGCCGCCGCGTTCGCGGAGGGCCTGACCGAATTCCGCGACGCCGCCGAGCTGCGGGTGAAGGAGAGCGACCGCATCGCGACGATGGAGCAGGAGCTCACGGAGCTCGGTGTCGCGACCGAGTCGCGTGCCGACGCGCTCGTCGTGCGCGGCGGTCACCCGCGCACGGGCCTCTGGCGGAGCCACGGCGACCACCGCGTCGCGCTGGCGGGCGCGATCGCCGGTGTCGCCCTGCCGGGCGAGACGAAGGTCCGGGGCTGGCAGGCGGTGTCGATCTCGTACCCCGGCTTCGTCGACGACCTGGCCGCGCTGGGCGGCGCGGTGGGGCAGTGAAGCGGGTCGTCGCGGTGGACGGGCCGTCCGGGTCGGGAAAGTCCACGGTGGCGCGAGGAGTCGCGAGCGCGCTCGGGCTCGACGTGCTCGACACCGGCGCGATGTACCGGGCGGTCACGCTGGCCGCGCTCGATGTCGGTATCGACCTTCGTGACGCGGACGCGTGCACCGAGGTGGCGCGGCGGGCACGGATCGAGCTCGACGACGCGACGGTCGTGCTCGACGGCCGTGACGTCACCACCGACATCCGCGGTCCGCACGTGACCGGCGCGGTGTCGATCGTGTCCGCCCATCCGGGCGTGCGCGAGGTGCTGGTCGCCCGGCAGCGCGTCTGGGTCCAGGAGCACCACGGCGGGGTGGTCGAGGGACGCGACATCGGCACCGTCGTGTTCCCGGACGCGGCGGTGAAGGTGTTCCTGACCGCGAGCGACGAGGAGCGCGCGAGGCGCCGGCAACGCGACGAGGTCGCCGCGGCGCGTGAGGTCGACGTGGAGTCGGTGCGCGAGTCGCTGGTGCGGCGCGACCAGCTGGACTCGACGCGCGCCGTCTCCCCCTTGCGCGCCGCGCCGGACGCGCTGGTCGTGGACACCACCACGCGTACGGCGGACGACGTCGTCGCCGATATCGTCGCTCGGTTCCGTGCCGGCACACCGACCGGGACCGGGACATGAGCAGCCCACGGCCCGTCGGACCGCTGGTCAGTCCCGGGCAGCGCGCGTTCTACCAGTTCGCGCGTGGTGTGCTCGTCGGCCTGTGCTACCTGCTCTTCCGCGCGCGCGTCATCGGCCGCGCCCATGTGCCGAAGCGGGGCGCATACATCGTCGCCCCGACGCATCGTTCGCTCGTCGACATCCCGCTCGCCGCGACGATCACCCGCACGCCCATCCGGTTCATGGGCAAGCAGGAGCTGTGGAAGACGCCCTTCGGGGCGTGGCTCTTCAGCGCGTTGGGCGGGTTTCCGGTCGATCGCAGCGCGGGAACGGGCGCGGTGCGCGCCGCGCTCGCCCGGCTGGCCGACGGCGAACCGGTCGTCGTGTTCCCGGAGGGCACGCGTCGATCGGGGCCGCGCGTCGAGGACCTGCAGGACGGTGCCGCGTTCCTCGCGGTGAAGGCGGGCGTCCCGATCGTCCCCGTCGGGATCGCGGGGACGGAGGAGATCCTGCCGAGCGGGAAGGTCGCGCTCCACCCGCACAAGGTCGTCGTCGTGGTCGGCGATCCGCTCGTGCCCGCGCCCGGCAGCGGGTCGGGCCCGGCCCGCCGCCAGGAGACCGAGACGCTGACCGCGGCGCTCGAGTCGTCGCTGCAGCAGCTGTTCGCGGAGGCCAGCGCCCAGGTCGCCCGCCCCACGGTCCCCGGCCCGTAGCGCGGCCCACCCCTCAGTTGGGACGATTTCCGCGCCATGCAGCAGGAATTCGTCCCAACCCGGCGCGTCTGGTCAGCTGCGGAGGAGGACGCCGGCGAGATCGCCGGTCGGCTCGCCGCCCGACATGAAGACGCGACCGTTGACGACGGTTGCCTCGTAGCCCTCGCCGCGTTGCACGTAGCGACCGGCACCACCCGGGAAGTCGTGCACGTACTCGGGCGGCGGGAGACGGAGCGCGTCGACGTCGATGACGTTGAGGTCGGCGAACGCACCCTCGCGGATCACGCCACGGTCCTGCAGCCCGAACACGCCCGCGGTGTCGGACGTGAGGCGGCGGACACCCTCCTCGAGCGTGAACTTGGCGCGATCGCGCACCCAGAACGACAGGAAGAACGTCGGCAGGCTGGCGTCCATGATCAGTCCGACGTGCGCGCCCGAGTCTCCGAGGCCGAGCAGGATGGCCGGGTGGCCGAGCATCTCGTCCACTGCGTCCATCCGCTGGTTCAGGAACGGATAGTTGAACAGCATGCGGCCGCGGCTCTCGCGCGAGATGCGCACGAACGCGGCGCCGATCGACTCGCCCGCCGCCTCGGCGTGCGCGGCGAGGCTGTCGGCCTCAGTGTAGGCATACCGCGCGTCGTCGGTCCCGAGCAGGTAGACGCCGCGGAAGTCGAGCGGTGGCGTGTTGGCGTCGGCGTCGCGGATCAGCTCCTCCCGGCGCGCGTCGTCGTCGAGCACAGCAAGACGCGCGTCGAGCGAGAGTGGCTGGAGCGCGGCCCAGCTCGCCGCGCGGTCGAAGAACGTGCGGGCGGGCAGCCCGAAGATGAGGGCGATGCCCCGAGCGGTGGTCTGCGGACGGAGCTGCGCGCCCCGGGCGGCTTCGTCGTCGACGAACGCGAGCACCTTGCGGTGCAGCTCGGGCCGGACGTTCACCTGGCTCATGCCGAAGGTGACCGGCCGACCGGTGCGCCGGACGATGTCGGCCATCCACGCGACCTCCTCGCGGCTGCGTTCGTAGTCGTCGCTCTCGCCCTCGCCCAAGCGGGGCGCGACCTCGACCACACCGCGGCCGTGACGCCCGAGCACGTCGGCCAACGCGAGCATCTCGGAAGTTGGCGCGTACGTCCCCGGTACGGGTCGGCCGTCAGGAACCCGGTGCAGGCGCGTGCGCGACGTCGAGAAGCCGAGCGCGCCCGCGCGCATTGCGTCGTCGACCTGCTCGCACATGATCTTCAGGTCGTCGGCGGTCGGCGCGTCCTTGCTGAGGCCGCGCTCGCCCATCGCGTACTGACGCAGCGCGCAATGTCCGACCATGCCGCCGACGTTCAGACCCTTCGGGAGCCGGTCGATCTCGCCGAGGTACTCGCCGTAGGTCTCCCAGTCCCACGACAGACCCTCGAGGATGCTGTCGCGGGGGATGTCCTCGACCGACTGCATCATCTCGGCGAGGTACTCGCGGTCCTCGGGCTTGCAGGGTGCGAACGTCACCCCGCAGTTGCCGAGCACGACCGAGGTGACCCCGTGCCAGCACGACGAGGTCGCGACCGGGTCCCACCCGAGCTGCGCGTCGAGATGGGTGTGCACGTCGACGAACCCTGGCGTGACGATGCGACCTTCTGCGTCGATCGTGCGCGTCGCGGTCTCGTCGAGCTCGCCGACCGTGACGACGCGGTCGCCGCACACGCCGACGTCGGCCCGGAAGCCGGGACGCCCGGTCCCGTCCACGACCGTCCCACCCGTGATCGCCAGATCGAGAGTCATGCCCGGAACCATAGAGGGATCGGGAGCGCGCCGCGTTCGGACTGCGGTCAGGTGAGCATGATGCCGAGGAACGCGGCGGCCAGCGCGAACAGCAGCGAGAAGCTCT
>DATBEZ010000086.1:0-8497 GCA_036558745.1 Acidimicrobiia bacterium
GCGCACCTGCCAGCCGCCCGCGCTCTCCAGCGCGTGCCGAATTCGGCGAAGCAGCTCGTCGTGCTCCGCCGGCTCGGCTGCGAACGTCGTGCGGACCACGAGCTCGTCGCCGTCCGCGACGAAGCCCGTGTGATGGGGCCACCGGCACGGGCCGTCGTGGTCCCAATGCCCACACAGCTCGACTGTCACCATCGCTCCCGGCCGGCGCGGGTCCTCGCCCTGGTCGAGCACGAGCACGGCTTCGTGGACGTACGCCTCGCGCGCCACGAGACTCAGGCTAACGACCGCTCCGCCACCCCCGTTCTGGAGAGCGTGACCACCGGATTCCGGCGGTTGGGCTCTCCAGAACGCACAGGGGCAACAACGTCAGCTCGCGCTCAAACCCCTGAGCGTGATCTCGGGGTAGCGGACCTCGACGCGGTTGCGGCCCGCGTGCTTGGCGTCGTACATCGCGCGGTCGGCCGCCTCGACGAGCATCTCGGGCGTGCCCAGCCCGTCGACGAGCACCGACACGCCGAACGACGCGGTCATCGGGCGGCCGTCGGGCGTGGAGCACTCCTGCTCGATCGTGTGACGCAACCGCTCCGCGGCCTCGATCGAGCCTTCGACCGCGGTCTCCCGCAGCAGCAGCACCAGCTCCTCACCGCCGTAGCGGTACGCGGCGTCGGACGCGCGCAGCGAGCTCGTGATCAGCGCGGCGACGTCGCGTAGCAGCTGGTCGCCCGAGAGGTGCCCGAACTCGTCGTTCCAACGCTTGAAGTGATCGAGGTCGATCATCACCAGACCGAGCGGCCGCTGATAGCGGCGCGCGTGCGAGATCTCGCGCTCCAGGTCGACGTCCAGCCGGTACCGGTTCAACAGCCCCGTCAGCGGGTCGACGTCGCCGCGCTCCTGCGCGCGCCGGTACTGCTGCGCCGCAGTGAGCGCAGCCGCGGCCTGCAACGCGAGCCCCTCGACCGCCTCCGACGACGCGAGCAGCGCGTCCTCGTCGTCACCGAACAGCTCGAGCGCACCGATGACCGACCCCGCGACGACCATCGGCACCGACAGGATCGCCCTCGTCGCCGGATCCGCGTCGACACGCACCAACCGCTCGCGACGGCCGAAGCGCACCGAGCGGGCCACCGGATTGCCGCCCTCCTCGATCGAGAGCATCAGCTCGGCCTGCGCCGGCTCCTCGGTGTCGGACACGAGGCGCAGCGCGTCGCCGTCCTCGTCGGTGAGCCACACGCGCGCCCGTGCCGCACCCGTCACCCGCAGCGCGCCTTCGCCGAACGCGCGCACGACGTGGTTCGGGTCGAGGCTGCCCGCGATGTCGTGCGCGGTCTCGACGACGAGCGCGAGCTGCTCCACGTGGGTGACCGCGGCTGCGTGCTCCGCCGCGACTTCGTCGCGCGCCGCCTCCAACGACACCGCCAGACCATCGAGCTCGGCCGCGAGCCGGCGGATCTCGGGCGCGCCGTACGTGTCGTCCGACCGGTCGAGCTCACCGCTGCGCATCCGCTCGACGCGCGACACGAGCGCTTCGAGCGGCGGCACGACGTCGCGTCGCAGCCACAGGTAGCCGAGGAACAGCACGCCCGCGATCGCGGCGATGAGCCCGGCCTCCGCAAACGTGCTGCGGTTCAACGCTTCGCGCATCGACTCTTGCGTCGCGCCGATCCGCTGCTGGACCTGCACCTCGAGTCGCGACTCGGCGCCGCGATACGCGTCGAACAACGACGTGCCCGAGGTGATGAACGTGGCCTTCGCCTCCGGCGTCGCGAAGCGGGGTCGGCGCGCGGCGACGTCGGCCCACTTGCTCATCCACGCGTTCTGCGCGACGCGCAGGTCGATCAACGGCGCGATCAGATCCGCGGAGCGGTCGAGCTGGGCCGCCAGCGCGTCGTCGGACGACGCGACCGCGGCGCGTCCGGCGCGATACGACGCGAGGTACGACGGGTCGCCGGTGTCGAGGTAGGCGCGCAGCGCCGTCTCCTCGTCGAGCATGGCCGTGTGCGCGGTGTCGAGCGCGTGGGCGGCGGCGACGGCGCGCTGGGTCCGAGCCTCGAGCGGGCGGCTTCCGAAGAGGGTGAACGACACGTGGGCGACAAGCGTCACCAACGCGACCGCCCCCGCGGCGCCGAACGCCACGACGAGACGGCGCGACAGTGACGTCTGCGCCGGTGTCCGCACGACCCGCATGACCCCTCCCAACCACTCCACCCATCGTGTGTTTCGGCGCGGCGGGGCCCGGGCTTTACACGCGTGTAATTCAAAATCGAAGAAATCTTCGGTCGGGAACCCGACACGAGTGGCGGAAAGGGACGAACCGATCGACGGCAGGGGCCGGTCGTCAGCCGACGGCCGGCAGGACCAGGGCGAGCTGACGGCTCATGGCGACGAGCTGGCCCTCGTCGTCCCAGAGCTCGCCGTCCTCCTCGAGCAGGCCGTCGCGCATGACCCGGGTCCGGAACACCGCCCGCAGCCAGCCCGGACGGGGATGGGCGCGCAGGTGCACGGTCAGCTCGAGGGTCGGGACCCACGACGCGGGGACGACGTCGAGGATCGGCGGCGGGAACGCGTCGGCCAGCAAGGTCAACGCGCGCAGATCGGGCGGGCGACCGTCGCGGAAGCGGATCCACCCGTCGAGGACCGGCTCGCCGCCGCGCTCGCCGCGGGGCCAGCGCAACGGTGTGGGCACCCGAAGGTCGAAGCGGTGCATGAGCGTCGGCGCGGCCCGGTCGGCGGGACGGTCCGCGAACACGTCGTGGCACTCGTCGGGTGGCGGGAGCTGCGGCGGCGCGGCGTCGATGCGGGTCGGGCCCTCGGCCGCGGCGAGATCGCCGAAGGTCGCGAGTGCGCGCACGCGCTCGCGACCGTCCTGGTGCAGCGCGGCCGACACCGTCGCGAAGCGGCGGCCGGAGCGCACCACGTCGCAGTCGATCGTCGAGTCGCCGTGATCCGGAGGGCGCAGGTAGTGCGCGGTCACGGTCAACGGATCGGGCAGCGGGACGGCCTCGCCCATAGCGCGCACGATCGTCGCGAGCACGTAGCCGCCGTTCGGGTTGACACCGACGTCCCAGCGGTCGCTGATCCGCGCGCGCCACGCGTCACCTACGCGCGTCACCGCGGTGTCGAGGTCGAACTCGCTGTGTCGGGGCGCGTCGGCCGCGCCTTCGGTCAGGTCACCCATAGCGGCACTCTCTCACGTCGATCTCATCGCGTGTGCACTTGGCTCCGCCGACGAATGCGCACCCGACGCGGGAACGTAAGGTGCCACCTGTGACGATCCAATGACGCATCGACACCACACGCACCTCGCCCAGCTTGCCGTCGCCACGATCGTCGCCGCGCTGCTCGCGTCGTGCTCGTCCGGCACGCACGCGCGCTCCCCACGCCGGACCATCTCGAGCGCGCGCACCGATCCGACGGTCTCGACGCCGCATTTGGCCACCACCACGACGCCACCGTTCCACGGCGACGTCTACGCGTACACGCGCGCCGGGATGCTCAGCCCCGCGGTCGCGGGCATCACGACGCGCGTCTACGTGCCCAACAGCGAGTCGAACACCGTCGACGTGATCGACCCGAACACGTATCAGGTCATCGACCACTTCAACGTCGGCGCGCTGCCGCAGCACGTCACGCCGGCGTGGGACCTCCGCACGCTCTACGTCGACAACGACAAGGGCAACTCGCTCACGCCCATCGACCCGCGCACGGGCAAACCGGGCCCGACCATCCCGGTCGACGACCCGTACAACCTGTACTTCACGCCCGACGGGACGAAGGCAATCGTGGTCGCGGAGCGCATGCAACGCCTCGACTTCCGCGACCCGCACACGTGGCACCTGATCAAGAGCGTGCACATCCCCCACCTCGGTGCCGATCACCTCGACTTCACGGCCGACGGCAAGACCCTGCTCGTCAGCTGCGAGTTCTCGGGCTGGCTCGTGCGCGTCGACGTCCAGACCATGGCGATCACCGGCGAGCTGCGCGTGGGCGGTCAACCGATCGACGTGAAGCTCTCGCCCGACGGGTCGGTCATGTACGTCGCGAACCAGGCGCGCGCGGGCGTGTCGGTGATCGACCCGATCGGGTTGCGCGAGGTCGCGTTCATCCACACCGGTGCCGGCGCGCACGGCCTCTACCCGAGCCGTGACGGCACCGTGCTCTACGTCAGCAATCGGGTCGCGGGCTCCGTGTCGGTCATCAGCTTCGCGACGCGCAGCGTCGTCACGACGTGGCACATCGGTGGGACGCCCGACATGGGCGGCGTCAGCGCCGACGGGACGAAGCTGTGGCTGACCGGCCGCTACAGCAGCGCCGTGTACGTCATCGACACGAAGACAGGTGCGCTGCTGCACACGATCCGGGTCGGCAAGGGTCCCCACGGGCTCGACCTCTTCCCCCAGCCCGGCCGCTACAGCATCGGGCACACCGGGAACTACCGCTGACCGTGCGGAGCGCGACGACCGGCGTGCTCGCGCTGACGGCCGCACTCGCGCTCGTGCTCGCGGCGTGTTCGAGTGGCGGCGGCCATGCGTCGAACACGTCGACGACGACGGTCAAGGCCGCGGCGACCGTGACCACCACCAGCACCACTGCCCCCGTTTCGACCCACGCGCTCGAGGTGCGCGCCGCGCCCTGGACGCTGCCCGCGCCACTCGACCGCGAGGTCGCCGTCACGGTCGACGGGAAGATCTTCGTGCTGGGCGGCAACCGCGACGGCGGCACCACCGCGATCGTGGACGTGATCGACCCCGCGACCGGTGCAGCCACCCGCGCCGGGCTCCTCGCGCAGCCCGCGCACGACGCCGCCGGCGGTGTGATCGGTGGACGGCCGGTGGTCTTCGGCGGTGGTGCCTCGACCGTCATCGACGCGGTGCAGCAGCTGCCCGCTTCCGGTCCGACGCGCGTGATCGGTCACCTCCCGCAGGGTCGCGCCGACGTGTCGTCGGCGACGCTCGACGGCGTCGTCTACCTCGTCGGTGGCTATGACGGCAGCGCCCCGATCCCCGACGTGCTCGCGACCACCGACGGCGTGACCTTCCGGACGGTCGGGCGGCTCGCGGTACCGGTGCGCTACCCAGCCGTCGCCGCGATCGGTGGACAGCTGTTCGTGGTCGGCGGTGCGACGAGCGGCGGTGAGGACGCGGGCGTCGACACCGACGTCGTGCAACGCGTCGACCTCGCGACCGGCGCGGTGTCGGTCGTCGCGCACATGACCGCGACGCGGTCGCACGCGACCGCGGTCGTCCTCGACGGCAGGGTGTACGTGCTCGGCGGTCACGTGAGTGGACGCTGGACCGACCAGGTGGCGCGTCTCGACCTCGCGTCGGGGACGTCGACCGTCGTCGCGCATCTGCCTCAGGCCGTGTCCGACGCGGCCGCTGCGGTCGTCGGCAACACGGCATACCTGCTCGGCGGCGAGACCGGTCCCAACCACCCGGTGAGCAACGTCGCGATGGTCAGCGGATAGGACCCGCTGCCGGCTCAGGTCGCGACGGGCACGCCCTCGAACACCGCCGCGCGCACACCGCGGTGCGCGAGCTCACCGAGGAACGGGATCGGGGCCGCGAGCGTCGCGAGCCCGTGCACGCCGGTCGGGCGAGGAGACTCGAGCACGTCGATCGCGCCCGCGAGACCCGCTGCGGTGATCGCGAGCACCGTGCCCGCGGCGGTCGACGTCTGCTCGATCACGCCGTACACGACCGTGTCGCGTGCGCGACCGCGGCTCCCCCACACCTCGACGCGCGCCGCGCCCCAGCCCGATCCGGCCATCGGCGGCCGGAGCCACCGCAGCACCGGACGCTCCTCGGGCGGCTCGGCGTAGCGCACGGTGACCCGGCCCGCGCTCGTGAAGCTCGACGCGAGCAGCTCGACGCCGTTCGCGACCAGCTCGCACTCGAGCGCGCCGATCGGGTCGGGGAACCACACGAGCTCCGCGCCGACGCGGCGGCGGGTCTCGACCAGCTGGCCGTCGTGCCACTCGAGCGCGGGATCGTGGCGCGCGCGCCGCATCGTCGCCGCGGACGCGGCACCGGCCGCGCCTGCGCGCGCGACAGACACCTCCTCGACCGTCTCGAACGCGTCGGCCGCGTGACGCGCGAGCACGTCGGCGAGGCCGGGGGCGAGGCCGCAGCCGGCGGCGATCGCGACACCGTGACCGCGCGCCTCCTGGTCGCGCGCGAGGAGATCGTGGAGCACTCGCGTGTCGTCGGACACCGACGCGAACGACACGCCCGCGCTCAACGCGCGGTCGGCGATCACGGCATCGCTGCCGCCCGCGTTGGCCGACGCGATCGCGTCGACGCCCTCGGGCAGCTCGAGCTCCGACGTCCACTCGAGCGCCTCGACCCGCTCGCCCAGCGCGTCGGCCACCATCTCGGCCCGCTCGGTGTGGCGGTCGGCGACGAGCAGGCGGTCGATCGAGGTCGTGTCGGCGAGCTGGCGCGCGGCGCGGGTGCCGACCGCGCCGAGACCCGCGAGCAGGACGGTGGGCATCAGCGCGACGGCGACGCGGGGGTCACCGGAAGTCGGGCCCCTGCAGCTCGCGCCAGCCACCGCTGCTCGGCGGCACCCCGCCCGTGCCCCGGAGGCGGATGAACCCGCCCACGAGGGCGGCGATCACGGCAACGAGCAGGCCTCGGCGAAACGCTCTCACGGGCGGCAGTGTACCGACTGGCCGGACCGGGACACTCTGGACAGATGCGTTGCGCCCGGGCGGCGGCCGCCGGCGGCTCAGCCCGCGACGGGCGTCGAGACGCCGACACCGCCGCGCGTCGTCGCGCCGTAGCGCTGCTGCTCGCGCGCGAGGTCCAGTGGACGGATCTGCTTGCGCGCGTCGAGCGTCGCCTCGTCGAGCAACGCCGCGGGAACCACCCACGCGACCTCGAACTCGAGTCCGTCGGGATCGTGCGCGTAGAGACTCTTCGTCGTGCCGTGGTCGGACGCGCCGACGAGCGCGCCGGCGTCGGAGAGCTCGCGGGCGAGACGCTCGAGCTCCTCGAGCGTGTCGACCTCCCACGCGAGGTGGTACAGGCCGACCGCGCCACGACCCGCGAGCGACGCCGCGGCGTCGTCGCCGATCGCGAACAGGCCGAGGTCGTGGTCGTTGGTCGAACCGGGCGCCTGGAGGAATGCGGCGCCGCGGAGCGTATCGGGCACCATCGCGACCGGACGGAAGCCGAGGACGTCGGTGTAGAACGCGACGCTGCGATCGATGTCGCGCACGTAGAGGACCGCGTGGTTCAGTCGTGTGACGGGCATGGTGGCGCCCTCCATCGGTGGGCCTTCGTCGGAAGGAGCCCCGCACCGTCACGGCCGGGGCTCCCTCCATGGTGGACCAACTTCGGGTCAGTCGGTCGGCTGGTCGAGCACGGCCTCGATCTCGAGGTGGATCTGGACCTTGTCGCCGACGACCACGCCGCCGCCCTCGAGCGCCGCGTTCCAGCTGATGCCGAAGTCGCTGCGGTTGATCTCGCCGCGCGCGGAGAAGCCGACCCGGGTGCCGCCCCACGGGTCGTCGCCGAAGCCGTTGAGCTCGAGCGCGAGCGGGACCGGCCGGGTGACGCCCTTGAGCGTGAGCTCGCCCTCCAGCACGAAGTCGTCGCCGTCGGGGCGGATGCCCGTCGAGCGGTAGGTCATGGTGCGGTTCGCTTCGACCTCGAAGAAGTCGGCGCTGCGGATGTGCTCGTCGCGCTGCTCGGTGCCGGTGTCGATCGAGGCGAGGTCGACGGACGCGGTGACCGACGAGGCGAGCGGGTCCTCGCCGGTGACGATGTGGCCCTCGAACGAGGTGAACTTGCCGCGGACCTTGCTCACCATGAGGTGGCGGACGGCGAAGCCGACCTCGGAGTGGCTGGGGTCGATGGTCCAGGTGCCTGCGACGTAGCCGGGGACCTGGGTGGAGAGGGTGCTGGTCATGGGGGATTCTCCTCGGGGCAACGGTTGAAGTTTCAAGTAGTGTACCTGAACCTCCTTGAGAGTTCAACTATTCCGATAGGATGGGGGCGTGAATTCGACGAGCGGCGGCGGCGAGATCGACCGTGGAGGCGAAGCGCCGGCGAACGAGCCCCGGTGGCTGACCCACGACGAGCAGCGGGCATGGCGCGCGTATCTGGACGCCAACCGGCTCCTGGTGGAGGCCATCGACCAGGAGCTCCAGCGCGACGCCGGGATCCCGCACACGTATTACGAGATCCTCGTGCGCCTCTCGGAGGCCCCGGGCCGGCGTCTGCGGATGAGCGAGCTGGCCGAGGCGGCCACGGCGTCACGCAGCCGCATGTCGCACGCGGTCGCCCGGCTCGAGGTGATGGGCTGGGTGCGGCGCGACGAGTGCCCGACCGATCGTCGCGGTCAGGTGGCCGCGCTGACCGACGAGGGCTTCGCGGCGCTCGAAGCGGCGGCGCCCGCGCATGTCGACTGCGTGCGCCGGTCGCTCTTCGACCAGCTGACGCCCGACCAGGTGGACGCGCTGCGGGAGATCAGCGAGGCCGTCGTGCGCCACCTC
>DATBEZ010000087.1:0-7825 GCA_036558745.1 Acidimicrobiia bacterium
CGAGCGTCCCACGGTGGCGCACCTGGTTGTCACCGACCTGCGCCGCGACCGCGCGCAACACACCGCACTGCTCGCGCAGCAGGGCGGACGTCTCCACCTCGCGATGCCGCGTCAGGGCGCCGATGGCAACGTGGTCGCCCGCGTCACGGATGTACGACAGGTCCGCGACGCGTCCGACGTCGACGAGGACGCCGGGCGTCGCCAGACGGAGCTTCATCAGCGGGATGAGCGACATGCCGCCGGCGAGCAGCTTCGCGTCGTCGCCGTGTTGGGCCAGTGCGGCGACGGCTTCGTCGGCGGAGCCCGCGCGCACGTAGTCGAAGGACGCGGGGATCATCGCGAACTCCCCGCCGCCGCGAGCACGGCCTGCACGATGTTGTGGTAGCCCGTGCATCGGCAGAGGTTGCCCTCGAGCCCGTCGCGCACGTCGCGCTCGGTCGGGTGCGGGATCTCCTCGAGCAACGACACCGCGGCCATGACCATGCCCGCCGTGCAGAAGCCGCACTGCAGGCCGTGGTGGTCGTGGAACGCCTGCTGGACCGGGTGCAACCCGCCGTCGGGTGCGAGACCCTCGATGGTCGTGACCGCGCGCCCGTCGGCCTGTGCCGCGAACATCGTGCACGACTTCACCGACTCGCCGTCGACGAGGACGGTGCACGCGCCGCACGACGACGTGTCGCATCCGATCTTCGTGCCGGTCAGCGCGCAGGCATCGCGCAGGTACTGCACGAGCAGCGTCCGCGCCTCGACGTCGTGATCCTGGACGGCGCCGTTCACCGTCATCGCGATCCGCACCCGAACCCCCGTTCCTGCCTGGAGACGGGCTCATTCAACACGGGCCCGCGTCGCGCGGGCCACCTGACGCCCGTCGGCGTGAAGTTAGCCCCCCACGTTGGGGCCGACGCGCGTGGGGCGGAGACGGAGCATGACGCGCCGGTCACGGTCCATCGCGGTGCGGTAGTCGTCCCAGTCGGGATGCTCGCCGGAGATCGAGCGGTAGTACTCGACGAGCATGTCCATCGCCTCCGGGAGCGCCACGATCTCGACCTCACCCTCGAGCTGCACGAACGGTCCGTAGAACCGGTCGGCGAACACGCAGAGCGAGCACCACGGATCGCGGCGGAGATTCTTCGTCTTCATCGCCGTCTCACGGGTGCTGACGACGAACGCGTCGCCCTGCACGCCGACCGTGACCGGCGTCAGCTGCGGACGGCCGTCGGCACGCAGCGTCGCGAGCACCGCCCAGTGGTTGGAGCGGACGAACTCCAGCGCCTCGGCGAGGTTCACGCGCTGATGCCGTCGAGGACCTTGGCCAGGTCCTTGGGCTTCTTGAAGATGGCCCGGACCATGCCGACGAAGCGCCACCGCACGACACCGGCGGTGTCGATCGCGAAGATCGAGCGCTTCACCTGGATCCGGCTCCCGCCCTCGACGCCGTAGAGCTTCGCGACCACGCCGTCCACGTCGGCGAGCAACGGGAACGTGAAGTGCTCCTGCTCCGCGAAGCGCTGGTGGCTGTCGACGTCCTGGGGGGAGATGGCGAGCACGACCGCACCCGCATGCTCGAACGCCGCGATGTCGTCGCGGTACGAGCGCAGCTGACGCGTTCAGCCAGGGGTGAAGTCACCGGGATAGAAGGCGATGATCACCTTCTTCCCCCTGTACTCCGACAGCGTGAAGTCACGCCGCTCGCCGTTCTCGATCCCCGGCAGCGTGAAGTCCGGCGCAGGATCCCCCACCTGAAGTGTCATGCCATCCCTACCCTCGCTACGCCATCACGGATTGGAGCACGTCGTCGGGGATGTCGAAGTTGGCGTACACGGCCTGCACGTCGTCGTGGTCCTCGAGCGCGTCGATGAGCCGCAGCACCTGCTTCGCGCTCTGCTCGTCGGACAGCGGGACGGTCTGGCCCGGCAGCATGGTGAGCTCCGCCGACGTGATCGGGATCCCCGCCCCCTCGAGCGCGGTGCGCACCCCGTTGAGGTCGCTCGGCGGCGTCGTCACCTGCCACGTGTCGCCCTGGTCGGCGATGTCCTCGGCACCGGCGTCCAACGCCGCGAGCATGAGATCGTCCTCGGACGCTGCCGACTTCTCGATGATGATCACGCCCTTGCGGTCGAACTGCCACGCCACCGCGCCGGGCTCCGCGAAGTTGCCCCCGTTGCGGTTGAAGAGGTTCTTGACCTCCGCGCCCGTGCGGTTGCGGTTGTCGGTCAGCGTCTCGACGTAGAGCGCGACACCGTTGGGCGCGTAGCCCTCGTAGGTGACCTGCTCGTAGCGGACGCCTTCGAGCTCCCCGGTGCCGCGCTTGATCGCGCGCTCGATCGTGTCGATCGGCACCGACGCGTCACGCGCCTTCTGCACCATCGTGCGCAGCGTCGCGTTCGCGTTCTGGTCGCCGCCGCCCTCACGCGCCGAGACCTCGATCTGGCGGATCAGCCGCGCAAAGAGCTTGCCGCGCGCCGCGTCGGCCGCACCCTTCTTGTGCTTGATCGAATGCCATTTGGAATGACCACTCATGCTGGCTCCCCCACGTCTTGCAGGAAACGCTCGTGCAGGCGGAGATCGCCCGAGAGCTCGGGATGGAAACTGGACGCCCAGACGCGACCGTGACGGACGAGCACGGGCACGCCCTCGTGCTCGGCGAGCACGTCGACGCCGTCGCCGACGCGCTCGACGAACGGAGCGCGGATGAACACGCCGTGGAACGGGCCGCCCGGCAACGCGTCCACCTCGAGGTCGGCCTCGAAGCTCGCGACCTGCCGGCCGTAGCCGTTGCGCCGCACCCGGAGGTCGAGCACGTCGAAGCCGTGCTGGTCGGACCGGCCGTCGGCCACCTCGCGCGCGAGCAGGATCATCCCCGCGCACGTACCGAACGTCGGCACGCCGTCGCGCACGAGCTCCCGCAGCGGCTCGAACAGACCCGAGCTGTCGAGCAGCTTGCTCATCGTCGTCGACTCGCCGCCCGGGAGGAACAAGGCGTCGACGCTGCTCAGGTGCTCGGGCGCGCGCACCTCGACCACGTCGACGTCGAGGGCCTCGAGCACCTCACGATGCTCGCGGAACGCCCCCTGAAGTGCCAGTACCGCGACCTTCATGCGCGCTCCGGCGCTCGCTGTGCTGTCGCCGGGTCAGGTCGTCCGGGGAGCGCCTGCGCGCTGGACGGCTTCACGGCCTGGAGGCCTCGTCTCGATCGACGAGCGCGTCATCGGCTACCAGCCCCGGTCGGCGAGCTTCACGTCGAGGGTCTCGATCTCCTCGCCCGGCATCGCGCGCCCGAGGCCCCGCGAGACCTTGGCGACGATCGACGCGTCCGCGTAGTGCGTCGTCGCCTCGACGATGGCCTTCGCCCGGACCGCCGGGTCCTCGCTCTTGAAGATGCCGCTGCCGACGAACACGGCCTGCGCGCCCAGCTGCATCACGAGCGACGCGTCGGCCGGCGTGGCGATGCCACCCGCGCAGAACAGCGGCACCGGCAGCTCGCCGCGCTCGGCCACCTCCTGCACCAGCTCGACCGGCGCCCGCAGCTCCTTGGCCCAGCCGTAGAGCTCCTCGGAGCTCGCGACCGTGAGCTTGCGGATGTCGCCGAGGATCGAACGGAGGTGACGGACCGCCTCGACGATGTTGCCGGTCCCGGCCTCGCCCTTCGAGCGGATCATCGCCGCGCCCTCGCCGAGACGACGTAACGCCTCGCCGAGGTTCGTCGCTCCGCACACGAACGGGATCGTGAAGCTCCACTTGTCGACGTGGTGCGCCTCGTCGGCCGGGGTGAGCACCTCGGACTCGTCGATGTAGTCGACCCCGAGCGACTCCAGCACCTGGGCCTCGGCGAAGTGACCGATGCGGCACTTGGCCATGACCGGGACCGTGACCGCGGCCTGGATGCCCTCGATCATCGACGGGTCGCTCATGCGGGCGACCCCGCCGTCGCGACGGATGTCGGCCGGGACCCGTTCGAGGGCCATGACCGCGACCGCGCCGGCGTCTTCGGCGATGCGGGCCTGCTCGGGCGTGACGACGTCCATGATGACGCCGCCCCGCAGCATCTCGGCGAGACCCCGCTTGACGCGGGCGGTTCCGGTGGCGCGCACCTCGGTGGACATGAATCCCAGTCTACCGGCCGGGTCCCGGCACCCCACCCCCGTTTCGGGAGAGCGTGAGCCTCGGATTCCGGTGCTGAGGCTCTCCAGAACCGGGTCAGAGCGGGACGCGCTCGTCGGGCACCGCGGCGTCGAGCGCCTCCACGCCGCACACGCCCCGCTCGACGACCAGCCGCTCGAGCGCGACGACCCAGCTCTCGTAGTAGGGACGGTCGGGGTCGTCCTCGATCGCGGCCATGAGCCGCAGCCGGAACTCGTCCCACGGGAGTCCGAGGCGCTCGACGAGGGTGACGGCGAGGGCGAACGCGCGTCCCTCCCACGGCGCGGCGAAGACGACCGAGCCGTTGTCGCGCGGGAGTGCCGCGGCCCCCGCCATCGCGGCGACCTCGTCGCGGAACGGCTCGGTCACAGGCGCTCCACGCCGATCATCGAGTCCCGCGTGACCCGGGACGCGAGGTCGTCCTCGCTCAGGCCCTCGGTGTCGCGCGGCCGCTCGGGCAGCACGAGGTAGCGGACCTCCGCGCTCGAGTCCCAGACCCGGATCTCGACCTCGGGCGGCACCGTCGTCCCCATCTCGGCGAGCAGGACGCGTGGCTCGCGGACGGCCCGGGCGCGGTACGCGGGCGACTTGTACCAGGTCGGTGGGAGGCCGAGCGTCGGCCACGGATAGCAGGAGCAGAGCGTGCACACGACGAGGTTGTGCACCTCGGCCGTGTTCTCGACGACGACCATGTGGTCGCCCTCCGGGCCGCCGAAGCCGAGCTCCCCGATCGCCGCGGTGCCGTCGGCGAGCAGCCGGAGCTTGTAGTCGGGGTCGACCCATGCGCGCGCCACGACCCGTGCGCCGTTGAGCGGCCCGAGGTCGTTCTCGAAGTGCGCGACCACCGCGTCGACCGCGGCCCGGTCGAGCAGGCCGCGGTCCGCGAGCACCGACTCGATCGCCGCGACCCGCGCCTCGATCGGCGCGAGCGGCGCCGGATGGTGCCCGTGCGCGACATGGTCGTGATCGTCGTGCGGGCGTGCCGATGTCGTCACGCGTCCTCCTCGAGGTAGCACTCCCACAGGTCGATGTGCACGACCTCGCGATCGCCCGCACCGTCGCCCCACAGCTCCCGCGCCTCGAAGCGGACGGAGTACGTCGGCTGCTCGACCTTCTCGTCCGAGTGGGCCTCGACGTCAGGAACAGAGAACGCGCCGTCGTGACGGACCACCACACCGCGCTTGCCCTGCACGTACCGCGGCGCGCGCGTGTGACCCAGCGAATGCCACTCACGCACGCGCACTCGGCTCCCCGCCTCGAAGCGCGGCTCGGTTCGCTCCGCGATGTCGTCGCGCGCGCAGCCACGGTCGGGCCGCGACAGTGGGAAGCCACCGCCGGCGCGCTGCTCCAGCTCGTCGAGGGTCACGCCGGCCCGCTCCACCAGCAGCGTCGCGATGCCCGTCAACCAGTGCTCGTAGTACGGGGAGCTCAGGTAGTGGCCGGGGTCCATCCGCTCGATGCTGTGACGGAACCGTCCCCCGTTGTGCAACCCCGCCATGATCACCGCGATGTTCACGCGGAAGACTGCCCGCTCCCACTCGCCGTGGAAGACCGGCTCGGCGGGCTCGACCTCGACCGGGCCGAAGCCCGCCATCCCACCCAGGTCGTGGATGCCGTCCATGGACCGCGAGCCTTCCACGTGACGAGGATGGCGGCTACGGCGTGATGTTCACCCCGCCGCCGTTCATGGCGAGCTCGACCCACGTGCTCCCGGGCGCGAGCAGGATCGGCGCTCCGCTCGCGTCGGTGTAGCGCGCGGGCTCGTTCATGTCCGGGCGGCTCCAGTGACCCTGCACCACCTTGCCGTCGGCGAACACCCACACGTCGCCCTGCCCCGTGGCCTGACCGACCGCGCCCGACGCTCCGGGCGCGGGCGTGTAGACGGTGGCCTGCACGACGACGTTCGCCGGCGCGATCTGGGTTCCGTTGCTCATCGTGAACGGCGTGGACCCGTACGACCGCTTCCACGTGCGCGACGCCGCGTCCCATGTGTACGTCGGGTCGTAGCTGCGGTCGGGCGACTGGTTCACCGTGAACGACGCCGCCGGCTGACCGTTGAACACCGCGCCCGCCGGCAGGTACCGGAACAACGGCGGCGGTGGCACGGGCTTGCCTCCGCGACCGAAGAGCTGATCGGGGCGCGCGTAGAGGTTGTGCGGTGACGAGCGGGAGTGGTCGCGGTACATCGCGCTGCCGCCGGCGCTCTCGTCGATCAGCAACACCGGCGCGGCGTGGATGCGCGCGACCTCCTGCGGCGCGCCGCCCGAGTACACGAAGATGCCACCGATCGGCCACACGAGTTGCGGGTCGATCCCACGCACGGAGCGCACGGGACCGACGACCGGCGGGACCGTCGAGTTGTAGATGGCGAGGAACCGCGTGATGCCGCCGTCGACGACCTCCTCGTACACGACGTCGGCGGCCTCCAGTCCGGTCTGCGGGCGCGCCTGTGGCGTGTTCTCGATCTTGACGTTCAGTGCGGGCCGCGTCTGGCTCGCGCCCGACGGGTCGGGCAGGCCGGTGAGCGGTGCGACGACCGCTGCGCCCGACGCGGCCTTCTTCGTCGTGGTCGTGGTGGATGCCGCCGCGTGCTTGGCCGCGTGACCGCTCCCACCGCACGCGGTCGCGAGCACGACCGCGGCGAGCGTCGCGCCGGCGACCCGGACAACACGCACGTCACATCTCCTTCAGGGCCTTGATGCGGTCCTCGAGCGGCGGGTGGGTGTCGAAGGCCCGGTTCAACCACGAGCCCTTCTTCTCGTCGGCGCGGTCGAGCGGCTGCTCGATCCACATCTGCGCGGTGGCGCGGGTTGCGTAGTGCACCACCGCCTGGTCGGACTGAAGCTTCTCGAGCGCCGAGATCAGCCCGGGAGGGTAGCGGGTGAGCTGCACGCCGCTGGCGTCGGCGAGATACTCACGGCGCCGGCTCATCGCGAACTGCATGAGCTGCGCCGCGAACGGGGCGAGGATCAGGAGCGCCAGCGCCGCGATGGCGATGACCGCACCGAGCGCGCCCGCGTCGACGTTGTCACGACGGCCTTCGCGCCCGCCGCCCCAGAACATGAACCGGAGCCCGATGTCGGAGAGCAACGCGATCGCGCCGACCGCGGTCACCGCGACGGTGGTGACGAGGATGTCGTAGTTCTTGATGTGGCTCAGCTCGTGCGCGAGGACGCCTTCGAGCTCGACCCGGTTCATCTCGTTCAGCAGGCCGGTCGTCACGGCGACTGCGGCGTGCTTGGGGTTGCGGCCGGTCGAGAACGCGTTGGGCGCGGGATCGTCGACGACGTAGAGCTTCGGGACCGGCAGACCGGCCGCGATGCAGAGCCCCTCGACGAGGTTGTGGTACCGGGTGTACTCGGGCCCGTCGGCCGGGCGGGCGCGACTCGCGGCCAGCGCGACCTTGTCGGAGTAGAAGTACGACCCCCACGCCATCGCGATCGCGATGAGGATCACGATCGCGACGCCGATGTAGCCGAAGCCGAGCAGGAAGTTGAACGCCAGCGCGACGACGGCGATCAGGAGGACGAAGACGGCGAGCAGGAGGAAGCTGCGGCGCTTGTTGCGCGCGATCTGTTCGTACAGCGTGGGACCTCGTTGACGTGGTGTGCGCGGTGGCGGCTAGAACTGCACCTGGACGGGAGCTTCGTCCTCGGGCGCCGCGTCGAAGTACTCGCGCTTCTGG
>DATBEZ010000088.1:0-23225 GCA_036558745.1 Acidimicrobiia bacterium
CCCATGCCCAAGGCCGTCGGCATCGACCTCGGCACCACCAACTCGGTCGTCTCGGTGCTCGAGGCGGGCGAGCCGGTCGTCATCCCCAATGCAGAGGGTTCCCGTACGACCCCGTCCGTCGTCGCGTTCTCCAAGACCGGCGAGGTCCTCGTCGGCGAGGTGGCGAAGCGCCAGGCGATCACGAACCCCGACCGCACCGTCCGTTCGGTCAAGCGCCACATGGGCACGAACTGGACGATCGACATCGACGGGAAGGCGTACCGGGCCCAGGAGATCTCGGCCCGCATCCTGCAGAAGCTGAAGCGGGACGCGGAGAGCTATCTCGGCGACACGGTGAACCAGGCCGTCATCACCGTTCCCGCGTACTTCGACGACGCCCAGCGTCAGGCCACGAAGGAGGCCGGCGAGATCGCGGGCCTCGAGGTGCTGCGCATCATCAACGAGCCGACCGCGGCGTCGCTCGCGTACGGGCTCGACAAGGAGCACGACCAGACGATCCTCGTCTTCGACCTCGGAGGCGGCACGTTCGACGTGTCGGTGCTCGAGATCGGCGAGGGCGTGTTCGAGGTCAAGTCCACCGCGGGGAACACCCACCTCGGCGGTGACGACTGGGACCAGCGCGTCATCGACTGGATGGTCACCGAGTTCAAGAACGCGCACGGCGTCGACCTCTCCGCGGACCGGATGGCCACGCAGCGCCTGAAGGAGGCGGCGGAGAAGGCGAAGATCGAGCTGTCCTCCCTCGCGGAGACGACGATCAACCTGCCCTTCATCACGGCGACGAGCGACGGCCCGCTGCACCTCGAGCTCACGCTCAGCCGGGCCAAGTTCCAGGAGATCACGGCCGACCTGCTCGAGGCGTGCCGCGGTCCGTTCGAGCAGGCGATCCGCGACGCGGGCCTCACGAAGGGCCACATCAACCACGTCGTGCTCGTCGGCGGCTCGACGCGCATGCCCGCGGTCCAGGACCTCGTGAAGGAGCTCTCGGGCGGCGAGCCCGAGAAGGGCGTGAACCCCGACGAGGCCGTCGCGGTCGGCGCCGCGATCCAGGCCGGCGTCCTCAAGGGCGACGTGAAGGACATCCTGCTGCTCGACGTCACGCCGCTGTCCCTCGGCATCGAGACCAAGGGCCAGATCATGACGAAGCTCATCGATCGCAACACCACGATCCCGACCAAGCGCTCCGAGGTGTTCACCACCGCGGAGGACAACCAGCCCAGCGTCGAGATCAAGGTGCTGCAGGGCGAGAGCGACATGGCGTACCGGAACAAGCTGCTCGGCACGTTCCAGCTCGTCGGCATCCCGCCCGCGCCGCGTGGTGTCCCGCAGATCGAGGTCGCGTTCGACATCGACGCCAACGGCATCGTGAACGTGTCCGCGAAGGACCTCGGGACGGGTCGCGAGCAGGCGATGACGATCACGGGTGGCACCGCGCTCGGCAAGGACGACATCGACCGGATGGTCCGTGAGGCCGAGGCCCACGCGGACGAGGACCGCAAGCGCCGCGAGGAGGCGGAGGCACGCAACGCCGCCGACTCGCTCGTCTTCCAGACCGAGAAGCTGCTGAAGGAGCAGGGCGACAAGGTCCAGCCCGAGGAGCGCACCAAGATCGAGGACGCGCTCAAGACGTTGAAGGACGCCTTGGCCGGTCCCGACATCGACCAGGTGCGCCACGCGCACGAGGCGCTGCTCGGGGCGAGCCAGGAGTTCGCGCAGCGTCTCTACGCCGCGGCCCAGCAGCAGCAGGCTGCGGGTGGTGCGGCGGGCGGGACCGGTGGTCCCGGTGCGGGTGGCGCGAGCCAGCCGTCCGACGACGAGGTGGCCGACGCCGAGATCGTCGACGACGAGCAAAGCGCGTGATGGGCGACGGCAGCGGAGCCGGCGCCGAGCGTGAGTCGACGGGCGTGGAGGAATCCGCGCCCGTCGACGACAGCGCCGAGTTCGGCGACCGCGAGAACAGCGACGAGGCGGAGGACGCGTTGTACGCGGAATTGCGACGGGAGCGCGAGGAGTACCTCGAGCTCGCACGTCGCGTGCAGGCAGAGTTCGAGAACTATCGCAAGCGGATGACGCGTGAGCAGACGCAGATCGTCGAGCGCGCGACGGAGCGCCTCGTCGAGGAGCTGCTCCCGGTGCTCGACTCGTTCGAGCTCGCGCTGCTGAACCTCGAGGCCGACGAGCGCGTGCACAAGGGCCTCGAGTTGGTCTACGCCGAGCTGCTCGGTG
Organism: Acidimicrobiia bacterium; assembly: GCA_036558745.1. Taxonomy (GTDB): domain Bacteria; phylum Actinomycetota; class Acidimicrobiia; order IMCC26256; family JAMXLJ01; genus JAMXLJ01. The sequence goes on from DATBEZ010000088.1 coordinate 2,227, forward strand.
TGCTCGAGCGCGCCGGTCTCGCGCGCATCGACCCGAAGGGTCAGGAGTTCGACCCGAACGAGCACGAGGCGGTGATGGAGGAGGCGCGTCCGGCCGACCAGCCCGACGGCCCGCCGGTCGTCACCGACATCATGCGGAGCGGGTATCGACTCAAGGGGCGCGTGCTGCGTCCCGCGATGGTGAAGGTCGCGAGGTAACGCGAGAGCAGCATGGCGCCCCAGCGGGAGTGGTTCGAGAAGGACTACTACGACATTCTCGGCGTGTCGAAGGACGCGTCCGAGAAGGACATCACGCGCGCCTATCGCAAGCTCGCAAAGCAGTACCACCCCGACGCAAACCCCGGGAACGCGGCCGCGGAGGAGCGTTTCAAGGAGGTGTCGAGCGCGTACGACGTGCTCGGTGACACCGCGAAGCGCAAGGAGTACGACGACGTCCGTCAGATGGTCGCATCCGGTGTCGGCGGTCCCGGCGGCTTCGGCGGTGGCGGTGGATTCGGGTTCGGCGGCCCCGGCGGCGGGGGCGCGTACGCCGGCGAGACGATCAACTTCGAGGACATCGGTGGCTTCGGTGACCTCTTCGGCAACCTGTTCGGGCGCGCCGCAGGACGTCGCGGCGGTCGCAACGCGGCAGCGGGCCCGCGCCGCGGTCAGGACCTCGAGGCCGAGCTGCACCTCGACTTCCTCGAAGCCGTGCAGGGCGTCACGACGACCGTGAGCTTCACCGCGGAGGCGGTGTGCTCGACGTGCGGCGGCTCCGGTGCGAAGCCCGGGACCGCGCCCGAGCGCTGTCCGGAGTGCGGCGGCATCGGAATGATCGCGCGCAACCAGGGCCCGTTCTCCGTGTCGGAGGTCTGCCCGAAGTGCGGCGGCAGCGGTCAGCTCATCACGGACAAGTGTCCGACGTGTCGCGGTCGCGGGGTCGAGGTGCGGCCGCGCGACGTGAAGGTCCGCATCCCCGCGGGCGTCGACGATGGGCAGCGCATCCGCGTGAAGGGCCGCGGCGGCGCGGGGACGAACGGCGGTCCGCCCGGCGATCTCTACGTCGTGGTGCACGTCCGCCCGCACCCGATCTTCGGTCGCAACGGACGCGACCTGACCGTGCGCGTGCCGATCACGTTCACGGAGGCCGCGCTCGGCGCGCGCGTGAAGGTGCCGACGCTCGACGAGCCCGTCACCGTGAAGGTCGCGCCCGGGACGCAGAGCGGCAAGACCGTGCGTGTGCGCGGTCGTGGCATCCCGAAGGCGAAGAGCGGACACGGCGATCTCCTCGTGACGTTCGAGGTCGCGGTGCCGACCCAGCTCGACGGGGAGGCGCGCCAGGCGGTCGAGGCGCTCGCGAGCGCATTGCCCGAGAACCCGCGCGCGCATCTGGGAGTGTGAGGGTATGAGGCACGACGAGCGCGCCCTCTACATCATCTCGGTGGCGGCGGAGCTCGCGGGCGTGCACCCCCAGACGCTGCGCATCTACGAGCGCAAGGGCCTCATCGAGCCGGCGCGCACCGAGGGTCGGAGCCGCCGGTACTCCGAGCGCGACGTCGCGCTGCTGCGTCGGATCCAGGAGCTGACCAACGAGGGCGTGAGCCTCGCCGGCGTGAAGAAGGTCCTGGAGCTCGAGAGCGACCTCGAGGACGCCCGGGCCCAGATCGACCAGCTGCGCGCCCAACTCGAGCGGGCCCGCGAGGAGCTGCGCGACGCCGTCGACAAGGTGCACCGCCAGTACCGCCGTGACCTCGTCCCCGTCACCAAGGCCGTCGTCCGCGTCCGGAGGAATTGAGCCCGCGCGGGAACAAACCTGAGCGCGAGATTGTCAACTTTGGGGAACCGATCAACGCCGAGGTGACCTGAACCCATGCCGCTCGATCCCAACCGCTTCACCCGCAAGACCGGCGAGGCGATCGGCGCCGCCCAGGCGCTGGCGCGCGACCACAACCACTCCCAGGTGACGCCCGAGCACCTGCTCGCGGCGCTCGTCGGCCAGCCCGAGGGCGTGGTGCTGCCGGTGCTCCAGCGGCTCGGCGTCGCGCCCAAGACCGTGCGCGACCAGGTCGAGGAGAGCCTCGGCCGCCTGCCCCAGGTGTACGGCGCGACCCAGCAGCCCGCGCTCTCGCCCGACGCCTACCACCTCCTCGAGGCGGCCGACGAGGAGCGCGCCGGCCTCAACGACGACTACCTCTCCACCGAGCACCTGCTGCTCGCGATGGCCGCGGTGCCCGGCGGCGTCGGTGACCTCCTGCGCGCGCTCGGTGTCAACCGTGAGGCCGTGCTCGACGCGCTGAAGAACGTGCGCGGCTCGCACCGGGTCACGAGCGAGAACCCCGAGGAGCAGTACCAGGCGCTCGAGAAGTACGGGCGTGACCTCACCGAGGAGGCCCGCAAGGGCAAGCTCGACCCGGTCATCGGTCGCGACGACGAGATCCGTCGCGTCATCCAGGTGCTGTCGCGGCGCACGAAGAACAACCCGGTGCTCATCGGCGAGCCCGGCGTCGGCAAGACCGCGATCGTCGAGGGTCTCGCGCGGCGCATCGTCGAGGGCGACGTGCCCGAGAGCCTGCGCGACAAGCGGCTCATCTCGCTCGATCTCGGCGCGATGGTCGCGGGCGCGAAGTACCGCGGCGAGTTCGAGGAGCGGCTCAAGGCCGTCCTCAAGGAGATCACCGACGCCGAGGGCGAGGTGATCAGCTTCATCGACGAGCTGCACACGATCGTCGGTGCGGGCGCGGCCGAGGGCGCGGTCGACGCCGGCAACATGATCAAGCCGATGCTCGCCCGCGGCGAGCTGCGCCTCATCGGTGCGACCACGCTCGACGAATACCGCAAGTACGTCGAGAAGGACCCCGCGCTCGAGCGGCGGTTCCAGCAGGTCTACGTCGGCGAGCCCTCCGTCGAGGACACGATCGCGATCCTGCGCGGCCTGAAGGAGCGCTACGAGGTGCACCACGGCGTGCGCATCCAGGACGCGGCGCTCGTCGCGGCCGCGGTGCTCTCCCACCGCTACATCACCGCGCGCCAGCTGCCCGACAAGGCGATCGACCTCATCGACGAGGCCGCGTCGCGGCTGCGCATCGAGATCGACTCGATGCCCTTCGAGATCGACGTCGTCGAGCGGCGCATCCGTCAGCTCGAGATCGAGAAGGCCGCGCTCGCGAACGAGACCGACGACTCGTCGCGCCAGCGTCTCGACGCGATCGAGGGCGAGCTGGCCGAGCTGGCCGAGGAGCGCGACGGGATGGTCGCGCACTGGCAGTCGGAGAAGGACGCGATCACCGAGATCCGCGAGCTCAAGGAGCGGCTCGAGTCGACCCGCACCGACGCGGAGAAGGCCGAGCGCGAGGGCAACCTCGAGCGGGCCGCCGCGCTGCGCTACGGGACGATGCGCGACGTCGAGCGCGACATCGAGCAGAAGACGGCGCGGCTCGAAGAGCTCCAGGGCGAGCAGCGCATGCTGAAGGAGGAGGTCGACGCCGACGACGTCGCGGAGATCGTCTCCAAGTGGACCGGCATACCGGTGTCGCGGCTGCTCGAGGGTGAGGTGCAGAAGCTCGTCCGCATGGAGGACGTCCTGCACGAGCGCGTGATCGGTCAGGACCACGCGGTGACCGCCGTCGCGAACGCGATCCGCCGGTCGCGTGCCGGTCTGTCCGACCCTCACCGTCCGATCGGCTCGTTCCTGTTCCTCGGCCCGACCGGCGTCGGCAAGACCGAGCTCGCGCGTGCGCTCGCCGAGTTCCTCTTCGACGACGAGCGGGCGATGGTCCGCATCGACATGTCGGAGTACATGGAGAAGCACACGGTGGCCCGTCTCGTCGGCGCGCCTCCGGGCTACGTCGGCTACGAGGAGGGCGGTCAGCTCACCGAGGCCGTGCGACGCCGCCCGTACGCGGTCGTGCTGCTCGACGAGGTCGAGAAGGCACACCCCGACGTGTTCAACGTGCTGTTGCAGCTCATGGACGACGGCCGGCTCACCGACGGTCAGGGCCGCACGGTGGACTTCACCAACGTCGTGCTGATCATGACGAGCAACCTGGGCTCAGGTGGTCCCGACGCGGTCGTGATCGCCGCGGTGCAGAACCACTTCAAGCCCGAGTTCCTCAACCGCATCGACGAGATGGTCGTGTTCCACCGTCTCGACGAGCGTCACATCGCACAGATCGTGTCACTGCAGGTCGACCAGCTGCGTGGGCGTCTCGAGCAGCGGGGGCTCGGCCTCGAGCTCACGGAGGCTGCGCTCGACCACGTCGCCCGGGTCGGCTACGACCCCGACTACGGGGCCCGGCCGCTCAAGCGGGTGCTGCAGCGTGAGGTGGCCGACCCGATCGCCCTCGCGGTGCTCCAGGGCGACTACGCCGAGGGCGACACGATCCTCGTCGACGCCGTCCCCGACGGCGGCCTGGTCTTCAACAAGAAGGGCGATATCTCTTCGCTCGCTCCCTCGCGATAGGGCTCCGTCTTGACCCTGGGTCGCCCGCGTCGTTCGCTCGCTGGCGAGCGACCTCGCTCCTCCGTCGCTCCGGGCGCCGCATCGTTGCCGCGGCCCGGGCGTCGGCGCCGACCAGCCACTACGATGTCGTCAACGTGAGCCTCGATTCACGTTTCTCGCGGTGGAGCCCCTTCTCGACCCGGAGATCAGCGTGCCGGGCACGGTGATCGTCGGCACCCAGTGGGGCGACGAGGGCAAGGGCCGCTTCACCGACTACCTGGCCAAGGAGAGCGAGCTGGTCGTCCGCTATCAGGGCGGCCACAACGCCGGGCACACGATCGTCGTCGACGGCGAGGTGTTCGCGCTCCAGCTGGTGCCGAGCGGCGTCCTCTACGACTGGGTCGTGCCCGTCATCGGCAACGGCGTCGTGGTCGACCCCGCGGTGCTGCTCGACGAGATCGACATGCTCCAGCGCAAGGGCGTCGACGCGTCGCGCCTCAAGCTCTCCGGCAACGCGCACCTGATCATGCCGTACCACCAGGAGCTCGACCGCGTCACCGAGCGCTACCTGGGCAAGAACAAGCTCGGCACGACCAAGCGCGGCATCGGCCCGGCCTACGCCGACAAGGCGGCGCGCGTCGGCATTCGCGTGCAGGACCTGCTCGACCCGAAGATCTTCCGGGAGAAGCTCGACCTGGTGCTGCGCGAGAAGAACGGCGTGCTGGCCAAGGTCTACAACCGGCTGCCGCTCGACGCGAAGGACATCTGCGAGCGCTACCTCGCGATGGTCCCGCGCCTGGAGCCGATGATCGCCGACACCGTGCACCTCGTGCACGATGCGCTCGACGCCGGTCAGCGCGTGCTGTTCGAGGGTGCGCAGGCGACGTACCTCGACCTCGACCAGGGCACGTATCCCTTCGTCACGTCCAGCAACCCGGTCGCGGGCGGCGTGTGCACCGGTGCGGGCGTGGGACCCAACGCGATCGACCGCGTGATCGGCGTGACCAAGGCGTACACGACGCGCGTCGGTGCGGGTCCGTTCCCGACCGAGCTGTTCGAGGGCGACGAGGTTGGTGACCTGCTGGTCGATCGCGGCCACGAGTTCGGGACCAACACCGGGCGGCGTCGCCGTCCCGGCTGGCTCGACGCGGTGATGCTGCGCCACGCGGTGCGTCTCAACGGCTGCACCGAGATCGCGGTGACGAAGCTCGACGTGCTCGCCCCGCTCCCCGAGCTCAAGGTCTGTGTCGCGTACGAAGGTGACGACGGCACCCGCTACGAGCACGTCCCGTACCACCAGTCGGTGCTGCACAAGGTGCGGCCGGTGTACGAGACGGTGCCGGGCTGGAACGGCGACATCGACGACGCGGCGCGCGTCGAGGACCTGCCTCCGGCGGCGCGCGACTACGTGAAGTTCATCGAGCGGCTCGCCGGCGTCCCGGTGAGCTTCGTGTCGGTGGGTCCGGGTCGGGAGCAGACGGTGGTGCTCCCCCGCGCGGCGTAGGCGTGCGGGTCCTCGTCGTCGGTTCCGGCGGACGCGAGCACGCGCTCGCGTGGACGCTCGCGCGCTCCGCGCAGGTCGACGAGGTCGTGTGCGCGCCGGGCAACCCGGGCATGGAACAGCTCGGTCGCTGCGTACCGCTCGAGGTCACCGACCCCTTCGCGATCGCCGCGGTGGCCGACGACGTCGACGCCGACCTCACCGTCGTCGGACCCGAGGCGCCACTGGTCGCCGGTGCGGTCGACGCGTTGGAGTCGCGCGGGCGGGCCGCGTTCGGCCCGAGCGCGCAGGTGGCCCGGCTCGAAGGCTCGAAGGCGTGGATGAAGGACGTGCTGCTCGAGGCGGGCGTCCCCACCGCGCGCCACGGCGCTTTCGTCGCCGACGACGAGGAGCGCGCGCTGGCCTTCCTCGAGACGCTGCCCGGCCTCTACGTGGTCAAGACCGACGGTCTCGCCGCGGGCAAGGGCGTCGTCGTGACCGAGTCGCTCACGGACGCGCGCGATGCCGTGCGCTCGTACCTCTCGGGCGCGGCCTTCGGCGACGCCGGTCGGACGTGCGTGATCGAGGAGGGGCTCACCGGTCCCGAGCTGTCGCTGCTGGTGCTGTGCGACGGCTCGAACGACGGGGTCGCGCTCGCGCCCGCGCAGGACTTCAAGCGCATCGGTGACGACGACACCGGTCCCAACACCGGCGGGATGGGCGCGTACTCGCCCGTACCCGCAGCCGGGTCGGTGGTCGTCGACGAGGTGATGACCAAGGCGGTCGAGCCGACGCTCGCGACACTCGCCGCGCGCGACACGCCGTACCGCGGTGTGCTCTACGCCGGGCTCATGCTCACGCCCGACGGTCCCAAGGTGCTCGAGTACAACGTTCGCTTCGGCGACCCGGAGTGCCAGGTCGTGGTGCCGCGGCTCGCGAGCGACCTCGCGACCCATCTGCTCGAGGCCGCGACCGCGCGCGTCACGGCGCCGGTGCGCTTCCGCGAGGACGCGTGCGTGACCGTGGTGATGGCCGCCGAGCGCTATCCGTCGTCTCCCCGGACCGGCGATCGCATCGCCGGGCTCGACGACGCGGCCGCGCTCGACGATGTCGTCGTGTTCCACGCGGGCACGAAACGCGGCTCCGACGGAGAGGTGGTGACCGCGGGCGGCCGGGTCCTCGACGTCACCGCGGCCGGGCCGACGGTCGCCGACGCCCGCCGGCGCGCGTACGAGGCGGTGGAGCGCATCTCCTGGCCCGGCGCGCAGTACCGTCGAGACATCGCGGAGAACCCAACATGATCCCCCGTTACTCGTTGCCGCCCATGGCGGACCTCTTCACCGACGAGTCGAAGTACGGCACCTGGCTCGAGGTCGAGGTCCTGGCCACGGAGGCCTGGGCCCGTGTCGGCGTGGTTCCCGAGGTCGACGCGCGGGCGGTGCGCGAGCGCGCCGCGTTCGACGTCGACGCGATCGAGGAGCGCGAGCGGGTCACCGAGCACGACGTCGCCGCGTTCGTCGACGAGGTGCAGGAACGCGTGGGCCAGCCCGCGGGCGGGTGGGTGCACTACGGGCTCACGTCGAGCGACGTCGTCGACACCGCGCTGTCGGTCACGCTGACCCGGGCCGTCGAGCTGCTGCTGGAGGCGGCTGCCGCGCTGGAGTCGGCGATCGCCGGACGCGCCCGCGAGTTCCGCGACACCGCGATGGTCGGCCGCACCCACGGCGTGCACGCGGAGCCGACGACGTTCGGGGCGAAGCTCGCGCTCTGGGCCCTGCAGGTGCGGCGCGACCGCGAACGGCTGGCGCGTGCACGGGACGCGATCGCGGTCGGAAAGCTCTCGGGCGCGGTGGGGACGTACTCGAACATCGACCCGCAGGTTGAGGCCTACGTGTGCGAGCACCTCGGGCTGCGTCCGGTGCCCGCGACGCAGGTGCTGGCGCGCGACCGTCACGCCGAGTTCCTGTACGCGTGCGCGTCGGTCGCGGCGACCGTCGAGTCGTTCGCGCTCGAGATCCGGCACCTGCAGCGCACCGAGGTGCGCGAGGTGGAGGAGCCGTTCCGCCAGGGTTCCCAGAAGGGCTCCAGCGCGATGCCCCACAAGCGGAACCCGGTGAAGGCGGAACAGCTCTGCGGCCTGGCCCGGGTCGTGCGGGCGAACCTCCAAGCCGGCCTCGAGGACGTGGCGCTGTGGCACGAGCGCGACATCTCGCACTCGTCGGTCGAGCGGATCATCCTCGCCGATTCGGCGCTGCTCGCGTACTACGAGCTGGTGAAGTTCCGCTCGATCGTCGAGGGGATGCACGTCTACCCCGACCGGATGCTGGAGAACCTCGACGCGTCGTACGGGCTCGTGTTCAGCCAGCCGGTGCTGCTCGCGCTGGTCGAGGCCGGGCGCTCGCGCGACGAGGCCTACCGCATCGTGCAACGGAACGCGATGACGACGTGGGAGCAGCGCCGTCCGTTCATCGACGTGCTGCGCGAGGACGCCGACGTGCGCGCGTCGCTCTCCGACGAGCGTCTCGCCGCGTGCTTCGACCTCAAGCGCGCGCTCGCGAACGTGGGCCGGGTGTTCGACGTGCTGGACGAACTGGACGACGGGAGATAGCCCATGCTGAAGCCGGACCTCCCGCACCTCTACCGGGGCAAGGTGCGCGACCTCTACGAGGTGGACGAGGACCGGCTCCTCATGGTCGCGTCCGACCGCATCTCGGTGTTCGACGTCGTGCTCGACGACGAGATCCCCGACAAGGGTCGCGTGCTCACGGGCATCTCGTCGTTCTGGTTCGACCGCACCGCGTCGCTGGTCCCCAATCACGTGATCTCGTCGGACCCCGCCGACTTCCCCGACGCGGCCGGCCCCGAGGTCGCGGGCCGGGCGATGCTCGTGCAGCGCACCCGCCCGGTTCGCCTCGAGTGCATCGCGCGCGGCTACCTGTTCGGAGGGGCGTGGGCCGAGTACCGCGAGCACGGCACGGTGCAGGGCCGCGCCATGCCCGCCGGCATGCAGCAGGCGGAGCGCCTCCCCGACCCGCTGTTCACACCCACGACGAAGGCCGAGGAGGGCCACGACCTGCCCCTGACCGACGGGGAGGCCGCCGCGCTCGTGGGCGGCGAGCTCTACGAGCGGGTCCGTGACCTCACGCTCGCGGTGTACCGCGCCGGTGCCGAGCACGCGGTGTCGCGCGGTGTGATCCTCGCCGACACCAAGCTCGAGTTCGGTGAGCGCGACGGCGAGCTGCTGTTGATCGACGAGGTGCTCACGCCCGACTCGTCGCGCTACTGGCCCGCCGACGGGTACCGCGTCGGGATCTCACCGCCCAGCTTCGACAAGCAGTACGTGCGCGACCACTACCTCGCGACCGACTGGGACCGGCTCACCCCGCCCGCACCGCGCCTGCCCGCAGAGGTGATCGCGGGCACGCGCGCCCGCTACGTCGAGGCCTACGAGCTGATCACCGGCCGCACGTTCGCGGATTGGTACTGAGTTCTCGGCCGCGCTCGCAAGCTCGCCGCTCCACCTACGAACGCCTGCTCTCGCCGATCGACGGGTTCGGCCTCGCGGCTACAGCTTGATCGTGGGGTACAGCGGGTAGCGGGCGAGGAGGTCGGCGGCGCGCTTGCGGGCGCGGTCGGCGACGTCGGCCGGGAGCTCGTAGCGCGCCTTCGACGGTCCCGAGGACGCGGCCGACGGCGCCGTGGCGCGCAGCACCTCCACGAGAACGTCGGCCACTTCGGTGAGCTCGTCGGGGCCGAGCCCGAGCGTCGTGAGCGCAGGCGTGCCGAGGCGGATGCCCGACGTGTACCAGGCGCCGTTCGCGTCGTTGGGGATCGTGTTGCGGTTCGTCACGAGCCCGGCATCGAGCAGCGCGGACTCGGCCTGACGGCCGGTGAGCCCGAAGCTGGTCGTCACGTCGACGAGGACGAGGTGGTTGTCGGTCCCACCGGTCACGACGCGCACGCCGCGCTCCATCAAGCCGTCGGCCAAGGCGCGGGCGTTGTCGACGATTCGGCCCGCGTAGCCCGCGAACCCCGGCTGGCGGGCCTCCGCGAACGCGACCGCCTTCGCGGCCATCACGTGCGGGAGCGGACCGCCGAGCACCATCGGGCAGCCGCGGTCGACGAACTCGGCATGGTCGTCGTCGCAGAGGACGAACCCGCCACGAGGGCCGCGCAGCGACTTGTGCGTCGTCGACGTGACGACGTGCGCGTGCGCGACCGGGTTCAGGTCGCCGGTGAGCACACCGCCCGCGACCAGGCCGGCGAAATGGGCCATGTCGACCATGAACGTCGCGTCGACCTCGTCGGCGATCTCGCGCAGGATGCGGAAGTTCGGGTTGCGCGGATGTGCGGAGTAGCCGGCCACGACGACGAGTGGGCGGAACTCGCGCGCCAGCGCCCGCACGGCGTCGTAGTCGAGGCGCTCGGTCTGCGGGTCGACGCCGTAGCTGCGCTGCTCGAAGAGCTTCCCGGAGATGTTGGGACGGAACCCGTGGGTGAGGTGACCGCCGGCGTCGAGCGCCATCCCGATCATCCGCTGGCTGCCCAGCTCGCGCCGCAGCGACTCCCACTGCTCGGGTGTCAGGTCGTTGACGTGGCCCGCGCCGAGCTCGGCCAGACGCGGGTGCTCGACCCGCTTCGCGAGGATCGCCCAGAACGCGACCAGGTTCGCGTCGATACCCGAGTGCGGCTGCACGTACGCGTGCGGCGCGCCGAAGAGCGCTCGGGCGTGCTCGCCCGCGAGGCTCTCGATCTCGTCGACGAACTCGCACCCGGCGTAGAAGCGGTGCCCCGGCGTGCCCTCCGCGTACTTGTCCGACAGCCAGTTGCCCATCGCCAACAGCACCGCCGGCGACGCGTAGTTCTCCGACGCGATGAGCTTCAGCTGACGGCGTTGATTGCCCAGCTCGCCCACGATCGCCGCCGCGACCTTCGGTTCGACCGCGCCGATGACGTCGATCGCGGCCCGGAACGCCTCCCCCTCTTTGCTCATGGTCCCCAGGGTAGTGACGAGTCCGCGCGCCGGCGTCGTGTGCTACGACCGACGTATGACGACGCTGCCCGAATCTGCCCGTGACCTCATCGCCAGTGGGGCGCTCGGCCACCTCGTGACGGTGAACGCCGATGGCAGCCCGCAGGTGAGCTGCGTGTGGGTGGGCCTCGACGGTGACGAGCTCGTCGTCGGCTCGCTCGGCGCCCGCGAGAAGCTGCGCAACGCGGAACGCGACGACCGCGTGGTCGTGTCGTTCGAGCGCGATGTGACCAACGACATGGGCCTACGCGAGTACCTGGTCGTGCACGGGCGGGCGCGGATCACCGACGGCGGCGCGCCCGAACTCCTCCAGCGCCTCGCGCACACCTACATCGGACCGGCGGTGAAGTTCCCGCCGATGGACGACCCGCCCGCCGGTCACGTGCTCCACATCGTGGCCGAGCGGTTCCACGGCGTGGGCCCATGGGCGGGCTGAAAACGGCGGGCCGCTAGCATCGGAGGCGCGATGACGACGTTCCAGGCCCGGATCGAGATCACCCACCGCCCCGGCATCCTCGACCCGCAAGGCGCGAACGTCGAGCGCGCCCTTCCGGCGCTCGGCTACGAGAACGTGGGTCACGTCTCGGTCGGCAAGAGCATCCGCCTCGTGCTGGACGCGCCCGACGAGCACCACGCCCAGGCGCAGGTCGACGAGATGTGCCACCGGCTGCTGGCGAACCCGGTGATCGAGGACTTCACGATCGAGCTCACCGCGATCGAGGGAGCGACGGCATGACGAGTCATGTCGCGGTGGTCGTGTTCCCCGGGACGAACTGCGAGCTCGACGTGCTCGAGGCGGTCGAGCGCCTCGGCGGCTCCGCGGAGCTGGTGTGGCACACCGAGCGGCACCTGCACGGCGCCGACGCGGTCGTGGTACCGGGCGGCTTCGCCCACGGCGACTACCTCCGAACCGGCGCGATCGCGCGGTTCTCGCCGGTCATGGACGCCGTGCAGGCGTTCGCGGCCGAGGGGGGTCCGGTCGTCGGGATCTGCAACGGCTTCCAGGTGCTCACCGAGGCGGGTCTGCTCCCCGGCGCGCTGCAGAAGAACGCGGGCCTGAAGTTCGTCTGTCGCACCGTCGACCTGCGCGTCGAGACCACGCGATCGTCGCTGACCGGGTTGGCGCGCACCGGCGACGTGCTGCGCGTCCCGATCAACCACTTCGAAGGCAACTACGTGTGTGACCGGCCCACGCTCGAGCGTCTGCGGGCCGACGACCGGATCGTCTTCCGCTACGTCGACAACCCGAACGGCAGCCTCGACGACGTCGCCGGTATCTGCAACGAGGGCCGCAACGTCGTCGGCCTGATGCCCCACCCGGAGCGTGCGTCCGACGCGCTGCTCGGCTCGGCCGACGGCATCGTGTTGCTCCGCTCGCTCCTGGCCGCGGCCGAGCCCGGCGTCGCGGTCGCGGGGTAGCGCGGCGTGCGCGCGGCTCAGGACGAGCTCGCGAAGGCGCTCCACACCTACGCCATCCGCACCGGCCGGTTCACGCTGGCGTCGGGACGGACGAGCGAGTGGTACGTCGACGGGCGTCTGGTCACCTTCCGCGGCGACTGCATCGAGCTGGTCGGCCGCGCGGTGCTCGAGGCGCTCGACGCCGCGGGTGGCGTCGACTTCGACGCGGTGGGCGGCCTCGCCGTCGGCGCGGATCCGGTGACGATGGCGGTCGCGCTGGCGAGCGGTGCGCGCGGCTTCGCGGTGCGCAAGGAAGCCAAGGACCACGGCGTCGGCGGGCGTATCGCAGGCCCACTCGAGCCGGGTGACCGGGTGCTCGTCGTCGACGACACCGTCACGAGTGGTGGCTCGCTCTTGCAGGCCGTGGAGGTCGTGCGCGAATTCGGATGTTCGGTCGTCGGCGCCAGCGCGTTGCTGGATCGGGGCGGCGAGCTCGGGGCAAAGCTCGAGCAGGTCGCTGTGCGATATTTCCCGGTATTGACCGCGCCGGATCTGGGCTTCGCGCCAGGCTCGTGAGGGCGCCGTCAGCCGCGTGTGCGCGCGATGCCCGCCTTGCTCAGGACGTCGGCCGGGACGCCGATCTCGCGCCACGTGGAGTACGAGATGCCCTTGGCCTCGCTGTAGGCCCGGGCCGCTTTGACGAAGGCCCTCTCCAGCCCCGCGAGGTCCACCGTGATGGTGGTCGCGTCGAGCTCCAGCTCGAGATCCCGCCGCTCCTGGAGCATCTGCAGCCGCTGGATGGGCGAGGCGTCGGGCAGCGTCGACTCGATGGTCGCGATCCGCTTCTTGATCGAGTCCGGCGTGCGCTTCCGGCCGCGCCGGGGCCGGTGCTGCTCCAGCGCTTCCAGGTAATTCCTGATCGCCCGGCTCTGCTCGCGACCCTGGGCCAATGCGCGCTTGTGCTCGGCGGTCATGCTGGTGGCTTTGCGACGAGGCGGCATGCCAATACTCCCAATTCGGGTCGACGCGATTCCGCGACAATTTGTACTCGCCGACGCCACGTAGCGACAAATTAGGGGCAGAACGACATGGAACCGTTGCATCGTCGCCTGGGCATGACCGACGACGAATACGACGCGGTCGTCGTCGAGCTCGGCCGCGCTCCGTCCGAGCTCGAGCTCGCCATGTACTCGGTCATGTGGTCCGAGCACTGCTCGTACAAGTCCTCGCGCCGCTACCTGCGCCGGTTCCCGACCGAAGCGCCGTGGGTGCTCGTCGGTCCGGGTGAGGGTGCCGGGGTCGTCGACGTTGGCGACGGGCTCGCGGTCGCGGTCCGCATCGAGAGTCACAACCACCCGTCCGCGGTCGAGCCGTACCAGGGCGCGGCGACGGGTGTCGGGGGGATCATCCGCGACATCTTCTCGATGGGCGCGCGGCCGGTCGCGCTCATGGACCCGCTCCGGTTCGGTGATCTCTCGGACCCGCGCACGCGCTACCTGTTCGAGGGCGTCGTTGCCGGGATCAGCGGCTACGGCAACGCGGTCGGGGTTCCGACCGTCGGTGGTGAGGTCGTGTTCGACGACACGTATCGCGGCAACCCCCTCGTGAACGTGCTGTGCCTGGGCGTACTGCCCAGGGAGCGGCTCGTGCTCGCGAAGGCCGAGGGTGTCGGGAACCTCGCGGTGCTGCTCGGCTCGTCGACCGGTCGTGACGGGATCGGCGGCGCGAGCGTGCTCGCCTCGGCGGGCTTCGAGGAGGGCTCGGACCAGAAGCGGCCCTCGGTGCAGGTGGGCGATCCGTTCGAGGAGAAGAAGCTCATCGAGGCGTGCCTCGCGCTCCTCGACGCGGGTCTCGCGGTCGGCGTCCAGGATCTCGGCGCCGCCGGGCTCTCGTGCGCGGCGTCGGAGACCGCGGCGAAGGGTGGCGTGGGCATGGACGTCGACGTCGCGCGTGTCGTGCACCGTGAGCCGGGCATGACGCCGGTCGAGATCATGACGTCGGAGAGCCAGGAGCGGATGCTCGCGATCGTGCGCCCGGAGGATCTCGAGGAGGTGCTGGCGCTGTGCGACCGCTTCGAGGTCGACGCGTCCGTGGTGGGCCGGGTCACCGACACGTCGCGCTTTCGCGTGTACGAGGGTCTGTTCGACGCGCTCGGCCTGCCCGGGGCGAATCCGCGTCCCGCGACCGGTGACGCGCCCGCCGGGCTCTCGTCGGATGCGACGCCGATCGCCGACGTGCCCGCCGGCAGCCTCGGCGACGGCCCCGACTACGACCGCCCGACCGGTCGTCCCGCCGACCAGGACGCGCGCGAAGGCGACGACCCGTGGCCGCGACTCGCCGCGCGTTTCCCCGATGGTGCCGACCTCTCCGACGAGCTGCTCGCCCTCCTCGCGACGCCGACGATCGCGGACAAGTCGTGGGTGTGGCGCCAGTACGACCACCAGCTGTTCCTCAACACGGTGGTGGGTCCGGGCGGCGACGCGGCGGTGCTGCGCATCAAGGGCAGTCGCAACGGGCTCGCGCTCTCGACCGACGGCAAGGCGCGCTTCTGCGCGCTCGACCCGAACGCGGGCGCGCAGCTCGCGGTGATCGAGGCGGCGCGCAACGTCTCGTGCGTGGGTGCGCGGCCGCTCGCGCTGGTCAACTGCCTCAACTTCGGCAACCCCGAGCACGCCGAGGTGATGTGGCAGTTCGCCGAGGTCGTCGACGGCATGAGCGCAGCGTGCCGCGCGCTCGGCATCCCGGTGATCGGCGGCAACGTCAGCTTCTACAACGAGTCGCGCGGCGCCGACATCGATCCGACGCCGGTCGCCGGCGTGATCGGGCTGGTCGAGCCGCTCGACTCCGTCCCGCCGCCCGTTGGGTTCGCGCCCGGCCTGCGCGTCGTCGTGCTCGGGACGACCGGGACCGAGCTCGGTGGATCCGAATGGGCGGTGCTCCACGGTCTGACGAACGGACGCCCGCCCGCGCCCGACCTGGTGGCCGCGGACGCGTTGCACGCGCTCGTGCGCGACCTCGTGCGCGAGCGCGTCGTCGAGGCGGTGCACGACTGCTCCGACGGCGGGCTCGCGGTCGCGCTCGCGGAGATGGCGATCGAGGGCGGTACCGGCTTCCGTGTCGAGCTCGATCGCGCGCCGGGCGACGCGCCGCTCGCGGCCGCGTCCTTCGGCGAGTCGACCTCACGCGTGGTGCTCGGTGTCGACGGCGCGCGCGTCGCCGATGTGCTCGATCGCGCTCACGCGGCGGGCGTCCGCGCCGCCGACGTGGGCGAGACCGGTGGTGACCGTCTCGTCGCCGCGCGCGCGTTCGACGTGGGTCTCGTGGTGGCGTCGACCGCGTGGCGCGACGCGGTCCCCGACCGCCTCGGGGTCACGACCGCGAGCTGACCGCGCCGCGCCTCAGGTCGCGGGCGGCGTCGCGGACGTCGGCGGTGGCGGAGGCGGTGGAGGGGGCGGTGGCGGCGCGGTCGTCGTCGTGGTGGTCGTCGTCGTCGTGGTGACCGGTGGACGGGTCACGGTCGGGAACGTGGTCGATGGGGGCGGTGGCGACGCCGGAGGCGGGGGCGGCGCCGTCGCGGTCGTCCCGCTCGTCGGCGCGCCCGTCACGTCGGCGGTCGGGCTCGCGGTGCGCCGTCGCGGCTTCTTCGTCGTCGACGTCGTCGTCGACCGTGCCCGCTTGGTCCGCGACGCGCTCGACGAGTGCGTGGTCGTGCCGCTCGAGCTGCGGAGATGCCCCGACACCTTGGGCGCCGACCCGAGCTGGTGGCGCGCCGAGCCGGTCGGCGCCGAGGTCGCCGCGCCCGCGTGGGCGGACGCGACCGGTCGCGGCGTGTGGGCGTGACCGCTCGGACGCAGGAACGCGACGAGCGAGACCACGGCGAACACGACGCCGGCCACGAGCATCGTGACGAGCATCTGCTCCTCGCTTGAGCGACCCCGGAATCGCAGCATGCCCCTCCGACGCGTGCGCGGTCACAGAGGTTCCGTCACACCGGTCGGCGGGCCTCGAGCTCGTCGAGCAGTGCGTCCGGCACCGACAGATCGCCGCGTCCGATTCCGACGTGGAGATCCGGCTTGTACGCACCGTGGTAATCGGATCCGCCCGTCACGGCAAGACCGAATTCTGCCCCGAGCACCCGGTAGGCATGCCGCTCTTCGCGCGGATAGCGCGCGTACTCGCACTCCATGGCGTCGAGTCCCGCTCCGGCGAGTCGCGCGACGAACGAGAAGAGGGCGCGGTCGTCGAGCCCGAGCGAGCCGGGATGGGCGAGCGACGTGACGGCACCGGAGCCGTGCGCGAGCGCGATCGCCTCCCGGGGCGAGAGGCGCAACCGTTCGACGTACGCGGGTCGACCCTTCGCGAGCCAGCGCTCGAACGCGTCGTCGATCGACGACGCGGCTCCTGCGCGAACGAGCACCGCCGCGATGTGCGGACGTCCGACCGAACCGTCGCCCGCCTCCGCGAGCACGTCGTCGACGGTGATGTCGATGTTGGCGGCGCGCAGGCGCTCGACGATCCGCGCGTTGCGCGTGGTCCGCGCGTCCTGCAGCTCGCGCAGACGCGGCGCGAGCGGTCCGTCGGGATCGGGGAAGTAGACGAGAAGGTGCATCGTGCCCACGCCGGGCGGCACCGCGCACGAGATCTCGCAGCCCGGGACCAGGCGCACGCCGTGGCGCGCGGCGGCGTCGGCCGCGAGGGGGAGGTGGTCCAGCGTGTCGTGGTCGGTGATCGCCAGCGCGTGCAGGCCGGCGTGGGCCGCCAGCTCGACGAGGGTCGCGGGCGGGTCGGTGCCGTCGGAGACGGTCGAGTGGGTGTGGAGGTCGATCACGGCGCGAGGAGACCGCGCGATTCCAGGTAGGTCAGCACCTCGCGCGCCGACTCCTTCGGGTCGCGACCGTCGGTCGGCAGCCGGAGCTCCGGCGCGAGCGGCGGCTCGTACGGATCCGAGACGCCCGTGAACACGGGAACCTCGCCGCTCCGGGCGCGCGCGTACAGGCCCTTCACGTCGCGCGCCTCGCACAGCTCGATCGGCGTGTCGACGAAGATCTCGACGAAGTTCTCGACCCACCCGCGCACCTCGTCGCGCACGGCGCGGTACGGCGAGATCGCGGCCGTGATCGCGACCACGCCGTTGCGGGCGAGCAGCGACGCCACGTACCCGATGCGGCGGATGTTGGTGTCGCGGTCCTCTTTGGAGAAGCCGAGCCCTTTCGACAGGTGCTCGCGCACCTCGTCGCCGTCGAGCACCTCGACCCGCCGGCCCCGCGCGCGCAGCTCGTCGGCCACGATGCCCGCGATGGTGCTCTTGCCCGCGCCCGAGAACCCGGTGAACCAGAGGCAGCACCCCCGTGTGTCGATCGTCACGCCGAGGACGGTACCGGAACACCCCGCGCGCGATACTGAGCGTGATGGAGGCGAGTGTCGGGGAGGCGTGTGGCGTCTTCGGGGTCTACGCCCCGGGGCAGCCCGTCGCCAACCTGGCGTACCTGGGCCTCTACGCGTTGCAGCACCGCGGCCAGGAGTCGGCCGGGATCGCGGCGAGTGACGGGCAGACGATCACGGTCGTCAAGGACATGGGTCTCGTCACGCAGGTGTTCGACGAGCGCCGGCTCGCGCCGCTCGACGGTCACCTCGCGATCGGTCACGTCCGCTACTCGACCACCGGGTCGAGCAACTGGGGCAACGCGCAGCCGGTCTACCGGTCGGTCGGTGACGCGGGGTTCTCCCTCGGCCACAACGGCAACCTGACGAACACCGCGGCGCTCGCCGGCGATCTCGGGATGCTGCCCGGCTTCACCCCGCCGATGTCGGACGCCGACTCCACCAGCGACTCCGACATCGTGGCCGAGCTCATCGCGCGCGAGTACGGGACCGAGCTGCGTTCCGACGGTCGCGACCTCGAGATCGCGCTCGAACGCGTGCTGCCCCGGCTCGAGGGTGCGTTCTCGTTCGTGATGATGGACGAGGCCCACCTCGTCGGCGTGCGTGACCGTCACGGCTTCCGGCCGCTCGTGCTCGGACGTCTCGACGACGGGTGGGTGGTGGCGAGCGAGACCGCGGCGCTCGACATCATCGGCGCCCACTTCGTGCGCGAGGTCGAACCCGGCGAGATGGTGGTCATCGACGCGAACGGCGTCCGCGCGCATCGCTTCGCGGAGGCGACGCCGAACCTCTGCCTGTTCGAGTTCGTCTACTTCGCCCGTCCCGACAGTGAGCTCTACGGCCATCGGGTGCACTCCGCCCGCCAGCGCATGGGCGAGGAGCTCGCCAGGCAGGCGCCGGTCGCGGCCGACATGGTGATGCCGGTGCCCGAGTCCGGCGTACCCGCCGCGCAGGGCTACGCGCGCGCGTCGGGCATTCCGTATGGCGACGGGCTCGTGAAGAACCGCTACGTGGGGCGCACGTTCATCCAGCCGACGCAGCGCGAACGCGGTCTCGGCGTACGGATGAAGTTGAACCCGATCCCCGAGAACATCCGGGGCAAGCGTCTCGTCGTGGTCGACGACTCGATCGTGCGCGGCACGACGACGCGCCAGGTCGTCGCGATGCTGCGCGAGGCGGGCGCGTTGGAGGTGCACTTCCGCGTGTCGTCGCCGCCGTACCGGTGGCCGTGCTTCTTCGGCATGGACACGGGCCGGCGCTCGGAGCTGCTCGCGGCAGACCTGTCCGTCGGCGAGATCCGCGACTACATCAACGCCGACTCGCTCGCGTACCTCGCGCTCGACCGGCTCACCGCGGCGACGGGCGCGGCCCCGAGCTCGTTCTGCACCGCGTGCCTCTCGGGCGAGTATCCCGTCGACGTGCCCCGCACGGATGCGAAGCACGTGCTCGAGGTCATCGACCTCACCGAGCCGACCGCGCAGCTCTGACGCGCATGGGCGAGCCCGGCGACCGGCAGGGGGAGCCGGCCCGACCGCTGCGCTACGCGGAGGCCGGGGTCGACATCGCCGCGGGCGACAAGGCGGTCGAGCTCATCAAGGAGCACGTGCGCTCGACGCACCGGCCCGAGGTGCTCGGTGGCATCGGCAGCTTCGGCGGGTTGTTCTCGATCGGCGCGCTGGGCCGCCACGACCCCGTGCTCGTCTCGTCGACGGACGGTGTCGGCACGAAGTCGCTCATCGCGCGTCTCGTCGGCCGTCACGACACGATCGGGCTCGACGTGGTGGCGATGTGCGTCGACGACATCGCGGCCAACGGCGCCGAGCCACTGTTCTTCCTCGACTACGTGTCGGTGGGTCGGCTCGTTCCCGAACGGATGGAGGCGATCGTCGCGGGCGTGGCGGCGGGATGCCGTCACGCGGGATGCGCGCTGCTCGGCGGCGAGATGTCGGAGCATCCGGGGATCATGGCGCCCGACGAGTTCGACCTCGTCGGGTTCGCGGTCGGTGTCGTGGAGCGCGACGAGACACTGCCGCGCGGCGTCGCGCCCGGCGACGCGATCGTCGGCATCGGCAGCCCGGGACTGCGCTGCAACGGCTACTCGCTCGCGCGCCGCGCCCTGCTCGAGGTGGCCGGCCGCTCGCTCGACCAGCCCGCGTGGCCCGGCACGCACCGCACGCTCGGCGAGGAGCTGCTCGAACCGAGCGTGATCTACGCGCCGTCGCTCGTCGAGCTGCGGCGTCACGTCGACGTCCACGCGTTCGTCCATGTCACCGGAGGCGGCATCGCGGGCAACCTCGAGCGCGTCCTGCCCGACGACTGCGACGCGGTGGTCGAGCGCGGCAGCTGGGACGAGCCGCGCATCTTCGCCGAGGTGCAGGCCGCGGGCGCGATCCCCGACGACGAGATGGAGCACGTCTTCAACCTCGGGCTCGGGATGCTCGCCGTCGTGCGCCGCGACGACCGGTTCCGCGCGATCGACCTCCTCCGGGCGTCGGGTCACGACGCCCGGGCCATCGGCGAAATCCGCGCCGGCGACGGCCGGGCCCGGATCGTCCGGTCCTGACCGACGCGAGGCGCCTCCGGGCCTTTCGACCCTTTCGTCGGGGAGGCGCTCCAGTCGAAGGTTGACGAGCGTCGATACCGCTCCGGGAGGTTCGCCCGATGTGTGACTCGTGCGGCTGCCGCGACCAGCCGAACATCGCCGAGCTCGGTTCCGAGCACGAGCACGTGCTCGCGCTGGCCGACCGGGCGGTCCGCGCCTTGCGCGCCGGCGACCTCGACGAGGCTCGTGCCGACGCGCTCGCGGTCGTCGCGGTGCTCGGCGAGCACACCCGCAAGGAGGAGGCCGGTCTCTTCGCCGAGCTCTCCGCCGCGGGCTACGCGCCCGACGTGGAGGTCCTCCTCGGGGACCACCACCTCATCGAGGCGCTGGGTGCCGTGGCGGCGTCGCCGGGTCTCGATGGCCTCGACGTGGCGCTGTTCCGCCTGGAGGACCACATCTTCCGCGAGGAGCAGGACGTGTTCCCCGCCGCCGTGACGCTCCTCGATGGGGCGGCGTGGGGCCGGGCCCACGCCGCACACCACGCGATCGCCTCCGAGACGGACGCGGCGCGGGTGCTCGGCGTCGACGGGGTCGGCGCGGGCGAGGTGCCGGCCAGAGTGGCAGGATCGTCATCGGCGCAAGGAGCGCATTGATACAATCGCGCTATCGAACCAGGGTTCGCCCAGACGATACGCTGGTTGGACGAAACGGACAGGGAGAGTGACTCCCTTTGCGAGGTCTTGGGCGGG
>DATBEZ010000089.1:0-49007 GCA_036558745.1 Acidimicrobiia bacterium
CTCGACCGAGATCATCGCGACGCGGTGTTCCTGCGCGAACAGCTGGAGGTACTGGAAGCGCGCCGGCGAGCCGTCGTCGTGCAGGACCTCGCAGATGACGGCGATCGGCGGCAGCCCCGCGAGCCGCGCCAGGTCGACGGCCGCTTCGGTGTGACCACGCCGCTCGAGCACGCCGCCCGGTCGCGCGCGCAACGGGAACACGTGACCCGGCCGCACGAAGTCGAGGGGCTCCGAACGGGGGTCGAGGACGCGGCGGATGGTCGTCGCACGGTCGCCCGCGCCGATGCCGCTGCCGGCGGAACGGTGGTCGATCGAGACCGCGAACGCGGTGTCGCAGGTCGCGTGTTCGGGCGGCACCATCGGACCGATCTCGAGCTCGTCGAGCCGGTTCGCGTCGCACGGCATGCACACGAGCCCGCGCGCCCAGCGCAGCATGAAGTTGATCGCGTCCGGGGTCACCCACTCGGCCGCCATCGTGAGGTCGCCCTCGTTCTCGCGATCTTCGTCGTCGACGACGAGCACCATCTCGCCGCGTCGGATGCGGCGCAGCGCCTCGTCGATGGTCGTGAGCGTCAAGAGGTTGTCCTTCCTGGCAGGTTGCTCGGTTCGTGTGTTCACGTCGCCACCGGTGCGACGAGTGGCGCTTGCGGCCGCGGCGTCGTGGTCGCGTCGCCGTTGCGGCGGTTCGGGATGGTGACGACCATGCGGCAGCCGTGCGGCGCTCGCCGTTCGGGATGGATCTCGCCGCCGTGCAGGTCGACGATCCACTGTGCGATCGCGAGGCCGAGGCCGGCTCCGCCGTTGTTCGACGACCGCGACGTGTCGGCGCGGTAGAAGCGTTCGAACACGCGGCGGTTGTCGGCGTCGGGGATGCCGGGCCCGTCGTCGCTCACTTCGAACTGCACCGCGTCGCGCACCGGCCTCGCGGCGACGGAGACCGTGCCCCCCGACGGCGAGTGCCGGAGCGCGTTCTCGACGAGGTTGGCGACGACCTGGTGGAGGCGTTCGGGGTCGGCGTCGAGCACGAGGTCGGGCGGTTCGACGTCGACGTACAGGGTGACGTCGGGTGAGCGCAGCTCCGTCTCGCGCACCGCGTGCCGCAGCATCGGTTCGACGTCGAACTCGCGCCGTTCGAGCGGCAACGACCCGGACTCGAGGCGCGACAGGTCGAGGAGCTGTTGCACGAGGCGGCCGAGCCGCTCGACCTGGGCGAGCATCGTGCGCAGCGTGTCAGGGTCGGCGGGCTCGACGCCGTCGATGATGTTCTCGAGCGCGGCCTGCAGCGCCGTGATCGGGGTGCGCAGCTCGTGACTGACGTTGGCGACGAGGTCGCGCCGCACCCGGTCGGTCTCCGCGAGCTCGGCCGACATCTTGTTGAAGGCCTGGGCCAGCGCGCCGACCTCGTCGCGCGAGTTCACGCTGACGCGACGGTCGTAGTTGCCGTGCGTCATGGCGTTCGCGGCGGCCGCCATCTCGCGCAGCGGCGACGTCAGGCCGCGCGCGAGGAAGCGGACCATGACGATCGCGATCAGGCCCGACACCACGCCGCTGATCGACGGCCACACGCCGATCTTCACGCCGAGGAACGTGAGGAACACGGTGATGACGACCGCGCCGACGACGAGCGCGCCGAGCTTCATCTTGATCGAGGTGAAGCGGTTCAGCGGGCTCACGGCCGGACGGGCTCCCGCTCGGGCTCGACCGCGTAGCCGACGCCGTGCACCGTGCGCACGATGTCGGCGCCGAGCTTGCGTCGGAGCGCGCGCACATGAGAGTCGACGGTGCGCGCGCCCGAGCCGTCGGGGTAACCCCACACCTCGACGAGCAGACGCTCGCGCGTCGTCACGACGCCCGGCCGCGACGCGAGGTGCACGAGCAGGTCGAACTCCGTGGGGGTCAGGTGGACGGCCTCGCCGTCGCGCCGGACGCGACGGGTGGACGGGTCGATCTCGATGTCGCCGATGTGCAGGACGGTCGGTGCGGGCGCGCCGGCCAGGCGGTCGACGCGGCGCAGCAGCGCGTGCACGCGGGCGACGAGCTCGCGCGCGCTGAACGGCTTGGTCATGTAGTCGTCGGCGCCGACCTCGAGGCCGACGAGCATGTCGGTCTCCGAGTCACGCGCGGTGAGCATGAGGACGGGCACCGGCCGGTCGTGCTGGATGCGCCGGCACACCTCGAGGCCGTCGAGACCCGGGAGCATGAGGTCGAGGACGACCAGGTCGGGCTGCAGCCGCTCGCAGACCTCGACACCCGCGGGGCCGTCGTGGGCCACGTCGACCCGGTAGCCCTCACTGCGCAGGCGCGCCGCGACGGCCGAGGCGATGGGCACCTCGTCCTCGATCACGACCACGCTGCGCGCCGAAGCGACCCCTCCCGACGCCATCGGGGCCAGGATAAGGACGCCGCGGCGCACAGTCTCGCCGGAGGTATGGAGATTCCGTGCAGATCGGGACTTCCCACGCGCCCCGACGCGCGAAAGCCCAGGTGAGAACGGTCTTTAGGCTGTGCGGACGGAGCGGATCTCTGCCGGGCGTAGCCCTCCGAGCCGAGCGGAGGGCGCCTGGGCATCGGCAGCATCCACCACCTCGGAGGCCGGGTCCCGTACGGTCCCACCCTTACCTGCCGCGCCCGTCGTGGCCTGGGCTAGTTTTCCGCGTCTTGCCGCGGGAACTGGATGCTGCGCGCCGGGCCGACGCCGGACCACCCCCGCCACCCGCGGCGGGGGGCTCCCGCCCCCGCGGTCGCCTGGCCGGCGTCGCCCTCCTGAGCCTCGTCCTGCTGCTCGGCGCGGTGGCGTGGGCGTCGGTCCGCAGCCCGTCGCTGCACGGCGACACCGCCGGGCTCGTGCACGGTGCCGACGGCGCGGTGCACTGTCTCGCCCGCGGGCAGCTGACCGCGTGCGACCGCCGTGCCGACGGCCGCATGAGCGGGCCCGGGCCCACGAGCTTCGTGGCCGGACGGGTCGGTCAGTGGCCGCTGCTGCAGTACCTGGTCGCGGTCCCGATGCGCGCGGCCGGCGTCTCCGCCGACCTCACCTTGCGCACCCTCGTGGCGCTGAACGCGCTCGCGCTCGTCGGTCTCGTCGCGCTGGTGTGGGTCACGGCCGGTCGGGCCGCGAAGGCGTGGGGCCCGGTGCTCGCGGTCGTGATGGTGACCGGGCCGTTGCTCTGGTACGCGACCGCCGCGTTCGGTGAAGCGCTCGCGTGCTTCGTCGCCGCGCTCGCGGTGGCTGCGGTGCTGGCACGGCGGAGCCCGTGGCTCGTCGGTGCCGCGGTGGTGGTCGGCGGGTTCACGAAGGAGACGACACCACCGTTCCTGTTCGTGCTCTGCGCGGTGTGCGTGCTCGCGGTCGTTCCGGAGCGTGCGCGCCGGCGCGCGTACTTCATCGCCATCGTCGTGGGAACCGTGGTGAGCGTCGTCCTGAGCGGCCTGTTCAACGTGTTCCGCTTCGGCTCGTTCATGAACTCGACGTACATGCAGTCGACGTACCGCGTGTCCGACACGCGCACGGTCGCACGCTTCTTCGGCGCGTTGTGGGTGTCGCCGAACGGCGGGCTCTTGTGGTTCTGGCCCGCGGCCATCGCGGTCGTGCTCGTCGGTGCGGTCGCGGGTCTGCGCCGGCGCCGGGGCATCCCCATGACGGGTGCCGAGCGCGTCGCGGGATTGGTCGTGCTCGGCCTGCTCGCGCTCTCGCTCGCGGGGCTCGCCGGGTGGTTCTCGCCGTTCGGCTGGATCGCGTGGGGCCCACGGCTGGCGGTGCCGTTGGTCCCCGCGATGGTGCTGACCGCGGCGGTCGCGTCGGGCGCGGCGGGAGCCGCGGTGGTGCAGCGCGTGCTGCGGTCGGCGTGGTTCTGGCTCGTCGGCGTTCTGCTCGCGGTCGCGGTGCTCCCGCAGGTCGCGGTGGTGTGGAACGCGCGTGCGGTGTCGGACTTCTTCGCCGCGGGCCCGGGCTGTGCCAACGCGCACGTCGAGTCGCGGCCCCACACCTACTACGCGTGCGTCGTGCACAAGGCCTGGCACGGCACCCCGGTGCTCGTACGCGTGGTGCAGACGTTGCGTTCGCCTCTCGGCTTCGCGGTGATGGGACTCGCGGTGATCGCGGTCGCGACGTTGCTCATGCTTGCCCGCGCGGTCTCGACGCAGACGCCGGCGGTGCATCCGCGCGTTCGGGCCCGGCGCGCCGCGTCCCGGCGCTCGGCGCCCGATCCGGTGCTCACCCGGGTCGCGCAGCCGTCCTGAGCTTCTGGTCCTTCGCGATCTGCCCGACGACGTTCATCCCGGGGATGCCGGTGACGCCGCCCCCTCCGTGCGTCGCCGAGCTGCACTGGTAGAGGCCCCGGATCGGCGTGCGGTAGTCGGCGTAGCCCGGCGCGGGCCGCAGGTGGAAGAGCTGCGACGGTGAGAGCTCGCCGTGGAAGATGTTCCCGCCGACGAGCCCGTACTCGTGCTCCATGTCGTAGGGACCGATCACCTGCCGGTGCAGGATCGAGTTGCGAAATCCCGGTGCGACCTGGTCCATCGCGTCGACGACGCGGTCGGCGTACGCATCGAGCCCGTCGCGGTTGGGCGCGGCCGCCCACTCGTGCGGCACCCACTGCGTGAACATCGACACGATGTGGGTGCCCTCGGGGCAGAGCGTGCGGTCGAACACCGACGGGATGCACACGTCCGCGAACGGTCGCGTCGCCGCGCGTCCACCGGCCGCTTCCTGGAACGCGAGCTCGAGGTGGTCGAGCGACGGTGCGAGCACGATCGTGCCGCCGTGCACCTCTGGGTCGAAGCCGGGCTTCGCGACGAACTCGGGCAGACGGTCGACCGCGACGTTCACCTTCACCGTGCCGCTGCGGCTCCGCCAGCGCTCGATGTCGCGCACGAAGTCGTCGGGCAGATCGGAGCGCGGGATCTGCTCCAGGAACGTGATCTTCGGGTGCGTGGCCGCGACGACCACGTCGGCGGCGAGCTCTTCACCCGACGCGAGCGCCACGCCGTGCGTGCGGCCGTTGCGCACCAGGATCTGCTCCACGCGTTCGCCGGTGCGCACCTTCACGCCGTGCTCCTCGGCCGCGGCGCGCAGCGCCTGCGTGACCGCGCCCATGCCGCCCTCGGGGAACCCCCACGCGCCGAGCTTCCCGTCGCCGACGTCGCCGATCTTGTGATGGGCCATGACGTACGCGGTACCTGCGGAGCGCGGGCCCGCCCACGTGCCGATGATGCCGCTCACCGCGAGCAGACCCTGCACCTGCGGCGACTCGAAAAACTCGTCGAGCACGTCGGCGATGCTCATCGTGAACAGCCGGGTGACGTCGGCCGCGCCGCGCGTTCCGAGCCCGCGCAGCTCCCACGCGAGACGCAGCTGATCGAGCACGTCGCGGGGACGGCGGGAACCCACGTGCGGCGGGATGGTCGACAGCAACGGGCCGAGCACCTGCGCGAGCCCGCCGAGCCACGCATCCCACCGTGCCATGGCGTCGGCGTCGTGGGTCGAGAACCGCGCCACCGCGTCGTGACGGCGATGCGCTTCGTCGGGGAGCGTGAGCACGCGCCCGTCCGCGGACGGCGCGAAGTATGGACCCTGCGGGTACACGCGGTAGCCATGACGGTCGAGGTCGAGTTCGCGTCGCAGTCCCGGCGGGAACAGGCTCACGACGTAGGACAGCGCGGTGACCTTGAACGCGGAACCCCACGGCTGTTCGGTGATCGCGGCGCCGCCGACCTGGTCCCGGCGTTCGAGCACGGTGACGTGCGCGCCGAGCCGCTTGGCCAGCAACGCGGCGGCGACGAGGCCGTTGTGGCCACCGCCGACGACCACGCACGTCAGCCCGTCGCTCGCCATCGTTCGCAGGCTACCGGTGTGCGGGTGCCCTCACGCGGAGATGTCCGCGTACGCGAGGACCTTCGACGGCCTGATGCGTACGAGCAGCTCGCCCGGCACCGCGTTGCGCCGGCCGAACTCCTCGGCCCGGTCGACGCCCATGTACCGGGCGCCGATGCGGATGGCGATCGGGAGCATCTCGTCGAGATCGTCGTGCAGCGTCGCCACGCCCTCGACCATGACGTACGAGTACGGCGGCGCCTGGTCGTCGACCACCAGGCTCACGCGGGGTTCGTGCCGGATCGTCTTGGCCTTGACCGAGTCGCTGCCGGTCGTGAGCACGACGTCGTCGCCCTCGAGCACGATCCACACCGGGGTCACGTGGGGGCGGCCGTCGGCGCGCGTCGTGGCCAGCTTCCCGGTACGGGTGCCCTCGCACACGAACGCGTGCCATTCCTCCGTCGTCATGTCTCGAGCCATGGCCACTCCCTACCTCATGGACGCGTTCCGCACCACCGGGTGGCGCTCAGTGGGCGCGACGGGGCCAGCGGGGCGACGTCGTGCGGGGCGGGACGAGGGATCCCCGCACGTGCAGCAGTCGCGGCGCGCCGGCCGTGACGGCCTCGGCCAGGGCGCGCTGGTAGTCGTCACCGAACCCGTCGACGGTCTGCGCGTCGACGCCGAACGCGCGGGCGACGGCGGCGAAGTCGGGCGTGCGCAGCTCGGTCCCGAGCCCGTCAAGCTCCTCGGCGGCGCGACCCCACCGCAGCATCCCGTACCCGCCGTCGTCGACGACCACCGCGGTCACGGGCGAGCGTTCCTGCGCGAGCGCGGCGAGCTCTCCCGTGGCGAAGAGGAAGCCACCGTCGCCCGAGAACGACACGACCGGACGGGTCGGTGCCGCGGAGGCCGCGCCGAGCGCGGCCGGGAACGCGAAGCCCAGCGTGCCCCAGCCCATGGGGTAGTGCAGCGCGCGCGGTCGCGCGACGGGCAGGTAGCCCGCGAGCCAGTAGCCGGGAACGGCCATGTCGGCGAACACGATCGCGTCCTCGGGCAACGCGGCGGCGCTCCGGTCGACGAACGCGATGCCCGCGGCGGTTCCGGCGTCCGAGTCGAGGTCGGCGCGCACGGCTCGGCGCGTGGTGGCGACGTCGGCCCAGGGCTCGCGCGCCGCGCTCTCCGCGTCGTGAAGCGCGCGCGTCACCGCATCGAGCGCGCCCGAGGCGTCCGCCTCGAGGACCACGTCCATGGCGTAGTTCTTGGTCGCGTCCTCGGGGTCGACGTTCACCGCGATCGTGGTTGAGGGGAGCGGCAGGGCCCAGTTCTGCGTGTTGGGCCCGTCGAGGTCGCTGCCGACGACGAGCGCGGCGTCGGCGCGCTCGAGCAGCGCGGTCACGGCGGGCTCGTGCGGCGGCGCGCCCACGAGGAGCGGATGGCTCGCGGGCAGCACACCCCGTCCCTGGAACGTGGTGACGACCGGCGCGCCGAGCTGCACCGCCACGCGCGCGACGGGATCGGGCGCGTCGCGCGCGCCGCCACCGACCCACACGACCGGGCGGCGCGCGGCGCGCAGCAGCTCGACGGCGCGCGCGAGCGCGTCGGGGTCCACCGCGGGCGGCTCGGTCGGCGGGAGCGTGAGCGGCGGCGCGGGGGCGGGTCCGGTGAGCAGATCGGTGGGTATCCCGGCGTAGACGGGACCCGACGGCGGTGCGAGGGCGAGCGTGCGCGCCACCGCGATCGCGGGACCGACGCCCTCCGCGTCGGGAACCTCGAGCGTCGCCTTCGTCACCGGCCGGAACAACGCGGCCTGGTCGCGCGCCTCGTGCAGCGATCCCCGCACGAGGCCGGGCCGCCGGATCGTGGTCGCGACGTCGCTCGCGATCACGACGACCGGTGCGCGGCCGGCCCACGCCTCGCCGACCGCGCCGATCGTGTTCGCGGCACCCGGACCGGTCGTGACCAGCGCGATGCCGACGTCGCCCGTCACGCGCGCGTACCCGTCGGCCGCGAACGCGACGCCCTGCTCGTGGCGAGCGCCGACGACCCGTATCCCGGCGCGTGTGCACGCGGGCCACAGTGCATGGTTGTGGACCCCGGGCACACCGAACGCGACCGTGGTGCCCGTCGCCGCGAGCACCGCGGCGACCGCGTCCGCGCCGGTCGTCACGAGCGTGGGCTCACTCGGTCTTGTGCCCGTTGGTGTGCGGCGTCGGCAGCACGACCAGCCCGTCGGGATCCACCGCGAGCTGGACGATCGCGCCCACGTCGGGAAGGTCCTCGGGCGCCGCGGTGACCTCCGCCGTTCCGCCCGACGTCAGCGCGACGCGGAGCAGGAAGTGGTCGCGCCGGAAGGTCCGCGTCTCCACGACCCCGCCGAGCGGGCCGCGCGCGTCGAGGCGCAACCCGTCGGGGCGGAGTGCGAGCCGTGCGGGGCCCGCGGGCGTGCCGGCGGGAACGGGTACCTCACCCCACGTGCTGCGGGCGATCGGCTGGCCGTAGTGCGCGACCGCGACCTGCGCGTCGACCACGTTCTCGAAGCCGAGGAAGCGCGCGGTGAACTCGGTCGCGGGCCGGCTCCACACCTCCTGCGGCTCGCCGACCTGTTCGATCGTTCCCGCGCGCATGACGACGACCCGGTCGGCGAGCCCGAACGCCTCGTCGTGGTCGTGGGTGACGAACAGCGCGGTGACGCCACGCCGGTCGAACAGCTCGTGCAGCTCCACCATCAACCGCTCGCGCAGCGCGCGGTCGAGCGAGCCGAGTGGCTCGTCGAGCATCAGCAGGCGCGGTTGCGGTGCAAGGGCGCGCGCGAGCGCGACGCGCTGCTGCTCGCCACCGGAGAGCTCGCCGATGCGGCGCGCGCCGAAGCCGTCGAGGTTCACGAGCTCGAGGGTCTCGGCGACGCGCGTGCGAACCTCGTCGGCGGGGAGGTGCTGCATCCGCAGCCCGAACGCGACGTTCGCGGCCACGTCGAGGTGGGGGAACAGCGCGTGGTCCTGGAACATGAGGCCGAGCTGGCGCCGGTGGGGTGGCAGCGGCGTGAGGTCCTCGCCGTCCCACGTCACCCGCCCCGCGTCGGGCCGCTCGAGCCCCGCGATCGCGCGCAGCATCGTGCTCTTCCCCGAACCCGACGGGCCCAGCACGCAGACGACCTCGCCGCGCTCGACGCGCAGGTCGACGCCGTCGACCGCGCGCGCCGACCCGTACACGACGGTGAGGCCGTGCACCTGCAGCATCAGAACTCACCCACGGAACCGGCGCGGAAGCGCTCGATCAGCAGGACCGCTCCTCCGGTGACGAGCATCAGGATCACGCTGGCGGCCATCGCCTGCCCGAAGTTCAGCACGCCCGGCCGACCGAGCAGGCGATAGATGACGACGGGGAGCGTCGGGTAGTCGGGGCGGGCGATGAAGATCGTCGCGCCGAATTCACCGAGCGAGATCGCGAACGCGAACGCGGCCGCGACGAGCGCGGCCCGGGCCACGATCGGCAGGTCGACCTCGCGCCAGACCCGCGACGGCGGCGCGCCGAGCACCGACGCGGCCTCGCGCAGGCGCGGGTCGATCGAGCGCAGCACCGGCACCATGATGCGGACGACGAACGGTGTGGCCACGAGCGCGTGGGCGATCGGGATGAGCGCGGGCGACGTCCGGAGGTCGATCGGTGGATGGTCGAGCGTGATGAGGAACCCGAAGCCGACGATGACCGCCGAGGTGCCGAGCGGGAGCATCACGAAGGTGTCGAGGACGCGCCCGACGCGCGAGGGCGCGCGGGTGGCGTTCCCGCGGTTGCGCACGACGGCGAACGCGGCGAACCCGCCGACGACGACCGCGATCGCGGTCGCGATCACCGCGAACACGAGCGAATTACGGATCGCCTCGACCGGAGGGACGAAGAACGTGCTGTCGTTGGGTGGATGTGCGAGGGCGCGGTAGAAGCCGAAGCCGTAGCCGTTGCTGGTGTGCAGCGACCGCTCGACGAGCACCGCGATCGGGACGCCGAGCAGCAACGCCATGACGAGCCCGTTCCCGAGGAGCGCGAGGCGGGCGCCGGGTGTGCGCACGGGTTCCGACACCTCGGCCTCGGCCCGCAGGCGCAACGCCGCCGCCCGCCGGCGCTGGGCCCGGCCCGAGACCGCGAGCACTACGGTGACTGCAATCAGCTGCACGATCGACAGCGCGGCCGCGGTCGGCAGGTTCAGCAGCTCCGCGGTCTGGCGGTAGATCTCCACCTCGAGCGTCGAGTAGCGCGCCCCGCCGAGGATGAGGATCACCCCGAAGCTCGTGAACGTGAAGAGGAAGACGATCGATGCGGCGGCGACGATCGCGGGCCGCAGCGCGGGCAGGGTCACGAGCCGGAACGCGCGCCACCGGCTCGCGCCGAGCACGCGCGCGGCCTCCTCGGTGCGCGGGTCGAGGTGCGACCACAGGCCGCCGACCGTGCGCACGACCACCGCGTAGTTGAAGAACGCGTGCGCGACGAGGATCGGCCAGATCGTGCCCGCGAGGCCCAGGCTGCCCAGTGGCCCGCGCGGACCGACGAGCGACAGGAACGCGGAGCCGACGACGACGGTCGGCAGCACGAACGGCACGGTGATCGCGGCCCAGACGAGCCGCCGACCGCGGAACCGGTAGCGCGACAGCACGTAGGCGCCGGGGATGCCGAGCACCACGGTCAACGCGGTGGAGACCGCGGCCTGCCACACCGTGAACCACGCGACGTGTCGCAGCGCGGGATCGCTGAACACGTCGCGCAGCGGGGTGAGGTCGAGCTGACCGCCGGGACGGAGTCCCCGTTCGATGATCGTGCCGACGGGATACGCAAAGAACAGCGCGAAGAACGCGACCGGGACCGCGACGAGCGCGATCCCGATCGCGAACCCGCGGCGGGTGGTCAGCGCAGGACCGTGTCCGTCCACTGTTGGATCCACGTGGCCCGGTTGCGCTCGATGTCGGCGGGCGGGACCACGAACGGGTTCGGCGCGACCTGCGCGTACTTCACGAACACCGGCGGCAGTGCCGCGCCGTCGCGGACCGGGAACACGTACATGTTGAGGGGCATGTCCTCCTGGAACTTCGCGGAGAGCATGAAGTCGACGAGCTCGTGCACCGCCGCGGCCTTCTTCGTGCCGCGCAGCACGCCGGCGAACTCGACCTGGCGGAAGCACGTGTCGAGCAGCGTGCCGATCGGCGGCGGGTTCGTGCCGGTCACCTCCGCGGGCGGGCTCGACGCGTACGACACCACGAGCGGGCGGTCACCGCCGGCCTGCTTCCCCGCGCCGCTCCCGCTGAACGCGCCGCTGTACGCGTCGTCCCAGCTGGAGACGACCTTCACGCCGTTGGTGCGCAGCTTCTTCCAGAAGTCGAGCCAGTGGTCGGTCCCGTAGCGGGCGATCGTCGCGAGCACGAACGCGAGCCCGGGGGAGGAGTCGGCCGGGTTCTCGACCACGAGCAGGTTCTTGTACTTCGGCTTCGCGAGGTCGTCGAGCGTCACCGGTGCCGCCAGATGGTGCGACGGGAAGTACCCGAGGTCGTCGTTGATGCAGACGTCGCCGTAGTCGATCGGGGTCACGCGGTGCTTCGGGTCGAGCTCGAACCGGCTCGGGACGCGCGCGAGCTCGGGTGAGGTGTAGGGCACGAAGATGCCGGCGTCGAGCGCCCGGGAGAGGAAGGTGTTGTCCACGCCGTAGAACGCATCGGCCAGCGGATGGTCCTTCGTGAGGACGGCCTGGTTGACCGCCCGCCCGGCGTCCCCGGCCTTGAGCACCTTCACCGTGATCCCGGTCTGGCGGGTGAACGACTCGAGCAGGCCCTTGGAGGTCGCGAAGTCGTCGTGGGTCATGAGCGTGATCGTGGTGGGCTTGGTCACCGAGCCGGTGCTGCTCGCGGCGGCCTTGGACGCCCCCGGCTTGGACGAGCTGCACGCGGCCGCGACCAGCCCCAGCACGAGGGCCGCGGCGACGGCGCGGGCCGGGGCGCGCGTGTGGATCCGACGGTTGGCGGTCATGTTCCTGCCTCCAGGGCTTCGGGGCGGACGACGAGCACCACACCCGCCTCCACCTGCACCGATGCGGTTTCGGGGTCGGCGACCTCGTTGCTGATCCCCCGGCTCGAGCCGGGCAGCAGCGCCTCGCCCCGGAGCGGGTAGCGCAGCCCCTCCGTGGTCACGGTCGCGGCGCCGCCCACCGGGAGCAGCGAGACGAGCTCACCTCGCCGGCCTGCGACGAGTCGCCGGTCGGGGGCCCGCACGACGGCCAGCCAACCGGCGCCGATCCACCCCTCGACCTCGAGGGACCCGTACCGCTCACGGGTGAGGACGGCGACGTTGGCGAGGGCCATGTCGAGGCGGCCCCCGGCTCCCGCCACGACCACGATCTGTTTCGCCCCCAGCTCGCAGGCCGCGTCGAGCGCGAGCTCGAGGTCGATCTGGTCCTTCTCGGCGGGGTGCTCCTCGACCAGGGTTCCGGCGTCCCGGGCCGCGGCGACGTCCGCGGGCTCGGCCGAGTCGAGGTCGCCGACGAGGAGGTCGACGGGCAGGCCGAGGGCGTTGGCGGCCGCGATCCCCGAGTCGGCGGCGACCACGAGGTCGGGCGCCGGCAGGCGGGGACCGATCCGGGGGTCGGGGCGGCCGCCGGTGACCGCCGCGACGACGAGCGCGACGCGACCCGCGCCCTGGTCCCCTTCGGGCGTCCGACGCGTTCCACGCGTCTCGCCGCGACCGGCCGCGGGCGGCCCGTCCACGTTCCTCCCTCCGCCGGTATTACCCGGTTCAGGTTCGACGGGTCGGTGGCGCTGCAACCCTCCGTGACGGCGGGCCGCCGGCCACCCTCTCAGCCCGGCTGTCCCGAGCTCCCCTGGTGTGTGCCGCGCGGAGCGTACCCCCCACCTGGGCCTTTGGTCACAGCATTTCCGAACGGCCGTCACACCCGATCGGGCGCGCTCAAGGTCCCCACCTTCGGGCCGACAAACATGAGGTGATCGATCTCGACGCGCTGGCACAGGCCGCGGCCTGCCTCGATCCGCTCCCCGCCACGGTGGTCCGGCTCGCGGCCCTCGTCGCGAGCGACGCCGCCGACCTGGGCGAGATCACCGAGATCGTCTCCTACGACCAGGCCCTCACCGCGGGCGTGCTTCGGGCCGCGAACTCGTCGTGGAGTGCGAGCCGCAACCCGGTCACGACGGTGAAGGACGCGGTCGTGCGGTTGGGCTCGGCCACGGTGCTCTCGATGGCGCTCGACGTGAACGTGCGCGGCCGGCTGCAGGTCGCGCTGCCCGAGTACGGGCTCGCGGAGGGCGACCTCTGGAAGCACTCGGTCGCCGCGTCGCTGGCCGGCGAGATGCTGCAGCGCCACGCGCGCGTCGCGGTGCCGTCGGAAGCGGTGGCCGCGTCGCTGCTGCACGACGTCGGCAAGCTGCTGATGGCGCGCTTCCTCGACACAGACCTCTTGGAGGCGTTGGAGCGCGCGCACGTCGAGGGTGGGCTGAGCCGGATGGCCGCCGAGGCGGAGCTCCTCGGTGTGCACCACGGTGAGCTCGGCGGTCTCGTCGCGCAGGACTGGGGTCTGCCCGACGGCATCGTCATCGGCATCGCGTACCACCACGATCCCGACACGTGCGACGACACGATCGCGTACGTGACCCACCTCGCGGACTGCATCGCGAAGGTCGTCGTGCCGACCGTCGGCGACAACGGCGACATCGAGGCGTTCGCACACTCCGTCGAGCACCTCGGCCTCGACGCCGACGACTACGACATGGTGTGCTCGGTCGTCGCGGCGCGCTTCGACGAGGTCACCGGCCGGTTCGGCTGAGTCGACGCGCGATCCGATTCGCGGAGTCGATGGGCCGGTGACGGGAGCGACGGGCGTTCCGGTCGCGGCGGCGCGAGCGGGCTGGTACCGCGATCCGTGGCAGGTCGCGTGGTGGCGGTGGTGGAACGGCACCGCGTGGACCGCGGACACGAGCGGTTCCCTCGCGCCCGTCGCGGGCTGGTACCCGGACCCGTGGGGCGTCGCGGGGACGCGGTTCTGGAACGGCGCGGCCTGGACGCCGTTCACCGGCGCGCCCGGCGCCGGCGCCCCGGCGCGCGGCTTCTACCCGCCCGCGCGCTCCTCGACGGCTGCCCGCGGCGCAGGCATGCGCGGTGGTGGGTTGGCCGCGGCCGGCATCGTCACCGGTCTCGTGCTCTCGTTCGTCGTCGGGCTGCTCACGTACCTGCTCGACGGCTCGCCGACCGTTGCGGAGGTGTTCGGGGAGGCCGCGTTGTGGACGGGCCTCGTCGGCGCGTGCGTGCTCGCGGTCCGCCGCCACGGGACCGGGCACCTCTCGGACCTGGGCCTGCGACGCCCGCGGCCGGTCGATTTCGGCATCGGCGCGGTCGGCGGCATCGTGGCCCGGATCGGCGCCGCGATCGTCGCCGCGATCCTGATCCCGTTGCTGACGCCGACCAGCGGTCACGTGTCCGACTGGGTGTCGCGCGACCTGCATCGCAACTGGGCCGCGATGGCGGTCACGATCGTCATCGCGGTCGTCGGCGCGCCGATCGTCGAGGAGCTGTTCTTCCGCGGGTTGCTCCAGGGCGCGCTCACGCACCGCTACGGGCCGCGGAGCGCGCTGTGGGTCCAGGCCGGGATCTTCGGCGTGTGCCACTACCAGTTCGGCATGCCGTTCCCGACGGTGGTGCTGACGGTCGTGCCGATCGCGGCCATCGGCGTCGTGCTCGGGTCGTTGCGGTGGCGCTACGACCGGCTCGCGCCGGGCATGGTCGCGCACGCGTTGTGCAACGTCGTCGCGATCGTGGTGCTGCTTGCGCTGGGCTGAGGGGGGCTTACTCGGGGAACGCGTCGGGGCGGGTCGTGAGGAGCTCGCGCGCCGCGTCGAGGTCGCGCTGGAGCACGAAGATCGGGCAGTCCATCTGGTGGAAGTACGAGTAGCCGTTCCCGCCCGGTGTGGTCGCCTCGATACCGTTGCTGCGCAGCAGGGCGACGACCACCTCGGCCTCGAAGATCGACGCCACCGACGTGAGCATCACGACCGGCTCGCCGGCGTCGGGCGGCTCCGCTTGCTCGTGAGGGGACCGGTCGTGACGGGGCCGCTCGTGACGGGTCACGGCAGGAGCGGGAGACGGTAGGCGAGCAGCTCGAACCCCTCGACCTCGAAGTCGCGCTCGGGCACGCGCCGGAACCCGAGACCCTCGTAGAGCGCGGACGCGCGGCGCATCCATCGCGTGGTGTGGAGCAGGAGCGCCGCGCGCCCGTCGGCACGCGCCCGGGCCACGACCTCGTCGAGCAAGGCGCGTGCGTAGCCGCGCCCTTGCGTGCTGGGGTCGACCGCGAGCAGCCGGAACGCGGCCTCGCCGTCGCGCAGGTCCTCGGCCCACGCGGAGTCGGGATCGCGCACGTAGGTCACGCTGCCGCGGACCACGCCGTCGTCGTCGAGGGCGACGAGCACGACCGACGAGTCGAGCCGTCCGGCCACGTCGCGGATCTCGTCGTCGTAGCCACCGGCCAGGTGGTCGGGCCCGTCGACGGTCGCGTACGCCCGCGTGACGACCTCACCGACGCGCGCATGCTCGTGCGGCTGCACCTCGCGGACCACGACCACCATCGCGGCTTCATTGAAGCAGGACTCCGGCCTCGGCCTCCCAGTCGCCCGACTCCAGCTGCTCGCGGAGGCGCGAGAGGAACGCCGCCGCGTAGCGCACGTCGAAGGCGCGGTGGTCGAAGCCGAGGCCGAGCACGCCCGTGGCCCGCACGTCGATCACGTCCCGACCCCCGGGACCGCTCACCACGACGGGCCGGCGCGCGACGCCGTCGGTGGAGAGGATCGCGACCTGGGGTTGGTTGATGATCGGCACCGACACCGCGGTGCCGGCCGGTCCGGGGTTCGTGATGGTGAACGTGCCGCCGACCACGTCGTCGGGCAGGAGCGCCTTCGCGCGCGCCCGCCGGGCCGTGTCCGCGAGGTCGCGCGCGAGCGCCCGCAGGCGCTTGTCCTGCGCGTCACGCACCACCGGCACGATGAGGCCCTGGTGCTCGAGGTCGACGGCGATCCCGAGATGCACCGCGTCGCGCACCACCACCTCGTCGCCCTCGACCGTCGCGTTGACCCAGGGAAACTCGTGCACCGCGTCGACGACCGCGTACGCGATGAACGGCAGGAACGTGAAGCCCGCGGCACGGCGGACCCGGTCGAGCGACTCGAAGTCGACCTCCATCGCGACGAACGCGTGCGCAGCGGTCTGCTTCGAACGGACGAGGTGCTCCGCCGTGCGGCGCTGCATCGGGTTGAGCGCGACCACCTCGTCGCGCGCAGCGGCGTCCGGCGCGGTGGCGTGTGTCGCGTTCGTGACGGCCGCCGCCCGCTCGACGTCGCCGCGGGTCACACGGCCGTCGAGCCCGCTCCCGTTCAGCGCGGCGACGTCGACGCCCGCCGCGTCGGCGGCCCGGCGCACCGCGGGCGACACGAAGGCCCGCGGCGCGCTGCGCCGTGGGCCGCGCACGCGCCAGGGCGGCACCACGTTCTCGGCCACAACGCATGTTGTACCCGCTCGACCTGGGTACCGTGGACGGCGCGAGCCGACTGTCGGCGAGCGGCGAGGTGATCCATGAAGGTCAGCGAGCGGCGTCACCGGGGGGTCGACCTCGACGAGGCGGTCGCCGACTTCCGCCTCGCCTGCATCTCCCGTGCGCTCGACGACCGCGAGATCGCGTTGCGCCAGCAGAGCCGGGTCTTCTTCCAGATCTCCGGCGCCGGGCACGAGGCCCTGCTGCTCGCGCTGGCCCGCTCCCTGCGGCCCGGGTCCGACTGGTTCTTCCCCTACTACCGCGACCGTGCGCTCGTGCTCGGCCTCGGGGTCACCCCGCTCGAGATCCTGCTCCAGGCGGTCGGCTCCGCGGCCGACCCGGCATCGGGCGGCCGTCAGATGCCGTGCCATTGGGGCGACGCGTCGCGCAACATCGTCACGCAGAGCAGCCCGACGGGGAGTCAGTGCCTTCCCGCGATCGGCTGCGCGGAGGCCGGGCGTTACATCGTGCGCCGCTCGTTGCCCGGGTGCGTCGCGTCGGGCGACGAGCTCACCTACGTGTCGCTCGGCGAGGGCGCGACGTCGGAAGGCGAGTTCTGGGAGAGTCTCAACACCGCGTGCCGCCTGCACCTGCCGGTGCTCTACGTCGTGGCCGACAACGGCTACGCGATCTCCGTGCGCTCGGCCGACCAGGCGCCCGCGCCGATCTCGGAGCTCGTGCGCGGGATGCGCGGTCTGCACATCGTGAAGATCGACGGTCGCGACTACTTCCAGAGCCGGCGCCGGGGTGCGGAGGTGATCCAGCACGTGCGCGCCGGCGCCGGACCCGCGCTCGTGCACGCGAAGGTCACGCGGCCGTACGCACACTCGCTCTCCGACGACCAGAAGA
The DNA here is from genome assembly GCA_036558745.1 of Acidimicrobiia bacterium. Taxonomy (GTDB): domain Bacteria; phylum Actinomycetota; class Acidimicrobiia; order IMCC26256; family JAMXLJ01; genus JAMXLJ01. The sequence goes on from DATBEZ010000089.1 coordinate 17,226, forward strand.
AGTACCGCCCGCCGAACGAGCTCGAGAGCGAGCTGCACCACGACCCGATCGACAACATGGAGGCCGCGCTGATCAAGGTCGGCGCGCTGACCGACGGCGAGGCCACCGCGATCCGCGACGAGGCCAAGCAGGTCGTTGCCGACGCGGCGACGCGCGCGCTCGCGGCGCCGCGTCCCGACCCACTGTCGGTCACCCGGCACGTCTACGGTCCGCCGCCGGTCCGTGACGTGCCGCCCGATCCGGTCGCCGGTGCCGTGAGCGACGGCGACGGTACCGAGCTCGTGAGCTTCGGTGATGCCATCCACCGCACGTTGCGCGAGGAGATGGCGCGCGACGAGCGCATCCGCGTGTTCGGCGAGGATGTCGCCGACGCCGACCCGCGCGTGCTGAACGCGGTGCCGGGGAAGGGCGGTGTGTTCGGGCTCACGCTCGGGTTGCAGCGCGAGTTCGGCATCGCGCGCTGCTTCAACACGCCGCTCGCGGAGGCGAACATCGTCGGGCGCGCGGTCGGGCAGGCGATCCGCGGGTTGCGGCCCAGTCCGGAGATCCAGTTCTTCGACTACATCTGGCCCGCGATGCAGCAGCTCCGCTCCGAGGCTGCGACGGTCCGGTGGCGGTCGAACGGCGCGTTCACGTGCCCGACGGTCGTGCGCGTCGCGATCGGCGGATACCTGGTCGGCGGGTCGATCTGGCACTCGCAGTGCGGCGAGTCGATCTTCGCCCACGTCCCCGGTCTGCTGGTCGCGTTCCCGTCACGCGCGCGTGACGCCGCGGGGCTGCTGCGCGCCGCCTTCCGGGGCGAGGACCCGGTGCTGTTCCTCGAGCACAAGCACCTCTACCGCCAGGGCTACAACCGCGACCCGTACCCGCCCGACGACTGGGTGCTGCCGTTCGGGCGGGGCGCGTACGTGACGCGTGGCGACGCGGTGACGATCGTGACGTGGGGCGCGACCGTGCACCGTGCGCAGCTCGCGGCGCGGGAGGTCGATCCCGCCGGCCGCAAGGTCGAGATCGTCGACCTGCGCACGATCACGCCGTGGGACCGCGAGCTCGTGGCCGAGTCGGTCGAGCGCACCGGCCGCCTCCTCGTCGTGCACGAGGACACGCTGACCGCCGGCTTCGGTGCAGAGGTCGCGGCGTGGGTCGCCGACGAGTGCTTCGAGTCGCTCGACGCGCCGGTGTGGCGTCTCGCCGCCACCGACACGTGCGTCGCGTACGAGCCGACGCTCGAAGCCGCGATCCTGCCCCAGGTCGACGACATCGCGCGCGACCTGCGCGCCCTCCTCGCGTACTGACGATCGCCGCGATGAGCGAGCTCGACGTCACCGCGGCGATGAGTGCGGCCGGTCACGAGCAGGTCGTGTTCGTCGCCGACCGGCCGTCGGGCCTGCGCGCCGTCATCGCCGTCCACTCGACCGCGCTCGGCCCGTCGCTCGGCGGCATCCGCTTCTGGTGCTACGACTCGGAGGCCGACGCGGTGCGCGACGTCCTCCGTTTGTCGGAGGCGATGACGCTCAAGGCCGCGGCCGCGGGGCTGCACCAGGGCGGCGGGAAGGCCGTCGTGCTCGTCGACGACCCCGACCGGCCCCGTTCCGAGGCCTCGTTGCGCGCCATGGGCCGGGCCATCGACGAGCTCGGCGGTCGCTACATCGCGGCCGAGGACGTCGGCGCGACGCAGCGCGACATGGACGTGATCGCGCAGGAGACGCCGTGGGTCACCGGCGTCGACGAAGCGGTCGGCGGGTCCGGCGACCCGTCACCGGTCACCGCGTACGGCGTCGTCCACGCCATGCGGGCGGTGTGCGCGGAGGTCTTCGGCACTCCCGACGTCGCGGACCGGCGCGTGGTCGTGCAGGGTGCGGGCCACGTGGGCGCGCACCTCGTCAACATGCTTCGTGAGGCGGGCGCATCGGTCGCGGTGGCGGACGCGAACGCAGACCGGGCCGTCGACGTCGCCCGCCGGTACGGCGCTCGGGCGGTCGACGCCACCCTCGCGTTGACGGAACCCTGCGACGTCCTCGCGCCGTGCGCCCTCGGCGGCGTGATCGCCGCGGAGGTCGTCGACCGGTTGCAGTGTCGGGCCATCGTCGGGGCCGCGAACAACCAGCTCGCCGACCCGTCGGTCGCCGACGCGCTGGCCGCGCGCGGGATCGTGTACGCACCCGACTTCGTCGTGAACGCGGGCGGCATCATCAACATCGCCGAGGAGTTCGTGGGCTACTCGCGTGACCGCGCGCTCGCGAGGGCCGCGGGGATCGAGCAGACGACCGGGCGTGTGCTCGCCGCGGCACGGGAGCGGGGGGTCACGCCCGAGACCGCCGCACGTGACCTCGCCCGCTCGCGGATCGAGCACGAGCGTCTCGGGGACGGCCGCTGGCGTCCGGGCACCCCCACTGCCTGGACCTGCGGCGAGCCTCTCCGTTCCCTCCGCCCGCCCCACCCCGGCTGAGTCGGGACACGGCCCGGCGCTCTGGGCACGGATCGTGTCCCAACCGATCATCGGGGGTTACGGGCGGCGGAAGCGGCGGGGCGGGTGAAGGAGCAGCGTCACCGCGACCGCGCCGACCGCGAGCGAGAGCACGATCGAGAGCGTCGCGGCCCACGGCCACGCCCTCGACCGGCCCGCGCCCGGCACGTGCAGCCCGGCGTAGCGCACCAAGCCGGTGTCGGCGATGCGCGGGCTGCGTCCCGACACGTCGGTCGCGAGGTCGTAGCTCAGGTCACCGACCGCCGTGTCGACGTTCAGGTAGGTGAGCCACGCCGTCGGCGGCACCCACGACGTGTCGGTGTCGCGGCGCAGGTCGTCGAGCAGCGCTGCCGACGCGGGTTCGGAGCGGGTCAGGCGGATACCGGGGCCGCTCAGCAGCGCGGGCTTGCGGTCGGTGAGCAGGAACACGTCCGCGTGCACGATCTCGCTCGACGGCTTGCCGGTGCCGAGAATGCGCAGCGGGACCCACGGCGCCGGCGTCGGGATCGCGAGCTGCACCGGGATGCCGTCCCCGACCTGCAGGCCTCGGGCCGCGGCACTCCGTGCGTCGAACCTGGCCGCCATGAAGTACGGCGAGCGGCGCGCGTAGAAGTCGAGCACCGCGGGCGTGTCCGCGGTCAGGGTGAAGCCCTGCTGCGCGGCCCAGCGCGCCACCGCGCTCCCGCCACCGCGCAGGATCGTCACGTCGAGCGAGTCGATCGTCGTCTGGCGCAGCACGGTCACGTCGTCGGCTGACGCGGATGCCCTCAGCGCGCCGTCGGCAACCGCGCGCACGGGCGGCTGCACCTCCTGCTCCAGCCGTTGCAGGGTCCAGCGACCGCCGCGCCGGACGTCGGTCGGGTTGCCGGGCAGCGGGATGATCGAGCCGAAGCTGGGCTGGTTGCTGGCGAACTCGAAGTTGGTCACGTAGTGCTCGACGCCGTCGTGCCACGCGGCGAGCGTGGTCGTGCGTAGCAGCCGGACCGCGCCGTTGGGCGCGACGAGACTGCCGCACGCACTTGCGGGCGCGGCGAACGCCACCACCAGCCCGAGCGCGAGCGCGACCGGGACGAGCAACGCGGCACGTCGCATGGCATCTCCCCCTCCGTCGTCTGGAGGGTTTGGACGGCGCGAGCTGGCCTCGCGGTTCCCCGTCGCGCGAGATCAGTCGGTCGTGTCGGTCGTCTCGCTGCGAGCGACGCGCACCCAGCCCTTGCCCGAGTTGCGGGCCCGCTCCAGGGCGGTCTCCGCCCGCTCGAGCAGCTGCGGCGCGTCGAGCGCGTGGCTCGGGTAGCCGGCGACACCGGCCCAGAGGTGCTCCTCGTCGCCACCGGCGCGGTTGACCGACATGCGGATGCGCTCGATCGCGAACACCGCGCCGAACTCGGTCGCCTCCTCGAGGATCAACCCGAGGCGGTTCGTCCCGATGCGACAGATCGTGTCGGCCTCGCGCAACGTCTCGTGGATCACGCCGGCCTGGTGCACGAAGTCGAGCGCCGACTCCGCATGCGCGTCGACGTCGACGAGCATCACGGCGAGCGGCTGGAGCTTGCGACGGGCCGCGGCCACCCGCTGCTCGAGCGCGACGTGGAAGTAGCGCGCGTCGAGCAGGCCGGTCTCCGGGTCGACGAGGTCGTCACGGCGCTCGTCCGCACGGGCCACCACCGAGGGTGCAGCCGAGGGCTCGGGCGACGGCGCAGGCGCGCCCGTCTGCGGAGGCGGCGGCGCGCTCGCGGCCGAGGCGAGCAGCCACTCGAGCTCGTCGATCCGCCGGCGGGAGCGCACCACGGCGCGTGTCGCCGCGGCGAACGCGGTGACGCCCGCGGCGGCAGATCCGACGATGGCGGCCGCGAGGCGCGTTCGGTTGCTGTCCACGGGATCGGATCGGCGGGGTGCACGGTCCGGTTGAGGCAACCGTCCCGATTTCTCGGCGAAGTCCCTGGGCGGAATCCCACGAAGCGCGCGAGGAATTCCCATCCCTCGCTACAGAAAGCGGTCGTCGTGTGCCGATGCAGACCGGGTCCACCAGTGTCGGTATCGCGAGGCTGACTTGGTGATCGGGGCGGCGCGCGGGGGCGCGTCCGGCCCTGGTCGCGCGTTCCCTCGACGAGCCGGCGAGACGGTTCAGGCAGAGGGGACATGCATGGAACAGCCCACCGGCACTGCGTCGCCCGTCCGCAGCCAGGCACCCGCCTCGGGACCGGGCCTGGCGCTCGAGCGCACGGCCGATCCCGGCACGACGCGAGACGACAGCTTCGACCTGCGGAGCTCCACCCCCGGCGACCTCGACCGCGACGCGAGCGCACCGCTCGCGTTGCTCGCCGATCGGCTCCAGCTCAAGACCGCGACCGTCGCGGTCGTCGGTCTCGGCTACGTCGGCCTGCCGCTCCTCGTCGCCGCGGCGCGCGAGGGCTTCGACGTCATCGGTGTCGACGCCGACACCCGCAAGATCGAGGCCCTGCGGCGCGGCCAGTCGTACGTCGTCGACACGACGCCCGACGACTTGCACGCGTTGCGCGGCGCGCGCGTGACCGACAGCCCGCTCGCGCTGCTCACCGCGGACGCGGTGATCGTCGCGGTACCGACGCCGCTCAAGGACGGCGGGCCCGACCTGTCGCTCGTGACGCGAGCCGCCGCCGACATCGCCGAGGTCCTGCGCCCCGGTCAACTGGTCGTGCTCGAGTCGACGACGTACCCGGGCACGACCGAGGAGGTCGTGCTGCCGATCCTCGAGGGATCGGGGCTGAAGAACGGACAGGACTTCGCGCTGGGGTACTCGCCCGAGCGCATCGATCCGGGCAGCTCGTGGCACCTGCAGCGTGTCCCGAAGATCGTCTCGGGCGTCGGTGCCACCGGCACGCGCCTCACGGCGCAGCTGTACCGCGGGCTGGGCTGCCAGGTCGTGCACACACCCTCGACGCGCGAAGCCGAGATGGCGAAGCTGATCGAGAACACCTTCCGGCAGGTGAACATCGCGCTCGTCAACGAGCTCGCAACCGCGGCGTCGGATCTCGACGTCGACATCTGGGCCGCGCTCGAGGCCGCGGCGACCAAGCCGTTCGGGTACATGCCGTTCTGGCCCGGGCCCGGCGTGGGCGGTCACTGCATCGCCATCGACCCGAGCTACCTGTCGTGGCGGGCGGAGCAGCGTCGAGGGTTCGGGCTCGGGTTCGTGCAGCACGCGCTCGAGGTGAACAACTCGATGCCGGCGTACGTCGCGCAGCGCGTCGGCGAGATGCTGAACGAGGCGGGCAAGCCGACGCGCGGCTCGAAGGTCCTCGCCGTCGGCGTCAGCTACAAGCCCGGTGTGAACGACACGCGGGAGTCGCCCGCGATGACGGTCATCGAGCGTCTCGCGCGGGCCGGCGCCCAGGTCGCGTACCACGATCCGTTCGTGCCCACGCTGGAGCTCCTCGGCGACGAGCTGACGAGCCGGCCGCTGAGCGGGCCGGTGATCGCGGAGCACGACTGCGTGGTGCTGCTCGCCGCCGCGCGCGACCTCGACGTCGGCAGCGTCGCGAGATCGGCGCAGCTCGTGTTCGATGCGCAGGGTCTGAGCCGCGGGCTCGACGCCGCCAACGTCGTCCGGCTCTGACGTCCGGTGGTGATGCAGGCACCTCCGCGTGATCCGGCGCGCGCCCGACCGGGCGCGCGCCGGACGCGACCCCCACGCGGGCAGGTCATCGAGTCGGTCGCGAAGGTCCCCGCCTGGCGTCCGTCGCGCTCGACGACGGGCCGCTGGATGTCGAGGCTGGACACCCGCACGTGGCGCGCGGTCCGGCGCGGGCTCGTCATGCTCGCGCTCGTCCCGCTCATGTCGATCGTCGCAGCCAAGGCCGACCACATCGTCCACGACCCGCTGCTCGGCGCCTACGGCATCGGCGTGACGTTCTCGACCGTGGCGATGATGTACCTGGCGTTCGTGCGGTACCGGGACCCGAGCCTCGACGTCCCGCTCACCGGGTTCGAGCAGCCGCTGGTGTCGTTCCTCGTCGCCGTGAAGAACGAGGAGGACAACATCGACAGCTGCATCCTCTCCATCCTGCGGTCCGACTACCAGAACCTCGAGGTGTTCGTCGTCAACGACGGCTCCACCGACCGCACGGACGAGGTGCTGGCCACGATCGCGGACGAGTACCCGGGCCTGCACGTGCTCACGATGGAGAAGAGCGTCGGGAAGAAGCGTGCGCTCGTGGCCGCGGCCCGCCAGGCCAAGGGCGACGTCTTCGCGTTCACCGACTCCGACTGCATCCTGGCGCCGGACGCGTTGCGACGTTGTGTCGCGGTGCTCGTGCACCGGCCCGATATCGGTGGCGTGAGCGGTCACGCACGGGCGCTCAACGCCGAGCGCAACATGCTCACGAAGACCCAGGACGTCTGGTACGACGGCCAGTTCAGCGTGGGCAAGGCCGCGGAGTCCGCGTTCGGGTCGGTGACGTGTGTGTCGGGTCCGCTCGCGGTGTTCCGCAAGGAGGCGATCTACAACTACCTGCCCGCGTGGGCGAACGACCGGTTCGCGGGTCAGGAGTTCCCGTTCGCCACCGACCGCCAGCTCACCGGCTACGTGCTGGGGCAGCGGTGGAAGGGCAAGCGGCTGAAGGCCCAGTTCGCGTCGGATCCGTTCGTCGCGTCTGTCGACTACCCGGAACGGCAGTGGCGCATCGAGTACCTGCGCTCGGCGCGCGTGTGGACGAACGTCCCTTCGACGGGGCGCAACTTCTTCAAGCAGCAGGCGCGCTGGAAGAAGAGCTTCATTCGCAACCTCTTCTTCAACGGGCCGTACATCTGGCGACGCGGCACCGGGCCGGCCGCGCTCTTCTACCTGCACGCGCTGTGGGTCGTGGCCGCGCCGGTGATGTTCTTCCGCCACCTCGTGTGGCTGCCGTATCAGGGCCAGTGGGCCCTCGTCGGCCTGTACCTCGCCGGTGTGTTCACGAAGGGCTCGGTGTACGCGGTCGCGTTCAAGATCCAGAACCCCGGTTGCACGCGTTGGGTGTACCGGCCGCTGATGAGCCTGCTGTCGTCGATCGGCTTGTCGTGGCTGATCCTCTACTCGGCCGCGACCGTGCGCAAGGGCGTGTGGCACCGCGCGTGAGGGGGCGAGCATGAGCGAGCGGGTGATGAGGCGGTCCGACGGGGGGACGACGCGTCGGGTGGTGCGCGTCGTCGCGCAGCTTCTGGCCGCGGCGGCGATGGTGGGTGTGTACCTCGTCGTGGTCACGAGCGGTCGAGTCCTCCGATGATCGTCGACGACGACCGCTCGCGCGGCAGGGTCCGGACCGACGCGGGCGCGCGCCCCATCCCCGACGAGCTCGAGATCGTGTGCGGCGACGTCGAGGACGGACATGCCGACACGGCGCTCGGCGAGCTGGACCTCGCCCACGACGACGACGTCGTCGCAGGGGCGGAAGACCACGAAGAGATCGCGAGGCCGACGCCCGAGTCGCTCGGCCTGCGCCGGGCCGAGCGGGACCTGCTGCCCGCGCGCAAGCGGTTCTGGCAGCGCACGCGCCGGCGCCGCGACACCCGCGACGTGGACGACGCCCCCGTCGTGCGCGAAGTGGGCGAGGTGCACGACGAGCACGATGAGCACGAGGAGGCGCACCGGGACGCGCCGGAGGACCCGCGCGGCGACGCCGGCGACCGTGACGCGGCCGAGCGGCCCGAGGCCGCGCCGCGCGCGGCGGGACGCCGTGCGGGCGTCCCGGGCTCGCGCCGGCCCGACCTCACCGGGTTCCCGCTCGACAGCCTGCCCCGTGACCGTCGTCGCGTGAGCCCGCGCGCGAGCCGTACGGGCCGCGGCGCGAGCAGCGACGCGCCCTCGCAACCGCCGGCGCCGCGGTCTGCGCCGCGCGAGGGCGAGTCGTCGGCGCGTCCGACGTCTCGGGGTCGCCCGTCACGCGACCCCAACCCATCCGGCGCGGCGCGGCCCGAGCCCGCGCACGAATCGGGTCGCGCCGCGCCGACCGGGCCTGCACCCCGGTCCGAGCACCCTCCCGAACCGGTCCAGGCGACGGAGGAGCCGCAAGAGCCCACCCGGGCCGAACGTCAACGGGCGCGTGCGAGCGCGCGTGCGCAATCGCGTGAGCGCCGGCTCGCGCGCAAGCGCAGTCGCCGGCGTCGGTGGATGCTGCGCCGGGTCTGCGCGGGACTCGTGCTCCTCGCGGTCGGCGTGCCGTTGGTCCTCGCCGCGCTGGTCCTCCGACCGCAACGGGTCGCGGCCCAGGTCAGCACGCCGCCGACACAGCTGGACGAGCCCGACCGTGCCCTCTACGCCGCGTTCCGGGGCAACGCGACGCAGACCGATCCGGTCATCGTGTCGTACCACGACATCCTCCCGCGACCGAAGAAGGACCGGATCGACCCCTACACGGTCACTCCCGAGCACTTCGACGAGCAGATGACGATGCTCGAGCAGGCCGGCTTCACGACGTTGACCACGCGCCAGGTGTCGGACTGGCTCGACGGGAAGCCGGTGCCGCCCCGGTCGGTCTGGGTCACCTTCGACGACGCGCCCAAGGGCCTCTGGATCTACGCCGACCCGATCCTCGCCCGACACCACTTCCACGCCACCGTCTTCACGATCACCGGCGTCGTGGGCGACCACCAGCCGTACTACCTCGACTGGCCCGAGCTGAAGGCGCTGTACAAGACAGGAAGGTGGGACGTCGAGGTTCACACGCACCTCGGGCACTGGCGGGTCCCGATCGACGCGGCCGGGCACACCGCACCGTTCCTCGTGAATCGCAAGTGGCTCCCCAAAGAGCATCGGCTCGAGACGATCCAGGAGTGGGACCGGCGCATCACGAGCGACCTCAAGGCGTCACGCGACGACCTGCTCCGCCACGGCTTCCCGATGCCTCACTTCTTCGCGTACCCGTTCTCGGCGGTCACCTTCCCGAGCAACGACCCACGGATCCCGCCCATCCTCGAGGCCCGCACGCGCCAGCTGTTCCGCATGTCGGTCGTCAACGCGGAGAACGCGGGGCTCATCACACGGCGCGACGTCGCCAACCACCTCCTGCCGCGCGTCGAGATTCTCGGCCCGACGACGGCGCGCGCGATGTTCGACCACGTCGCGATGTGGGAGCCGCTCCAGGTCGCGCAGATGCGCCCGTTCGCGGAGAGCAACCGCTGGGTCGACGAGCAGGGGCACGCGGTACCGGCCTCGGCCTTCTCCGGCGACACGTTGACGCTGCCCACGACGGCGGCGTACTCGAGCGCGTACTTCGCGCCCGGACGTCTCGCGAGCTGGACCGACTACCAGACCAGCGTGCACGTCGCCGGGTTGGGGGCGCCGACCTCGGGTGCCAGCGCGTCGCTCCACGTGCTCTCGGGTAGTGACGGCGAGTACGCGGTGTCGCTCTCGGCCGGCTGGGTGCGGATCCTCCGCGGTCGCACCAGTCAGCAGGCACTCGTGCTCGACCGCGCCATCGCGCGCGCTGACGCCCACGACGTGACGGTCACGACGAGCAACGGTCACGCGTCGGTCACCGTCGACGGGACGGTCGTGTACGCGGCGCCCGAGGAGGACGTGCAGCTCGGGTTGCCCGCAGGTGGCGTCGGCCTCTCGGTGTACCGGAGCCGGCCCGACAGCCCGCAACCGGTGTTCTCGGCCATCCGCATCGAGCCGATCACCGCGCCCGCGGGTGCCAGCGCAGGGGGATGACGATGACGGCGCATGCGACGACGAGACGTGCAACGAGAACGCGTACGACGATGATCTCGGTCGTGTCGCTGATCGCCCCCGCCGTCGTCGCGTTCTCCGCGCTCCCGGCGGGTGCCGCCAACACCGCGCCGGTCAACACGTCGTTGCCGTCGGTCAGCGACACGACGCCCCACGACGGCGACCTGCTGACGGGCTACCGCGGCGGGTGGACGGGTCTCAGCCCGATCACGTTCACGTTCCAGTGGATGCGCTGCGACGCGTCGGGCGCCACGTGCACTGCCATCGCCGGCGCCACGACGAGCACGTACGCGGTCACAGCGGCCGATGTCGGCACAACACTGCGCGTGCACGTCGGCGCGTCGAACTCGCTCGGCTCGACCACCGCCGACTCCGCGGCGACCGCGGTCGTCGGCGCCCGTGCGCCCGCGAACCAGGCGCTGCCAGCGATCTCGGGCGTCGCGTCGGCCGGGACGACGCTTAGCGGAACGCCGGGAACATGGCTCGGTACGGCACCCATCTCGTTCGCATACCGGTGGAAGCGCTGCGACGTGACGGGGACGACGTGCTCGTCGATCACGGGTGCGACCGCGCCGTCGTACACGGTCGGCCTCGCCGACGCGGGCTCGACACTGCGGCTCGCGGTCACCGCGTCGAACGCGGGCGGCACGTCGTCGGCCACGTCGGCGCCGACGGGCATCGTCGGCGCGGTGGTGCCGGCGAACGTGGCCCCGCCCACGCTGAGCGACACCACGCCGCACGACCGCGACACGATCGTCGGCTACACCGGCAGCTGGACCGGTACCGCTCCGATCGCGTACTCGTTCGCATGGCAGCGCTGCGACGCGTCGGGTGGGTCGTGCTCGCCGATCGTAGGCGCGGTGGGCAGCAGCTACGACGTGCAGTCGGTCGACGTGGGCTCGACCATCGAAGTGCTCGTCACCGCGTCGAACGCGGGCGGCACGTCGTCGGTCGCGTCGGCACCCAGCGCGCTCGTGGCGGCTGCCCCGCCCGAGAACACCGCGTGGCCGGTGATCTCCGGCAACGCGTCGTTCGGTGACGTGCTGAGCGCGACGACGGGTTCGTGGGTGGGCACGCCGCCGATCACCTTCACGTTCCGCTGGCGCCGCTGCGACCCGTCCGGCACCACCTGCTCGTCGATCACCGGAGCGACGGCGTCCACCTACACGGTGGACCAGGCCGACGCGGGCTCGACCGTGCGCGTGACCGTGAAGGCGACGAACGCCGGCGGCTCGCGCTCCATGAGCTCACTCCCCACCGGGGTCATCGGCGCGGTCGCGCCGGCGAACGTCGCGCCGCCGACCGTCAACGACGTGACCCCGCACGACCTCGACACGTTGACCGTCTACCCGGGGAGCTGGACCGGCACCGACCCGATCTCCGAGTCCTTCCAGTGGTTGCGTTGCGACGGCACGGGCGCGGCCTGCGCGCCCGTCGCCGGCGCGGTCTCGCCGTCCTACGCCGTGGGTGCGTCGGATCTCGGCTCCACGCTCGCGGTCGACGTCACCGCGACCAATGACGCAGGTTCGTCGACCGTCCGCACCGCCGTGACCGCGATCGTCGCGGCTGCGGCGCCGGTGGCGTCCGGGCTTCCGGTCGTGAGCGGCACCGCGCGGGACTTCTCCACGCTCAGCGCGTCGACCGTGTCGTGGACGGGCACCGTCCCGATCACACTCAGCACGAAATGGATGCGCTGCAACACCTCGGGAGGTGGCTGCATCACGATCACCGGCGCGACCACCACGGCCTACACGCTCACGTCGGCCGACGTCGGGTCCACGGTGCGGTTCGCGGTCAACGCCGTCAACGCGGGTGGGACCGCGTCCGCCACGTCGGTCGCGACGCCTGTCGTCGCCCCGCTCGCGCCCGCCATCCTCGCCGCACCCGGCGCGACCGGGACCGCGGAGGACGGTCTCGCGCTCACGACCACCGCGGGCACGTGGACCGGCACCACACCGATGACGTTCGCGTACCAGTGGCTGCGTTGCGGCCCGGGCGGCGCGAGTTGCGAGGCGATTCCCGGCGCGACCGCGCCCAGCTACACGCTCGCCGATGCCGACGTCGGCGCGACCGTCGCTGCCGCCGTCACCGCGACCAACTCGGGCGGCGCCACCACGGCGACGGGCGCGGTCTCGTCGGTCGTCTCGCCGCTCGGCGCGTCGTTGTTCGCCGACTCGTTCGACGGGCCCGACGGCGTGATCACCAACCAGTACGCGTTCGACAACCCGACCCATCCCGACGCGGTGATCTCGCCCGACTGGCAGGCGACGAGCGGCTCCTTCCTCCGGCGCAGCAGCACCGGGTGGACGGGTGTGCCCGACGACGTGGCGCCCGACGCGACGTCGTCGAACGGCACCAACTCGTCGGTGTTCCGCCTGCGCAGCGTCCGCAGCGACTTCGGCGACGTCGCGGTGTCGTTCTCGCTCCTGAACAACGGGCTCACCTCGACGCCGTCCACGCCCGCGACCGACTTCGACGGCGTGCACGTGTGGCTGCGCTACGTCGACGAGACCCGTCTGTACGCGCTCAGCGTCAACCGGCGCGACGGCACGATCAGGATCAAGAAGAAGTGCCCGGGCGGTCCGTCGAACGGTGGCGTCTACCTCGACCTCCTCCCGTCCCAGCACCTGACGGTGCCCTACGGCGTGTGGCAGCAGGTCCAGGCCACCGCCCAGGACAACCCCGACGGCTCGGTCACCCTCGGGCTGTACCGGGACTACGCCCTCGTGGCCCGGGTGACCGACACCGGCGCCGGGTGCGCCCCGATCACCGTCGCGGGCCGGGTCGGGATCCGGGGCGACAACGACGACTTCCAGGTGGACGGCCTGGTCGTGCGCGGGCTCTGAGCGGCCCGCGCGCCGGCGCCGAGGGCGAAATAGGCCGATCGACCCATACAGCAGTGGGCCCGTCGGGGCCGATAGTGAGATGACACCGACGCCGGCCCACTGGGGAGGCCCGCCATGCACCTGACCGTCGCTCGCAACACCGATGCGCTCGTCGCCTTCTCGCTCGACGCGGCTCGCGTCGTCGACGCGGAGTGGATGGAGGGCATGCGCGGTGACGGCAGCCAGGGCCAGGTGCCCCTGGTGACGCTGGCCGCGCCGGAGTCCGGCGACATGGCCGGCACGCTGGCCATCGTCGGTGCGACCGTCGCCGCGGGCGAGCCCGTCCCGCACCAGGGCCGCTGGGCGTTCGTGGCGACCGAGGGCTTCACCGACGTCGTCGCCCGGCTCGAGGTCACCTACCTCGCACCCGAGCGCATGGTGCTGCACATCGCGTTCCGGGTCCCGGGCCACGAGGCGCTGCTCGCCGGCGTGAAGATGGCCCAGCGGCTGCTCTTCAAGGTGCCCGACGGCCCGGTGCTCCAGGTCGACCCCCCGGTCGAGGACCTGAGCGCGGTCCTGCGCCTCATCGAGCGCGCCCACGTCTGATTCGCCGCCGGGCGCTTCGGAGCGGGGCGGGCTTCGCGGGGCCCAGGGCGGCGCCCACCAACAGCGCGTTGCCCTGGATCGACGCGTCCCGGCGCTCAGACTCGCGCGACCTCGAAGGTCGACACGTCGAAGTTGCAGTTGTCGGCGCGGATGCCGACCCGTCCGGGCTTCGTGAGCGGCGCGCGCCCACCCTGGCCGTGGTCGACGGCCGCGACGACGAGGTGGCCGTCGACGTAGACCGAGATCGCCACGTCGTGTCCGACGGTCCGCACGACCGCCTCCGCGTCCTGCCACTGGCCGTAAGGCACCTTCCAGTGCCCAGTCGCCAGCGTCGTGTACGTGCCGCCGTCGACCTCGTGCGCGCCGCCGTGCACCTTCTTCTTGATCGCGACGGTGCCGTCACGGCGGTTCAACGACGCGTAGTACAGCTCCGCCGCGCTCGAGTAGCGCAGGAACACGTGCACGCCGTCCCACGGCTGCTTCGGCGTCCGCGACGTCGACGTGAGCCCGTGGTTGCGGAACCGCATGAGCACCGCGGCGTCGTCGAAGTCGTCGGCGCGCGTCGTCATGCGGAACACGGCCGAGCCGTTGGTCGGTGACGACTGGGGCCCTGGCGACGTGCCGTCGGGGACGCCGGACCATCCGTCGCCGTTGCGGCTGAACAGCGAGCCGCTGGTGACGATCCAGTCCGCGGCGTGGACCGCGCTCGGCGCGTGCGGGTTCCACGTCGCGTACTCGTTGGTCACGAGGCGGCTGGTCCCCGTCGGCGCGAACGAGCCTCGGAAGACGACCGGTCCCAGCTTCGGTGGCGGCCCGCTCGGGACCGCGACGCGCGTCGTCCCCCCGCACGACGCCGCGAGCAACGCTCCGGCGACGAGGACCGGCGCGGCGGCGCGCAGGCCGCGGCGGTGCAGCCACGCTCGACGCGGCCGGCACGAGGGCACAGGGGAGTATCGGCCCGAGCGGCCGTGCGTATTGAGCGCGCCTCGGCTCAGCCGGCGCTCGGCGCCAGATGAGAGCGGGGTGAGCCGCCCGCCGTCACCTCGGCGAGCAGTGAGCACAGCGTCGCGGTGGTCACGCGGGCGTCGAAGCGCTCGAGGACCCGCCGGCGACCGGCGTCGCCCATCCGCCGGGCCCGCTCGGGATCGTCGAGGAGCTCGGTGAGCGCGACCGCGAGGGGATCGGCCGGGCCCTCGGGCCACGTGCCCTCGATGCCCTCCACGAGGAGCCCGGTGACGCCGTGCTCGACGATCTCCGGCAGCGCGTGCACCCCCGTCGCCACGACCGGCACGCCCGCGCCCATCGCCTCGAGGACGGCGTAGCCGAAGGTGTCGATCTCGGTCGGGAACGCGAACACCGTCGTGCGGGCCAGCAGCGACCGCAGTCGCTCGTCACCGGGGACGAAATCGCGATGCACGTGCACACCCGGTTCGGTCGGGACGTCGGCACGGGTCACGAGGTGCAGCTCACAACGCTGCGACAGGTGACGTCGGTACGCGTCGAGCAGTCGCCAACCGCCCTTGCGGTCCATCGTGTAGCCGATGAACGTGACGATCGGCGGGCCCGCCTCCGTGGCGCGCAGAAGCGGCGGCACCATGAGCCCGAACGGGATGACGCGCAGCCGCTCGTCCGGGACGCCGTACCTCGTCCGCAGCGACTCGCGGGTCCAGGCCGACTTGGCCACGACGACGCGCGCCGCGTCGAACACGCGGTCCTCGAACCGGCGCGACCAGCGCACGCGCGTCGGGGTGTGTCGCGTCGGACGGCGCTCCGGCGTGAGGTACGCCCACTGCTCGGTCGTCGCGTCCGTGGACACGATCGTGGGCACGGTGCGGAGCAAGCCCGAGCTCAGCAGCACCGCGTTCTGGGTGTACACGTGCACCGCGTCGACGGTCGGCACGAGACGACGCAGCCGCCGGTGCACCCACGTGCTCGTCGAGAGCTGGGCACGGAGCATCTGCAGGTCGAGGTCGCGCGGCCCGAGCACGGGGACGGGACGACCGGCGGCCCTGCGCAGCAGCCCGGCGGTGGGGACGTCGAGGAACCGCGCGTCGATCTCGGGACGCTCCGCGAGCGCGCGCCGAAGGTGGAGGTGCATGGTCGCGTGACCGCCGAAGTTCTCGTTGACGAACAGCACGCGCAGTGGAGGACACGACACCACAGGGGTGTATAGCCCGTCCCGAAGCGCGCTCCGGACACCCGGGCCGCCGAGGTCAGGTGAGGCTCCGCTGCTCTAGCCTCCGGGACCGAAGGAGGAGCCATGCCCATCACCGACCGTCTCGACGGCGCCAAGATCCTCGTCACCGGACCGACCGGCCAGGTCGCGGAACCGCTCACGCTGGCGCTCGCGAAGGACAACGACGTGTGGGGCGCGGCGCGGTTCTCCGACGCCACCGGGCGCGAGCGGCTCGAGGCGGCGGGCGTCGCGTGCGTCTCGCTCGACCTCGCGCACGGCGACTTCGACGCGCTGCCGAACGACTTCGACTACGTCCTGAACCTCGCGGTCGTGCGGGGCGGCGACGCGGACTGGGACCGCGACCTCGCGGCCAACGCGGAGGCCACCGGTCTGCTCATGGCCCACTGCCGCGACGCCAAGGCGTTCCTGCAGTGCTCGTCGACCGCGGTGTACCAGCACCAGGGTCCGCACCACCCGCTGAAGGAGACCGATCCGCTGGGCGACAACCATCGGGTCATGATGCCGACGTACTCGATCAGCAAGATCACGGCCGAAGTCACCGCGCGCCTCGGCGCACGGCAGTGGAACCTGCCGACGACGATCGCGCGCCTCAACGTGCCCTACGGCGACAACGGCGGCTGGCCCGCGTGGCACCTCGAGTTCATGATCCACGGCGCGCCGATCCAGTTGCACCCGGAGCAGCCCAACCGGTTCAACCCGATCCACGAGGACGACATCGTCGAGCAGCTGCCGCGCATGCTCGAGATCGCGTCGGTGCCCGCGACGATCGTCAACTGGGCCGGCGCGCCCGCGACGATCGAGGAGTGGTGCGCGTACCTCGGCGAGCTCTCCGGGCTGGACCCCGAATTCGTCGTGACCGAGGCGACCATCGGCAGCGTCACGACCGACAACACGAGGCTCCACGAGCTCGTGGGCGAGACCAGGGTCGACTGGCGCGATGGCATGCGCCGCATGGTCGCGGCCCGTCACCCGGAGCTCTTGAAGCCGTGAGCGTGGAAGAGCGCGCCCCGATCAAGATCGAGACCGCCGAGCGCGTCGCGGTCGTCACCCTGAACCGGCCCCAGGCCCGCAACGCGCTCAACCGCGAGATCCGCAGCACCCTGCCCCGCGTGATGCTCGACCTCGACGCGGACGACGACGTCGACGTCGTGATCCTCACCGGCGCCGATCCCGCGTTCACCGCGGGCATCGACCTCAAGGAGTTCGGCGGCGACGCGACGGTCAGCCGGCGCGGCCCCGGCCCCGACATGGGGGAGCGCGACGACCAGGGCCGGCTGCCGTTCCGGGGCGCGCTGCCGCCGCACGCGAAGCCCGTCATCGGCGCGATCAACGGCGTCGCGGTCACGGGCGGGCTCGAGCTCGCGCTCTCGTGCGACTTCCTGGTCGCGTCGGAGCGCGCCCGCTTCGCCGACACCCACACCCGCGTCGGGGTGCAGCCGGGCTGGGGCCTCACCGTGATGTTGTGCCAGTCGGTCGGCGTGCGCCGGGCCCGAGAGATGAGCGCGACGGGCAACTTCGTCGACGCGCCGACCGCGCTCGCGTGGGGGCTCGTGAACCACGTCGTGCCCCACGACGATCTGCTGCCGTTCTGTCGCGGCCTCGCGGCCGACATCGTCTCCAACGACCAGGCGGGGGTGCGGCGCATCCTGCAGACGTACGCCGAGGTGTCGTTGACGACGCTCGACGACGGGTGGACGATCGAGGACCGCGTCAGCCGCGAGTGGGAGGGTGGCGGCTTCGACCCCGAGAAGGTCGAGGCCCGCCGGGCCGGCATCGTGGAGCGCGGGCGCAGCCAGCTGTAGACACCGACACGAGCTCCGGGAGGAACCTTGGACGCGCAGGCCAAGAAGGTGGCGTTGCGGGCGATCAACTACGGCTTGTACGTGGTGACCGCGGTCGACGGCGGAGAGTTCTCGGCCGCCGGCATCAACTGGCTGTCGCAGGCGTCGTTCGAGCCGCCGCTGATCATGGTGGGCATCAAGACCGACAACGACACCCACCGTCTCGTCGAGAGCACGGGCGCGTTCGCGGTGAACGTCCTCGCGGCCGACCAGCTCGAGATCGGCAAGGCGTTCTTCCGCACGACCAAGGTCGAGGGCGACACCCTCAACGGCTACACGTTCGAGCGGGGCGCCGAGACCGGTGCGCCCCTGCTCGTCGACCTGCCGTACTGGTTCGAGGCGCGCGTGACCGACAGCGTGAAGCGTGGCGACCACAGCGTGTTCGTAGCCGAGGTCGTGAACGCCGGCGTCCGCGACGAGTCGAAGGTGCCGCTGCTGCTGCGCGACACGGGCATGAACTACGGCGGTTAGCGCGGACATGACGACCCACGTCGGTGCGCTCGACCTCGTCGATACGCGCGACGGCCCCGTGCGCGGGCGGGTCGAGCGCGATCCCGACGGGCGCGGCGTGCGCGTGTTCCGCGGCATCCCGTACGCGGCGCCGCCGGTCGGCCCGCGCCGGTTCGCCGCGCCGGCCCCGGTCGCGCCGTGGCGGGAGCCGTTCGACGCAGCTCGGTTCGGCCCGTCGGCACCCCAGCCCTCGGGCGGGCCGCTCGCCGGGCTCGTGCCCGGCATGACCGTCGGGACGCAGGACGAGGACTGCCTCACCCTCAACGTGTGGACGCCGGCGACATCGACCTCGGGTGGCGCGCGGCCCGTCATGGTGTGGTTCCACGGTGGCGCGTTCACGATCGGTGGCTCCTCACTGCCGACGTACGACGGCGCGCGCCTCGCGTGCGAGGGCGACGTGGTCGTCGTGTCGTGCAACTACCGACTGGGGGCGCTCGGGTTCGCGAGCGTCGACGCACCCAACTGCGGTCTGCTCGACCAGCTCGCCGCGCTCGAGTGGGTGCGTGCGAACGCGGCGGCGTTCGGCGGTGACCCGGGCAATGTCACCGTGTTCGGTGAGTCGGCCGGCGCCGGCTGCATCCTGCACCTGCTCGCCGCGCCCGGGGCGCGCGGCCGGTTCCGGCGCGCGATCGTCCAGAGCGGCGCGACCAACCTCACGCTGCAACCCGACGCGGCCGCGGAGGTCGCGAACGCGTTCGGGCGGCACCTCGGGGTGGAGGTCGACGCCGTCGACGCACTGCGCGCCACGCCGGTCGCCGATGTCCTCGCGGCGCAGGAGGCCACCGCCGCGTCGGTGTTCGCGACCGTCGGCATGATGCCGTTCCATCCCGTCGCCGACGGTGACGTGGTCGCGTCAGCGCCGTTGGGCGCGGTCGCGGCGGGCGTTGCCGACGACGTCGAGCTGCTCATCGGCACGACGCGCGACGAGATGCGCCTGTTCTTCGGCGTCGACACCGCGCTCGATCGCGATCGGCTGGCGCGACGGGTCGACCGGCTCGTGGGGGCGGCGGACGGCCCGGCCCTGCTCGCGGCCTACGAGGCGAGCGCGGAGCCGGGTCGTGACGAGCCCGGCGCGCTCTGGGCCGACGTCATGACCGACGCCGAGATGACCCGTCCCGCGGTCGCGATCGCCGACGCCCACGCGGCGCGCGGCGCGACCACGTACTCGTACCTGTTCACGTGGCCGGCCGCGCCCGGCCCGGTCGAGCTGGGCGCGTGCCACGCGATCGACCTCCCGTTCACCTTCGGCACCTTGGACCGCGAGGGCTGGTCCGACTTCGTGGCCGACGCCGACGCGGCCGAGGCTCTTTCCGCGCGTGTGCGCGCCGCGTGGTGCGCGTTCGCGCGTGACGGCGATCCCGGCTGGCCGCGCTACGAGCCGTCGCGCCGCACGACCATGCTGCTGGGCCGCGACGCGCGTCCGGCCGACGACCCGTTCGGCGCGCGTCTGCGCACATGGCCGGTCAGCTGACGACCAAAGGCCGGGGCGGCAGCGCGAGGAAGCGCAGCACGTCGGCTGCCTCGCGTCGCAGCGTGTCGCGCGCGTGCGCGGGAACCGGCTCGAGCGTGGTGATGCTCACCTGTCCGTCGGCCAGGCCCCACGTCGCGATGACGCGGCCGTCGACGAGCACGACGGGCCGGAAGATCCCGTTGCTCGTCACCACGTGGCGGTAGGGGCCGACGAACGGTTCGCGTGACACCCAGCCGTGCAGCAGCGGGTCGAACGCTCCGAGGAGCTTCGCGCCGGGCGCGCGGGCGCGGGTGCGCGCTCCCTTCGGCGCCACGAGGCCGTCGTCGCGTTGTGTCACCTCGCCGGCGATCGCATCGAATCCGGCACGTGCGTCGCGCAGTGGCAGTCCCGTCCACTTCGCGAGGTCGTCGGCCGTCGCGGGTGCGTGACCGGCCAGGTAGCGCCGGGCGAGACGCGCGAGGGCCTCGTCCCGTGCCACCGATGACGTTGGCGGACCGAGCCATCGCCGCGCGGATACGAACGCGTGGTGGTTCCCGACCACCGGTCCGCGCACGACGTCGCTGCGCAGGCTCGCGGCCACGATCAGGTGCACGAGCGCCTGTCCCGCGGTCGGGACACCTGCGTCGTCGAGGAGCGCGCGCAGCTCGTCGCGCGTCCGCGCCTCGCCCGAGTCGAGCGCGTCGGTGATCACCTCGACGCCGCGGTCGGCCTGTCGCGCGCTCACGCCCTCCTGGCGCAGTCGCCGCTCGTTCGCGGTGACGATGCGCGGCGCCATCAGCGGTTGCAGCCACCAATAGTCGTCCGCGGTGACGAGGTGCAGCGTCCCGCGCTGTAGCCACGTCACCACCAGCGAGCGGCTCTCCGTGAGGGCGCGGTCCACGTCCGCGGCGACGAGTCCCGCGCTGCGGGCCCGCACCGCGAGCCGGAACCCGCGCGGATCCTGGGCCTGGACGGCCAACAGCCGGTGCACGACGTCCTCCGGCGTGCGCGCAGCCCGGCCGGCGAGCAGTTGGGCCGTCAGGCGCGCGGGGCGCGGCTCGTCGTCGGGCATCGGACGGGAGTTTCTCGCCCTGCCATGTCGAGAACCGAGCCGTGGCCGCGACATCGGGGTGAGCGCGCACCACGGAGGCGCCGCCGGACGGGAAGGATGGAGCAATGCCGCGATTCATGCTGATCCAGAGCTACGGAGGGGTCGAAGGCGACTGCCCGCCGATGAGCGAGTGGAGCCCTGCCGACGTGCAGGCCCACATCGCGTTCCAGCAGGCCCTCAACCAGGAGCTGGTCGAGCAGGGCGAGCTCATCGACGCGCAGGGCCTCGCCGGCCCCGACCAGGCCAAGTTCGTGGTCTCCGACGGGGCGAGCGCGCCCGTCGTGACCGACGGTCCGTACGCCGAGTCCAAGGAGCTGCTCGCCGGCTACCGCCTCGTCGGTGTCGAGAGCGCCGAGCGCGCCGTCGAGATCGCGGCCCGGATCTCGGCCGCGCCGGGCCCGGCCGGCGTCCCGATCCGCCAGGCGATCGAGGTGCGCGAGGTGCTGAGCGCCCCCGACCCCGAGGTGTGACCGCGGTGACCGCGACCACTGGCACCGAGGGCCTGCTGCGCGACCTCGCGCCGCGGGCCCTCGGTGCGGTCGTGCGCCGGTACGGCAACTTCGCCGACGCCGAGGACGCGGTCCAGGAGGCGCTCGTCGCCGCGGCGACGCGCTGGCCGGCGGAAGGCACCTCCGACGATCCGCTCGCGTGGCTCGTGCGCGTCGCGTCGCGTCGGATGATCGCCCGGTTCCGTAGCGACGACGCCCGACGTCGCCGCGAGGAGCTCGCCGCGTCGTGGTCGCTCGCACGGCCCGAGCCGGTGTCGGGCGACGACGACACGTTGATCCTCGTGTTCATGTGCTGCCATCCGTCGCTCACATCCGCGTCGGCGATCCCGTTGACGTTGCGTGCGGTCGGCGGGTTGACGACGCGCGAGATCGCAGCCGCGTTCCTCGTGCCCGAGGCGACGATGGCGCAGCGCATCAGCCGGGCCAAGGCGAAGGTGAAGGAGTCGGGCGAGCCGTTCGCGCTCCCGGCGCCCGAGCTGCGCGACGAGCGGCTCCGGTCGGTGCTGCACGTGCTCTATCTCGTCTTCAACGAGGGCTACGCGACGAGCGACGGCCCCGACCTGGCCCGCCCCGATCTCTCGGGCGAGGCGATCCGCCTGACCCGCGCCGTGCACGAGGCCTTGCCCCGGGATCCCGAGGTCGCCGGGCTCCTCGCCCTGATGCTGTTGACCGACGCTCGCCGTCCTGCCCGCACGCGTGCCGACGGCGAGCTCGTGCCCCTCGCCGAGCAGGACCGCACGCGCTGGGACCGCGCCCTCGTCGCCGAAGGCGTCGCGCTCATCACGGATTCACTCCGCCAGGGTCGGATGGGTGAGTACCAGGTGCAGGCCGCGATCGCCGCCGTGCACGACCAGGCGGGTACCTACGACGAGACGAACTGGTCGGAGATCCTCGCGCTCTACCGCGTGCTCGAGCGCACGACCGCCAACCCGATGGTGACGTTGAACCGCGCCGTCGCGACGGCGATGGTCGACGGTCCCGTCGCGGGCCTCGCCGTCGTCGACACGGTTGCCGACCGTCTCGGCGACCATCACCGGCTCCACGCCGTGCGCGCGCATCTCCTCGAGCAGGCCGGCGACACGGATGCCGCGATCGCCGAGTTCCGCGCCGCGGCCGCGCGCACGAACAACGCGCGCGAGCAGCACTACCTCACGACGAAGGCCGCGAGCCTGAGCGCCGGTTCGGGTTGAGTCACGTCATCCGCCGTTGCGGGCGGGCGGGTCGGGTCCGCGTGGTGCGCGGTCGTTGGTGGGCGTCGTGGTGGTGGCGGTCGCAGTAGAGCTTGAGGCTGTCGAGGGTGGTGGTCCCGCCGTCGGCCCAGTGCTTGACGTGGTGGGCTTCGCACCAACCGGGTGGGCGGTCGCAGCCGGGGTGGGTGCAGCCGCCGTCGCGTACGACCAGCGCGCGCCAGGGGGCGGCGGCAACGGTCCGGGTGGCGCGTCCGACGTCGAGAGGGAGGGAGCGGCCGTCGGTGATGACGCGGGAGATGCGGGCGGACACGGAGCCGTCGGCCTGCCATTCGCCCGCGCGCTCGGATGCCCGTGCGGCGCGGATCCGGAGGAACTCGGCGCGGTCCACGAGCCGTCGCAGCCGCGCCACGTCGACCGGGGGATCGTCGGCCGCGACCTTGTCGAGCGCGCCCTCGAGCTCGTCGAGCACATCGAACATACGTTCGTATCGTAGCCGAAGGCTGTGACAGGTATCGAGCCGATTCCGCAGGAATTCTGCGGTCGAAATGCGCGTCGCGCGTCCTCGCAACGAACGGTGCTCGAAGAACGCCCACCGATGACTTTCGCCTGCGGCAGCGGTCAACCGCTCCGAGGACGCACGAAAGGAAACGGGATCATGAGCAAGCAGACCGCGACGCACATCACCGACGTCAGGACCGTGGGCGTGCCGACCACCGACCAGGAGCGCGCGCTGCGCTTCTACACCCAGACCCTCGGCTTCGAGACGCGTATGGACGCGCCCTTCGGCGGCGGCAACCGCTGGATCGAGGTCGCACCGCCGGGCTCGCCGGCGACCGTCGCGCTGCTGCCGCCGGGAGGTCAGGCGACCGGCGTCGACACCGCGATCCGGTTCGGCACGACCGACGCGGACGCGGACCACACCGACCTCCGTGCGCGTGGCGTCGACGTCGATGCCGAGGTCATGCGCTGGCCGGGCGTCCCGCCGATGTTCTCGTTCCGCGACCCCGACGGCAACACGCTCTACATCGTCGAGCGCGACTGACCGGACCCGCCGGGCTCGGGTGCGCCGGCCACCACGCTCGACGTGTGGAGCGGCGTGCGGAGGTCGAGCACGACGACGACGGCGAGCACCGCGATCGGAACCCACAGCAGTGTGAGCCCGACCCGACCGAGCCCGAAGCCGCCCGCCGCCGCCCCCAGCACGTACGCGGTCCAGATTCCGGCGAGCATCGCGACCCGTCCGTTCGACGGCGAGCGTCCTGCAGGACCGTCGCCACGTGCGCCGGACCGCCGCGACGCGCGCCCGTCCCACCACCACACCACCGACGCGACCGACTCGTGCGCGAGGTCCGTGAGCATCCCGGTGACGAACGTCGTGTGCACGGTGTGCCCGCGCACGCGTCGGAGTCCCGCGTTCTGCAGACCCATGGCGACGACGAGCAGCGCGACGAGCCCGTAGAACCGCCACCCCTTCGTGATCGTGATCGCGTGGTGGGAGAAGTGGGTGCTCCCGAACCCCACGAACGCGACGAGCAGCAACGCCTCGACCGAGAACACCACGGCGACGACCGAGCGCACCCCGCGACGCATCGCGAGCTCGATGACCAGCGCACCCAACGCGACGGCGAGCACGAACACCGGGATCGGGAAGCCGCGCCGGAGCACCTCCGTCCACGAGCCGCGTCCGAGCTCGGCGCCGAATGCGTCGCTGTTCCCGCTCATGTGCGCGGTGAACACGTGCAGGAGCGTGAGGTAACCGATCGCGTCGACCGACCCGGCGACCGCGGCGAGCAGCGGTGCGAGCCATTCCTTGGTGCGCTCGGGTGCTTCCGCGCCGTCCGTCGGCTTGCCTCCACGTCGGTGCGCCGCACGCTTCGACACGGGCACGCTAGCGTCGGCTCTCGGTTCGAAGCGCGGCATCGGGCGCCGGGCGTCAGGGGGAGTCGTGAAGCCGGCACGGTTCGAGTACCACGCTCCGGAGAGCGTGGCCGACGTGGTCTCGCTGCTCGCGGAGCACGGCGACGAGGCCAAGCCGCTCGCCGGTGGGCAGAGCCTGGTCCCGATGCTCGCCCTGCGCCTCACGCGCTTCGAGCACCTGGTCGACCTGAACCGCGTCGCCGAGCTGCGCGGGGTCCATCGCGCGAACGGCACTGCGACGGTCAAGGCCATGACCACGCAGGCGACGGTCGAGCGCGACGGCGAGCTCGCGCGGTCGGTACCGCTGCTGACGCGCGTCACCCCGTTCATCGGTCATTTCCAGATCCGCAACCGTGGCACGCTCGGCGGCTCGCTCGCGCACGCGGATCCGGCGTCGGAGTATCCCGCCGTCGCGCTGGCGCTCGACGCGCGGCTCGAGGTCGCGTCGGCGTCCGGGCGCGCCGAGATACCCGCCACCCGCTTCTTCGAGGGCACGTGGCAGACGTCGATCCAGCCCGACCAGGTCCTCGTGGCCGCGCACTTCCCGGTGTGGAACGGTCGGTGCGGCTTCGCCTGCGACGAGGTCGCGCGCCGCGCCGGCGACTTCGCGCTCGCGGGCGCGGTGGCAGCCGTCGGGCTCGACGACGCCGGCCGGGTCGACCGCGCGGGGATCGGACTCTTCGGGCTCGGCGCCACACCGGTGCGCGCGACCGCGGCCGAACACGCGCTCGTCGGTACCGCGCCGCCCGAGCAGGAAGCGCTCCGTGAGATCGGCGAGCTCGCGGTGCGCGACGTCGACCCCGTCGACGACGTCCACGCGACCGCCGCGTACCGGCGTCACGTCGGCGCGCAGCTCGTCGCCCGCACGCTCGCCACCGCTGTGAGAGAGGCCGACCATGGATGAAGTCGTCGTCACCACGACCGTCAACGGCGTCGCGCGGCGCGCGCTCGTCGAGCCGCGCAAGACTCTGGCCGATTTCCTCCGTGAGGACTGCGCGTTGACGGGCACCCACCTCGGGTGCGAGCACGGTGTGTGCGGCGCGTGCACCGTGCTCGTCGACGGCGCCGCCGTCCGCTCGTGCCTGATGTTCGCGGTGCAGGCGGAAAGTGCGGACGTGACGACGATCGAGGGGCTCTCGAGCGACGACGGCGAGCTGAGCACGGTGCAGGCCGCGTTCCGTGAGGCGCACGGCCTGCAGTGCGGCTTCTGCACGCCCGGGTTCGTCGTGTCGGTCACCGCGTTCCTGCGCGACCACCCCGACCCCACGCTGGACGAGATCCGCGAGGGCCTGTCGGGCAACCTCTGCCGGTGCACCGGCTACCAGGGCATCATCCGCGCGGTGCAGCTCGCGGCGCAGCGCGGCGCCGGGGTCGGCGCGTGACGGTCACGCACACCGCGGGTCGCTTCGTCGGTCAGTCGGTTCGGCGCAAGGAGGACCCGCGCCTCGTCACCGGTCACGGGCGCTATGTCGACGACGTCGTGGTGCCCGGCATGCTGCACGCCGCGTTCGTGCGCAGCGACGTCGCGCGCGGGCGCATCACGCATCTCGACGTGACGGAGGCGCGTGCCGTTCCCGGCGTGCACGCTGTCCTCACCGCCGCCGAGCTCGACCCGCACGTCGCCGGCCCGATGCTCCCGTCGATGTTCGCCGAGGGTCGTCAGGGCGTGTGCGCGCCGGTGCGACCATTGGCCGACGGCGACGTCCGCTTCGTCGGCGACCCCATCGTGCTCGTCGTCGCGGAGAGCCGCTACGTCGCGGAGGACGCGTGCGAGCTCGTCGAGGTCGAGTACGGGCCGCTGGCGCCGGTCGTCGACTTCGAGCTCGCGGCCGAGGACACGACCAACCTCGTGCATCCGGAGCTCGGCTCGAATGTCGCGACGACGATGGCCACGCCACCCGACCCGACCCTCGACGAGGCGTTCGCGTCGGCGGCGCAGGTTGTCACCGAGACGTTCCACCAGCAGCGCCAGACCCCGACGCCGATGGAGACGCGCGGCATCGTCGCCGACTGGAACGCGACGGCCGGTTCGCTCCAGGTCTGGATGTCGAGCCAGAACCCGCACGAGGTCCGGCGCACGTGCGCGCGCATCCTCGGCATCCCCGAGAACCGGGTGCGCGTGACCCAGCAGGACGTCGGTGGCGGCTTCGGCCAGAAGTTCTTCATGCCGCGCGACGAGATGACGATCGTTCTCGCCGCGCATCTCCTCGGACTGCCGGTGAAGTGGATCGAGGACCGCCGCGAGAACCTGCTCGCGTCGAACCACGCGCGCACCGATCGCGCCACCGTCACGGTGGGCGTGGATGTCGACGGCCGCATCGTCGCGGCGCGGATCGACCACCTCGAGGACGCGGGTGCGTACGCGAACGGCGGCACCGGTGGCGCGGGCGTGTTCGTGGCGATGATGTTCCCGGGCCCGTACCGCATCCCGAAGCTCGGCTGGTCGACCACGTCGGTGTGGACGAACACGTGCGGACGGGGCGCGTACCGCGGGCCGTGGATGATGGAGACCGTCGCGCGCGAGCAGATGATGGACGTCGTCGCGCGCGAGATCGGTCTCGATCCGCTCGAATTCCGTCGCCGCAACGTCATCCGCCGCGACGAGCTGCCCTACGCCAGCGTGTCGGGCATGGTGTACGACCACGTGTCGCCGGAGGAGACGCTCGAGCAGGCGACAGCGCTCGTCGGCTACGACGACTTACGTCGCGCGCAGGAGCGCGCGCGGGCCGAGGGCCGGCTCGTGGGCGTCGGCATCGGCCTCTACATCGAGCCGCAGACCGGAATGGGCGCGCTCGGCGTCGAGGCCGCGACCGTGCGGGTCGCGACCGACGGCAGCGTCGACGTCTACGTCGGCTCGGGCTCGCACGGCCAGGGTCTCGAGACCACCGTCGCGCAGGTCGTCGCGGAGCACCTCGGCGTCGACTACGACCAGGTCGTCGTGCACCAGGGCGACACCGACGTCACGCCCTTCGGCGGTGGCACCGGCGGCAGCCGCAGCGGACCCATCCTCAGCTCGGCAGCGCGACAGGCCGCGATCGAGATGCGCGACAAGGTCGTGCACATCGCCGCGCACCTCATGGAGGCCGCGCCCGACGACCTCGAGGTCGAGCAGGGCCGCGTGCAGGTCAAGGGCACGCCGGCACGCGCCGTCACGCTGGCCGAGATCGCGCGCACCGCGTACGAGAGCTCCGACGCGCTGCCGCCCGGCACGGAGCCCGGGCTCGAGGTCGTCACCCGCTACAAGTCGCCGCCGGTCATGTACTCGAACGCGTGCCACGCGTGCACGTGCGAGGTCGACCGCGCGAGCGGGATCGTCACCCTGACGCGCTACGTCGTCAGCGAGGACTGCGGCGTGATGATCAACCCGATGATCGTCGAGGGCCAGATCGCGGGTGGCGTCGTGCAGGGCATCGGCGGCGTGCTCTACGAGCACCTCGTCTACGACGACGACGGCAACCCGCTGACGACGACGTTCCTCGACTACCTGCTCCCCACCGCGGCCGAGGTGCCCGCGATCGAGTACGGGCACGTCGAGACGCCCGCGAGCACGCCCGGCGGCCACAAGGGCATGGGCGAGGGCGGCGCGATCGGCAGCGTGCCCGCGGTGTTCAACGCGGTCGCCGACGCGCTCGCGGCGCTCGGCGTGCGTGTGCGCCGGTCGCCGCTCGGGCCGTCGGAGCTCCTCGCCGCAATCGACGCGGCCCGCTGACCAGCTGAGACGCTCGACACACACCGCTTCCCCCCGCTCCGCCCTTGGATCGTGCCGCGACCGGTCGATCTGAAGACCTGAGGTGAGGGGACAGGTCTCACCCTCCGCAAGGGCGACGGGGCAGACGCCCGGACGAACACGGCGGCCCGGCCGCCGACGGAGCGTGTGTCTCATGGTGTCGAAGCTCGGATCCCGCGCGCGAGTCACCACGATCGCGTGCGTGCTCGTCGCCGCGCTCGCGGTCGCGGCGTGCGACCCCGTTCCTTCGGGCGGGGGCGTGAACCCGTTGACGTGCCTGCCCCGGGTCACGAGCGCGGCCGACTACCAGCGCGCGTTCGACCAGCGGGGCCCGGTGTGGAGCGGAGGCGACGGCGCGGTGCCCGTCGCGCTTCCCGACGGCCGGACCCTCTGGATGTTCGCGGACACGGAGCTCGGCGCGGTCGTGAACAACCGCTTCGTGGCACCGCAGAGCTTCGTGCACAACACGTTCATCGTGCAGACCGGGACGTGCTTCCAACCCTTCGTCGGCGGCAGCGCGGCGCGTCCGACCGAGTGGTTCCGCAACCCCGCGCCGGGTCAGTACTACTGGCCCGCGTCCGCGGTCGTGGACCCGTCGAGCCGCACGTTGCACGTCTTCCTGCTGCTCGTCGTGAACGTCCCCGGCGTCGCCGAGTGGGGATTCAAGACGATCGGCACGCGCGTCGCGACCTTGTCGCTGCCCGACCTTCGCGTGCAGTCGGTCAGCGCGCTCCCGCTGCCGACCGCCGCCGGCAGCCCGCTCTACGGGTCCGGCGCGGTGGTCTCCGGCGGGTACACCTACGTCTACGGCAACCGTCAGATCGCGACCGGCTGGCTCCCTCTCGGTGAGGAGTACGTCGCGCGCGTCGCGGCGAACGTCACCGGGGCGTGGCAGTACTGGGACGGCACCGGCTGGTCGGCGAACGCGACCGACGCGGCGCCGATGACGTTCCTGCGCGCCGACGCGTCGGTCGACGATCCGCCCGTCGCGGGGCTCACGGTCATCCCCTATGGCTCCGGTTGGCTCGCGTCGGCCAAGCGGGGCGAGATCATCAGCGACGACGTCACCGCGTGGTACTCGTCCTCGCTCACGGGGCCGTGGAGCCCCGTGAACCTGCCCGACGGCCGCGTGGCCACGACGGTGACCGACAACGCGGTGAACCAGTTCTCCTACAACGGCAGGGTCGTCGTGCTGCCGGGGAGCGGCCCGACCGTCGTGTACAGCGTCAACACCACGAACGGTCCGGCCAAGCGGCTCGACGCGCACCTCTACGGCCCGCGCTTCGCCACACCGGTCGGGTTGCCCGCGCCCGATTCGCTCGCCGCGCGGCACTGACCGCCATCGCGGCGCGGCCGCGCTGCGGGCTGACCTGCGGCTCTCCGGCGCGCGCAGCCGCCCACCGAAAGTTACATCCCTGTGATTCGGGCGGGGTACAGTGGGCGACGGCCAGCCAGGCGGAGGGCAGGCAGGAGGTCGTTCGTTGCAATCCAACGCGCAGCCGGACCTCGGCGCACAGGTGCTCGACCCGCACCTCCAGGCGGAGCTCGACCGGTACTACTGGGAGTCCGACGAACCCGCCGAAGTGCTCGCGCGCCATTTCGACCTCGCGTTGCCCCCGCCGGGGCGTGGGCCCCGCCGCGTGTCGGCGAGCACGCGTCTCGCCGAGTTCGTCACGCCGATGGAGGCACCGAGCCGCTGCCCCTGTTGCGCCAACGGGCTGGTCTACCGCTCCCGTGCCGACCGCCGCGACGACCACGCCACGTGTGTCGCGTGCGGGCACCGCGAGCCGTCGGCGACGTGCGAGTGCGAGCGGTGCGCGTGTGAGCGTGTCGAACGGGCCGAGCAGCGCTACCAGTACTGGCGGCGCAGCCTGTGCAAGCCGGAGTACGCGCGCTTCGCGCTCGACGAGCTCGACCGCGACGCGACGATCGTCTACTGGGCGCTGTGCTACCTCGTCTCGCGCGGCGACGGCCCGATCTCGTGGGAGGACGCGCGCACGCTCACCGGCGTGCGCGACGTCGACGGCGCGATGGAGCGTCTCGCGCATGCACATCTCCTCTTCTTGCACGACGACCACTTCGAGCTCAACGCGCTCGAGCCGACGGCGGTGCAGGGCACGCCCGTCGAGGGTGACGCGTGGCGTCCGTTCGCCACCGCGGTCCAGCACGGCCGCGCCCCGGAGGGCGACCTCCTGCAGCTGCTCGACCACGTGATGCCCGGATTCAGCGCGTCCGCCGCGAGCGCCGACGACCGCACCGTCGAGACCGCGCTCGACGAGGCCGCGGCCAGTCATCCGGACCTGGTGACGCGTGCGGTGCGGGAAGCGACCCGGCGCTACGTCAACCAGGCGCACGTGGCGTAGGCACACCCGCGCTTCGGGCAGTTCTCCTCCGTCATCCGTTCGCGCGACGCTGGACACGACACGAACGCGCGAGCCCCCCAGCCGCAGGAGAGCGCCATGCCCGAGGAAGGCCAGATCTTCGACCGGATCAACCGGCTGGTCGACCAGGAACGGGAGCTGAGGGACCGCCACAGCGCCGCCGGGCTCACCGAAGCCGACCTCGACCAGCTGCACCTCGTCGAGGAGCAGCTCGACCAGTGCTGGGACCTGCTGCGTCAGCGCCGGGCCCGGCGTGAGTTCGGCGAGGATCCCGCTGCCGCGACGCCCCGGAATCTCAGGACGGTCGAGAACTACGAGCAGTAGCGCGCATCGCTACATCTGATGGAACGGGCCGCGTCCGTTGAACACGAGCGCGGCGGGCGCCGCCGGGGCGGTGGGCGCCGGGAGCGGTGCCAGCACGCCGTGCACGACGAGGCGCTCGCTCGAGGACCCAGGCGGATGGCACGTGAACAGCGTGACCTCCGAGGCGTCGTGCTGGTCCACGATCCACATGGCGCTGGGCGACACGATCTCGAGCCCGGTGACGCGGTACGCGAACGTGCCGTTCGGCATCACGAACTCGATCAGGTCACCGGCGTGGAGCTCGCCCAGGCGCAGGAACGGCGAGCCGTGCGTGGTGCGGTGGCCGGCCACGACCACGTTGCCGAGCTGCCCCGGCATCGCGGTGCCGGGCCAGTGCGAGGGGCCCTTGTTGATCGACAGCGCGGTGACCTGGTCGTAGAGCACCCGGTCGATGCCCACGGAGGGGATCACGATCCGGCCGATCGGGTTCCCGGGGCGGCTGGCGTCGTAGGGGGCGGGGGTGTGCTCGGGGACGGGCAGGGTGGCCGCGGCGGCCACGCCCGGCGCGACCAGCGCAGTGCCTGCAGCGAGCACGAGGGCGGCGAGGAGGCGACGTCCGTGCAGCATGCGCGGGGTATCGGCACGCTCCGTGGGAGACTGAACACGTTTAGTAGTGCGTCACGCTGGGTAGTGCTGCAGCTCCACGACCTGCCCAAACGCGAGCACGCCGCACGCGAAGAGCGACGTGCGCAGGAAGACCTGCACGACGTTCGGGCTCAGCGATGCGGGGTCGCCCGGGTCGATGCGGCGGGCGAGCGCGATGCGACCCGCGAGCTCCGGCGCGAGCTCGTCGACACGGGCGACGCGCGCGACCGCGGCGTCGAGATCGTCCTCCGCCTCGCCGGCGTGCCCATCGAGGTCGACGGCGATCCGGTGCGGCTCGAGCAGGTGCTCGGAAACCTCCTCACCAACGCGCTCAAGTACAGCCGGCGCGGCGGACGGGTCGTCGTCGCCGTCGGGGCGCGCGAGCGGCGCGCGGTGATCTCCGTCCGCGACGATGG
>DATBEZ010000090.1:0-128738 GCA_036558745.1 Acidimicrobiia bacterium
TGCTCACCCGACGGACTCCGCTGCCGCTCGCGCCATTCCGGCGAGGATAGGGCGGCCCGGCCCCGACTTACAAGCTTGTCATTCCCGTCCACAGGACTGTCCCCAGGGGTTGTGGACAAGTCTTCCGGAGCGTGACCCGGCTGCGGCGCACGGAGCGACGGGGGGAGCGCAGTGCGCTCGCCAGCGAGTGAGCGAAGTGGGCGGTCGCAGGCGAGGACCGGGGCCCTGCAGCGAGGGAGCGAGCGAGAAACGCCGCCGCTGTTAGCGGGCAACTCCGTTTCCCGCTAGGAGCGGCACCAGCATCTCGTCCGGCGTGAGGCTCCCGTGGCCGGCGAGGAGCTGCGACTCCCGGGTGTAGCTCGGGTCGACGAACGCGACGGGGTCCCGGGCGGCGAGGATCACGTCGCCGACACGGCGCCGGACCGCGGGGCGCACATCGCCCGGTCCGAGCCAGCCCCCGTCGAACAGCTCGTC
Organism: Acidimicrobiia bacterium; assembly: GCA_036558745.1. Lineage (GTDB taxonomy): Bacteria > Actinomycetota > Acidimicrobiia > IMCC26256 > JAMXLJ01 > JAMXLJ01. The sequence continues at coordinate 475 of DATBEZ010000090.1, forward strand.
GCGCGAGAGCACCCACGCCTGGTGCCCGACCTCCTCGCGCGCCGCGGCCAGCAGCTCGGCGCCCGCGCCGCGCTGCGCGTAGAGGTAGCGGAACCGGCCGTCGCCGCCGTACGCGTCGACGAGCGGCTCGAGCGCGTCCAGCCCGATCCATCCCTCGTGACCGATGTGCACCTGACCGTGGTCGGCGGTGACGAGCACCGTCGCGTCGCGCGGCAGCGCGTCGACGATCTCGCCGACGAGCCGGTCGGCGGCCATCAGCTCGGAACGGAAGAACTCGTCGTGAAGCCCGAACTCGTGCGCGACGGAGTCGACACCCGGGTAGTACGCGTACACGACGCGCTCCCCCGAGACGACGAGCCGCCGGACGAGCTGCACCAGCGCGGACGTGGTGCTCCAGCCGACGAAGCGCGCGCCCCGCAGGTGGGCTTCGGTGAAGCGCGTCGAGCGGAACTCGCCTCGCGTCACGACGGGAACGGGGCGGCCGAGGAACGCGTCGTGACGTTGGACCACGAACGGGTCGGGACCCGCGCCGTCGTCGGTGGTCCACCGCAACACGTTGAGCACCGCGCCGTCGACGCGCATCCGGTAGCCGACGATGCCGTGATCGGACGGCGCGAGTCCCGTCGCCAGCGACGTCAGCGCGCTCGCCGTCGTGGACGGAGCGACGGTCGTGATCGGGCCGCCCACGAGACGACCGAGGTTGGGCAGCAGGCTGCGGTGGGCCTCGAGCGCCGACCAACCCAGCCCGTCGAGCACGAGGAGCACCACCGGACCGTCGCCGCGGGCCGGCTCCGGGAACCAGGCCGGACGGACCCCGCTGACCAGCGGCCCGACGATGCCGACGATCGACGCGCCGCCGTAGTCCGGCTCGAGGGGCTCCACGCCAGGGAGCGTACGCGAGATGTCGAAGCCCATCGCCGGGAGATGCAGCGGAGACGGCTGGCAGTCTCGAGCCATCACGCAGGACCAGAAGGCCGGAGCGGAGTAGACCCATCGAGGCAGGGTTCCGGTGCGCGACCATGGCGGGGTGAAGGTCTCGACCCGGGGTGACTACGCGGCTCGCGCCCTGCTGTCGCTCGCGCTGCACGGCAGCGACCGGCCGACCTCGGTCAAGGAGATCGCCGAGCGCACCACGCTCCCCCAGCCGTACCTCGAGCAGATTTTGCTTGCGGTGAAGGGTGCGGGACTCGTCCGCTCGAAGCGCGGCGTCGGCGGCGGCTACGTCCTCGCGCGCCCGCCCGAGGAGATCACGCTCGCCGAGATCCTCGCCGCCGTGGACGGCCCGATGACCACGGTGGTCGAGGAGCACGACCACTGCGAGGGTCACTGCATCCTGCAGGAGATCTGGGTGTTCGTCTCCGACGAGATGAACGCGAGCCTCGCCCGCTACACGCTCGCCGACCTCGTCGACCGGACCCGCGTCGGCCACCGCCTGCCGGAGCCCGCGGCAGGCTCGTGATCGCGGCGCGCCCCGCCGGTCTCGGACGTGGGCAGACGCACGGTCACCTCGAGGCCACCGCGTGCGGAGCGGGCCAGGCTCACGGTCCCGCCGTCGGACGCGACCAGCTGGCGGACGATCGCGAGCCCGAGGCCCGAGCCACCGTCGCGGCCGCGACCGGGCTCGCGCCAGAACCGGTTGAACGCGCGCGCCATCGCGTCGTCGGTCATGCCCGGCCCCGCGTCGGCAACCGTGATGACGACCCATCGCTCGTCGCGACGCGCGGTGAGGTCGACGGACGAAGCCGGCGGTGCGACGTCCAGCGCGTTGTTGAGAAGGTTGTCGAGCACCTGCTCGAGTCGGCCCGGTGTCGCGCTCGCGACGCAGGGGTCCTCGACGTCGACCTCGATCGTCACGTCGCGCTCGGCCGCGAACGCGGACCACGCGGCCTCGCGGCCGCGCACCACCTCGGCGACGTCGATGTCGCCGGGTGACGGCGACTGGCGCTCGGCTCGGGCGAGGGCCAGCAGACCGTCGACGAGGCGTGACAGCCGCGCCACCTCGGAGAGCGCCCCCTCGAGATCGTCGGCCGTGGTGGTGTCGCCGGTGTCGAGCTCGTTCTGCACGTTCTCCAACCGCAGGCGCAACGCCGCGAGCGGCGTGCGCAGCTGGTGCGACGCGTCGGCGACGAATTGCACCTGTGAGTCGACCAGCTGCTGGAGACGCGCCGCGGTGCGGTTGAACGACTCGGCCAAGACCCGCAGCTCGGGTGGATGGGTGGGCACCGCGGCGCGGGCGTCCAGGTCGCCACGACCCAGCTGGTCCGCGGTCCGCTCCAGTTGACGCACCGGACGGGTCACGGAGCGGGCCAGGCTCAGGCTGACCAGGAACACGATCGCGAGCACCGCGACCGCGATCCCGCCGAGCAAGATCCAGTTGTGCCGGATGCGCTCGTCGATGAACGACAACGGGTACGTGACGCGGACCACGCCACCGACCGAGCCGTCGGACACGATGATCGGCTCCGCGACGTAGAGGAAGTTGCCGGCGACCGTGTCGGTGTGCCCGCTGCTCGTGACCTCCTTGCCCGCGAGCGCGCCACGGATCTCGCGACGGTTCGCGAACTCCCGCTCGGGCGCGGCCCCGGGCGGCGGCTGCGAGTCGGCGACCCCGACACCGTGCCGGTCGACGACGACCACCCGGCCCCCGATGCGCTTCTGCGCGGCGACTGCGATGCCCTGGAGCGCCGACAGCTGGTTCGACTCCAGCTTGTCCTCGGTCTGGATCGCGAGCGCGAGCGTGTCGTGCTGCACGCCGGTCGTGATGCGCCGCCGCTCGGCCTTCGCGTACGAGAGCCCGAGCGGGATCTCGAGCAGGAGCAGCACGAGCAACGTGATCGTGAGATAGCTGAGGAGCAACCGTCGTTGCATCGGCCCGCGTCCCGATCAGTGCGCGGCCTGGAGCCGGAACCCCACGCCGCGGACCGTCTCGATCCACGCGGGGTCACCGAGCTTCTTGCGCAACGACGCGATGTGCACGTCGAGCGTCTTGGTCGGCCCGTACCAGTGCGGGTCCCACACCTCCTCGAGGATCTTCTCTCGGCTGTGCACGGCTCCGGGATCCTCGGCGAGGAGCCCGAGCAGGTCGAACTCCTTGGGCGTGAGCGCGATCTCCTGCTCGCCCACGCTCACTCGCCGCGTGCGTCGGTCGATGGTCAACGACCCGACCCGCAACGGCACCTGGTCGTCGGGGCGGGGTTGCCGTCGTCGCATGACGGCCCGGATGCGCGCGACGAGCTCCCGGAAGCCGAACGGCTTGACGATGTAGTCGTCGGCCCCGAGCTCGAGGCCGACGACGCGGTCGACCTCGTCGGAGCGCGCGCTCACGACGATGATCGGGACGTCGGAGTCCGCACGCAAGCGACGACACACGTCGAAGCCGTCCGCGTCGGGAAGGCCGAGATCGAGCAGTACCAGGTCGTATCCGGTCGCGCGCAGCGCCGCCTCACCCGTCGTCGCGAGCTGCGCGTCGAACCCCTCGCGCTCCAGACCGCGCGCCAAGGGCACCGCGATCGCCTCGTCGTCCTCCACCATCAGGATCCGCACGGCCCCACCCGTCGTGGCATCGACACACATTCGCATCCGGACGATCCGCCGCTCGAACAGCTTTACCCATTCTTGGCAGGCGCACGGACCGGGGCGGCACGAACGCACCCTCCCGCGGCCCCGTGGAACGACGCACGATCGCCGCGACGGCCGATCGACGAGTCGTGCTCACGCCGACGCCGGCCGCCGCGGGACGCTCGCCGTCGCGAACCTCCTCGGGCTGCGGACGTTCGGCGGCTACGAGTCGCGCAGACGCCCCAGCACCGCGGCGAGCTCGGGCGGCAGCGGCTCCTCGAACTGCAGCCGCTCGCCGGTGACCGGGTGTGCGAACGCGAGGCGCGTCGCGTGGAGGAACGGCCGCGCGAGCTCGATGCTCTGGCGTCGGCCGCCGTACGCCGCGTCACCGACGACCGGGTGCTTGATCGCGGCGAGATGGACGCGGATCTGGTGCGTGCGCCCGCTCTCGAGCCGGCACTCCAGCAAGGACGTGACCGGATGGGTGAACACCTCCCGCACGTCGTACGCGGTGCGCGCCTCCTTGCCGGTGTCGCGCACGGCCATGCGGGTGCGACGTGACTGCGAGCGTCCGATGGGCGCGTCGATGACACCGCGGGGCGCGTCGAGCTCGCCCCACACCAGCGCGAGGTACGCGCGCTCGACCTCGCGGTCGGCGAGCGCCCGCACGAGCGCCGTGTGCGCGTCCGGCGAGCGCGCGACGACGAGCAGGCCGCTGGTGTCGCGATCCAGGCGGTGCACGATCCCGGGTCGCGCCGGGTCGCCGACCGACGCGATCTCGGGGTAGCGCGCGAGCAGCCCGTGCGCCAGCGTTCCGTGCTCGTGGCCGGCGCCGGGGTGCACGACGAGGCCCGCCGGCTTCGCGACGACGAGCACGTCGGCGTCCTCGTACCGCACGTCGACGGGGACGGGTTCGGGGCCCGGCACCGCCGCACCCGACGGCGCGCCGAGCACCTCGACGGTCTCGCCCTCCGCGAGACGCCGGCTCTTGGCGACCGCGACGCCGTCGACGAGCACCGCGCCGCCCGCCACGAGGTCGGCCACGTCGGAGCGACTGAAGCCGGTGACGAACGCGACGGCCCGATCGACCCGCTCGCCCGCGAGCGCGGGCGGCACCCGGAACGGCTCCGGCGCGTCCGCGCCGACCGTCATCGTGCGGGCGTGGCGTCCTCGACCGGCCGGGACGTCCGCCACCCGAACGCGACGAGCAGCAGCGCGCCGATCGTGATCGCGGAGTCGGCCACGTTGAAGACGGGCCACCATCCGAGCCGGACGAAGTCCACGACCGCTCCGTGGAGGAACCCCGGCGAGCGGAAGACGCGATCGGACAGGTTCCCGAGCGCGCCGCCGAGCACGAGCGAGAGCGCACAGACGGTCCAGAGGTCCTGCGACCGTCGTACCGCGCGCGCGAGCACGACCGCGACGCCGAGCGCGAGCACCGCGAGCACGGGCGTGATCCCGGTGAACATGCTGAACGCGCTGCCGGTGTTGCGGCCGACAACGAGCTCGACCGTGTCGCCGACGACGCGTCTCGGGTGACCCGCCAGCGCGGACACCGCCCACGCCTTCGTCGCCTGGTCGAGCGCCACGACGCCGACGACGATCACGATCGGCAGGATCGTCGACCAGGTGACGCGTCGCGCGCCGCGGTCGGCGTCGGCGGTGGTCACCGACACGGCCGCCGCGACCCGGACGTCGGGCTCAGCGCCGGCGCTCGCCGCGTGACTTGCACCGCACGCACAGCTCGGCGTAGGGCAGCGCTTCGAGACGCGCGACCGGGATGCGGTCGCCGCACATGTCGCAGATGCCGTACGTCCCTGCGTCCATGCGCGCGAGCGCGCGGTCGATGTCGCCGACGGCCTGACGGGCCTTCTCGGACAGCGCGAGGTCGCGCTCGCGCTCGATGCTCAACGTGTCGCCCTCGCCCGATTCCTCGTCGAACTGGGTGTCGCCCTGCTCGCGCTCGGTCGCGAGGGCGTCGGCCTCGGCTTGCAGCTCGTCGGCCTGGTGCACCAGGCGCGACCGCTCGTCCTCGAGCATGAGCCGCAACCGCTCGAGCGTCTTGGGTGCGATCGGCGGACCGCTCGGCTTCTTCTTCTCGGGCCGCGGGGGTGCCACGGGCTCCGGTGCCCGCGCCGCGCCGTCGGCCTGCTTCGTCGCCTTGCCGGCCTTCACCGCCGCCGCGGTCTTGGTGGGGACCGACTTCGCGGCCGCCTTCGCGGGGGCGGCCTTCGCCGGCGCCGCCTTGGCCTTCGCGGCCGCCTTCGGCGGTGCGCTCTTCGCCACCTTCGCGGGCGCCGGCTTCGATGCGTTCCTGGCCGGCGCGGCGCCCTTGGCCGGCGCGGGCTTCGCCGACTTCGCGGCCTTCGCCGGGACCGCCTTCGCGGGCGCGGACTTCGCGGTCTTGGTCCCCTTGCCGGCCGACGCCTTGCCCCGGGCGGGCGCGGTGCCCTTGGTGCCCGCCTTCGACTTCGCGGATGCCGCGGCGCGCGCGGGTGCCTTGGCCCCGTTTCCGGCCTTCTTGGCCGTCTTCTTGGCCGCCGGCTGCTTGGCCTTGGCCGCCGCGGACGACTTCGAGGCTGATGCCCTCGGCATCGTGGTCCTTCCGGTCGCGGGCCGCCGCCGCGGTCGGAATCGCCGGCGCTGGGCCCGTAAAGGCGCAGGAGTATAGGCACGCCCTCGCGCGAGCCGGAAACATCCCAGGTCAGCCCCCGGAGGCCCCGAGCGCGGTCCGCAGCCGCCTGCGCGCGCTGGGCGCGTCGATGCCGGCAACCCGGAAACGCTTCACCCGCGAGGTGCCCCCGGTGACGAGGACGACCGCCCGGGGCGGGACGCCGAGCGCGGCGGCGAGCAGGGCCGCGGTCTCCTCGTTCGCCCGCCCGCCGACCGGCGGCGCCTTGACCCGGATGCGCAGGGCGTCGCCGTGGCGGCCCACGAGCCCGGCGCGTCCCGAGCGGGGTTGGACGTGCGCGTGCACCATCACGCCGTCGCCGCTCGGCTCGACGACGTCCTCGAGGGCATGCTGTGCGCCGTCGTCGGGCACGGAGGGCAGCCCGTCCTCAGGTGCGGAGATCGCCGTGCGAGGTCTGGACGAGCAGCGCGACGGCTTCGTCGACCGTCGTCACGGTCGGGACGACGTCGAGCAGGCCGGTGTGGCGCAGCACGCTCTCGGCGGGCGTGCCGATGACGGTGACGAGCACGAGCGGGCGGTCGTCGGCCTGGAGGCGCCGGCGGGCCTCGAAGAGGAGCCGCACGCCGGAGCTGTCGAGATAGCGCGTGCGACGGAGATCGACGACCAGTCCCGGCCCCTCACGTTCGGTCGCGTCCGTGATCGCCGTCGCGACGCGAAGCCAGTTCGAGATGTCGACCTCCCCGTCGATGTGCACGACGGGAACCGGACCGACGAGCTCCTCGCTCAGTTCCTCGTCGGCGGTCACGTCACCGCTGCCTGGTGGCGCCAGCGGAGCGTGACGTCGGTGCCGACCTCGTCGGTGTCGACGACGACGTCGTCGCTCAGCGCGTGCATGAGCAGCAGACCGCGACCGCGGTTCCCACCGCGCGGTGCGCGCCAGCGACCGCGGTCGCGGACGTGGACACACAGGCCGTCGTCGTCGACCATGCCCTCGAGCACGAACGACGGCATCGACGCGCGCGTCGGGTACGCACCGTTCGAACCGTGCTCGATCGCGTTCGCGCACGCCTCACCGACCGCGGCGAGCACCTTCGTCGTCTCCACCTCGCCGACGCCGACGCCGTGCAACCACCGCCGCAACGTCCGTCGTGTCGACGCCAGCACCGACGGGTCGGCGGGCACGTCGAGGTACAGGTGCGCGCCGAGCTCCTCGAGCCGGACCGCGAGCACCGCCACGTCGTCCTCGCCGTTCGTGCCGCCCAGCATCCCGTCGACGAGCGCGTCACACAGCGCCGCGGGATCGCCGGGGTGCTCCCGCGTCGACGCCACGTCGACGAGCCGCTCGAGGCCGACGTCGAGCGGCCGCCGCCGGTCCTCGACGAGGCCGTCGGTGAAGAGCACGAACGTGTCGCCCGGCCGGAGCCGGATGGTCGTCGTCCGGTAGTGGACCGGCGCGCCGGTACCGAGCGGCACCCCCCGCTCCTGGTCGAGGCGGCTGCCGCGTCCGTCGCGGTCGACCAGGAGCGGTTGCAGGTGTCCCGCGCTCGACAGGCGGAGCTCTCCGCGCTCCGGATCCAGCGTGCCGCACGTCAGCGTCGCCATCTCGTCGGGCTCGAGCGCGGCGAGCAACGCGTCGAGACGGGCGAGCACGCGCGCCGGATCGGGGTCCTCGATCATGTAGGCGCGCAGCGCGTTGCGCAGCTGCCCCATCACCGACGCCGAGTGCGCCCCGTGCCCCGCGACGTCACCGAGCGCGAACGCAAGGAGCCCGGCGCGCACGGTGAACGCGTCGTACCAGTCGCCACCGACGTCCATCGCCGCGCCCGCCGGCAGGTAACGGACCGCGACCGCGACGCCCGGTACCGAAGGGAGCACCGGCGGCAGCAGGCTGCGCTGCAACGTCTCCGCCAGCTCTCGCTGCCCCGCGAACAGGCGCCCGTTCTCCACCGCCATCGACACCCGGCGGCCGAGGACCTCGACGACGCTCAGGTCCGCTGGCGCGTACCGCGCACCCTCGGCGGCGCGCAGCAGGCTGAGCGCGCCGACGACGTGACCCTGTGTGACGAGCGGGACGATGATCACCGAGTGGATCCCGAGACGGCGGATCATCTCGAGGTGGTCGTCGTCGCGCGCGACGCGGGCCAGCACCTCCTCGGTCAGCTCGACCAGCACGGTGGGCTCACCGCGCGCGATCACCTCGGCGATCGGGTTGCGGCCGCGCGGATCCGGTGGCCAACGCTCGAGTGAGGTCGCGTCGCCAAGCGCCGGGTTCGCGACCACCAACCGGCGCGTGCCCTCCTCCTCCACGAGGTCCAGGTAGCAGAGGTCGGCGAGGTCGGGGACGAGTGCCTCGCCCATCCGCCGGAACGCGGTCGCGATGTCGAGCGTGGAGGCGAGGGCGCGGCTCGCCTCGTTGAGCAGCGCGAGTCGCTCCGTGGCCCGATCGCGGCTCTGGTAGAGCCGTGCGTTCTCGATCGCGACCGATGCCCGCCGCGCCAGCTCGTCGGCCAGCTCGGTGTCGGCGGCGACGAACGGCGGAAGGTCACGACCGCGCGCGAACGACAACGCGCCGATCACGCCCGTGCCGCTGCGCAACGGCGCCACGAGGAACGAGCGGGGCGCCAGCGACCGCAGCAGCTGCAGCGTCCGCCCGTCGGACGCGCTCGCACGCAACGAGTCGTCGTCGAACTCGCCCACGACGGTCTCGCCGTGGGCGACCCGCTCGACCAGCTCCGGCGGGAACATCGGCGCGGCGTCGGCGGGCACGGCTTCGAGCTCGTGCTGGCGCGAGGGATGCCGGTGCGCGACCGCGACCCGGCGGACGCCCTCCTCGTCGACGAGGGCGACCGTGCCCCACTCGGCGAGGACGTCGACGCTCAGCCGCGCGAGCCGTCGCAACGTCGCGTCGACGTCGAGGGACGACCCGAGGACCTCGCTCGCACGGGCGAGGAAGTCGACGCGGAGGCGCGCCTCCTGGGCGTCGTCGAGGGCGCGCTCGAGGCGTTCGACGAACGCGGAGGCGGCCAGCGCGGTGACGAGGAAGAAGGCGAGGGCCGCGAGCTCCTCGAAGCCCTCGCCGAGCGACTGGACGCCGAAGCTGTTCTTGGGCGGCAGGACCGCGTACCAGATGCCGAGCGACGAGAGCACCGACGCGACGAGGCCGGGTCGCAACCCACCGAGCGCCGCCGCGCCGATGACGACGACGAGGAAGACGCCGCTCGGGAGGTAGCGGAACGGCGCGATCTGCGCGACGACGCCGAACGTCACGAGCGCGGAGCCCCCGACCGCGAGCACCCAGGCCCAGACCGGCTGCGCGCCCACCAACCCGCGTTCCGGGCGGAGCGAGTCCCAGTTCCCCGGCACGACCCTCCCGCACTGCAGCGCCGACGCCGTCACGCTAGTCGCGTCCTTCCCGCGCCACGACCACGTCGCGCTGAATGTTCGGGTCACTCTCGCCCGCGCTCCAGGAGGCGACGCCGAGCAGAGCTTCGCTTCGTTCCTACGAAGCGTCGCGTTCGTGAAATGGCCCGGCCGGTAGGGTTGGACCGATGTTCGAACCCGTCGACTCCCGCTTCGACCTGGTGGATCTCGAGCACCGGGTGCTGGCCCAGTGGCGCGACGACGACGTCTTCGCCCGGAGCCTCGAGCGGCGCGCGGGCGCGCCGGAGTGGGTCTTCTACGAGGGCCCGCCGACCGCGAACGGCAGGCCCGGGATCCACCACGTCTGGGCCCGCCTGTTCAAGGACCTCTTCCCCCGCTTCCACGCCATGCGCGGCAAGCACGTCGCGCGCAAGGGCGGTTGGGACTGCCACGGCCTGCCGGTCGAGGTCGAGGTCGAGAAGGAGCTCGGCTTCTCGGGCAAGCCGCAGATCGAGGAGTTCGGCATCGAGGCCTTCAACCAGCGGTGCCGCGAGTCCGTGCACCGTTACGTCGAGGACTTCGCCGCGCTCACGAGCCGCATCGGCATGTGGCTCGACACCGACGACGCGTACTGGACGCTCTCCAACGACTACATCGAGAGCGTCTGGTGGATCTTCGACCAGATGTGGGGCAACCAGCTCATCTACGAGGGCTTCAAGGTCGTCCCCTACTGCGGCCGGTGCGGCACCGCGCTCTCGAGCCACGAGCTGGGCCAGCCCGGCGCGTACCGCGACGTCAGCGAGCCCTCCGTGTACGTCCGCTTCCCCGCCGTCGGTCGCGACTTCGACCTCCTGGTCTGGACGACGACGCCATGGACGTTGATCTCGAACGTGGGCGCCGCGATCGGTCCGGACATCGAGTACGTGCGCGTGCGGGCCCGCGACGCGTCGTCCGGCGCGCGCGATCTCGTGCTCGCTGCGGCGCGGGTGGCGGACGTGCTCGACGACGATTACGAGGTCGTGGGACCCGTGCCCGTGGGCGAGCTCATCGGCCTCCACTACGAGCGGCCCTTCGACTTCCTCCCCGTCGTCGACGACGCGTGCCGCGTCGTCGTCGCGGACTTCGTCACCATCGATGACGGCTCGGGGATCGTGCACCTCGCGCCCGCGTTCGGCGAGGTCGACCGGGAGGTCGGCGAGCGCGAAGGCCTGCCGGTGCTGAACCCGGTCGACGCGGCCGCGCGCTTCGACGCGAGCGTTCCGCCGTGGACCGGCCAATTCGTGAAGGACGCCGACCCCTCCATCATCGAGACGCTCGCCGCCGCGGGCCGCCTCGAGCGCGTCGTCGACTACACCCACTCCTATCCGCACTGTTGGCGCTGCGGCACACCCCTCATCTACTGGGCGAAGCCGACGTGGTTCGCGCGCACGTCGTCGCGCAAGGACGAGCTGCTCGCGCAGAACGAGACGATCGGCTGGCATCCCGAGCACATCAAGCACGGGCGCTTCGGCGACTGGCTCGAGAACAACGTCGACTGGGCGCTGTCGCGCGACCGGTTCTGGGGCACGCCGATCCCGGTCTGGCGGTGCGGCAACGGTCACGACACCTGCGTCGGCTCCGTCGCGCGGCTCTCCGAGCTCGCAGGCAAGGACCTCGCGGACCTCGACCTGCACCGGCCCTACGTCGACGACATCACGTTCGACTGTCCCGGGTGCGGCGAACGGGCGACGCGCGTCGAGCCGGTCCTCGATGCGTGGTTCGACTCCGGCTCCATGCCCTCGGCCCAGTTCCACTTCCCCTTCGAGCACGAGCAGGAGTTCGCGAAGCGGTTCCCGGCCGACTTCATCTGCGAGGCGATCGACCAGACGCGCGGTTGGTTCTACTCGTTGCTCGCGGTCAACACCCTCGTCTTCAAGCGCACGCCGTACCGCAACGTCGTGTGCCTCGCGCTGGTCGTCGACAAGGACGGCCAGAAGATGTCGAAGTCGAAGGGCAACGTCATCGACCCGTGGACGATCCTCGAGTCGCGCGGCGCCGACGCGTTGCGCTGGTACTTCTTCTCCGCGGGGTCCCCCTGGGTGAGCCGTCGCGTGTCCGAGGACGGGATCGACGAGTCGACCCGGCGGTTCCTGCTGACGCTGTGGAACACGTACGCGTTCTTCGTGACGTACGCGAACCTCGACGGCTGGACGCGCCCCGAGGGCCCGCTGCCGCCCCGGACCCACGTGCTCGACCGCTGGATCCGCTCACGCCTCCACCGGACGGTCCGCGAGGTCACGGCCGCCCTCGAGGGGTTCGACGCGCTGCGCGGGGCGCAGGCGCTCGAGACGTTCGTCGACGACCTGTCGAACTGGTACGTGCGCCGCTCGCGTGCGCGTTTCTGGAAGGCGAACGATCCGGCTGCGCACGCGACGCTGCACGAAGCGCTCACGACGGTCGCGGTGCTGCTCGCGCCGTTCACGCCGTTCGTGGCCGACGCGATGTTCCAGAACCTGTCCCGGACGCGCGAGTCCGTGCACCTGCAGGACTGGCCTGCCGTCGACGAGGGCGCGCTCGACGACGCGCTCGAGGAGGAGATGGCCCTCGCGCGACGCGTCGCGTCACTCGGGCTCGCGGCCCGCAACGACGCGCGGCTCAAGGTGCGCCAGCCGCTGCGCCGCGCGCTCGTGTTGCTGCCCGATCACGCGCGTCTCGGCGGCGAGGTCGTCACCGAGGTCGCCGACGAGCTGAACGTGCGCGAGCTCGATCCGGTCGACGACCTCGAGGGCCTGCTCGACTACAAGGTGACACCGGTGTTCCGGAAGCTCGGCCCGAAGGTCGGCAAGGACATGCCGCGCGTGAAAGGCGCGCTCGAACGGGTCGACGGCGCGTCGGTGCGCGCCGCGCTCGACGCGGAAGGCGTGTACCGCCTCGACCTCGGCGAAGGTCGCGTCGTCGAGCTCGGTCCCGAGGAGCTCGAGGTGCGGGCCGAGTCGCACGAAGAGCTCGTGCTCGCGCAGGAGGACCGCTACGCGGTCGCGCTCGACACCGCCCTCGACGACGAGCTGCGCGACGAGGGATGGGTCCGTGAGGTCATTCGGGCCGTCAACGAGGCGCGCAAGCAGCGCGGGCTCGAGATCGCCGACCGGGTGACCCTCGTGCTGACCGTCCCCGAAGCCCGCTACGCGGCCACCGACGCCGCGCGCGACACGATCGCGACCGAGGTCCTGGCCCGCTCGATCACCGTCGAGCCGGGGGAGGTCGGCGCCGACGAGCCCCGTGCCGCCGCCCTCGACGGCAGCCTGGTCAGGATCGAGCTCGAGAAGGTCGCCTGAAGGGCGACCCCGCTCCCTACCGGCGGCGCTTGAAGACGTTGCCGAAGCGGCCGGAGTCGTCGTCCTCGTCGTCGTAGTCGTGGTCGCCCGCCGGGCCGAGCGGGCGGTCGTCGCGCACCGCCTCGCGCAGGCTCGCGAAGAACGCGTCGTCGTCGAGCACCTGGGCCTCGGCCGGCTCCTCGTCGCGGATGAGCTTGTCGCGCGCGCGTGCGTCGTCACGCGGCTCGTCCGCGAACGACGGCACCGCGGGCGGGCTGCCCGCGTTCGACGGCGCGGTCTCCGGGAAGGGTGGCACCGCGTCGATGGTGATCGTGTCGTGGTCCGTCGGCATCGACGGCGCGGGCGGGATCGGCGGCGCGGGCGGTGCAGGCGGCGGCGCGGGCGCGCCGGACGAGTTCGCCGGCGCGTTCGCGGTCGCAGCCGCGGGCTGCGGTGTGAGCGTGCCCTCGCCACCCCGCTGCTGCTCGCCGCTCGGCAGCTCGATCTCGTGCACCGCGGGACGCGAGCCCGCGCTCACCGTCGGTCGCGCGTCGAGCGACTCGAGGTCGGCCTCGATCGCGCGGCGCAGCCGCACGCGGTAGTCGGCCTCGAAGCGCTCGAGGTTGTCGATGTCGGCGACGAGCGCCTCACGCCGCGCGCCGAGACCGAGGACCTCGGCCTCGAGCCGGCGCTGCTCGGCCATCGCCATGCGGCGCGCGGTCGCCTCGGCCTCGCTCACGAGCGCGTACGCGCGGGTCTCGGCCTCCTCGACCATCTGCTTCGCGCGCGTCTGGGCCTCCGCGATCGCCTCGTCGGCGGTCTTCTGCGCGAGCAGGAGGGTGCGCTGGAGCATCTCCTCGTTCTCGCGGCCACGACCGGCGTCGCTCTCGAGCGCGCCGAGACGGTCCTGGTGACGACGGAGCTGCTCCTCGAGCTGCTCGATCGTCGCGGCGGCGCGCTCGAGGAGCTCGTCGACGTCGTCCCGGTTGTAGCCCCGGAATCCCTCGCGGATGTCCATGTCTCGGAGCTCGCGCGGCGTCACGTCCATGGCGGACATGGTAGCGACGACGTGACGCGCCGTGGCGGACGCGGGCAAGCATTTCCGCGTCCTTCCAACGTCCACGTTCGGGCTGCTCACACGCGGCCACGCAGAGCGCGATACCGGAGCGATCCCTAGAAGATGCCGCCGCGCCCGCAGAGGATGGTCTGGAGGATGATCACGATGAAGAACAGCACGATGAACGAGAGGTCGAACATCCCGGCGGGCGGGATCACGCGGCGCAGCGGGGCGAGGAGCGGCTCGGTGAGCTGGAACAGCACCGAGTTGATCGACGCGAGCGCGGTGCCCGAGCGGACCGGGAACCACGAGAACACGGCCCGCAGGACGAGCACGATGAGGTAGAGCCAGAGGAGCGCGCAGAGGATGGCCACGGCGTGGGGTCAGGTCCGGTAGAGACCCTTGGCCTGCAGACGCTCCTTCTCCTCCTGGGAGACCTCGACGTCGGCGGGCGTCAACAGGAAGACCTGATCGGCCACCCGCGACATCGTCCCGCCGACCGCGTACGCGAGACCGCTGGAGAAGTCGATGAGACGGCGCTGCAGGTCCTTGCCCAGGCCCTGCAGGTTGACGATCACGGGTTGGTTGGCCTTGAGCCGGTCGCCCACCTCCTGCGCGTCGTTGAAGCCGTGCGGCTCGACGACGTGCACCCGGGCCGCGTGGTTCGCCGGCATCGGCCGTATCACCGGCGGCTTCGGCGACGGGACGACGGCGGGCTCGTCCGCGCGCGGCAGCGGACGCACGGTCGCGCCGGAGCTGACCGCGATGCCGGGATCGGCGACGCGCGGCTGGGTCTGGGTCTGGACGCGGCTGACGGCGGGCTCGGGGGCAGCCTCGTCGTAGTAGTCGTCGTACTCGGGGTACTCGTCGTCGTCCTGCAGCCCCAGATAGACCAGGGTGCGGCGCCACAACGAAGCCATGCGCACGTCCTCCTGGGCGGTGAGCCTATCCCCCGGACCTCCCGCGAGGGCGGACGGTACCGAGGCGATCACGGTGCGGGACGGGCCCCGAACAGCGCCCGGCCCACCCGCACGATCGTCGCGCCTTCCTCGATCGCCATGTCGAAGTCTGCGGTCATGCCCATCGACAGCTGGGCCAGACCGAGCCGCCCCGCGAGCTCACGCACGGCCGCGAAGGCGGCGCGTGGATCCTCGTTCCGGGGCGGAACCGTCATCAACCCCTCGACCTCGAGACCGAGCTCGCGGGCGCCGTCGACGAGCGAGGCGACCTCGCCGAGCGCGCACCCGCCCTTCTGCGGCTCGTCGCCCACGTTCACCTCGACGAGCACGCGCGCCCCGGGCGCGCGCCGTGCGATCGCCTCGGCCAGCTGCGGCCGGTCGAGCGAGTGCCACAACGCGACGTGCGGAGCGAGCGCGGCGACCTTGTTGCGTTGGAGGCGTCCGAGGAAGTGCCAGCGGGGCCGATAGCCCTGCGCCGCGAGCGCGGTGTCCTTCGCGAGCAGCTCCTGGGCCCGGTTCTCACCCAGGTCCTCGAGGCCCGCGTCGATCGCGTCGACGAGCCGTTCGGCCGGCACCGTCTTCGACGCGCCGACGAGCGTGACGTCGGCAGGGTCACGCCCGGCGCGTCGCGCCGCATCCGCGATGCGCGCACGAACTTCCGCGAGGCGGGTCGTGGTGTCGGTCACGGCGTCGGCGGGGTTCGCTTCCACCGGGTGACGATCATGGCCTGCCGACCGGTCACGCCGTCGCGCCGGTGCGAGAACCAGCGATCGGCGTCGTGCACCGTGCACTCGCGGCGCTGCTTGTGCATGGTCAGGACGCCCGCCTCGTACAACGCGATCTGCGTCGCGGCGAGCAGATCGAGCGCCGGGCGACCGTCGAGGGTGCGCTGCGCGACGTGCGGGCCGAACCGCGCGGTCAGCCGTTCGAGGTCGGCTTCGCCGAACTCGTAGTGGCAGGCGCGCGCGGACGGACCGATGACGGCCTCGACGACGCGCGAGCCGTCGGGGTCGAGGGCGCGGACCGCGTTCCCGATCACGCCCGCCTCGAGCCCCTTCCAGCCCGCGTGCACCGCGGCGACCGCGTCCGTCGTCGCGAGCGCGATCGGCACGCAGTCGGCGGCGAGAACCACGAGGGGAAGGTCGGGCACGGTCGTGAACACCGCGTCGGCCTCGGCGCCCGATACCGACGCGTCGGTCGCCTCGACCACGCGCGCGCCGTGGACCTGCCGCAGCCACACCCACTCGTCGGGGTCCTCCGGGACGTCGCCCTTCTCGGCGAGCACCTTGGCGACGCGGCGGCGGTTCTCCGCGACCGCGTCGGGATCGTCACCGACGTGGTCCGCGAGGTTCAGCGTGTCGTACGGCGGCGCCGACACACCGCCGGCGCGGAGGGTGAACCAGACGCGCGCGCATTCGCTCGCGAGCGTCGTCCACTGGAGCCGGACCACCTACCGGAGGAACTCGGGGACGTCGAAGTCGTCGTCGGAGAGGTCGATCTCGTCGCTGCTGGCGAGCGCGGCCTCCTCGTCGGCCAGACCGAGCGGCGTCGACGTGTCGGTCGCGCGGCGCTCGCCCTCGTAGCGGTCGAAGCCCGCGGCGATGACGGTGATGCGCACCTCGTCGCCGAGCGCGTCGTCGATGACCGCGCCGAAGATGATGTTGGCGTCGGGGTGCGCGGCCTGGGAGATGATCTCCGCCGCCTCGTTGACCTCGAACAGCCCGAAGTCGGACGGCCCCGACACGTTGAGCAGGATGCCGCGCGCGCCCTCGATGCTCGCCTCGAGCAGCGGGCTCGAGATCGCGGCGCGGGCCGCGGTGACGGCGCGTCCCTCGCCCGACGCGTAGCCGATGCCCATGAGCGCGGAGCCCGCGTTCGTCATGATCATCTTCACGTCGGCGAAGTCGGTGTTGATCAGACCCGGCGTCGTGATGAGGTCGGTGATGCCCTGCACGCCCTGCAGGAGGACCTCGTCGGCCATCTTGAACGCGTTGAGCATCGTCGTCTTCTGATCCGAGACCTGCAGCAGACGGTCGTTCGGGATGATGATGAGGGTGTCGACCTTCTCCTTCAGGCGCTGGATGCCGCTCTCCGCCTGCACCGAACGGCGACGACCCTCGAACGCGAACGGCCGCGTCACCACACCGATCGTCAGCGCGCCGAGCTGCTTGGCAATCTCCGCGACGACGGGTGCGCCGCCGGTGCCGGTGCCGCCGCCCTTGCCCGCGGTGATGAAGACCATGTCGGCGCCCTTCAGCACCTCCTCGATCTCCTCGCGGTGCTCCTCGCACGCCTGCCGGCCGACGTCGGGATCGGACCCCGCGCCGAGGCCCCGCGTGAGCTGACGGCCGACGTCGAGCTTCACGTCGGCATCGCTCATGAGGAGCGCCTGCGCATCCGTGTTGATGGCGACGAACTCCACGCCCTTCAGCCCGGCGTCGATCATCCGGTTCACCGCGTTGCAGCCACCACCACCGATGCCGACGACCTTGATGACGGCCAGATAGTTCTGCGGTGCACCGAGCATTGGGGACCTTCCTTGTGTGTCGAGTGTCGGTTCGCAGGCTCCACCCAGGGCCCGCCGAACCTTGTCGCGGCGATCGGCGAGCACGGTCGTGGTGTGCTCGCCGATGCCGAACTCCCTGGTCGCGGCGTTCCGCGCTGCAGGCTACCCTCAACCTCACCTAGAGGTTTATCGTTATGTAAACCTGCGGTTCGGGTCGAGACCTTAATCCATGACGCGCGCGCGGTCAACGTGCGGACGAAGCGGCGCTCCGCCCGGGCGCAGCCCTCCGAGCAGCGCGGAGGGAGCCGACGACAACGTGCGGACGAAGCGTCGCTCCGCCCGGGCGCAGCCCTCCGAGCAGAGCGGAGGGAGCCGACGACAACGTGCGGAACGCGCGCGCTTAGCCGGTGACGGGTGCGGTGGGGACGCTCACGTCGACGTACGGGACGTGGTTCGTGCCGAGCGAGCGCAGCACCGCGAGCGCAGCATCGGTCTTCGCGGTGAGCTGCGCCCCGGAGCCGATGCGCAGCTCCCCCGCGGGCGTCCCCGGGGCGAGCAACAGCGTGAACCCCGACGGCGTGGCGACGAGACCGGCGACCATCGCGCGCAGCTCCGCCGGCAACCCTTGCTCGATGGCGAGCAGCCCGTGACCGATGCGGTGACCGGGCGCCGGCACCGCACCGAGGCCGGCGAGCTCCGGCAAACCGGCGGGTGGCGCGGCGACGTCGGCCAGCACGCGCCCGGTGGCGTCGACGAGCGCGACCGGCGGACGTCCCGGCGCGGCCGCGCCCACGTTGGTCCAGGCGACCGGCACGCGCTCGACGATCTGGATGCGTACGGTTCCCGGGAGGTGCTTGGAGACGTCGGCGCGCGCGACCCACGGCATCCGGTCGACCCGGCCCGCGACCGAGCCGCGATCCAACGTGAGCAACGCCGAGCCGTGCTCGACGTGCGCCGCCGCGAGAACGCCCGCGACGCTGACGTGCTTCGCGCCGACCACCTCGACCCGGTCCACGTCGAGCAGCGGTGATTCGACGACCAACCAGGCGAAGCCGGCGACGCACATCGTGCACACCACCGCGAGCAGGATGCGGAGCCGTCGCCGGCCCTGCGTGCGGATGACCTCCACGCGTCGCGCACGGATGCGCGGGTCGATGCTGCTTCCCTCGGGAACGCTCGTCGCGTTCACGTGGACCCTCCTTCACACGCGGGCTCGTCGTCCTCGTCGAAGCCGACCATCAGGAGCTCGGGGTGCAGGCGTACGCCGGTCGCCGTCTCGACCCGGCGACGCACCTCGCCGACGAGGGCGTGCACGTCGTCCGCGGTCGCGCCGGCCTCGGCCTGGAAGAAGTTCGCGTGCTTGGGCGACACCACCGCGCCACCCACGCGGAACCCCTTGAGCCCGCACGACTCGATGAGCCGCCCGGCGCTGTCGCCGGGTGGGTTCCGGAACACCGAGCCCGCGTTCGCGCCACCGGGCTGGTGCTCGCGCCGCCATTGCACGATCTCGTCGATGCGGGCCCGGCACGCGTCCGGGTCGTCGGGCGCGACCGCGAACGTGGCAGTGACGACGACGTCGCCGGGGCCGAGCGCGGAACGGCGGTAGCCGAGCTGCAGCGCGCCTACCTCGTGCCACTCGGGGCCGTCGCCCGTGAGCAGGCCGACACATGTCGCGCCGAGGAGCACCTCGCGCGTCTCCCGGCCGTGGCCACCGGCGTTCATCCGCACCGCGCCGCCCACCGTGCCCGGGATGCCGACGTAGAACTCGAGCCCCGTGAGCCCGGCCGCCGCCGTCTGGCGCGCGAGCCGGGGCAGGGCGACCGCGCCCCCGGCCCGCACCTCGTCACGGGCGAACGCGAGGTCACCGAGCTCCCCTTCGAGCACGACGACGACACCCGCGAACCCACGGTCGGCGACGAGGAGGTTGGACCCGCGACCCACGACGAGCACCGGCACCCCGTGGGCGCGGGTCACGGCACCGGTCTCCAGCAGCCCGGCCTCGGTCCGGACGCGGGCGAGCACCGCTGCGGGACCGCCGAGCCGGTACGTCGTCAGGTCCGAGATCGACACGTCGGTGGAGACCGCGACGCCGGGGACGGCGCGGAGGGCCGCGGCGACCGCGTCGAGCGCGCGCGACGCACACATCACGACCGCACGCCGCCCGCGCCGCTCGTCTCGGCGTGCTCGCGCTCGGCTGCGATCGCGAGCATCTCGTCGGTGACGGTGCCGACGTCACCGACACCCATCGTGACCACCACGTCGCCGGGCCGGGCCACCCCGAGCACGCGTGCCGCGAGCTCGCCACGGCGGGGGAAGTAGGCGACGGGCAGCGACGGGTGCGCGTCGAGGACGGCGCGCAGCACCAGCCGGCCGGAGACGCCCGGTTGGGGGACCTCGGCTGCGGGCGCGCACACGTCGGTGAGCACGAGCAGGTCGGCGTCGACGAACGCGTCCGCGAAGTCACGCCACATCAGCGCGGTGCGCGTGTAGCGGTACGGCTGGAACACCGCGACGACCCGCCGCCAGCCGCACTCCCGCGCCGTGCGGATCGTCGCCGCGAGCTCCGCCGGGAGGTGCGCATAGTCGTCGACGAGCGTGACCCCGTCGATCTCGCCCTTGAACTGGAAGCGGCGGGCAACGCCGCCGTAGTTGCGCAGTGCGTCGGCGATCGCGGTGAAGGGCACGCCGAGCTCCGAGGCGAGCGCCGCGGCACCCAACGCGTTCACCGCGTTGTGCCGGCCCGGCACCGCGAGCTCCACGACACCGAGACGCTCGTCGCCGCGCCACACCTCGAACCGGCTGCCGACCCGCCCCTCGCTCTCCCACCCCGCGAGGCGATACGTCGCGTCGCCGGCCTCGCCGTAGGTGACGGCGCGCGTGCGCTCGGCCGCGAGGCCACGGACCACGGGGTCGTCGACGCACACGACCGCGACACCCGGCAGTCGGTCGAGGAATCGGCCGAACGCGGCGACGAGCGCGTCGAAGGTGCCGTAGTGCTCGAGGTGGTCGACCTCGACGTTGGTCACGATCGCGACCTCGGGCTCGATCTCGAGAAAGGTGCCGTCGCTCTCGTCGGCTTCGACCACGAACCACTCGCCGGCACCGCGCGCCGCGTTGGTCGCGACCTCGTGCAGCTCGCCGCCGATGAGGAATGACGGTTGCAGGTCGGCCGCGCGCATGATGAGCGCGAGCATCGACGAGGTCGTGGTCTTGCCGTGGCTGCCCGCCACCGCGATCGTGCGCCGGGTCGCGACGATCGCGCGCAGCGCGTCGGCACGCCGCAGCACCGGGACGCCGTGTTCCTCTGCCGCGACGACCTCGATGTTGCTGCGCGGAACGGCTGTCGAGATCACGACCGCGTCGGCATCGGGCGGGATGTTCGCCGGGTCGTGACCGACCGCGATGGCGACGCCCGCGAGCCGGAGCCGCTCGAGGGCGCGGGACTCACGCAGGTCGGAACCCGACACGGCGTGGCCCATCTCCTGCAGGAGGAGCGCGAGCGCGCTCATCCCCGATCCCCCCACGCCCACGACGTGGATGCGTCGCCGCTGCGCGAGGTCAAGCTCGGACACGAGCCGCCTCCTCGACCAGGTCGGCCAGCGCGGCCGCCGCGTGCGGCCGGGCCAGCGCGCTCGCCTGTTCCCCCATGAGCGCGAGCGACGCGCGATCGGCGAGCAGCCCGCCGGCGATCTCGTCGACCCGCCGCGCGTCGCACTCGGCGTCGGGCAGGAGGACCGCCGCACCGGCATCGGCCAGCGTGCGCGCGTTGTGTGTCTGATGGTCGCTCGGCGCGCCGGGCAGCGGCACGAGCACGGACGGGACACCGGCGGCGGTGAGCTCTGCGACCGTACCGGCGCCGGCGCGGCACAGCGCGAGCGACGCGTGAGCGTAGATCCGGTCGAGGTGCTCCTCGTAGGAGACCAGGTCGTAGCTCAAACCGTCGCCGTCCCGTCGCAGGGTCTCGAGCCGGCGCGCGCACTCGTCGTAGTTGCGCGGGCCACACACGTGGAACACGGACACGTCGCTACGCGCCCGCCAGCGGTCGTAGAGCCCGAGCGCCGCGTCGTTGAGTGTGCGCGCGCCGAGGCTGCCGCCGACGACCGCGAGCATCGGCGGGACGGCTGGCGCCCGCTCCAGCTCCACCATCTCGGTCCGCACCGGGTTCCCGGTGCGCACCGCGCCGCGCAGCGGTGTGTCGGGCAACGACACTGCGGCCCGCGCGCCGAGCCGGACCGCGATCCGGTTGGCGAGGCCCGGCGCGGCGTCCTGCTCGTGCACGACCGTCGGCGTCCGCGTCACGACGCCCGCGACGACGCAGGGCAACGACCCGTAGCCTCCGAAGCCGACGACCACGCGCGGCCGGAACCGGCGCACGAGGCGCAGCGCCGCGAGCGTCGCCCGCAACGTGTCCCAGACCACACCGACGTTCTCGAGCGTGAGGCGTCGGCGCAGCCCGCGCCCGGGGAGCAGGTCGACCTCGAAGCCCGCCGCCGGCCACGCCCGCTCCTCGAGGCGGCCGCGGACACCGACGAGACGCAACGACGAGACCGGATGCCCACGGCGCACGAGCTCCTGGCACAGCGCGATCGGCGGGTACACGTGGCCGCCGGTGCCGCCCCCGCTCACCAGCGCGAACAGCCGGGGCTGTGAGTTCACCGTGCCCGGCGCGCGACGTTGCCGAGGATGCCGGTCGCGGCCATGGTGAAGAGCAGGGCCGAGCCGCCGAAGGAGACGAACGGCAGCGGGATGCCCGACACCGGCAACACGCCGACCACCGCGCCGATGTTGATGATCGCCTGCCCGACCACCCACACGGTCACGCCGGACGCGAGCAGCATCCCGAACCGGTCCGGCGCGCGCAGCGCGGCCCGCGCCCCGAGCACCGCGAACGCGAGGAACAGCGCGATGACGAGCGCGGCACCGATGAGCCCGAGCTCCTCCCCCACCACCGCGAAGATGAAGTCGTTGTGCGCGTTCGGGAGGAACAACCACTTCGACCGGCCGGCACCCAGGCCCACGCCGGTCCAGCCACCGCTTCCGAGCGCGATGAGCGACTGGGAGATCTGGTAGCCGGTGCTCGACGCGTCCTTCCAAGGGTGCAGGAACGTGAACATCCGGGCCCGGCGATAGGGAGCCGCCAGCGCGAGGACGAACGTCGCCATGACGCCGGTGCCGAAGACGACGCCGAGATGCCGCGCCCGCACACCGCCGACGAGCAGCACGCCGGCGACGATGAGCGCGAGGACGATGGTCGAGTCGAGATCGGGCTCGCGCATGACGAGCAGGGCCAGGAACGCGAACACGATCAGCACCGGGCGCAGCGCGCGGCGCCAGTCGGCGAGCTCGTGCTCGCGCCGCGTCAGCACGTCGGCCGCGTACACGAGGAGCGCGAGCTTCGCGATCTCTGACGGCTGGATCCGCCAGCTGCCGAACCCGAGCCATCGGCGCGAGCCGTACGCGACGAGACCGACACCGGGCACGAGCACGATGGTCAGCAGGACGCCCGCGATCACGAGCAGCGGCATCATCCACCGCTGCCAACGGTGGTAGTCGATGCGCGACGTGAGCGCGAACGCGACCACCCCGAAGCCCGTCCACATCAATTGGCGCTCGAAGAAGTACCACGCCGACCCGTAGTTCGCGAGCGATTGCACCGACGACGCGGAGAGGATCATCACCGTGCCGACGATGTTGAGCACGGCCACCGTCGCCACCAGCAGCACGTACCCGCCCGGTCGTTCGGCGCCGGCCGTCACCCACGCCCGGTAGAGGGCCGCGAGCCGAGCCTGGCCGGGGACCTGCACCCGAGGAAGGCGGGGCCGGCGGAGCCCGTCGACCGTGGTGCTCACGCGATCTCCATTGCGCACTCGCTCCGCATTGTGCTGTCGCCGGACCACGTCGCAACCGTGCTCCGCTCGCTGGCGATCTCCATTGCGCACTCGCTCCGCATTGTGCTGTCGCCGGACCACGTCGCAACCGTGCTCCGCTCGCTCACGCGCGTCCTCCGTCGGTCCGGGCGCCGAGGGCCGCGACCTCGCGCACGAAGTCGTCGCCACGCTCGGCGTAGCTCGAGTACCAGTCGAACGACGCGCACGCGGGCGACAGGAGGACCGCGTCGCCGTCACGCGCGAGCGTGTAGGCCTCGCGCACGGCGTCGTGCATCGACGTCGCGCGCACGACCGGTGTCGCTGCCTTGAACGCGGCTTCCACGTCTCCTGCTGCCTCACCGATCGCGACGACGCCGCGCAGGCGCGGTGCCAACACGCGCAGCTGGGAGAGGTCGAGACCCTTGTTCCTGCCGCCGGCGATGAGCACGACGGAGTCGAAACCCGCGACGGCCGTCATCGTCGCGTGCGGGTTGGTCGCCTTCGAGTCGTCGTAGAAGCGCACCCCACCATGCTGGCCGACGGGCTGCACTCGATGGGGGAGCCTCGCGGATCGGCGCAACGCCGCGGCGACACCGTCGGCCGTCGCGCCGACATCGAGCGCGGCGGCAGAGGCCGCGAGCGCGTTCGCGACGTCGTGCGGCGCGCGCCCCGGGAGCTCGGCGACGGGGACAAGCGCGCGTCCGTCGGCGGCCACGAGGACGTCGCGCGCGGGGTGGTACGCCGACCGGTCGTCGCCGAGCGTGAACGCGACCCGCCGGCCGGGCGCGCCGGTCGTGAGTCGCACGACCGCGGGATCGTCGGCGTTGAACACGAGCAGCCCATCGTCGGGAAGGTGCCGGAACACGTTCGCCTTCGCGTCCTCGTACGCCGCGCGTGTCCCATGCCAGTCGAGGTGGTCGTCGGCCAGGTTCAGCAGGACCGCGACCCGCGGCGCGAACGTCGGTGCGAAACGGAGCTGGAAGGACGACAGCTCGACCACGAGCACGTCGACGTCGTCGTCGACCGCATCGATGAGCGGACGACCGATGTTGCCGACGGGCGCGGCCCGGACGTCGGACGCGAGCAACATCTCGGCCGCCAGGTTCGTGACCGTCGTCTTCCCGTTCGTCCCGGTGATCCCGACGATCGGCGCCCGGGCACGTGACGCGGCGACGTCGATCTCGCTCCGGACGGGCACACCCGCGT
Organism: Acidimicrobiia bacterium; assembly: GCA_036558745.1. Classification (GTDB taxonomy): domain Bacteria; phylum Actinomycetota; class Acidimicrobiia; order IMCC26256; family JAMXLJ01; genus JAMXLJ01. Next base: position 24,913 of record DATBEZ010000090.1, read on the forward strand.
CGAGCGCGGCCTGGATCGCGGGATGGCCGTCGCGCACACCCGGGCTCGGCACCACGAGCGTCGCGCCACCGGCAAGCTCGGCGAGGTGCGCGACGCCGGGCGTCTCGACGACGCGCGCCCCCAGCCTCGTCGCTTCCGCGCGCGCGTCGTCGAACCCGGCACCGGCCGGATGCTCCTCCACCACGACGACGGTCTCGCCCTCGCCGCGGAGTCGGCGCACGACGGCACGTCCTGTCGTCGCGAGCCCGAGGACGAGCACGTACGCGCCGGGAGGCAGGTGGGGCGTCACTCGATGACCCCGGGGATACGGAGGAAGTCGGCGTAGAAGAGGCCGAGCCCGAGCGCGACGCACATGCCCGCGAACAGCCAGAACCGCACGACGACGGTGAACTCGGGCCAGCCGCCGACCTCGAAGTGATGATGGATGGGCGACATGCGCAGCACCCGTCGGCCGAAGCCGCGGAACGAGATGACCTGCGCGATGACACTCATCGTCTCGATCGCGTAGAGACCGCCGAGGATGGGCAGCAGCAGGACGGTGTGGGTGAGGAGCGCGAGACCGGCGACCGCGCCGCCGATCGCGAGCGCGCCCGTATCGCCCATGAAGATCTGGGCCGGCGCGCCGTTCCACCACAGGAACCCGACGCACGCGCCCATGAACGCGCCCGCGATGACGCACTCGTCGAGCGACGCGGCGGCGAGCGAGTGGTACACGTGCGGATGGCGGAACTGCACGAACGCGATGACGACGAACGCCGCGAACACGAGCGCCGACGCGCCGGCGGCGAGGCCGTCCATGCCGTCGGTCAGGTTCACCCCGTTCGAGGTGGCCATGATCACGAAGATGGCCATAACCGCCCAGCCCCACGGGCCCAGGTCGAGGGCCATGCGCCGCGTGAACGAGAGATGGGTCGACACGTGGACCCAGTTCAGGGCGAGGATCACGAAGCCGGTGCCGACGACGAGCTGGCCTGCGATCTTCCCGCGCTTGCGCAACCCGAGGTTCCGGTGCGCCTTCACGCCGAGGTAGTCGTCGATGAAGCCGACGAGCGCCATGCCGAGGATGAGCGCCATCAGCACGAGACCGCTGTTCGCGTGCTTGAACTCGCGGGTGCGGAGGTGCGCGACGAGATAGCCCGCCGTCGCGGCGCCGACGATCGCGACGCCGCCCATCGTCGGCGTGCCCGCCTTGGCCATGTGCGGGTGCTCGATCGGCCCGTCGTCGCGGATGGCCTGGCCGATCCCGCGCGCGCGGAGCAGCCGGATGAGGAACGGCGTGGCCAGGATGCTGACGACGAGACCGGTCGCGGCGGCGACGAGCAGGCTGATCACTGCGACGCCGCCCGTGGATGTCCGTCGGCGGCGCCGGCGACGAGCGCGTCGGCGACCACCTCGAGTCCGACCGCACGGCTCGCCTTCACCAGGACGGCATCTCCCGGTCCGACGAGCCCGACGACGGCCGACAGCGCGTCGGCGGACGTCGCGACCTCGACGACCGCGGCGACGCCGGCCTCGCGCGCACCGGTCGCGATCGGTGCCGCGGCCGTACCGACCGCGACCACGCCGTCGAGACGCAGCTCGCCCGCCAGCTCTCCCAGGCGTTCGTGCTCCCCGGGCCCGTGCTCGCCGAGCTCGAGCATCTCGCCGAGCACGACGACGCGGCGCCCGCCCGTCGGGAGATGCGCGAACGATCGGAGCGCGGCCGCGACGGCGGTCGGGCTCGCGTTGTACGCGTCGTTGAGGACGGTGACGCCGGCGGGCGAGTGGCCGAGCTCCATGCGCCAGCTCGCGCCACGGGCCGACGCGAGCCCGAGCGCGACGTCGTCGATCGGCGTCCCGAGCACCAACGCGACCGCCGCCGCCATCCCCGCGTTCAGCGCCTGGTGCTCGCCGCGGACGTCGAGGCCCACACGCGTCGACCCCCACGGCGAGTCGAGGGTGAACTCCGGTCGCAGCTCGTGATCGAGCGCGACGTCACCGACACGGACGCCGACGGCGGGATCGGCGGTCGTGCCGACGGGCACGACCCGGAAGCCCCGACCGGCGACGAGGCTCGGCGTGACGTCGTCGTCGGCGTTGACGATCGCGACGCCGTCGTCGGGCAGCGCATCGAGCAGCTCGGCCTTCACGCGTGCGATGCCGTCGCGCCCGCCCAGGTGCTCCGCATGCGCCATGCCCACATGGGTGATGACGCCCACCGTGGGTCGCGCGATCTCGCACAGGTCCCGGATGTTCCCCGCGAACCGCGCGCCCATCTCCGCGACGACGACCTCGGTCCGCTCGGTGCCCGCCAGCAGGGTGAGCGGAAGACCCGACTCGTTGTTGAACGATGCCGGGCTGGCGAGCACCTCGAAGCGGCGCGACAGCGCGGCCTGGGCCAGGTCCTTGGTCGACGTCTTGCCCGCCGAGCCGGTGACCCCCACCACGGTCGCGTGGCCCATGCGGTCGCGTGCCAGGCGTCCGAGGTCGCCGAGCGCGCGGAGCGGGTCGTCCACCTGCACGAGCGCGCGCGCACCCGGCCGGTTCGGATCGCGGGGATCGCGCGCCACGACCGCGACGACTGCGCCGCGTGCGAACGCGTCGTGCACGAAGTCGTGACCGTCGCGGTTTCCCCGGAGGGCGACGAAGCACGCGCCCGGCTCCAGGATCCGGGAGTCGTAGGAGAACGACGTCGCCGGCCAGCTCGGGTCACCGGCCAGCACGCGGCCGTGCGTCGCGGCAGCGATCTCCCCAACCGTCAGCTCCATCCGAGGTGCTCCAGCTCCTCGCGCGCGACCTCGCGGTCGTCGAAGGGCACCACGGCGCCGCCGGCGCTCTGACCGCGCTCGTGGCCCTTGCCCGCGATCACGACGACGTCGCCGGGCTCGGCCCGCTGCAGGGCCAGGCGGATGGCGCTGCGCCGGTCCAGCTCGACCATCGACGGCGCACCGTGGCGCAGACCGGGACGGATGTCCTCCACGATCGCAGCCGGGTCCTCGGAGCGCGGGTTGTCGGAGGTGACGACGACGTAGTCGGCGCCCTCGGCCGCGGCCTCGCCCATGAGCGGACGCTTCTCGCGGTCTCGGTCGCCACCACAGCCGAACACCACGATCACCCGTCCACCGACGAGCATCTCGCGCGCGCCTGCGAGCGCGTGTTCGAGGGCGACGGGCGTGTGCGCGTAGTCGACGAGCACGGTGAACGGCGCGTCGCCCCCGACCCGCTCCATGCGCCCGGGGATCTCGAGGGGCGCGGAGAGGCCGTCGACGACCGCGTCGACGGTGAATCCCGCCGCGAGCGCGGTGGCGGCCGCGGCCAGCGCGTTCATCACGTTGAAGCTCCCCGCCAGCGACGTGTGCACGCGATGGGTGCCACCGTCGGGATCGTGCAGCGTGAACGTGGTGGCCGACCGGTCCGTGTCGACGTCGCTCGCGCGCACATCGGCGTCGGCGTCGATCGCGAACGTCAGCGGCGCGATGCCGAGACACCGGCACCGGCGCGCGAGCTCGGCGCCGTACGGGTCGTCGACGTTGAGCGCCGCGGCCGCGGTGCGCGCCGGGTCGAACAGCGCTGCCTTCGCCTCGAAGTACGCGTCGAGGTCGCCGTGGAAGTCGAGGTGGTCCTGGGAGAGGTTCGTGAAGCACGCGGCGCGGAACCACGTCCCGTCCACACGGTGCTGGGCCAGCGCGTGCGACGACACCTCCATCGCCACCGTGCCGACCCCATCGTCGCGCATCCGGCCGAGCAGCTCCTGGAGGTCGGACGCCTCCGGCGTGGTGCGTTCGATCTCGACCGGTGTCCCGGCGATGCGGGCACCGATCGTGCCCACGACACCGGTGCGCTCCCCCGCTGCGTTCGCGATCGCCTCGAGCATGAACGTCGTGGTGGTCTTCCCGTTCGTGCCGGTCACGCCGAGGCACCGCAGCGCGCGCGACGGTTCGCCGTAGCAGCGCGCGGCCACGGGCCCGATCGCGCGTCGCACGCTCGCGACACGCGCTTGGCTGGTCTCGAGCGGCAGCACGCGTTCGACGAGCAGCGCGACGGCACCGCGCGTCAATGCGTCGGGCGCGTAGTCGTGCCCGTCGACCCGGGAACCCGGGATGCAACAGAAGCACGACCCGCGCGCGGCGCGGGAGCTGTCGTGGACGATCGACGTGACCTCGACATCGGGGTCTCCGACCCGTTCGAGCACGTCGACGTCGGCGAGGAGTTCGCGCAGGCGCAACGTCGACCTATCCGCTCGGGGATGCGGGGGCCAGGGTACCGGCGGGCCCGGCACGCGCTCCGGTCGACACGGTCGTGGGCGTGGTGCTCGCGGACGTCGCGGCGCTGCGGGCATCGGCGCTGGTGGCGGCGGTCGCACGTGCCGTCGTGGGGCTGGTCGCGGCACCCGGACGGGGTGCCGGACCCGTGGTCGGCGGCGTGGCGAGCGACGTCACGGTCGTCGGCGGCGTGGGCGGCGCGAGCGGGGCAATGGGCACGTCGGGTTGACCCTGGAACGCGGGCGGCGGGTCCGCGACGCCCCCGACCGGTGGGACCCGCTCCATGCGCAGCGCGTTCCACATGATCCCGGCGAACGCGGGCGCCGCGATCTGACCGCCGTAGTACAGGTTCTGGGGCTCGTCGATCACCACGCTCACCGCGAGCCGCGGCGAGTCGACCGGCGCGAAGCCGACGAACGACGCGACGTGCTGACCGAGGTTGTACGGCGGCTTGCGCGCGGTACCGGTCTTGCCCGCGATCGTGTAGCCGGGTATCGCGGCGCCGGTGCCGGTGCCCTCGGTGACCACCGACGTCAGCAGCTGCTTGACGGTGTCGGCCGTGCCCGCGGACACCACGCGGTGAGCGCGCTCGATCGGGATGTCGTGACGCTGACCGTTCGCGTCGAGCGTCGCCTCGACGAGACGCGGGTTCACCGACACGCCGCCGTTCGCGATCGTCAGGTACGCGTCGAGCATCTGCATCGACGTGACCGCGATGCCCTGACCGATCGGCATGCTGCCCATGCTCGTCGAGTTGTAGTTCGCGAGCGGCAGCACGATCCCCGACTGCTGGCCCGGGAACAGGACCGACGTCTGCTGGCCGAGCCCGAACGCGTGCAGGTAGTGGTCGAAGCGCACCTTGCCGAGCGCCTGCGCGATCTTGATCGTCCCGATGTTCGACGAGTGGGCCATGATGTCGGCGAGCGACATCGTCTCCGTCCCGTGGGCCTCGTCGTCCTTGTAGGGCTTACCCCCGACGCTCATCTCGCCCGGGATCACGAATGTCTCGTCCGGCTTCACCGCGCCGTCTTCGAGCGCGCCCGCGATGGGGATGATCTTGTTCGTCGAGCCGGGCTCGAAGACGTCGGTGAGCGGACGGTTGCGCTCGTCGCCCGCGGCGACCTGCGCCGGGCTCGACGTCGTCGGCCCGTCGACCGTGGCCATGGCGAGCACGTCACCCGTGCGCACGTCGGCCACGATCGCCGTCGCGTGCTTCGCCTTCGCGAGCGTCGCCTCCTTGAGGAGGATCTGCTCGGTCTCGTACTGCAGCGTCTGGTCGACGGTCAGCACGAGGTCGCGGCCCGAGACCGCCGGCGTCCCCCGCTGCTTGGTGCTCGGGATCTCGCGCCCGCGCGGGTCCTGCTCGATGATCGCCTTACCCGGTGTGCCCGCAAGGATCGAGTCGTAGCCGGCTTCGAGACCGAACAGACCCTGATTGTCGAGGCCGGTCTCGCCGAGCACGGATGCCGCGACGGATCCGGACGGGTAGAAGCGCTTCGACTCCGGCGTGGTGCCCACCCCCGGCAGCTTCAGGTCCATGACCCGCTTGGCGATGTCGGGACTGACCTTGCGCGCGACGTAGACGAACGCGAGGTTCGGCTGCGAGAGACGTCGTTGCAGCGCGGCGCGGTTCACCCCGGTGATGCGCGCGAGCGTCGACGCGTAGCCGGCCGGGTCGCTGATCACACGCGGGTCGGCCCAGACCGTCTCCTGCGGCACCGAGATGGCGAGCTCCTGGCCGTTGCGGTCGAAGATCGACCCGCGCTGCGCGGCGAGCTGCACCGTGTGCACGCGCTGGTCGAACCCGAGACGCGCGTAGTGGTTCGCGTCGAGCGCCTGCAGGTCGACGAGGCGCGCACCGATGGCGAGGAACACCACGGCCATCGCGACCAGCAGCCCGATGAGCCGTCCCCGCGGCGACGCCGCGCGCGTCGGACGCCGCCGGCGCGGCGGCTTGGGCTTCGGTCTCGCGAGCGGTACCGGCGGCCGGCCCGTCGCGCGATAGGTCGCGCGAGAGGTCAGCCGCGACGGCGAGCCGGGGCGAGATCGGCCGGAGGTCCGGGCAGGAGCGGGCGCGACGCGGGATGCGTTCCCGCGCCGAGTCTTCGCCGCCGCGGTCTTCCTGCGTCGCGGCGTGGGCGGTCGGGGATCATGGGCGCGCGCCAAGGTGCTTCTTCACCTTCTGGTAGTCCTCCGTCGAGCTGGTCGGGTTCTCGGGCGGCGGGGCCGCCCCGGTCTTGGGGACGGTCAGGAAGGTCGACGGCCCGCCGGGCTGCATGCCCAGCTGCTGGGCCCGCTGCGCGATCCGCGGCGGCGACGCGAGCTGCGCGACGTCGAGGCGCAACCGCTCGTAGCGCTGCTGCTGGACCGTTACCTCGCGGTTGAGCCGGTCGAGCTGCAACTGGCTCTGCGCGACGCCGACGTGGAACGCGACGATCACGAAGACCGAGATCGCCGAGAGGACGCCGAAGGCCCAGATGCCCATGCGCATCTGGCGTTGCTGGCGCGCGGTCCGCTGGTCGACGACCCGGAGGTGACGGCCCGCGGGCTGCTGCGGGGCGGGGCGGGGAAGCGGACGCGGTCGCGCGCGTGCGGACGCGGCATCCGACGACGCGGGCGGCGTCACGGCGTGCCGTCGCCGTCGTCGGCCCGCTCGAGCTTCTCGATCGCGCGCAGGCGCGCGCTCGCGGCACGCGGGTTCGCCGTGACCTCGGCCTCACTCGGCCGGAGCGGTCGTCGCGTCACGAGCTGGAAGTGCGGACGGCCGGGCGCGACGGGCAGCGGGCGCGTCGTTCCCGCGGGCGCGCGGCCGCTGACCTCCGCGAAGCGTTCCTTCACCATCCGATCCTCGAGCGAGTGGTACGCGAGCACGAGCACGCGCCCCTTCGGTCCGACGAGGTGGACCGACTCGTCGAGGCCGGCCTCGAGGCTCGGCAGCTCGCGGTTGACCTCCATGCGGATGGCCTGGAACGTCCGGCGCGCGGGATGCGGACCGCGCCGGCGCGCGGGCGCGGGAATCGCATCCTTGATCGCGTCGACGAGCTCGCCGGTCGTCTGCACCGGGCGTTGCGCGACGATGCGGCGCGCGATGCGACGCGCAAAACGCTCTTCGCCGTTGCGCGCGATGACTTCGGCGAGCTCCGCCTCGGGGTAGCCGTTCACGACGTCGGCCGCTGTCAGCTCTTGCGCGCTGTCCATGCGCATGTCGAGCGGCGCGTCCGCCCAATAGGAGAAGCCGCGCTCGCCCTCGTCCAGCTGCGGACTGCTCACGCCCAGGTCGAACAGGATCCCCACGACCATCCCCTCGTTGTCGTTGCCGTCGTCCGTGCCGTTGCCTGACGACGGGAAGCCCGCCGCCTGCTCCCGCCGCACGATGTCCCCGAGGTCCTCGAACCCCCCGGCGACGATGCGGACCCGGCTGCCGAAGGGGGCCAGTCGCTCCGACGACGCCGCCCGGGCCGCCGGGTCGCGATCGATGCCGAGCAACCACACGTCGGGTCGGGCCTCGAGCACCGCGCGGGCGTGGCCGCCACCCCCGACCGTCGCGTCGACGACCAACCCGGGCGGGACCGGCAGCAGCAGCTCGACGACCTCCCGTGCCATGACGGGCACGTGCTCGAAGGCCACCGGGCCGTCCCCCCTGTGCATCCGGGTCGGTCCCGACCCACCACGAGCCCCCCGGCCGAACGACTGCCGTCCGGATGTCTCCCCGAAGCGGCTCGGTCAAAAGCGGGCGGAGTAGGGGCCTTCAACCGCGCCGGCCGGAGGGCTCGTGGTGGGTCCAGACCCACCGATTCTTTTCAAGTCGTACTCACACCGTCGTGGGTGTTCCCCGGACCCGCGCCGGCGCGCCTTCCTCTTCTCTGTGGTCAGAACACGTCTTCGAGGCCTTCTGCGTTGGCGATGTCGGACTGGCCGGCCGCGTCCTGGTCGCGCCAGCGCTGCGAGTCCCAGATCTCGACGCGGAAGTCGACGCCGACGACCATCACGTCGCGCTCGAGGCCGGCGAACTCGCGCAGGCCCTGCGGGATCGCGACCCGGCCCTGACGGTCGGGGGCGACGGGCTTGGCGCCGGCGAAGAACGACCGGGCGGCGCGGCGCTCGCGCTCCCCCCGTCTCGCCTTCTCCCGCACCGTCTCTGCCATGGCCTCGAACTCCTCACGGGGATACACGCTGAGACAGCCGTCGAGGCCCCGGGCGATCACCGCACCGTCGGCGAGCTGGTCCCGGAACTCCGCAGGGAGGATCACCCTCCCTTTCGCGTCCAGGGAGTGTTGGAACTCCCCGAGGAACATCCCGGACCCCTCGCTCCCGGCTGCCGGTACCACCCGCGCCCGACGCCGCTCCCCTTCACACCACTGCGTGCCACCCTATGCCACCCTTCACCACCCGTCAACACCATTCCCCCCCACCACCACCCACCACCGCCCCACGGACCCCATCCGCGCGCGCTCACCAGGCGCGACGCACGAGCGGCCCGCCCCTCGGGTGGGCAGCCCGCGCGCGAACGGACGAGGCGGGCGGTGCCGAACGTCGGGATCCCCGTCCCGGCCGGCAGCCGGGCGCGGGTCAGGTGGCGGTCACCGTCCGGGTCAGGTCGCGAACGCCGCCTTCTTGAGGTCGGCGACCGTCACGGCCGCGGTGGCCTCGTCCTGGGGAAACATCACGCCGAGGTAGAGGTACAGGAACATCGCGAACGCGACGGGCGTGAGCGTCCCGGGTGCGATCGGGTACGGCGCGCCGAACGCGTAGTTGGCGATGGCCATCCCGGAGACCAGCCCACCCTCGACGGAGTCGAACGTCGTGTTGTTGCCCGCGAAGTAGAGATTGGTCCCCGCGTTCGTCACGTTCGTCAGCGTGCCCACGCCCTGCGCGGTGTGGAGCGCCTGCTTGGCACCGAGCATGTAGCTCGGAAGCCACATGCCGTGGACGAACTGCTCGGTCTGGAACGGGTTCTGCGGGACCACGCTCCCCTGCTCGGGTCCGTACATCGTCACGTAGAGGTTCGCGGCGGCCGGGTCGCCACCGCGCACGTTCTGCACGAGGTACGTCGTGTAGGTGGTGTCCGCGTCGTAGGGCTGCTGTTGCGTCGCGTAGTACGCGGTGAACTGCGCGAGCTCCTGCTGCAGGCCGCGCAGGTCAGGTGCGAGCACGTTCTGGTCCGCATGGATGTAGCACGTTCCGGGCTGCAGCTGCTGCCAGTCGCTGTTCGTCAGCGGGCCCTCGTAGATCGAGCTCCAGTACTGCTGGTTCTGCGCGCAGTCGAGCAGCTTCGCGTTCGTCCACATGTCGACAGCGAGCACGACCTTGTCGTATGCGATCCCCGACGGGTCGGCATCGGTGGCGACGAAGACCTGGCCGGCCGCGTCGTCGGGATCCAGCCACACCGCGGTCGCGGGGTTGTCGTAGCTGACCGTCACATCGATGGTCCGCGACGCGATCTCGAACATCGCCTGCACCCACGACGACGCCCCGTTCTGGAACCGTTGCCAGCCGACGCCCGGGACCGACCAGCTCGCGAGCGGGCCGTCGAAACCGGGGACCCGACCGAAGATCGGCAGCAGATCGCCGAGCAGGATCGTCGACAGGTCGGGCGCTCCGTATCCGTTGATGACGGTCATGAACGGATCGACGAAGTAGTCGATGAAGTCCTGCTGGTTCGTGTACGGCATCGTCGGGTTGTTCGCGAAGTAGTAGGCGAGCGTCTTGCCCGCATACCCGACCGCGGGCGAGATCGCGATGAACGTCTGCAGCTCGGCACAGTCGGCCGCCATGCCGGTCTCGCTCCAGAGCTCGAACGTCGGTCCCGTCTGGTACGCGGGGAAGTTGCCCCAGTTCATCGGCTGACCGTCGCGCGGTGGGAACGCGCACCCGACGGTGAGCGGGGGCGCGTCGACGACGGGCGCCGCGCTCGGGAAGTCGCCACTTCGCAGCATCTGCGAGACGTTGGGGTTCGCGAGCGGTGAGATGCATTGCACGCCGATGTCGACGGGCACCGTCCGGCCGGTCGCGGGATTGTCGATCGGGTACGTCGCGCAATGGCCGCCGAGGAAGCTCTGATCGTGGAGCACCGTCACGGACCACTCACTGCACAGCTCCGGGTCCTGCGCGAGGGTCCAGAGCAACCCGATCCCCGCGGGTCCACCACCCACGATGCAGAGCTGACGCTTCCCGGCCATCGCCCACCCCTCGCCGTCCACCCGTGTCCGTCCCCCGCCGAGGCGACCGACACGGTAGGCCGCGCCGCGACGCCTGTCGCCTGCGCTCGGGCGCCGTAAATTGGCGCCGCCGGGTCCGCCGGCGCAGGGCAGGGGGCGCGCGTTGCCAACGACGGAGACCGTCACCGTCCTCTTCACGGATCTCGTCGGCTCGACCGCGCTCGCGAACCGCCTCGATCCCGCCGACGCCGACGCGCTGCGACGCGAGCACTTCTCCACCCTGCGCCAGGCCATCGCGCTCAACGAGGGAACCGAGATCAAGAACCTCGGCGACGGTCTCATGGTCGCGTTCTCGCGCCCGTCGGCCGCGCTCGCGTGCGCGGTCGCGATGCAACAGGCCGTCGATCGGGACGTGCAGGGCGGCGGGCCCGAAGTCTCGATCCGGATCGGGCTCGGGGTCGGCGAGGCGACGTTCGAGGACGGTGACTGGTTCGGCGATCCCGTCGTCGAGGCCGCCCGTCTCTGCGCGCGGGCCGACGGCGGGCGCATCCTCGCGACGGCGCTCGTGCGTGGGATGGCGGGCCGGCGCGCGGGTCAGTCGTTCGTGGGCATGGGGCCGCTGGAGCTGAAGGGCATCCCCGACCCGGTCGACGTCGTGGAGGTCCTGTGGGAACCGGACGCGGGAGCGGCGGGTGGCGTCCCCCTCCCCGGCCGTCTCACCACCAAGCCCGACCTCGGCATGTTCGGGCGTGACGGGGAGCTCCACGCGTTGCGCGAGCGCTACAAGTCCGTGGCGAACGGTGATGGACGCGAGATCGCGCTTTGCTCGGGCGAGGCCGGCATCGGCAAGAGCACGCTCGTCGGCGAGGTGTCGCGTCGGGTGTTCGACGAGGGCGCGATCGTCCTCTACGGCCACTGCGACGAGGACGTCGGGTTGCCGTACCAGCCGTTCGCGGAGGCGCTCGGGCACTACGCGACGTTCGCGCCCGAAGAGGAGCTGCGTGCGCACGTCGCGACGTATGGAGCCGACCTGGCCCGCATCGTCCCCGCGCTCGCGCGCCGCATGCCCGACGTGACCCTCGGCGCGCTCGAGGATCTCGACACCGAGAAGGCCGTGTTGTTCGCGTCCGTCGCCGCGCTCCTCACGACCGTCGGCACGACGTCGCCCGTTGTGCTCGTGCTGGAGGACCTGCAGTGGGCCGACCGTCCGTCGTTGCTGCTGCTGCGCCACCTCGCGACATGGGCGGACCCGATGCGGCTCCTCGTGCTCGCGACGTTCCGTGAGAGCGACGTCGGCTTCGGGCACCCACTGGGCGAGACCATCGCCGCGTTGCACCGAGAGCCGCGCGTGACTCGCGTGTCGCTGTCGGGCCTCGCCGACAGCGACGTGGTCGCGTGGCTCGAGCACGGCGCGGGACACGAGATGGACGGCGCCGGCGTCGCACTCGCGCACGAGCTGCGGCGCGAGACCGAGGGAAATCCGTTCTTCGTCGGGGAGCTGCTGCACCACCTCTCGGAGAACGGGCTCGTACGCCAGGAGCACGGCCGCTGGGTCGCAAGCGTCGACGTCGGAAGCATCGGACTGCCCCAGAGCGTGCGCGAGGTCGTCGGCCAGCGCGTCGCGCGTCTCGGCGAGCGTGTCCGCGGCGTGCTCGCCAACGCGGCGGTCGTCGGACGCGAGTTCGACGTCGACGTGCTCGCCCGCCTCGTGGGCGAGGACGAGAACGACGTGCTCGACCAGCTGGACGCGGCGATGGGCGCCGCACTCGTCACCGAGGTGCCCGACCGCCTCGGCCGCTACGCGTTCACCCATGCGCTGTTCCAACACACGCTCTACCAGGACCTCTCGCTGACCCGCCGCGCCCGGCTCCACCGCCGGATCGCGGAGGTCCTCGACAGTCTCTACGGCGATCAGGCCGACGCGCCCGTCGCCGAGCTCGCACACCACTGGACCCAGGCGGTGCAGCCCGTCGACGCGGGCAAGGCGCTCGAGTACTCGCGTCGCGCCGGCGACGACGCGCTGGCCAAGCTCGCACCCGACGAGGCGTCCCGCTGGTACGAGGAGGCACTCAGGCTCGTCGAGCAGGGCGTCGACGCCGACCCGCTCGCTCGTTGCGATCTGCTCATCGGCGTCGGCACCGCGCGCCGCCAGAGCGGCGACGAGTACCGGGCGCCGTTGCGCGACGCGTTCGCGCTCGCTCGCGCCGCCGGCGACGTCGATCGCATGGCGCGCGCCGCGCTGGCCAACAGCCGCGGTTCCGTGACCCACATGGGCCACACGCAGTGGGAATGGATTGCCGAGCTCGAAGAGGTCCTCACCGCGCTGGACGAGGACGACGGCAGTGTGCGGGCAATGCTGCTCGCCGCCCTCGGTGCCGAGCTGATGTTCGAGGACGCCGACCGCGCCCGGGCGCTCGCCCGCGACGCGCGCGCGGTCGCGTCACGGCTCGACGAGCCGGCGGTGGAGCTGCGCGTGCTGAACGTCACCCACCTGACGCTCTCGGAGCCTGCCTCGCTCCCGGATCGCATGACGAGCACAACACGTGCTGTCGAGCTCGCGTCGCGGCTCGCCGACCCCGTGGGGAGCGCGTTCGCCGCGCTCTACCGGGCGTGGACGTGTCTCGAGACGGGCGACCTCGACGGCTTCGAGCGCTCGCTCGACGCGGCCGACGCGCAGGCGCGCCGGGTCACCCTCCCGTTCGTGGCGTGGCAGGTCGCGCTGGGTCGTTGTCTGCGCGAGATGCTCCGGGGCGACGGCGGCGCGGCGGAAGCCGCCGCGAACGAGGCGCTGCGGGTGGGCTCCGAAGGCGGCGTGCCCGAGGCCCTCGTCGACTACGGCGTGCAGATGCTCGTGATCCGGACGATGCAGGGCCGGGCGGCGGAGTTCGTCGACGTGCTGGCCGGCGCCGTCACGGAATACGGATCGATGCCGGGCCTGCGCGCGGGTCTGAGCGCGCTCTACTGCGAGCTCGACCGCGACGACGAAGCGCGCGCCATCTTTGACGAGGACGCCGCGCGTGACTTCGCCGACATCCCCGTCGACACGATGTGGCTGGCCGCGATGACGAGCCTGGCCCAGACCGCGACGCACCTGCGCGCGGTCGACGGCGCGAAGGTGCTCTACGACCTCATGCTTCCGTGGGCGGATCAGGTGGTGAACGCGATCGTCGCCGTGCAGGGGCTCGTGCCTCTCGCGCTGGGCCAGCTCGCGCTCACGTTCGGCGACCTCGACGCGGCGGACGCGCACCTCGCCGACGCGTACGTGCTCGCGCACGACCGTCTCGCGGCGCCGTACTGGACCGCGCAGGTCCAGTTGAGTTGGGGCGCCACCCTGTTGCTGCGCGGCGGTGCCGGTGACGCGTCGCGCGCCGCGACGCTGCTCGCCGGCGCGCGCGACGCGTGTGCCACGCACGGCTTCGTGACGCTGGCCCGTCGTGTCGACGCGTTGACGGGTCGGCACTGACGGGGCCGACCGCCGGCTGACGCGGGTCAGGCGGGGACGGCGTCGCCCTCGGGGAGGTAGGGCGCCCAGCTCGGGTCGATCGAGCCCGCGGTCGCGACGAGCCACAGCGCGGTGTGGGGTGCGACGGGTGGGCGCCGCAGCGCGAGGCCGGTCTCGTGGAGGAAGCGGTCCTCCTTGCGCGCGTTGCACGAACGGCACGACGCAACGACGTTCTCCCAGGCGTGCAGCCCGCCGCGCGACTTCGGCACGACGTGGTCGATGTTCTCCGCGGGCCGGTTGCAGTACTGGCAGCGGTGCCCGTCGCGGGCGAACACCGCCCGACGTGAGAGTGGGACGCGGGACCGGTACGGGACGCGGACGAAGTGGACGAGGCGGATCACCGAGGGGACGGGGATGCTGGCCCGCTCGGACCGCAGCTCACCCCCCCGGCGCGAGACGATCTCGGCCTTGTCCTTGAGCACGAGCACGACCGCCCGCCGTATGGACACGACGCACAGCGGCTCGAAGCTGGCATTGAGCAGGAGCGCTCTTCCCAAGCCTTCGAAACCTCCCTCGGCCGTGCCGTCGCCCGGGAGTCTACCGGCGGGGCCGCGGCCGACGCGCCTCACGCGCCATGTCCCGGCACCATCCGAGGTACTCGACGACGTCGTGGGGACGCATCCGATCCGTGGCGGTCGCCGAGCCGTATTGGGTCTCGAGACGGAACCGGACGTAGGCCGGATCGGGGAGCGGAAGGAACGGGGCGTGGCGCCACCATCGGGGTCGGGCGAGCAGCAGCACCTCCCGCGCCGCGGTCGGCCACAGCGACGGCCGGGCCCCGAGCTCGCGACCGACGCGGACCCAGAAGCGCGCGCCGGGCACCGCGACGCTCGAAACCGGGTGCGCACCCATCTCGTCACCGTACCGGTGAGACCGACACGGGAGCGCTGTGCACGCCACCGACGGCGCTCCGCGCCGCCACACCACGGGCGCTCCGCGCCGCCACACCACGGGCGCTCCGCGCCGCCACACCACGGGCGCTCCGCGCCGCCACACCACGGGCGCTCCGCGCCTTCCGGCACGAGCCGGCTCCCGCCTACACTCGAAACCCCATGCCGGCGCACCGACCGTGGCGCCGATTCAGGAGCGTGACGCCGTGGCCCAGCCTGTCGCCGACCGGGGCGCCGCCGCCTTCGAGGTCCTCTTCCAGGCGCTCCTCGACAACGTCGAGCGGGTCATCCAAGGCAAGACCGAAGAGGTGCGTCTCGCGCTCGCCTGCATGTTCGCGGAGGGCCACCTCCTCATCGAGGACGTGCCCGGTGTGGGCAAGACGTCCCTGGCCAAGGCCATGGCACGGTCGCTCGGCGGCGTGTGGCACCGCATCCAGTTCACGCCCGACCTCCTTCCCTCCGACGTCGTGGGCGTGTCGGTGTGGAACCGGGCCACGACCGAATTCGAGTTCCGTCCCGGCGGTGTGTTCGCGCACGTCGTCCTGGCCGACGAGATCAACCGCGCGTCGCCCAAGACCCAGTCCGCGCTGCTCGAGGCGATGGAGGAGCGCCAGGTCACGGTCGACGGTCGCACGTATCCCCTGCCGCGGCCGTTCATGGTCATCGCGACGCAGAACCCGATCGAGCTCGAGGGCACGTACCCGCTCCCCGAAGCCCAGCTCGACCGGTTCTTGATGCGGATCCGCATGGGGTACCCGGCGCGCTCGGCGGAGATCGCGATCCTCGAGACGCACACCAGCCACGACGCCGTCGAGGACCTCGTCCCGGTCGTGCACGCGGAGGACGTCGCGGCTGCGACCGAGGGCGTCGCCGCGGTCCACGTCGCGCCCGCGCTGCGCGCGTACGTCGTCGACCTGGCCGAGGCGACCCGTCGGCACCGCGACCTCGTGCTCGGCGTCAGCCCACGCGGCGCCCTCGCGCTCCAGCGGTCGGCCCGGGCGTGGGCCGCGGGACTCGGCCGCGACTACGTCGTGCCCGACGACCTCAAGTTCCTCGCGCCCGCGGTGCTCGAGCACCGGTTGCTCCTCTCTCCCGAGGCGCAGCTGCGGGGGGTGTCGCCGGGCGACGTGCTGGCGAACGTGCTCGCGTCCGTGCCCGTCCCCGGCGCGACCGGCACGCGCGCGTAGCCGTGCTGACCCGGCGGGGTTGGTCGCTCCTCGGGGCGTCTCTCGGGCTCCTCGTCGCCGGACGGCTGCTCGGGACGGTGGAGCTGGCCGCGCTCTCGATCGCCGGCTTCGGTGTGCTCGGGTTCGGTGCGTGGTGGACCCGCCGCCAGCCGACCACGGTGCACGTCGACCGGAGCGTGCGACCGGCGCGGCTGCACGTCGGCGACGACGGACGTGTCGACCTCGCGCTCACGAACATCGGGAGCCGTTCCACGCCGGTCCTCGCAGTGACCGACACGTTCCAGGAGGGACGGCGAGCGGCCCGGTTCCTCGTCGCCCCGCTCCCACCCGGCAACACCGGCCGCGGCGCGTACCGGGTGCCGACGACGCGTCGCGGACGCTTCCCGCTCGGCCCGCTCACCGTCGCGGTCACGGATCCATTCGGCGTCGTGCGCCGCTCGTGGACTCGCGGCGACATCGGCGAGGTCGTGGTCGCGCCGAAGGTGCACGACGTGATCGCGCTGGGCGACGTGAGCGGCTCGCCCATCCGGACCGCGGCTCACGGGCAGTCGCGCATCCTGCCGTCGGACGCGGGCGACGAGTTCCTGACCCTGCGCGAGTACGAGGTCGGTGACGACCTGCGACGCGTCCACTGGCGGTCGACCGCGCACACCGACGATCTCATGGTGCGCCAGGAGGAGACCCAGCGCCGGCCCGAGGTCACCCTCCTGCTCGACACGCGGCTGACAGCGCACGACGAGGCGTCGTTCGAGCGCGCGGTCGAAGCGGTCGCGTCGGTCGCGGCCGCGATGGCACGCATCGGTCGCAGGCTGGAGACGCTCGCCGCGTCCGGCGTGCGCATCGCGTCGGTGTCGCCGTCGAACCTCGTCGTGCTCATGGACCAGCTCGCGGTCATCGAGCCCGAACCACTCGACGGGCTGACGCGCATCGTCGACGGCTTCCGCACCCGCAGGCCCACCGGCGCGCTCGTGGCGGTGACTGGCGCGCTCGATCCGCTCACGCTGGACGCGTTCCGGCGCGCGTCGAGCGGCTTCGGCGTCACCGTCGTGGTCGGCACCCGCGCCGGCGCGATCGGACCGATGGCGACCCGCGCCGCCGGACCGGTCTCGAGCCGCATGCGCTCGCTCGTCACGATCGACGCGTCCACGCTCCCTTTCCCCACCGTCTGGAACGAGACGATCCTCCGATGCCAACTCGCCGCGACGCCCCGGCTCTCGCTCTCGCGTTCCTGAGCTGCGCCGCGGCGCTCAGCTTCGGACGCGTCTTCGCCGACGGCTCGTTCGCGCCCGCAGTCATCGCGGTCGCGCTCATCCCGCACGCGGTCGGTCTCGTCGGCCGCCGTCGCCGGTGGTCGCCCGTCGCCAGCGTCGGCGTGTCGCTCGCGGCGCTCGCGATCTTCCTCTCGTGGTTCATCGTCCCGGCGACGACGACGTTCGGCATCCCGGGGGCCGGGACGCTGCACGAGCTCGCGCACCGGTTCTCCGACGGCTGGCACGTCTACCGGTCGGGTCACGCGCCGGTCCCGGTGACGGGCGGCCCGGTGCTGCTCTGCGTGCTGGCGACGTGGACCGCCGCGCAGGTGGCCGACTGGCTGGCGTTCCGCCGCGACGCGACGGTCGGCGCCATCGTCCCGGGGCTGGTGCTGTTCGTGCTCGCGGCGACGCTGGGCACGAACGGACTTCGCACCCAGGTGACGCTCGCGTTCGGCGCCGCGGCCGTCGTGTTCCTCCTGTTCCAGCAGCAGGCATTGATGGAGCGCCGCCGCGCGTGGTTCACGGGCCGCCACCTCGGCCAGCGCGCGAGCCTGCTCACGGTCGGCTCCGCGGTCGGTGTGATCGCGCTCGTCGCCGGGCTCGTCGTCGCGCCCGCGCTGCCAGGCGCGGACGCGCGCGCATGGTTCAACTACCGCCAGTTCGGCGCCGGGACCGGCAGCGGTCCCGGTCGCTACGACACGATCAGCCCCCTGGTCGACATCAAGGACCGGCTCAGCGGGCCCAACTCGACCGCCGAGCTGTTCACCGTGAAGTCGCCACAGCAGGCGTACTGGCGCATCGCCGCGCTCGACACGTTCGACGGCGAGGTGTGGGGCATCGACAGCCACGTCCGCGACGTGCGCGGCGTCCTTCCCCGTCGCGACGCGCAGGGAACGTTCTCCCAGACGTTCACGATCAAGGCGCTGGACCAGCAGTTCCTGCCCGCCGCGTTCCAGGCCAAGGCCATCGACCTCGACGCGGCGCGCATCGTGCCGGAGTCGGCCACGTTGATCTCCGACAGCTCGTCGATCCTCGGCAAGCGCTATACCGTGATGTCGACGCCCCCGCCGACGCCGGACGCGCTGCGCGACGACCCCACGACCGACGTGCCGGCGCCCGACGCGATCGTCGCCCGCTACGACACGTTGCCCGACAACTTCCCGCCCGAGATCGCCGCGCTCGCGAACCAGATCGTCGACGACGCGCACGCGTCGACGCTCTACGCGAAGGCCGTCGCCCTCCAGAGCTACTTCACGACCAACTTCACGTACAGCCTCAGCGCACCACCGGGCCACAGCGAGAACGCGATGGTCACGTTCATCCACGAGAAGAAGGGCTTCTGCGAGCAGTTCGCCGGCACGTACGCGGCGATGGCCCGCGCGCTGCGCATCCCGGCGCGCGTCGCGGTGGGCTTCACACCGGGCGAGCTCGAGGGCGATGGCCTGTACCACGTGACCGGTCGCAACGCGCACGCGTGGCCCGAGCTGTACCTCGGTGGACGGTGGGTGCCGTTCGAGCCCACGCCCGCCGGTGACCAACCCGGTCAGCCCCAGACCGGTGCCGGGCCCGCGGGAACCGACACGCCGACGTCGACGAGCACCGTCACGACCGCGCCGGGCGCCACGACCCCGCCGTCGAACACGCCGGGCGCGCGGGGCCCGAACGCGGCGGGCGAGCTGCGCACGAGCGGCGGCTCGGCCTCGAGCTCCTCGAACGACGACTCGAACACCGCCTGGCTGGTCGGTCTCGCGGTCGCGGCCGTCGCCCTGGTCGCCCTGGCGGTGTTCCCGCTGGTCGTGCTGGTCCGCAAGGCCCGCCGTCGCCGCCGGCGGCGGGAGGCGTCGGAGCCACGGGTGGCGGTGGCCGGGGCGTGGGAGGAGGCGCTCGACCGCCTCGACGAGGCCGGCGTGTCCCGCCAGCCCGCGCTCACCCCGCTCGAGCTCGCGTCCCGGGTGCGCACCGGGACCGGCAGCCGGCCCGCCGACGCGATGGCGCGGCTGGCCACGACCTACACCGCGGCGACCTACGCCCCCGCCGAGCCCGACCCGACCACGATCGGCCAGGCGTGGGACGCGCTCGACGCGCTCCAGGGCGCGCTGCGCGAGAGCGCGGGACGACTCCGGAGACTCCGGAGGCGCCTCGACCCCCGCCCCCTCCGCAACGTGAGCAAGTAGCGCCTCGGCGCGGATCGGCCGAGACGCGTCACGCAGCGTTCAGGCCGTTGGTAGCCGCCGCCTTGCGACGAGTCCAGCCTGCCCCGCTCGATACTCCGGGGGCGGCGAAAATGCTAACTGTCGTCGCGGCGCCAGCGGTCGCGGAACTTCTTGCCCGTGTTGCCGAACATGCCGCGCAGCGCGCCCGTGCGCATCGAGCTCGTGAGGTTCTCGAGCCCGGCCTTGCCGAGCTTGCGGACGTTGCGCTCGATGACGAGCAGGCAGCCGAGCATCACGAGGAAGCCGACGACGCCGAGCACGAGCAGCTTCGTGAACGTGAACAGCAGGAGCGCGAGCCCGGCGAGGAAGCCGAGGACGGCCCACTTGATCGCACGGGCCGCGTGTCGGTAGAGCGTCGTCTCCGAGACCTGTTGCACCAGTGCGGGATCGGTGGCGGAGAGGTTCGCCTCGATCTCGCGCAGGATGCGTTGCTCTTCCTCGGAAAGCGGCATCAGATCCTTCCAGCGGGACCCCGCCGGCCGCTCCGGCCCGCCGTGCCCGTTCTCAGGCATTGTCGCGCACACCCTAGGGGTGCTCAACGCGGTTGGACGGCCGTCACGACCGGGGTGCCGTCCGCCGCGGCCGACCGGTAGGCCGCGTCCACGATCCGGTGGGCCGCGAGGGCGACCTCGACGTCGGGATCACCGTGCGCGGCGGCCCCGTCGCGGGCCAGGGCGTCGAGGAACGCCTTCGACGGCTCCGCGTACTGCGCGATGGGCGCGAGCAGGACCTCGGGGACGTCGAGGCGCTCGGCCCACGGCGGAAGGTGCCCTGCGATCGTCTCGTTGCCACTGCTCGTCTCGACGTGCAGTGGGCCGAGGTGGTCGTCGTCGGTCCAGAGCACGGCGTCCTCGCAGAACACCTCGAGGCGCCGGGTCGACGCCCGGCTCGTCACCTGGTGCCAGACACTGACGAGCGCAGCGGTCACCCCACCGGGATATCCCAGGGAGAGCTCGGCCACGTCCTCGATCCCCGGGTGACCGAAGTGGCACGCGGTCCGCGCCGCGACCGAGCTCGGGTCGCCGAGGATGCGACGCAGGACGTCGACGTCGTGGATCGAGTGCTCGATGAGCGTGCCGCCGCCCGCCTTGGCGACGTCGCCGCGCCACGTGGACGAGTACATGCCCTGGATCGGGAAGTACTGGTCGTCGCGCAGGATCGCGGCCAGCGGCGCGCCGTGCCGGCCGGAGCGCACCGCGTCGGCCGCGGCGAGGAACACCGGCGCGTAGGCGAGGACGAGCCCGACCTGATGGGGCACGCGACGCAGGTGCATCGCGAGGTCCTCGCACTCAGGCAGGGTCGGCGCGAGCGGCTTCTCGCAGAAGACGGGCAGTCCCCGCGCCGCCGCGGCGCGCACCGGTTCGGCGTGCGCCGCGGTCCACGTGCAGACCCAGATCGCGTCCGCCGCGCCGACGACGTCGTCGACGGTGGCCATCGCACGCGCGCCCTCGTGATGACCGGCGGTGACCTCCGCCCGCTGGGGGTCGGCGTCGTACGTCGCGACCACGGCCGCGTCGACCAGGCCGGCCCGGCTCAACTGCCGGAGCGCGATCGAGTGCGCGGTGCCGATGAAGCCGCAACCGACGAGCCCGATCCGTATCATCCGCGCGCTCACTCGTCGTCCTGGTCGGTGTCGGGTCCCCAGTTGCTGCCGGCCCGGCCGACGCGCAGGCCGCGCGGCCCGACCAGCGCGGCAGAACCGAGCGCGTCGTCGCCGAAGCGGGCCCGCACGCGGTCGACCGTGCGCGCGAGCTCGTGGTCGTGCCCGCCCGTGCCGGTCTCGGCCGGCGGATCGTCGAACGAGAGCTGCTGCGGCGCGGTCGTGTCGGCGGCGGCCTCGAGCTGCTGCACGGAGACGCCGAGGAGGCGCAGCCCGTCACCGACGTCGAGCGCGCCGAGGAGCGCGGTCGCGACGCCCGCGATGTCGGGCGCGAGGTCGGTCGGCGCGGGGATGGTGCGCGATCGCGTGACGGTGCGGAAGTCGCCGTAGCGCGCCTTGAGCACCACGGTGCGTCCCACCTTCTCCGACGCGCGCAGGCGTGCCGCCACGCGGTCGCTCATGCGGAGCAGCTCGCGTTCGAGCCGTTCCCGGTCGCGCACGTCGACGGGGAACGTCTCTTCGTGACCGATCGACTTCACCTCCTGGTCGGGTTCGACGTGGCGGTCGTCGCGATTCCACGCCAGCGCGTGCAGGTGCGCGCCCGCGGCAGGGCCGAGGGCACGCACGAGCGTGTCCTCGGGCAGCGCCGCGAGATCGCCGACCGTCGTCACACCGAAGCGGTCGAGGCGCGCACGGGTCGCGGGCCCGACGCCCCAGAGCCGCCCGACGGGCAACGGATGGAGGAACGCGAGCTCGTGGCCGGGCTCGATCACGAGCATGCCGTCGGGCTTGGCCGAGTCGCTCGCGAGCTTGGCGAGCAGCTTCGTCGACGCGACGCCCACCGACGCGACGAGCCCGGTCTCGGCGCGGACGCGGTCGCGGATCGCGGCCCCGATCGCGCGTGCGCGGCCGTGCAGGCGCCGGGCGCCGGCGACGTCGAGGAACGCCTCGTCGAGCGCGATCGGCTCCACGAGCGGCGTCACGTCACGCAGGATGCCCATCACCTGCCGGCTCGCGTCGGCGTAGGCGTCGAAGCGAGGTGCCAGGAACACGCCGTCGGGACAGGCGCGACGGGCGCGCGCCATCGGTATCGCCGAGTGGACGCCGAAGCGACGGGCCTCGTAGCTCGCGGCCGCGACGACGCCGCGCGGGCCGAGTCCCCCGACGATGACCGGACGCCCGCGCAAGGTCGGATCGGCGAGCTGTTCCACCGACGCGTAGAACGCGTCGAGATCGACGTGGAGGATCGTGAGGTCGTCGTCGTCCACCGCGCCGCTCACCACGCGCTCACAGGGGCACGCGCATCACTTCGAGGCGACCGGGCGTGTCGCCGCGCACGTCATAGCGGTAGCCCCGACGTTCGGGTGGCGCCCACCGGCCCAGCAGCCACTCGGAGAGCGGCTCGCGCACCCACTGCATGCAGTCGACGAGCAGCGCGGTCGCGTCGTCGATCGGGAAGAACGCGGCCTCGACCACGATCCCGTCGGGATCGTCGATGCGCAGCTCACCCTCGTACGCGAGCGCGCGGTGCACCTCGCAACGCATCGTCCAGCCGAGATCGCCCGCGACCGCGTGCACCTCGTAGAGCGGACCTTCCCACGCGGTGACGCGCAGGCCCGTCTCCTCCTCGACCTCGCGCGTCAACCCGACGAGCAGCGACTCGTCGGTCGCGTCGATCACCCCGCCCGGCGTGCTCCAGTCGTAGCGCCCGTTGCGCCGGCGGTTGCGCACCAGCAGGACGCCCTCCGGCCCCTCGACCAGCCCGCCGGCGACCGTCCACTCGTGCACCCGTCAGCCCCCGAGCACCGCCGCTGACTCGGCCCGGCGCTCCCGGCGGCGGCGCAACCGGTCCCGCGTGCCCCACCACGTCACCAGCGCGAGGGCCTCGACGACGATGCGGCTCGACATCTTCGAGTGACCGAGCGTGCGGTCGCGGAACTCGATCGGCCGCTCGACGACGCGTCCGCCCTCGTGCTCGACCAGGTAGACCATCTCGACCTGGAAGCCGTAGCCGTCGGCCCGCACCGCGTCGAGGTCGAGCCGTTCGAGCGCGCGCCGCGAGTACACCCGGAATCCCGCGGTCGCGTCGTGCACCGACACTCCGAGCAACGCACGCGCGTAGAGGTTGCCGAACCGCGAGATCGCGCGTCGCGGCCACGGCCAGTCGGGGATGCGCCCGCCCGGGACGTAGCGCGACCCGATCGCGAGGTCGGCACCGTCCTCGACCGCGGCGAGCAGCATCGGGAGCGCCTCGGGCTCGTGCGACAGATCGGAGTCCATCTCGACGAGCGCGTCATAGCCGCGCGCGAGCCCGATGCGGAAGCCGGCGCGATACGCGGAGCCGAGCCCGGCCTTCGCCGGCCGGCGCAGCACCTCGATGTTGCCGAGCCGGAGCGCCAGCTTGTCGGCCCGCTCCGCGGTCCCGTCGGGGCTGTGGTCGTCGACCACGAGCACGTGCGCGTCGGGAACCGCCCGCCGCAGGCGGGTCAGCACGTCGTCGATGTTCTCCGCCTCGTTGTACGTGGGCAGCACGACCAGGGTCCGCATGCGTGCGGCAGCCTACCGGCCGTCAACGGTGACAGTGGCGGCGTGCCCGCGTGACTGCGTGGATGCATCGCCGCGTGGCGGTGTCGCCGCGTGGATGCGGCGCGGCGAGGGCGTCTCGCTACGCTCGACGCTCGTGCAGGAGCCCCCCCGTCCCGCCGGTCCGTCGCGGTCGTCGTTCTGGTTCGCCTATGTCGGCGTGCTGCTGGGCGGCCTGCTCGGCGGTCTGCTCGGGTTCGGGCTCGTCGACACGGGCTGCCACGGGAGCTGCGGGACACCCAAGGCGGTGGGCACCCTCCTCGGGGCCACGCTCGCTGCGATCGGGTGCGGTGTCGTCGCGGTGCTCGTCCTGCGGGCGATGGCCGAGTGGCGCCGCCCACGGTGAGTGCACCCGCCCTCTCCACGGATCGGCTCGTGCTGCGCGCGTGGCGCGCCTCCGATCACGCCCCGTTCGCCGCGCTCAACGCCGATCCCGAGGTGATGGAGCACTTCCCCGCGATGCTCACGCGCGACGAGAGCGACGCGTTCGTGTCGCGCATCGAAGCGGGCTTCGCGCAGCATCCGTTCGGGCTGTGGGCCACCGAGGTCCGCGATACGGGCGACTTCATCGGCTTCGTCGGGCTCGCGGTCCCGAACTTCGACGCGCCGTTCACGCCCACCGTCGAGGTCGGGTGGCGGCTCGCCCGTGCCGCGTGGGGTCACGGGTACGCGTCCGAGGCTGCCCGCGAGACCTTGCGCTACGCGTTCGACGACGTCGGGTTGGACGAGGTGGTGTCGTTCACGAGTGTCTCGAACGTGCGGTCACAACGCGTCATGCAGCGGATCGGTCTGCACCACGACGAGGACTTCGACCACCCGCGGCTCCCCGAAGGTCATCGCCTGCACCGGCACGTTCTCTACCGGATCACCCGGGACGAGTGGAAGCAGCGAGCAGCACATCCCGGGTGATCTCCATCTGGCCGCGGTGCTGCTGGAGCTCCTCGTAGACGTGGATCAGCGCGCCGCCCTGCGTGCGACCAATCGGCAGCTCCGCGTCCTCGGGAAGGAGAGGTGGCCGGCGCGGCGGTGCCAACGGATCGAGCATGGCCAGGTCGGCTTCCAGTCGACGGCGCGCGGTCCCCGTGCGTTCGACGAGTTCGGCGACATGGCCGGTGGCCGTGAACTCGGCGTCGCGATCGCGCCGGATGTCACGACCCGCGACGAGGTGACCCACCCAGTACTCCATGACGCCGAGACAGTGGGTCAGCAGCGCGAACGGTGAGTTCGCGTCCGGGAGGTCCGGGCGTCGGTTCGCGAGGTCGTCACCGAGCTGCTCGAGGATCGCGACCATGCCGTCGAGCGACTCATCGACGAAGAAGAGATAGTCCTCGACCGAGATCATCGTGACAGCTCCGGCGTCTCCCAGACGTAGCGCAGCTTCACCGGCCTCCCGTGCAGCCGTCCCGGGTCGCCTCCTGGCGGAGCGACGAAGTCGCGTTCGACGCACCGTCCGCCGAGCGCGTCGTAGAACGCCTGCCCGGCGCGGTTCTGCTCCAGCACCCAGAGGTAGATCCCGCTCGGGTGCGGCCGCGTCCGCACCGCGGTCGCCGCCTCGGACATGAGCCGGGTCCCGACTCCGGTGCGCGCCTGTGCGTACCGCACGTGCAGGTTGTCGATCAGGGCCCCCCATCGGGCGTCGTCGTCGAACACGACGTGGATGAAACCGACCAGGGCGTTGCCGTCGACGGCGACGACGGTTGCGGTGTCGCGGGTCGTGTCCTCGAGGCGCCCGCGCCACACCGCGATGCGATCCGTATCGACATCGCCGTCCAGGAACGAGTCCGAGTACGCGCCGCGGTAGTGACGGCGCCAGCTGTCGGCGTGCAGGGCGGCGATGTCGTCCGCGTCGGAACGACCGGCGCGGCGGAACGCGAGATCAAGGGTGTCGGTCACCGGTGAGACGGTAGCGGCGACGCGCGAATGATGTCGATCGGTTTCGGCCGCTCGCGCCGCGTACGCGGCGGTAACTGTCATACCCCCTCCCCATGATCGGCGCATGGTCGGAGTTGCAGACGTGCGAGAGGTGGGTGCGGCGATCGCCGCGCTCGCGCGCACGTTGGAGCCTGACGCCGTGGCCTTGCCCGACGCGTTGCCGATGTGGCAGGCGTTCGACCGCATCTCGCGTCACGCGGAGACGGCGAAGCTGCTGCTGACCGCGCGCGTGGATGAGTCGCGGGCCGCGCAACGCACCGGGCATCGAGACGCCGCGGAGATGCTCGCGAAGAAGGTGGGAACGTCGACCGGCGCGGCGCGGCGTCGCCTCGAGACCGCGCGGAAGTTGTCGACGTTGAGCGCGACTGGTGAGGCACTCCGGAGGGGTGAGCTCTCTCCCGATCAGGCCGAGGTCGTCGCGGGCGCCGCGGCGGCGAACCCTCGGGCGGAGCAGTCGCTGCTCGCACAGGCACGGAGCGCCTCGTTCGCGGAGCTGCGCGACAACGCGCTCCGGGCTCGCGCCGCCGGCGAGGATCGGGAGGCGACGCAACGGCGGATCCATGGAGCCCGCCGGCTGCGGACGTGGACGGATGCCGAGGGTGCGTGGAACCTGTCCGCGCGCGGGACCGTCGTCGACGGCCGCACGGTCATGGGCGCCTGCAGCCGATCATCGACACGGTGTTCGGCGAGGCGCGACGGGACGGCCGTCGCGACGAACACGACGCCTACGCATTCGACGCGCTCGTCCGCCTGGCTGAGCGCCCCGACCGGGACGCGACGACGAATTGTCCGAGTCCGAAGTACTTGGGATTGCTGCGGGCCGACTGGGCGGCGCTCGTCCGCGGCGACGTGCAGGACGGCGAGCTGTGCGAGATCACCGGGGTTGGGCCGATTCCCGTGACGACCGCGCGGGAGCTCCTCGGCGACGCGGTGTTGAAGCTCGTCATCACCAAGGGCGTCGACGTGCCCCACGTGACGCATCTCGGCCGCGGACCCACCGCCGCCCGACGCGCGGCCCTGCTGTGGTCGTCACCCGGTTGCAGCGTCGACGGCTGTCCCCGCACCCGGGTCGAGATCGACCACCGCGAGCCCGAGGCGAAGACCGGCCACACCAAGCTCGGCGAGTGCGACCCGCTGTGCAAGCTGCACCAACACATGAAGCACCACCACGGCTGGTCACTCGTCGAAGGCACCGGCAAGCGTGCGTTCGTCCCGCCGTCCGATCCTCGCCATCCCAAGAACCGCCCCAAGCGCGACACAAGCTGACGTCGAGCGCGCCGCTGCGTGCGCCCCGATCACACCGACACGCGATACGCCGTGAGCGAGCCGTCGGTGCGCGACACATACACGCTGCCGTGCGCGACCGTGACCTGGGTCTCGACCGGCGCGCCCGCCGTGCTCGACCACAGCGGCGAGCACGTCGCGGAGCAGCCGTTCGGCATGCTGCCGCTACAGCCTTCGACCCCCGCCGCGTCGAACACGTTCACGCCGGAAGAGACGTGGCCGCCCCCGAGCGCGGCCGGCTCCCCGTCGAAGACCGGAGCGCCCGCCCCCACGGGATAGTTGCTGTTCGCCGTCGTGCCGTATCCAGCTCAGTTGCCCACGTACAACTTCGTGCCGACGAGCACCGGCGACGCCGTGCGAGCCGGGTCCATGCCGACCGAGGGCCACAGGCCCCCGACAGGCTCACCGCGAACAGCGACACAACCACGAGCCGCAGCCCACGCATGGCCCGGAGTCCGACCGGTCGCGCGATGTGAGCGCCACCACCTCGTGCCACGACCCGTCAACCGAAGCTGAGCTTGCGGAAGCCCTCGGCGTAGCGGACGCCCGCGGCGCGACCACCCTCCTCGGCGCGCTCGCGGAGGAACTGACGGAACCACTCGCCGGTCTCCTCGAGCTGGCTCGCGTGGCAGAACAGCGCGTCGATCTTCGCTTCGAGCGCGTCGCCGATATCGATCCAGCAGTTGGGCTCCAACGTGCCCGAGAGGTACACCCGGCGAACGTTGTGCACGGTCAGCCCGTCGCCGAGGTGCTCGGGGAAGTAGTGCGGGTTGCCGGCGGCCGGCGCGACCGCGTCGAGCGTCGCCCAGCCGGTGACCCGATGGTCGCGGTGGTTGTAGTAGCCGTCGCCGAAGAACACCGCGGTCGGGTCGGGGCACAACACCGCGTCGGGCCGGAGCCGGCGCACGTGGCGCACGATCTCACCCCGGAACGACTGGTCGTCGACCAGCTCACCGTCGCCGTGGTCGAGGTGGTAGTGCCCGGCCAGGCCGAGCACCTTGCTCGCGGCCTCGGTCTCGCTGATGCGCAGGCGCGTGAGCGCATCGCGGTCGACGCCGGGATCCTGACTGCCCTTGTCGCCGCGCGTCGTGATGAGCACCGACACCTCGGAGCCTGCGGCGGCCCACCGCGCGAGGGTGCCTCCCGCGGAGATCTCCGGGTCGTCGGGATGGGCGTACACCGCGAGCACGCGGTCCGGGCGGTCGGCGTCGACCATGTCGGTACCGTAGCGGGGTGATTCGCGCGCGGTCCCGCCCGGTCGGCTGTCACGTCTTCGTCTCCGGCGGCCTACGGCGCGCACCCGAGCGGGCGCTCGAGCGGGGCGCCGACGTGGTGCAGATCTTCCCGTCGAACCCCCGCGGCTGGGCGATCCCGAACCCCGACCGGGCCGAGGAGGACGCGCTCCGTGAGCGGCTCGACGAGTTGGGGTTCCCGCTGTTCCTCCACGCGCCGTACCTCGTGAACGTGGCCGCACGCGACACCGCCGTCCTGGAACGCTCGGTCGAGAACCTCGAGTTCGCGCTGGCCCGCGGTGCGCGCCTCGGAGCGCGGGGTGTCGTCGTGCACACCGGCAGCAGCGGCGGCGACGATCGCGCCGTCGCGCTCACGCGCGCGTCCGCCTCACTGCTCCACCTGCTCGACCGGGTCGAGGGTTGCAACCTCCTCGTCGAGCTGACGGCCGGGAGCGGCAACCTGCTCGCGAGCACCGTGGAGGAGATCGCCGAGCTGCTCGCCGCCAGTGACGACCACCCGCGCGTCCGGGTCTGCATCGACACGTGTCACCTGTTCGCCGCCGGGCTCGACATCAGCGAGCCCGCGGCGCGGCGCACGTTGCGCGCCCAGCTCCGGGACCTCGACCCGGCCCGGGTCGCGCTCGTGCACGTGAACGACTCGCGCGATCCCGTGGGCTCGCGGCGCGACCGCCACGCACGCATCGGACTCGGCGAGATCGGCATCGACGCGCTCGCAGCCGTCGTCCGGCTCCCCGAGCTGGCCCACGCACCGCTCGTGATCGAGACACCCGGCGACGCCGCGGAGCAGCGCGACGACCTCGCGCTGCTCCGGCGTGTCGCGACCGCCTGCTGAGGCTGCCCGACCGACTACCAGTCGAGACCGAGCACGCCGCGCATCGTCGCCTCGAACGTCGCGTCGTCCATCGACGCGCGGGTCGAGATGACGAGCTCGGCGTCGGTCCCGACCGGCACTCGCAACGGCGTGTCGCTCGTCTCGATCGCGTCCGCGATCGCGGCCGCGACGGCTTCCGGACCGGGAGGCTCGGCGCCCGGATCGGCACCCGTGGGGAGCTTCTCCTGCGCCTCCTGCCACAACAGATCGAGCTCGTCGTAGGGCGAATCGATGCCGAGGCGCAGCTCGCGCGCACCGAAGTTCGTCGTGAACCGTCCCGGCTCGATCATCGCGACCCGGATCCCGAAGTGACCGACCTCGTAATGCAACGCCTCCGAGAGCGCCTCCAGCGCGTACTTGGACGCAGAGTACGCGCCGTTCAGCGGCGCCGACACACGCCCGGCGAGCGACGTGACATTCACGATCGTGCCACTCCCCCGCGCGCGCATGCCGGGCACCACGGCCTGGATCATCCGCCATGCCCCGAACACGTTGGTCTGGAACATGCGCGCGACCTCGTCGAGCGGGAGCGTCTCGACCGGCCCGACGACACCGAAGCCCGCGTTGTTCACCAGCGCGTCGACGGCGCCGGCCGAAGACACCGCATCGCGCACGGACGCGTCGTCGTCGACGTCGAGACGCAGGCGCGCAGCCACGTCGAGGTCGTCGAGCGTCTCGGGACGGCGCGCCGTCGCGACGACCTCGTGACCCCGCTTCGTCAGCTCCACCGCCGCCGCTCGCCCGATGCCCGTCGAGCAACCCGTGATCAACACTTTCCCCATCGGTCTACCCCAGTCTCCTCGTCAGCTCCTGGCCACCGCGATCTTGTCCAAGATCGCGACCACGCGCTCGACGTCGGCGTCGTCGACGTCCTTGTGGGTCATGAACCGGACCGTCGCGGTGTCGATCGTGCCCGCGAGCACCCCCTCGCGCCGCAGGACCGGTAGGAGATCGTCCGGGAGATCGGCAAGCGAGCAGCACACGACGTTCGTGCGCACCGCTTCGGGGTCGACCGATCCCGGGAACCGCTCGGCCAGCGCACCGGCCAGGGTGTGGGCCCGCGCGTGGTCGTCGGCCAGGCGTTCGACCATCGTCTCCAACGCGACGATCCCCGCCGCCGCGATCACCCCGGCCTGACGCATCGCGCCGCCGAGCCGCTTGCGCTCGGCGGTCGCGGTCGCGATCACGTCCGCCGGCCCGCACAGCATCGAACCGACCGGCGCGCCGAGCCCCTTCGACAGGCAGAACATCACCGTGTCGGCGGGTTCGACCAACGACGCGACAGAGGTGCCGAGCGCGACCGCGGCGTTGAAGATGCGCGCGCCGTCGCAGTGCAGCGCGACCGAACGCGCGCGTACGACCGCAACGACCGCGGCCACCTCGGCCCGCGTCCACGGACGACCGCACGCGGGCATGTGCGTGTTCTCGATCGTGACCAACGAGACCGGCGGCAGATGGTGATCGACCTGCGCCAGCGCGACCGCGACGTCGTTCGGGGCGAGCACCCCGTCGTCGTCGTCGAGCGGGCGCATCTGCACCGCGGCGTTGCGACCCGCGGCCGCGAGCTCGTAGCGGTACACATGCGCGCGCGCCGGACACAGCACCTCGGTCCCGGCGCGCGCGAGCACGCGCAGCGCGAGCTGGTTCGCCATCGTTCCCGACGGGACGTACAGCGCCGCCTCGGTGCCGGTCGCCACGGCCGCGAGCTCCTGGAGTCGAGCGACCGTCGGGTCCTCGCCGTAACCGTCGTCGCCGACCTCGGCGTCGGCCATGGCCCGGCGCATCGCGGGCGTCGGCGTCGTGACGGTGTCGGAACGGAGGTCGACGAGGCCAGACGGCGACGGCACGTCAGCTCGCCGCCGCGATCGGCCGGATCAGGCCCTCCTGGATCACGGTGACCGCGAGGACGCCGTCACGCCGGAAGATCTCGCCTTGTGCGAGCCCGCGCGCGCCCGCGGCGGACGGACTGGTCTGGTGATACAGCAGCCATTCGTCGGCCCGGAACTGGTGGTGGAACCACATCGCGTGGTCGAGGCTCGCGACCATGTACTGGTCGGAACGGAACGAGCTCGCGTGCGGGAGCATCGCGGTGTCGAGCAACGTGAGGTCGGACGCGTACGCGACGACGCACGCGTGCAGCAGCCCGTCGTCGGGCAACGGACCGTTGGCGCGGATCCACACGTTCTGCTCCGGCGCGCGGGGGCTGAAGTCGATCCACGGCGGCTCGTCGACGTTGCGGGTGTCGATCGGTCGCTCGCGCACGAGCCACTGCGCGAAGTCGGGACCGAACCGTTCGAGGTGGGGCTCGATGCGCTCCTGGAAGGTGGGCAGCGTCTCGGGGTCGGGCACGTCGGGCATCGGGTCCTGGTGCTCGGGACCGCTCTCGTCGACCTGGAACGACGCGGACAGGTTGAAGATCGCACGTCCGTGCTGGATCGCGACGACACGGCGGGTCGTGAAGCTGCGGCCGTCGCGGATGCGGTCCACCTCGAACACGATGGGCACGGTGGGGTCGCCCGGGCGCAGGAAATAGGAGTGCAACGAGTGGACCGGCCGGTCGTCCTCGACCGTGCGCCCGGCGGCGACCAGCGCCTGGGCCGCGACCTGGCCGCCGAAGACGCGTTGGCGGTCCTCGTCAGGGCTGACGCCCCGGAAGAGGTTCACCTCCAGCGGCTCGAGCTCCAGCAGCGCGATGAGGTCGTCGAGCGCTGTTCCCATGCGGCGATGCTAGGTGGGTTAGCCGAAGAAGACGGCGGCGACGTCGTAGAGGTCCTGGCCGACGGTCTTGGGCTCGCTCACCGCGTCCTCGAGCGGGACCCGCTCGATCTCGGCACCGCGCAGCGCCACCATCTTGCCGAAGTCGCCCTCGTGCGCGGCGTCGATCGCCGCGACGCCGAGCCGGGTCGCGAGCACCCGGTCGAACGCGGTGGGCGTCCCGCCGCGAAGCACGTGACCGAGGATGGTCACCCGCGACTCGAAGCCGGTGCGGTCCTCGATCGCGCGCTGCACCTCGTTGGAGATGCCACCGAGACGGACGTGGCCGAACGCGTCCAGCTCACCCGACTGCGTGACCATCGACCCTTCCTTCGGGACCGCGCCCTCGGCGACCACGACGATCGAGAAGCTTGCGCCGTGCTTGTGCCGGCGTTCGATCGTCTCGCACACCTCGTCGATGTCGAAGGGCTTCTCCGGGATCAGGATGACGTCGGCACCACCGGCCATGCCCGCGTACATCGCGATCCACCCGGCGTGGCGGCCCATCACCTCGACGATCATGACGCGGTCGTGGCTCTCGGCCGTCGTGTGCAACCGGTCGATGGCATCGGTCGCGACCTGCACCGCGGTGTTGAACCCGAACGTGAAGTCGGTCGCGGAGAGGTCGTTGTCGATCGTCTTCGGTACGCCGATCGCCGGCGACCCGGCCCGCGTGAGCTGCAGCGCGACACCGAGCGTGTCGTCACCGCCGATCGCGATCAGCGCGTCGATGCGCTCCTCGCGCAGCGTCTCGCGCACCTTCTCGATGCCGTTCTCGACCTTGGCCGGGTTCGTGCGCGACGTCCCGAGGATCGTGCCGCCGCGCGGCAGCAGCCCTCGCGTGCTCCCCCGGTCGAGCTCGACCGTCTCGTTCTCGAGCACACCCCGCCAGCCGTGGCGGAAGCCGACGATCGTGTGGCCGTAGATCTCCTCGCCCTTGCGCACGACGGCCCGGATCACCGCGTTGAGGCCGGGGCAGTCGCCACCGCCGGTCAACACTCCGACTCGCATCGCAACCTCCGGACGCCTCGGGTTCCCCCACCATCCTGCCTCTTGGATCAAGCCGCTTCGCGCGAGACCACGGTGCGTGCTCGGGCGACGTTCCGCTGCCGGTACCGGGGCCGGCGGTACCCTTCGGTCTCGTGCGTCGAAGCCGCGTCCAGACCTCGATCGAACGCGCGCTGGTCCCGCTGCTCGAGCCGGGCGAGGAGCTGCGGGCCGGCAGCGCGGTGTGGATGGCCGACCGCCGCGAGCACGTCCCGTTGCTGTTCACGAGCCGGGCCGTCTACCTGCTCGCGCTGACGAGCCAGCGCCTGCTCGTCTTCGACACGCCGCGGCGCGGCCGGCCCGTCCTCGAAGCCGACCTCCTCCTCGCGAAGCCGCACGACGCGTTCACGCTCCGTCACGTGTCGCGACTCCTGCCGCTGCTCCAGCTGCGCATCAGCATGGCTTCACGCGAGCTCGTGATGGAGTTCCGGCCCCGCGACCGGGCCGCGGGACGCGCCGTCGCCACGGCGCTCCGGGCCGGGCAGCGGGGCGCGCGCAACGGCGCGGCACCGGACGCGGCGGCCGGCGCGAACCGCTGATGGCGGTCGTCGTCGCGATCGACGCGGGCACCACCGGGGTCCGGTCGTTCGCCCTCGACGAGCGCGGCGCCCCGCGCGCGTGGGCGTACCGGGAGTTCCCCCAGCACTTCCCGCAGCCCGGGTGGGTCGAGCACGACCCCGACGACATCTGGGACGCGACGGTCGCCACCCTCGCCGAGGTCGCGGCCGCGCTCGACCGCGAGGGCGAGACCGTCGCGGCCGTCGGCATCACGAACCAACGCGAGACCGCGGTCGTGTGGAGCCGCGCGACGGGCCGTCCGCTGCACCGGGCGATCGTGTGGCAGGACCGTCGCACCGCGCCGCGCTGCGACGAGCTGCGCGCCGCCGGGCACGAGCCCTTCGTCCGCGAGCACACGGGTCTCGTCCTCGACCCGTACTTCTCGGCGACGAAGCTCGCATGGCTCCTGCGCGAGGGCGGTGTCACCGACTCGCCCGACCTCGCGTTCGGCACCGTCGACAGCTGGCTGCTCTGGCAGCTCACCGGCGGCGCGGATGGCGGCGTGCACGTCACCGACGCGTCGAACGCGTCGCGCACGTTGCTCTACGACCTCTCGACGGGCGCGTGGTCGTCGGAGCTCGCGGACCTGTTCGGGGTGCCGTTGGGTTGTCTCCCGGAGATCCTCCCGAGCAGCGGGTGCTTCGGCACGACGGTGCCCGAGCGCGTCGCCGGACTGCGCGTGCCGGTGAGCGGCGTCGCGGGTGACCAGCAGGCCGCGCTGTTCGGCCAGGCCTGCTTCGAGCCCGGGATGGCGAAGAACACGTACGGCACCGGCTCGTTCGTGCTCATGAACCTCGGACCGACCCGACCGGCGGTGTCGGAGGGACTGCTGACGTCGGTGGGCTGGATCATCGACGGCGCGACGACGTACGTGCTCGAAGGTTCCATCTTCGTCACGGGTGCGGCGGTCCAGTGGCTGCGCGACGGGCTGGGCATCATCGACGACGCGGCGGAGACCGGCCCGCTCGCCGGGAGCGTCACCGACAGCGGCGGTGTGTTCTTCGTCCCCGCGTTCACGGGGTTGGGCTCGCCGTACTGGGACCCGTACGCGCGCGGGACGATCGTCGGGCTCACCCGCGGGTCCGGACGCGCTCAGCTCGCGCGCGCGGTCGTGGAGTCCATGGCGTACGGCACCCGCGACGTGGTCGACGCGATGCAGCGCGCATGCGGGACTTCGCTGGCCGAGCTGCGCGTCGACGGCGGCGCGAGCGTCATGGACCTCCTGTGCCAGCTGCAGGCCGACGTGCTGCGCGTCCCGGTCCGGCGCAGCCAGGTGAAGGAGACGACCGCGCTCGGCGCCGCGTACCTCGCCGGCATCGCAGAGGGGATCTGGCCGTCGCCCGACGAGGCCGCGGCGGCGTGGGCCTCCGACGGGACGTGGGAGCCCGCCGCGGCGACCGACGACGTCGAGGCCCGCTACGCCACCTGGCAACGGGCGGTGGAGCGGGCGCGGGGCTGGGCCGAGGGCGCCGGTCTCCCCTGAGACGCGAGTGCGCTTCCGAACGGCCAAGCTGTGCTCGTGGTGCGACGAGATCACGAGCTCAGCAGTACCTATGACGCGCTCTCGTCGACGTTGGGACGACTCGTCGGCGCGGATCGTTCCCGATGTGCGCCTGGAATGGGCTCGCAAGCTGGAAACGTCGTTGGCGCGCGGGGAGCGCGTGGTCGAGCTCGGTTGCGGGACCGGCGTGCCGGCCGGGCGTCTGCTGTCGGAGCGCGCCAGACGCCGGTTGACCCTGCGCCGCCCGCGCCGGGCATCTCAGACATCGGGCCCCGCTGCCGATGAGACGGCGTGCGCCTGGTCGCATTCCTGCTCGCGCTCGGTGTCGGCCTGGCCGCCGGCGCTCCCGTCGCGGGCGCGTCCGCGGGTCCCTCGGCCGCGGCGTCGTCGTCGGGCGATGCCGGCCTGCTGCAGCCGACGGTCTCGTGCACGTCGCCGAACGACCCCGGCTCCGGCGTCGACACCACGGTGTTCGGCTACGTCAACCACTCCCACGACGACGTCCGTCTCGACCCGGGGCCGTGGAACCTGTTGCTCGGGGGAACCGACGCGAAGGCCTTGACCGTGTTCAAGCCCGGTCGCCACACGCGCGCGCTCGAGGTGCACGTGAACCACGGCGAGTCGGCCCGGTGGGAGCTCGGCGCGGGGACCGCGGTGGGTCCGGGCCCGCGCTGCAAGGGCCGCCTCAGCCCCGCGGTCACGCACTCGATCATGCGCAGCGTCACGATCTGGGGCGTGCCGCTCGCGTTCATCTACTTCGTCTTCGCGTACAAGAGCCGGCGCGACCGCAAGCGCGCCACCGCACGCGTCTGACGCTCGTCGGTTGACGCGGCTCAGCCGCCGGCGACGAGCGTCGAGTACGGCGGTGCCGCCTCGACGTGCGTGTCGAGCCGGGTGATCACCGCGGTCTCGACCGGCACGTCCTCGGCCTTCTTCGTCGCGTAGGTGTCGCGGTACTCGTAGCCCGAGAGCTGCTGGATCTCGAACATCACCTCGTCGGTGATGGCACGGAGCGCGAGCCGGTCGTCGTCGCGGCTGGCGTAGCGCGACGGCTGGATGGGCTCGCCGAAGCGGATCGAGATGGGCAGGAACAGGCGGGGCATCTTCGCGTCGGTGGCCTGCACCTCGTCGGTGCCGACGAGCCCGACAGGGACGATCGGCGCCCCGGTGCGCAGCGCGAGACGCGCGACCCCGGTGTGGCCCTTGTGGAGATAGCCGTCGCGGGTGCGGGTGCCCTCGGGGTAGATGCCGAAGACCTGGCCCGCCTGCAGCACCTCGGTCGCCGACGCCAGCGCCCCTTCGCTCGCGCTGCCGCCCTCACGACGGATCGGGATCTGGCCCGCGGAGCGGAAGAACCAGGCTGTCTTCGGCGAGTCGAAGTACTCGGCCTTGGCCACGAACGTGACCCGCCGCGGGATCACGAGCGGCAGGAACAGGGAGTCCATGAACGACCGGTGGTTGGCGGCCAGGATCACCGGGCCGCGTCGCGGCACCCGCTCCCGCCCCTCGATGCGGACGCGGTATCCCCCGCGCAACAGCGGCGTGAGCACCGCCTTCAGCATCCAATAGACCACGGATCCCCCCGGCTGTTCGCGACCACCAGCGTAGATACCCGCCGAGGGGTGGGGAAACGGGCGGCGCGAAGCGGTCAGCCGGACGGTGCGAGGACGTGCAGGCCCATGCCGTTCGTGACGACGATCCGGCCGTCGCCCGCGACGACCTGCGGGTCGAAGCCAGGCACCGTCTGCGAGGTGCCGGCTGCCGCACCGGTCGAAAGGCTGAACGCCTGCAGCGTGTTGTTCGTGACCACGATGATCACCCCGCCTGCCACGGCCCGGTCCCACCCGCCGCCCACGGAGACGGACCACCGCTCGGCGCCGGGCGCGAGGTCGCGGGCACGCAGCGTCACGTCGCGGGGCGGGTTGTCGTCGCCGGGCGAGAACTCTGACGTGGAGACGAGCCCGCCGGCGATCAGGGGCTGGTCCCTGCTGGCGTCCGGGTCGCACTCGCACGCGGTGCTCCACGACGTCACCAGGTGCGCGACCGACGCCGGTGTGAGCGTCGGCTCCGACGGGTTGGCGTTGGTGCGCCCCGGCCCGAAGCCGAACTGCGCCAGTCGCACCCCGCCGGCGCGACCACCGCCAACACCACGACACCGATGAGCCCCGCCCGTGCCCGTGTCATGCCAGAAGCGTGTTGGGGATGGAGGGAGTCGTCAACCGGGCCCAACAGAACGTGTTCTCCAACTCGATTGACCGAATGGTCAAGTCGCTCGTACCGTGACGGGCTCGATGCGACGGAAGCTCACCCAACGAGGACGGGACCGGCGGACCCAGCTGATGGATCGCGCCGCGACGCTGTTCGCGGAGCGCGGGTACCACCCGACGTCGGTGGCCGACATCGTGTCGAGCCTGGGCGTCGGCAAGGGCGTCTTCTACTGGTACTTCTCCAGCAAGGAGGAGCTGCTGGTGGAGATCCTCAAGGCGTCGCACCAGGGTCTGCGTCGCCGCCAGCAGGCCGCGATCGGCGACGAGCCCGACCCGCTGCTGCGCATCGAGCTCGGCATCCGGGCGTCGATGGAGTGGTTCCGCGAGCACCGGCAGTTCTTCACCCTGTTCCAGTTCGCCGCGACCGAGGAGCGCTTCGCCCCGGTGCTGCGCAACAACGAAGAGGTCGCGATCGCCGACACCGTGCGTCACATCAAGGACGCCATCGTCGACGGGCGTATCGCCGACCAGGATCCCGAGATGCTGGCCCAGGGCGTCGTCGGCGTGGTCGAGCAGCTGACCCGGGCCTACTTCTTCGAGCGCGACGAGCCCGTCGACCGCGTGTCCGACGCCGCGGTCTCGTTCTGCCTGCGGGGCCTCACCGGCTGACCCCCGTCGAGATGCGGCAATGACCGTCGGATTCCGACGGTGAGGGCCGCATCTTTGGGCTAGCCGAGCTTGATGAGGGCCTTGCGGATGCCGCGGATGGCCTGGGTGATGCGCTGCTCGTTCTCGACGAGCGCGAAGCGCACGAACCCCTCGCCGCCGGGACCGAAGCCGACGCCGGGCGAGACGGCGACCTTGGCCTCGGGGACGAGCATCTTGGCGAACTCGAGGCTGCCCATCTCCTCGTAGGGGGCGGGGATCGGCGCCCACACGAACATCGTCCCCTGGGGCTTCGGGATCTCCCAGCCGATGCGCGCGAGCCCGTCGATGAGCGTGTCGCGCCGGCCCTTGTAGATGCGGTTCACCTCGAGCGGGTAGTCGGGCGCCTCGTTCATCGCGATGATCGACGCGATCTGGATGGGCTGGAACGTCCCGTAGTCGAGATAGCTCTTGAGCTTCGCGAGCGCGGCGACGACCTCGGGGTTGCCGAGCAGGAAGCCGACCCTCCACCCCGCCATCGAGAACGACTTCGTGAGCGTGTACAGCTCGACCGCGACGTCGATCGCGCCGGGCACCTGGAGGATCGACGGCGGGTCGTAGCCGTCGAAGCCGAGATCGGCGTACGCGAAGTCGTGCACGAGGAGCACGTCGTGGTCGCGCGCGAAGTCGACCATGCGCGCCATCCACTCCAGGTCGACGCACGTCGTGGTCGGGTTGTGCGGGAACGACAGCACGATGACGCGCGGCCGCGGCCACGACTCCTCCCACGCGCGCAGCAGGTTGTCGAAGAAGTCGTGCTCGGGCCCGAGACGCACGTGGCGCACGTCCGCGCCCGCGAGGATCGGGCCCCAGATGTGGATCGGATACGACGGCGACGGCACGAACGCGACGTCACCGGGCGCGAGCAACGTCCACATCAGGTGCGAGAACCCCTCCTTCGCACCGATCGTCGTGCACACCTCGGTCTCCGGGTCGAGCTGCACGTCGAACTTGCGCCGGTACAGGTCGGTGATCGCGAGCCGCAGCTTGGGCAGGCCGCGCGTCGCCGAGTAGCGGTGGTTGCGCGGGTTGCGGGCGGCCTCCCCGAGCTTCTCGACCGCGATCGGCGGCGACGGGACGTCGGGGTTGCCGAAGCCCAGGTCGATCACATCCTCGCCGGCCCGGCGTGCCTCGAGCTTCAGCGCGTCGATGATGCCGAAGACGTAGGGAGGCAGCGCGTTGATCCGGCGAAACTCCATGGCGGACCAGGGTAGCCCTGAGGCTCTGGGGCCCTGGTTGCACATCTCGGTGGGCGTACCATCGGTCCATGTCACCGGGCCGCCCCGTCTTCCCCTGGGAGGAGTGGTTGCTCGACACCGCGGTCGCGGTGCTCTTCCTCGGGATCGGCGGCCTTCCGCTCGTGCTCGTCCTCGGCACTGGGGTCTGGCTCCGCGCGTGCCTCAGCGCGGTCGTGGCCGGGGTGATCCTGCTGCGGGTCGTCAGCGCGTTCGGCCGCTCCTATCCCGAGGAAACGACCGTCGACCGAATGGTGCGACGCTTCCGGCGAACGTTGCACCGGGATCTCCGCCGCCTCGCCGCGAGCCGCGGACGGTGAGTGAAGGGGCGTCACGCGTCGTCGCGCGCGACGAGGCGTGACGCGCTTCCGGGAACAACGGCGCGATCCCGTTCGTTCTTGCGATGCGGCGACCGGAGGGCGACCCTGCCCCTGCCCCAGGTGCCCCGCCCCCCGGTTGCCGCGTGCGCCGGGGGTGTGTTCCGGCCCTCACGAGACGGGCGTCACATCCGTGGCCACCGCTACCCTCTCCGCCTCGTGAACCCCATCGACGCGGTGCTCCTCGACGTCGGCGGCGTCTTCTTCCTCCCGTCGCCGGAGCGCATCGGCCATGTGCTGGCACGCGCCGGGGTCACGCTCGCGCACGACGACGCGTACGACGAGGCCCACTACCGCGGCATCGCCGCGATCGACGAGTTCCGTGAGGGTGACGAGGAGGTGTGGGCCACCTACAACCGCGCGTACGCGCGCACGTGCGGGGTGCCCGACGACGCGCTGGCCGACACCGTGAGCGCGCTCATGAGCGAGTTCACCGTCGGTGGTCTCTGGACCCGCGCGATCCCTGGTGCGCGTGACGCGCTCGCCGCGCTGGCCGAGCTCGAGGTCGGCATCGCGATCGTCTCGAACTCCGACGGCACGGTCGAGGCACTGCTCCGCGAGGCCGAGGTGTGCCAGGTCGGTCCCGGCCCGGGTGTGCCGGTCGACGCCGTCCTCGACTCGACCGTGGTCGGCGCGGCGAAGCCCGATCCCAGGATCTTCGAGGCCGCGCTGGCGGCCCTGGACGTCGAGGCCACCGCGGCGATCCACGTCGGCGACACCCCCGGTGCCGACGTCGACGGCGCGGTCGCGGCAGGCGTCACGCCGGTGCTCGTCGACCCGCTCGACCTGCACACGCACCTCGACGTGACGCGCATCCGCGCCTTGAGCGAGGTCGTCGACCTGGTCACCGCCTCCGGGCAGGGCTGACGGGCGAAAACTAGAATCGGTTCTCGACGTCTCGCGCCATGCCCGCGCGCACCGCGGCACGGCCCGCCCGGGAGGCACCGCATGCCCGTCCTCGAGGACATCTCCACCCGCCATTGCATCGTGGAGCGGGACGGGCCCGTGGTGACGCTCACGATGAACCGGCCCGAGAAGCGCAACGCGTTGAGCGCCGACATGCTCGTCGGGCTGGCCGACGGCTTCACGTACGTCGACGGCGACCCCGAGGTGCGCGTCGCGATCCTCACCGGCGCGGGCGGCCACTTCAGCTCCGGCATGGACCTGGTCGCGGTCGGCACGCCGTCGGAGGACGAACGCGTCCGCCGGCGCATGGCGGAGGAGACCAACCTCCACTGGAAGGGCCTGCTGCGCGACTACCGCCTGAGCAAGCCGCTCATCGCCGCGGTCGAGGGCTACGCGGTCGCGGGTGGGAGCGAGATGCTCCAGGGAACCGACATCCGGATCGCGGGCGAGGGCGCGACCTTCGGCGTGTGGGAGGCGAAGCGCGGGCTGTTCCCACTCGGCGGCTCCGCGATCCGTCTCCCCCGCCAGATCCCCTACACGGTCGCGATGGACATCCTCCTCAGCGCCCGCCCGGTGAGCGCGTTGGAGGCGAAGGAGATCGGTCTCATCGGTCGCGTCGTTCCCGACGGCACCGCGCTCGACGCGGCGCGCGCCGTCGCCGCGCAGGTCGCGCAGTGCGGGCCGCTGTCGACGAAGGCGATCCTTCGCGCGTGGCGCGAGACCGAGGGGCTCCCCGACGTGGAGGCGATGCAGATCCAGGACAAGATCGGCTGGGAGGTCTTCGCGAGCGAGGACGCGAAGGAGGGGCCGCGCGCCTTCGCCGAGAAGCGCGCGCCCGAGTTCAAGGGCCGCTGAGGCGTGGCCTTGCCCGCCGGCGAACGTGACGCGGCCGACGTCGACGTCGACCTCGACACGTCGCACACCGGCAGCGACTTCGCCACCGCCGAGCGGCTCCGTCTCGCGGCGGCGACGCGCGACCTGGTGGACGCGGTCGTCTCCACGCGCGGCGTCGACGACGCGACGCTCGCGCGCGCAGCCGACGCGGTGAGCCGCGTGGTCGACGACCTCCGCGCGACCGACACCGGTCCCGGCGCCTTCGACCTCGAACGCTCGCACCGGGAGTACGAGCACCGCAGCCCGCTCGTCGGCCGCGCCAGCCCCGTCGCACCGCCGTTCACGTGGCGGACCTCCGGCGATCGCGTGCAGGCCGACGGCGCGTTCCCCACCGCGTGTGAGGGACCGCCGGGCTACGTGCACGGCGGATGGGTCGCGCTCGCGTTCGACGAGATCCTCGGGCTCGCCAACGCGGTCGCCGGGCACCCGGGCATGACGGGCC
The DNA here is from genome assembly GCA_036558745.1 of Acidimicrobiia bacterium. Classification (GTDB taxonomy): domain Bacteria; phylum Actinomycetota; class Acidimicrobiia; order IMCC26256; family JAMXLJ01; genus JAMXLJ01. Next base: position 66,506 of record DATBEZ010000090.1, read on the forward strand.
GGCTCACCGTCCGCTACCGGCGCCCGACCCCGTTGCGTCGCGACGTGCGCTTCACCGGATGGGTGGAGCGGGTCGACGGGCGGCGCATCGTGACCCGCGCGACGCTCGAGGCCGACGGCACCGTCACCGCCGAGGCGGAGGGGCTGTTCGTGCAGCCGACCGCCGAACGCCGTCGCGAGTACTTCGGCAACGACGCCGTCTCCACGGAGGAGCCTCCCTCCCGGTCGGCCGAGGCCTGAGCAACGTCGTGGGCCTGCCGCGCGAGGGGCTGGGGCACGACGACGTGCTGACCCGGCTCGAGGCCATGCGCGCCGACGACGTCGACTGGCGCGGGGGCCGGTGCTTCAGCCTGGTCTACGACGGCGGCGACGACGTGCGCGCCGTCGCCCGCGCCGCGCACGACCTGTACCTGAGCGAGAACGCGCTCAACACGAATGCGTTTCCGAGCCTCGGGCGGATGCAGGCCGACGTGGTCCGCGCCGTCGCGGACCTGACCCACGGCGGGGACGACAGCGCGGGCTTCATGACCTCGGGCGGGACAGAGAGCATCCTCGTCGCGGTGAAGGCGGCGAAGGAGCGCGGCCGCGCCGAGCGTGGCGTCACGGAACCGGAGATGGTTGTCGCCCGGAGCGCGCACGCCGCGTTCCACAAGGCCGCGCGCGACTTCGGCGTGACCGCGCGCGTCATCGACGTCCGCGACGACTGGCGGGCCGACGTCGACGCGATGGCCGCCGCCGTGAACGAGCGCACCGTGCTCGTGGTCGGCTCCGCGCCGCAGTACCCCCAGGGCGTGATCGACCCGATTCCCGAGATCGCCATGCTCGCGACCGACGCGGGCGCGAGTTGCCACGTCGACGCGTGCATGGGCGGGTTCGTCCTGCCCTTCGCGGAGCGGCTCGGACGCGACGTGGCGCCGTGGGACTTCCGTGTGCCGGGGGTGACGTCGATCTCGGCCGACGTCCACAAGCTCGGCTACGCGCCGAAGGGCGCGTCGGTGATCGTGCACCGCACGAAGACCCTGCGGAAGTACCAGACGTTCGTGTTCGACGACTGGCTCGGCGGCCTGTACGCGTCACCGAACCTGCTCGGCACGCGCGCGGGCGGGCCCATCGCGGCCGCGTGGGCGGTGATCCACTATCTCGGTGAGGCGGGTTACCTGCGCCTGACCGCGACGGCGCTCGACGCCGCGGCGCGCCTCGTCGCGGGCATCGACTCGACGCCCGCGCTCGCGGTGCGCGGCGTCCCCGACGCGCAGATCGTGTGCTTCGGCGCGGCCGACCCCGAGACGCTCGACGTCTTCGCGCTGGGCGACGCCCTCGCGGCACGCGGCTGGTACCTCGACCGGCAGGGACCGCCCGACAGCCTGCACGCGACCGTCAGCGCGGGGAACGCGCCGATGATCGATGCCCTCCTCGCCGACCTCCGCGAGCTCGCGCCGGCGGTCCGCGGCGCGGGTGCCGCGGGAGGCGGTACCGACTACGCGACGCTGGAGTGACGCTCGTCGCCGACCGGAGGAACGCCGATGGTGCTCTCGCGCAAGGTTCCGCACGCGGACCGCGCCGCCCAGCTTGCCGTCAACCCGATGTACGCGGGGATCGCCGACGTCCCGATCCCCCGCTTCGACCTTCCCGACGGTGAGCTCCCGCCCGGCCTCGCCGCGCAGATCGTGTACGACGAGCTCATGCTCGACGGCAACGCGCGGCTCAACCTCGCCACCTTCGTCAGCACGTGGATGGAGCCCGAGGCGCGGGTCCTGCTCGCCGAGACGCTCGACAAGAACATGGTCGACCGCGACGAGTACCCGCAGACGGCGGAGCTCGAGCGGCGGTGCGTCAACATCATCGCCCATCTCTGGAACGCGCCCGAGGAGGGCGACGCGATCGGGACGTCGACGACCGGGTCCAGCGAGGCGGCCATGCTCGGCGGTCTCGCGCTCAAGCACCGGTGGCGCGCGCGCCGCCGTGCCGCCGGCCAGCCCGACGACCGGCCCAACCTCGTCATGGGCGCCAACGTGCAGGTGTGCTGGGAGAAGTTCTGCCGGTACTTCGACGTCGAGCCGCGACTGGTCCCCGTCGCGCGGGGCCGCCATCACCTGACCGCCCACGAGGCCGTGCGCCACTGCGACGAGCGCACGATCGGCGTCGTCGGCATCCTCGGGTCGACGTTCGACGGCAGCTACGAACCCATCGCGGAGATGGCGACCGCGCTCGACCGGCTGGCCGCGGACGGCGGCCCCGACGTCCCCATCCACGTCGACGGCGCGTCGGGCGGGTTCGTCGCGCCGTTCCTCGATCCCGACACGCATTGGGACTTCCGGGTGGAACGGGTCGCGTCGATCAACGCATCAGGCCACAAGTTCGGGCTCGTGTACCCGGGTGTGGGCTGGGTGGTGTGGCGCGACGCCGCCGCGCTCCCCGATGATCTCGTGTTCTCGGTGTCGTACCTCGGCGGCGCGCAGTCGACGTTCGCGCTCACGTTCTCGCGCCCGGGTGCGCCGATCATCGCGCAGTACTACAACTTCCTGCGCCTCGGGCGCGACGGCTACCGCCGCGTGCAACAGGCGACGCGTGATGTCGCGCGCCGGCTCGCCGACGGCATCGGGGAGCTGGATCAATTCACGCCGTTGACCCGGGCCGAGCACATCCCGGTGTTCGCGTTCAGGCTCGCCGACGGGATCACGAACTACACGGTCTACGACGTCTCCCGCGCGCTGCGCTCGCGGGGCTGGCTGGTGCCCGCGTACCCGTTCCCGCCCGACCTCGAGGATTTGCACGTGCTGCGCATCGTCGTGCGCAACGGGTTCAGCAGCGACCTCGGCGGCCTGCTGCTCGAGCACCTGCGCGACGCGGTGGCGGAGTGCGAGCGCCAACCCGCGCCACTCAGCATCCCCGACGCCTCGTTCCACCACTGACCCGTCGGAGATGCGGCACTCAGCGTCGGATTCCGACGGTGAGTGCCGCATCTTGAAGACATCAGCGCAGGAGCGGGGCGACGCCTTCCGCCAGCACGCCGACGTTGTCGGGATCGGACGCGTCCACGGGTCCGACGATCGCCCACGACGCGCCGGCGGCACCGACGGCGCGCAGCGCGTCGGCCACGCGCTCCGGTCCGCCGACGATGGTGCCGGGGCCGGGCCCGAGCCGCTCCGCCTTCGCCTGCGCCTCGCGGTCGCTCGCGCCGAGCACGACCAGGCCGCCCCACGTGAGCTCGAAGCGGTCGGGATCGCGTCCGAGCGCGCCCACCATCTGACGCACGGACGCGGCTTCGGCCGCGAACGCGTCGGCGGTGACACCCCAGCGGTTCCATCCCTCGGCCTCCGCGGCGACGTGGCCCACGTTCACCGCCTCGCCACCGACCCACACCGGGAACCCGTGGCCCCGCGCGGCCTCGACGGCGAGGCGGAGCGCGCCGACCCGCCCCTCGAGCGTGCCGAAGCCGAGCCCGAACGACTCGTTCTCGATCCTGCTCTCCGAGTCGCCCGCGCCCAACCCGGCGACGAGGCGTCCGGGTGCGAGGCGGGCGGCGGTGCGCAGGCCGTGCGCGAGCGTCGCCGGCGGACGCAGCGTCGCGCGGACCACCAACGTCCCCACGGTCACCCGGCGCGTCTCCGCCGCGACGGCGCCGAGCATCCCGAAGCACTCGAGCGCGGGACGTCGCGAACCGTCGCGGGTGACGCGGAAGAGGTGGTCGAAGAGGAACACCCCGTCGATACCCCCCGCGTCGGCATCGCGCGCGACGGTGAGCATCGGCTCGGGATCGGCGCGGAACTGCGGCAGCGTGAGGCCGAGCTGCATCTCCCCGCTCACCGCGCGAGGCGCGCGAGCGCGGCCGCGCCGATCACACCGGCGCGGTCGCCGAGCGTCGCGGCGACGATGTCGGGCGTCGGCCGGAGGTCCGCGCCTTCGATGCGGCCCGCGAACGCGCGTCGCATGGGCACGAGGAGCAGCTCACCGAGCTCGATGAGGCCGCCCGACACGACGATCCGGCGGGGGTCGAGGATGTTGGCAAGACCCGCGAGGCCGAGCGCGACGTTCCCGGCGTACAGCTCGAGGATCGCGAGCGCGTCGGGCGCTCCGCGCAGCGCGGCGTCGGTCACGTGGTTCCCCGTCACGAGATCGGCGGCACCGCCGGCCGCCGCCAGCACGCTCGGCGCTGCGCCCTTCGCCGCCGCTTCACGGCCCATCCGACCGAGCGCGGTGCCCGACGCGATCGCCTCCCAGTGACCGTGCTCGCCGCACGCGCACAGCGGACCGTCGGGCTCGACGGTGAAGTGCCCGATCTCGGCCGCGAAGCCGTGGCCACCGCGGTACAGGTCGCCGTTGGCGATGATGCCGCCGCCGATTCCCGTGCCGAGCGTGATGACGAGGCAGTCGCGCACACCGAGCGCGGCGCCGAACGACGCCTCCCCCCAGGCAGCGACGTTCGCGTCGTTGTCCACCACGACGGGAAGACCCGTGGCCTGGGCCAGCGAGGCCCGCAGCGGCAGGTCGACGAGCCCCGGGATGTTCGGCGCGTAGTGGATCCGGCCGTCGAAGTCGACCAGCGCGGCGATGCCGACACCGATCGCGGCGACGTCGGGCGCCGCGGTGCGGAGCGCGGCCACGACCTCGAGCAGCGTGGCCGACAGCATGTCCCATCCGTGCGGCGTGGTCCGGTGCTCCTCGTGGACCACGGTGCCGTCGCCGGCGACGACCGCGCCGCGGACGTTCGTGCCGCCGATGTCCATGCCGATCGTCGGTCTCATGGACGACCAGCTACGCGATGTCGATGTGGCGGACGCGCGCCGGCCGCTCCGGACGCCCGGCGGTGCCTTCGGTCTCGCGCTGCAACGTCTGCTCGGTGGCGCGCAGCATGGTCTCGAACGCGAGCACGAGCTCGCGCGCGGCAGCGACGAGGTGCAGCGTCGCCTCCGGGTGAGCCCCGCTCAGTACGTCGCGCAGGAACCCGACCGGGCATTCGGCGCAGTTGGCCGGCGCGGACGTCTCTTCGTCGCCGCTCACGCCTGCGCCGCCACGAACTCGACCTCGAGCCGATCGCCGCTCATGCGCGCGCCCGCCACCTCGCGCCGGCGGAGGCTGTCGGGGAGCACGAGCGCACGCCGGTACGAACCGACCGCGAGCAGGAGCTCGCCGTCGGCGCGGCCGAGCTCGACGTCCCGTTTGTCGGTGAAGGGCAGGTGCATCGAGAGGACGAGCGAGTCGCCGACGGCGTCCACCCGGAACGGCTCGCCGGTGAAGAGCCGGGCCGCGGGATCGCGGTCGCCGTAGACATGGTGACCGAACGCGTCGAGGCGCTCGAGCCCCACGAGCTCGTGGGCCGCGAGATCCGCGGTGAGCACCGGGACCGGCGCGAACGCGGCCCGCACGTTCGCGAGGTGCCCGAGCTGCGCGTCCTTCCAGCCGTCGAACCACGGGTCGCTCACGTCGGCCGGGAGCAGTCGGTTCGCGACGACCGCGTCGACGTGGTAGCCGAACAGCGACAGGTACGTGAACGTGCGGCGGGCCTCGGCGACGACCAGCCGTTCGGCGTTGACGACCAGGCGCGCGCTCGTGACGGAGCCGTCGGTGAGCAGGTCGCGCACACCGTCGAGCCGGTCGTAGAAGCGCCGAACGGCGCCGAACACGTCGTCGCCGGCGACGGGGACGCTCGCGACACGCGCCAGGAGAGGTCGGACCGCGCGCGTCACACTGCGCTGCGCGGGGAACACACGGTCCATGTACCAACCGAGCACGTCGGGCAGCGACAGCAACCGCACGGTCTCGGCGGTGGGCGCGCAGTCGACCACGACCAGGTCGTAGTCACCGGACGTGGCGAACTCCCTGATGTCGGCGAGGGCGAACACCTCGTCGAGGCCGGGGATGACCGAGAGCTCCTCGGCCTCGACCGCGTCCGCGCCGGCCCAGTCGAGCAGCGTCACGACGTAGTCGCGCACAGAGCCCCACACCTCTTCCAACCGGGCGCGCGCGTCGAGCTGCTGGCCGTCGAGTCGCTCGGTGATGCGCGTCGGCGCGTCGCCGAGGGCCACGTCGTACGCGTCGGCGAGCGAGTGCGCGGGATCGGTCGAGCACACGATCGTGCGAAGACCCGCACGCGCCGCGAGGAGAGCGGTCGAGGCGGCGACGGTCGTCTTGCCGACGCCGCCCTTGCCCGTGAAGAGCAGGATCCGCATACCGGCGGGAGGCTAGCGGGTGGCCTCGAGCGGGGATCGCCTCGACGCGACCGGCGCCGTCATCCCCGCTCGACCTCCTTCTTCAACTCTTTGAGCGCGCTGCCCATGATGAGGCCGGCCGCACGCCGCTTGATGAGGCCCGGCAGCGGGACGGAGAGCTCGACGGCCAGGTCGTAGGTGACGCGCGTGGCGTCGCCGTCGGGGTCGAAGCGGTACCGGCCGTCGAGGCGCCGCAGCATGTCCCCTTCGACCAGGACCCAGCTGAACGAGGTGGGTGCGTCGGCGTAGTCGTAGGCGAGCACGTAACGGATGGTCCGGCCCATCGCCGCGGCGCGGAACTCGACCTTCGTGCCCCGTCCCTCGGTGTCGCGCTCGACGACCTTGGCCTCCTTCACGTCGCGCGCCCACTGCGGGTACTTCTCGAAGTCGGTCGCGACCTCGAGGCAACGCGCCGGCGGCGCCTCGACGCGGATCCGTTCACTGACCTGGTCGGCCACCACGCCTCCTTCCTGGTCCCCCCTGTGCCGCCGCGGACGACGGCGACCCCGACGGGCGCGGGCGCCCGCGCGCGGCGTCGTTGCGCACCGGCCGGGGCGGGAACGTCCCGTGACGCACCGCCCACATGCCGTTGATGCCGAGCGGCAGGATCGGCACCAGCACGCCGGCCGGGTTCCACGCCGCGATCGCAGCCGCGGCGGCGATCGACGCGCCCAGCGCGCCGAACAGATGGAGCTGCACGCGTCGCGGCGCCGAACCCGCGAGGAAGTACAGGTTCGTCACGACGACGTTGTCACCTCGCGTGGTTCGGGCGAGGCCGGCGACGTACGACCAGAGCATCAGCACCACACCGAGCAGGAACAGCCCGAGCGGCACACCCACCGCGAGATCGTCGAACGCGGACACACCGGCCGCGGCCGGGACCGCGACGACGAGGAACAGCGCGACCGACGCCCACGACAGCACGATCCACACGTCACCGGTGTGATCGTCGGGCAGCGCGGCCTTTCCGGCCCCGCTCCCTGCCGGCGCCCCACGGGGTGTGGGTGCGGACGCGCGGGGGCGGGCGGGGGTGCCGCGCCGGCGGTCCGGCGATCCCGACCGTCCCGCGCCCGGTCGCTGACTCTTGCCGGCCACGCCGCCAGCTTACGGGGCCGTGTCGACCGCGCCCGATGGCACCACCCGCCTCCATCGTCCGGCCTTCGGGATCGGCAGGCCCAGGCGCTCGTGCAGCGCGAGCGCGCACTCGGAGAGCGTGGTCGGGGTCAGCAGCCACCACCGCTCGAACGGCCGGCGATCGACGGCCACGAACACCCGGCCCTGGTCGGCCGGGAACTGGCCGAGCCAGTAGCGGCGCGCCCGGCGCGCGTGCAAAGGGTCCGACACGAGGAGCACGACGTCGCAGTGGCGCACGAGCGGCGCCGACTCCCGCACGTTCTCCCACGTCGATCGCGAACGACGCTCCGCGGCGAGCCGGTCGGCGGGGACACCGAGCCGCGCCGCCAGATCGAGCATCACGTCGGCCTCGACGATGCCGGCTCGGGTCGGCCCGCCCGACATCACCACCAGCTCGGCGTCGAAGACCCGCGCGACCCGGACCGCGGTCTCGACGCGCCAGCGCGCGATCGCGTGGACGTCGCCGTCACGCGTCGCCGGGTAGCCCAGCGCCACCACGCCGACGCGTGCACCGCGCGGGAGCGACGCGGGTGACACGCTCCGGTTCAGGACCTCCGCGCCCACCACCGCCGCGCCGGCGGCACCCGCGAGCGTCACGACCTTCCGCACCCGCCTCCGCACCGAGTCAGTATCGACGACGGACGGCGCGACCGATCGTCAGGTCCCGATCGAGACGGTTCCGTCGCCCGCAACCGACCAGCCCGGGTTGTACGCGATCTCCCACACGAAGCCGACCGCGTCCGCGACGAACGCGTGGTACCCGCCCCATTCGGCGCGCTCGGGCTCGGCGACGACCGACCCGCCGGCCGCGACCAGCTCGCCCATGACGCGGTCGACGTCGGCCTCGCTGTCGACGTTGTGGGCCAGGTTGAACGGGTGCGGGAGCGGGCGTCCCGCGTCCCGGTCGAAGCCCGACGCGTCGAACAGGCTGAGCGCGACACCGGGGGCCACCTGGAGGAACGTGACCTCGCCCGGGACGGCGAGGAACGGCTTCCATCCGAGCCCGTCGACGTAGAAGCGCGTCGCCGCATCGAGGTCCTCGACCCGCAGTGTCAGGATCGTCATTCGCTGCTCCATGCAAGCATCCTCCTGCGCGGCGCCGGTCGCCGTCTTGGACGGAACGGACATCGTGCGGTCGTGGCTACGCGGGCAGCAGACGGTCGAGGTGCGTGAGGTCGCCGGCCGCGACGGGCGCGAGGCGTTCGACCAGCGCGTCGTACGAGAACTCGGCGACCGCCCGCTCGCGTCCGGCCCGCCCCATGCCGGCACGAAGGGCGGTGTCGGTGAGCAGCCGCGCCAGCGCGTCGCGGACGCCCGGCGCGTCGGGGGGATCGACGACGAACCCGGTGACGCCGTCGTCGACCGCCTCCTGGGCCCCGCCGCTGTGCCCTGCGACGACGGGAAGGCCGCAGGCGGCGGCCTCGAGGAACACGATGCCGAAGCCCTCGGCCTCGAGACCTCCCCACCGCTCACGGCACGGCATCGAGAACACGTCTGCGCACCGGTACAGCGCGGGCAGGTCTTCGTCGCGGACGCGGCCCAGGAAACGGACCCGGTCCTCCACGTCACGACGAGCCGCGAGCACCTCGAGGCGCTTGCGGTCGCGTCCCGCACCCGCGATCGCGAGCACGACGTCGTCGGGCAGTCCCGCCACCGCCTCGATGAGGACGTCGAAGCCCTTCCGCGGGACGAGCCGGCTGACGCCGAGCACGAGCGGCCGATCGGGGTCGAGCCGCAAGCGGCGGCGCGTCGCGGCGCGCTCGTCGTCGCCCGCCGTCGCGTCACCGGGTTCGGGCGCGAAGCGCTCCACGTCGACCCCGGGCGGGACGATCACCCCGCGCAACGGCCGGCGGGCGGTGCGCTCGGCCTGCCGCGCCGGGTACGTCCCGGCCGCGACGACACCCGCCGCATGGCGCAGCACTCGCCGGCCGAGCAGGCCGCTCCCCGGCACGCGGCCGTAGACGGTGATCTCGGCACCGTGGGCGACGACGACGAACGGCGCGCTGCGCAGCCGTGGTCCGATCGCGCCGACGGGCAGCATCGGGTCGACGAAGATCACCTGCGCGCCGACCTCGCGCGCGAGGGCGTCAACGCGGGTCGCGAGCGACGGCTTCGGAAGGAGAAACCGCTCCTTCGTGCGCTCGATGCGGAACCCGTGCTGCGCGTCGAACGCCTCCGTGCCCGCGTACGGCGTCGTCAGCACCGTCGTCTCCGCGGGCGGCAACCGGCGCCAGAGCTCGTAGAGATACGATTGGATCCCGCCCACCTTGGGTGGGAAGTCGTTCGTGACCAGCAGCGAGCTCAAGCGCTCAGACCGCCGGCTCCGTGAGCTCCGCCTCCGCGTGCGCCACCGCCGGCGTGCGCCGCGTGCGCGGGTCGAGACCGCCGCGCAGCAGCGCGAGACCGATGCAGCCGCCGAACGCGCCCGCGATGAACGTCGCCCGGTAGCCTCCTACCTGCGCGACACCACCGAGGACGAGCGCGCCCAGCCCCTGCGAGAGGTCGAAGAACGTGCTGAACGTGCCGACGACGGACGCGCGCTCACGCTCGTCGACGCCCTGGAGCGCGAGCGTCAGCAACGCGGGGTACAGGAGCGACATGCCGATGGCGAACACGGCCGTGCCGAGGAACAGGCCCGCGACCGTCGGCCACGCGCCGACGACGACGAGTCCGGCGGCGCCGAAGCCGAGCGCGCCGGTTCCCGCGCGCACGGGCCCGAGCCGGTCGGGGAGGCGCGCGCCGAGGATGCGCACCGCGAGGATCAGACAGCCGTAGACGAGGAAGACGAGCTGCGAGTTGCCGAGGTGCACGTCGCCGACGTAGAGGGGCACGAACGCGGTGTACCCGGCGAGCCCGAGCAGCCCGAGGAACAGGATGGATCCCGGTGCGAGCGCGGCCCGGTGCATCAGCGGCCCCGACGGTCCGGTCGCGCGCACGGCCGCGGTCTCGGTCGTCATCACGCCGAGCGCGGTGGCGACGAGCGCGAGGCACCCGGCGACGGCCCACACGCGGTGGTACTCGTGGTGCGCGAGGACGAGCTCGCCCAGCGCGGGACCGAACGACAGACCGCCGTACACCGCGACCGACCAGTAGCTGATCGCCTCGCCCCGACGCTCGACCGGCGCGAGGTCGGTGATCATCGTGCCCGCACCGACGAAGAACGCGGCCTCGCCGATACCGGTCAACAGACGCGCGAGGACGAGCGGGACGAGCGCGTTCGTGAGGACGTAGAGAAAGATCGACAGCGCGACGGTCGCGGCACCGCCGACCACGAGCACGCGCCGGCCGAAGCGGTCGCCCAATCGGCCGGCGCTCGGTCGCAGGAGCACCGCGCCGACCGCGAACGCGCCGACCGCGATCCCGACCTCCGCGCTGTCACCGTGCAACGAGTGCTCGACGTACACCGGCAGGACGGGCAGCAGCATTCCCAGCGCGAGGAAATACGCGAGGCCGCTGGCGGTCACGAGCAGGAAGCGCGAGGTGAGGAGGCGCTCCTGCCGTTGCACCGGGTCAGTGTGACACGCGTCGCGGTCCGGTCTCCCTGCCGCTTCGGCGGGCGGGAGGGCCGCGTCTAGAGGTCGCGGCCGAAGACGACGCTCGAACGACCGGCCTTGACCGCGCGCAGCACGGCCCTGCGCAGCTCGTCGTACGTGTGCTGGTACGCGCGCGGGCAGCCGCGGTTGTCGCAGGAGTACGTCATCTTCTCGCCCGGGAGCCCGTCGCCCGACACCCGCCAGGGACGGCGCGCGCCCCGGAGCGAGAGCCGTGGCCGTCGGCGCGCGATCCGGGTCGCGCCACCGCTCGGCGGTCGGTAGAAGATCCATCCGCGCACCGGGTCGACGCTCATCTCGTCGAGCACCGTGCCGCAGCGCCCGCACAGCACGGGCATGACCGGGATCGTGCCGAAGTCCTGGACGGCGTCCGGAGTCATCGGCGGGCATGGTACCGAGTGGGGTCCCCGCGAGGGGGGATGCACGCGCGCTTCGCGCGCGGTCAACCATCGCCCGCGCGAGCGACTGCGACCGCATCTTCGAAGCGAGCCTGGTCAGCCACCATGCGCCGGTACTGCATGAGCTGGCGCGGCCGGCTGAAGCCCAGCGCGCCGGTGAGGCGGCCGGCACGACCGAACAGCGCGACGAAGCGCCGATCGTCGGTCGTGCCGTGCACGACGACGACCTCGTCGTCACCCTGCACGTGCCCGACGACCTGGATCTTCACGTCGTACTGGTCGGACCACACGAACGGCACGGGCGCGTAGGCCTCGCGCGGACCTTCACCGGCGAGCAGACGGCGGGCCGCGGCGACACCCTGTTCGGTCGCGTTGGTCCAATGCTCGACGCGCATGAGCTCGCCGCCGAAGAGCGGATTCGGCCAGCGCGCGACGTCACCCGCGGCGACGACCCCGTCGGCCGCGAGACAGGTCTCGTCGCACACCACGCCGTTCTGCAGCTGCAGGCCCGATCCCTCGAGCCACCCGGTCTCGGGCGCCACACCGACACCGACGACGACGAGATCCGCGTCGATCGTCGTGCCGTCGCCGAGACGCACGCGCTCGACCCGGCCGTCGCCTTCGACGCCCGCGACCGCGACGCCGCACCGGAGATCGACCCCGTTGTCGCGGTGCAGCTCGCCCATCACCGCGCCGATGACGGGCCCGACGCCGCGCACGAGCGGGACCGGCAACGCCTCCAGCACGGTGACGTCCAGACCGCGCTTCGACCGACACGTCGCCGCGACCTCCGAGCCGATGAAGCCGGCGCCGATGACGACGACGCGCGGGCGCGCCTCGAGCAGCTCCGAGATCGCGAGCGCGTCGTCGAGCGTGCGCAACGTGAACACTCCAGCGAGCGGCGGGAGATCGGGCAAGGTGCGCGGCGACGACCCCGTCGCGACGACGAGACCGTCGAACGCGATGCGTTCGCCGTCGTGCAGCGCGACCTCGCGACCCGCGAGGTCGAGCTCGACCGCGCGACGTTCGAGCCGCCAGTCGACGTCCAGATCGTCGTAGGACTGTCGCCGCAGCGCGAGCTGCTCGGGCTGCCACTCCCCCGCCAGCAGCTCCTTGGACAGCGGCGGCCGGTCGTAGGGCAGGTGCGGCTCCGCGCCCACGACCACGAGGCGACCGTCGTAGCCCTCCCGGCGCAACGTCTCGACCGCCCGCAACCCGGCCAGCGACGCGCCCACGACGACAACGGTCCCCAACGTTCCGCCCATCGGATGCGCACCCTAACGTCCCTCATTAGCCACATTGCTGACTCGGGCGTCATACTCGCGGGCCGTTCCGGTCCGCTCCATCGGAGTCGCCATGCCCGCATCCGCCGCTCCCGTCGACGTCTCGGGTCGTCCGCTCGCGCTGCGCGACGTCGACCTCGACGCGTTCCTGCACCCCACGACGGTCGCGGTCATCGGCGCGTCCGAGAACCTGCACAAGCCCAACGGCGCGATGACGCGCAAGTTCAAGGCGTGGTCCGAGAAGCACGGCGCCGAGTTCTTCCCGGTGCACCCGGAGCACGACGAGATCTACGGCTTGAAGGTGTACCGGTCGATCTTCGACATCCCCGGCGACATCGACCTCGCGATCATCCTCACCGGCGCCGCGGTCGACACGTTCGAGGAGGTCCTGCAACGCAAGGCGAGGTTCGCCGTCATCTTCGCCGCGGGCTTCTCGGAGACGGGCGCGCAGGGCGAGAAGCTCGAGGCCCGCCTCGACGGGCTGGTGCGCAGCGGCGACGTGCGGCTGCTCGGCCCGAACACGAACCTCAACGCGTTCGAGGACTTCCGCGACGACCTCGGCGGCCCGTCGATCGCGCTCATCACCCAGAGCGGGCACCAGGGCCGGCCCGTCTTCCAGGGCCAGGAGATCGGGATCCGCCTCACCCACTGGGCACCAACCGGCAACGAGGTCGATCTCGAGTTCGCCGACTTCGCCCGCTACTTCGCGGACCAGCCGGACGTCGGTGTGATCGCGGCCTACATCGAGGGCTTCAAGGACGGCCGCACGCTGATGCTCGCGGCCGACCACTGCGCGCAACTGAAGAAGCCGATGGTCGTGGTCAAGGTCGGTCGCACCGACGAGGGCCAGTCGATGGCGAAGGCCCACACCGGCCACCTCACCGGCTCCGACGCGGTCACCTCCGCGGTGTTCCGCCAGTTCGGCATCACGCGCGTCGACGGCCTCGACGAGCTGCTCGACACCGCGGCCGCGTTCGCACGTACGAAGCGACCGCGTGGCGACGGCGTGTGCATCTACGCGATCTCGGGTGGGACCGGCGCGCACATGGCCGACATCGCCGCGGCTTCCGGCCTGCGCATCCCGGAGCTCACGAAGGAGACGCAGCGCGCGCTGCACGACGGGCTGATCCAGCCGTTCCTGCGCGTGAGCAACCCGGTCGACTGCGGCGGCCCGCCGGTCATGACGTCCGCGGGCCGCAAGATCCTCGATCTCATCGTCGCCGACCCGAACGTCGACATCGTCATCTGTCCGATCACCGGCGCGCTCGAGACGATGTCGATGCCGCTCGCACGCGACCTGGTCGAGGTGTCGAAGACGACCGACAAGCCCATCTTCGTGATCTGGGGCTCGCCGGTCGGGACCGAGGGCGCGTACCGCGACGTGCTCCTGCAGTCGGACCTGCCCGTCTTCCGCACGTTCCACAACTGCGTGCAGGCGGTGAAGGCGTACCTCGACTACTGGCGCTTCGTCGACCGCTACCGGTCGCCGTTCGACGACGCGCCGACCGAGCCGCTGCCCGCGGCCAAGAAGGCGCACGCGATCATCGCCGAGGCCGAGCCCGGCGAGGGCCTCTCCGAGTACAGCTCGAAGCAGGTGCTCAAGGCGTACGGGATCAAGTCGTCGCGCGATCTGCTGTGCGAGAGCGCGGCCGCCGCGGTGCGCGCCGCGCAGGCGCTGAAGTTCCCCGTGGTCATGAAGGTCTCGTCACCGGATCTGCTCCACAAGAGCGACCTCGGGCTCGTGCAGGTTGGCGTCGATTCCGTGAAGGACGTCCGGATCGCGTACGACGTGATGCTGCGCAAGGCGCAGCGCGCCGGTGGCCACAACGTGCGCCTCGACGGCGTGCTGGTGTCGGAGATGGTGACGGGCGGCGTCGAGACCGTCGTCGGCGTGTCGCAGGACCCGTTGTTCGGGCCCGTCGTCATGGCGGGTCTCGGCGGCATCTTCGTGGAGGTACTGCGCGACGTCACGTTCCGCGTCCCACCGTTCGGACGCGACGAGGCCGAGCGCATGCTGCGCGAGCTCAAGGGCTACGCGCTGCTCGAAGGCGTGCGCGGCCGCAAGCCCGTCGACCTCGACGCGTTCGTCGACGTCATCATGAAGGTGCAGCGCCTCGCCATGGATCTCGTCGGCGACGTCGCCGAGCTCGACATCAACCCGTTGGTGGTGCGGCCGCGCGGTGCGGTCGCGCTGGACGCTCTGATCGTGAGGAAGTGACGGTGTGCCTGTGAGCGACACGAACCCGGCTGCGAACGTCGACGAGGAGCTGCAGGCCCGGCTCGACAACGGCGTGCTCTGGCTGACCCTGAACCGAGTGAAGGCCGGCAACGCGATCCCGTATTACGTGCGCGACCGGCTCATCGAGCATTTCCGCGCCGCCAACGAGGACCTCGCGGTGCGGGCGATCGTGCTCACCGCCGCGGGCGAGCGCCACTTCTGCACCGGTGCCGACCTCGCGCTGCGACCCGAGCCGAGGCCGTTGCCCGAGGGCGCGCCCGAACGCCCCGCGGGCACCGCGATCCAGATGATGAAGGTGGGCTTCCAGCAGGTCATGGAGTCCATGCAGGACTGCGAGAAGCCGATCATCTGCGCGCTCAACGGCACCGCCGCGGGCGGCGGCGCGATGCTCGTCCTCGCCTCCGACCTGGTGATCGCGTCCGAGAACGCGAAGCTGATCCTCGTGTTCGTGCGCCGCGGCCTCGTCCCCGACGGTGGCGCCGCGTATCTCCTCCCCCGGCTCGTCGGGATGCACAAGGCCAAGGAGCTCGCGTTCTTCGGCGACGACGTGCCCGCGGCCGAGGCGGAACGGATCGGGATCGTCAACAAGGTCGTCCCCACCGACCAGCTGCAGGCCGCGGCGAAGGAGTGGGCCGAGCGGCTCGCGTCGGGACCGACGAAATCGATCGGGTGGACGAAGCGGCTCCTGCACGACGCGTGGACGCACGACCGTGACGCGTTCATGCGCGAGGAGGGTACCTATGTCGAGCTCGTGAGCCACACCGAGGACTCGAAAGAGGGCGTGGCCGCGTTCATGGAACGCCGCGAGACGGAGTTCAAGGGTTGGTGAGGTGAGCGGGGCACTCAGCGACCGGACCGCGATCGTCGGGATCGGTCAGACCGCGTTCGGCAAGGGGCTCCCGCAGTCGGAGCTCGAGCTCGCGTGCATCGCGATCTCGCGGGCGCTCGACGAGTGCGGCATCGCGCCGGCCGAGGTCGACGGGCTCGCGTCCTACACGATGGAGGACAACCGGGAGGTCGACGTCGCCCGGAACGTCGGCCTCGGCGACATCACGTGGTTCAGCCAGGTCGGCTTCGGCGGGGGTGCCGGCTGCGGCGTGGTCGGTCAGGCCGCGATGGCCATCGTCACGGGGCAGGCCGAGATCGTGGTCGCGTGGCGGGCCCGCAAGCGCGCGTCGGCCGCGAGCCGACCGTGGGCCCAGGTCCAGCGGCGCCTCGGCGAGCACCAGCAGTGGAGCCGTCCGTTCGGGCTGCTGCGCCCGGTCGACGAGATCGCGATGCTCACCCGTCGCTACATGCACGAGTACGGCGGGACGCGTGACCACCTCGCGAACGTCGCGCTCGCGGCGCGTGGCCACGCGAACCGGAACCCGGCGGCGACGATGTACGAGCGGCCGCTGACACGCGAGGCGTACATGGAGGCGCGCTGGATCTCCGAGCCGTTGTGCCTGTTCGACAACTGTCTCGAGACCGACGGCGCGCTCGCGGTGGTCGTCACGTCGGCCGAGCGGGCGAAGGATCTGCCCCAGAAGCCCGCGTACATCCACTCGTTCGCGCAGAGCATCCCGCCCCAGCACCAGACGATGACGAACTACTTCACCGACGACCCGCTGCGCGGCCCCGCGTGGGCCTGCGCAGAGAAACTGTGGTCGGCGTCGGACTTCAAGCCCGCTGACGTGAAGGTCGCGCAGCTCTACGACGCGTTCAGCCCGCTGATCATCCTCTCGCTCGAGGGCTACGGGTTCTGCGCGCGCGGCGAAGGCGGGCCGTTCACCGACAACGGCGCCATCGAGCTCGGTGGCCGGCTACCGGTCAACACGTCCGGCGCCGGGATGAGTGAGGCGTACGTGCACGGCTTCAACCTGATCACCGAGGGCGTGCGCCAGGTGCGGGGCACGTCGACCGCGCAGGTCGAGGGCACCGACAACTGTCTCGTCACGAGTGGCGAGGGCGTCCCCACGAGCGCGCTCTTGTTGAGGAGCTGAGGTGAGTACGGGCTTTCTCCTGCCGCTCCTCGAGGGCGACGAGGCGAGCGAGTTCTGGCAGGGGTGCGCGCGCGGCGAGCTGCTCGTGCAGGCGTGCGGGAACTGCGGTCGGCGCCGGATGCCGCCGCGGCCCATGTGCCCGTACTGCCGCTCGACCGACCGTCGCTACGAGCCGACGTCGGGTCGCGCGACGATCTGGTCGTTCGTGATCGCGCACCCGCCGCTGCTGCCCGCGTACGGCGAGCTCGCGCCCTACAACGTGATCGTCGTCGCGCTCGACGAGGACCCCTCGATCCGCTTCGTCGGCAACCTCGTCGCCGGCCCCGACGCGGCGATCAACTCGGTCGACCCGGCCACGATCGAGATCGGCGCGCCGGTCGAGGTCGTGTTCCAGCCCGTCGACGACGCCACGTTCCCCCGCTGGATGCCCCGCTAGCAGCAGCGGCGTCCGGCGCACCGGCGCCGGACGCGAAACGACGCCGCTGCACCGGGTGCACGGAGGGGGATTCCGTGGAACCCGGCGCAACGGCGTCGAGATCTCGTGGCGCGCACCCGCTCGTGGGGGCGCGATATCAGGTGGTCAGGCTCAGGCGGCCTGGCGCGTCTCGAGCGCGTCGCGCTTGGCGCGCAGGCCGGTGAGCACCTGCTCCCACTGGAGCTGGCGGGCGACCCACTGCAGAGCGGCCTGGTGGCGCTCGGACTGGCGGCGGGCCTCGATGCTGGTCGTGGAGGCGGTCATGGTCGTTCCCTCGTTCCTCGGTGCACAAGCACTGGTGTCTTGACTCTGAGAACATCGACACCGTGTGTGTATTCCTTGACAGTAAATACTCTCAGAGACAATGCTGTCAAGCAGGTGACTGGGGTCACAGACGGGGCTTCGCCCCGGCGCGACGATGAGGCACCCCGACCGAAGGGAGCAGTTCGGCGTGACACCGCCCGAACGCTGGCGGATCGACGACCTGGCCCAGCGGGCCGGGCTCACCGTCGACACGATCCGCTTCTACCAACGCGAGGGACTGCTGCCGCCGGCCGAGCGGGTGGGCCGGGCCAAGGTCTACGGGCCCACGCACCTCGAACGCCTCGGGCGCATCCGCGACCTCCAGGAGCGGCGGTTCTCGCTCGCCGCGATCCGGGCCCTGCTCGACGCCGACCGTCCCGGCATGATCGACGGCATCTTCGGCTCGGGTGGCGCCGAGTACGACTTCGACGCCCTCGTCGAGCGGTCGGGGATCGAGGTCGAGCTGGCCGAGCGGCTGCGCAAGGTCGGCTTCCTGCGCGACCCGTCCGACTTCGGCCGCGACGCGTACGACGCGGCCGACCTCGACGTCGTGCGCGCGGCGTCGGAGCTGCGGGCGGTGGGCATGCCCGCCGACATCGTCGTCGAGCTGGTGTCGATCTACGTCGTCGGCGTGGAGGCGATGCAGACGCAGGTGCTCGAGCTGTTCCGCGGCGAGCGCGGACCGACGTGGAAGCCGGGTGAGCTCGAGGCGTTCCAGAACACGACGACCGCGTCGGCCGGGAACCTGCTCCCGGTCGTCTCCCGCATCGTGGAGTACGTGCACGAGCGGACGCTGCAGCGCCTGACGCTCGCCGCGGTCGAGGAGGAGGCGTCGCGCACACCGCGCCCCATCGACGTCGACGAGACGGGCGAGGTCCCCGCGATCGGACCTACGTCTCCTCCAGACTGAAGATGCGGGCCGCGTTGCCGGCGACGATGGCCTCGCGCTCGTCCGCCGCGAGACCGCCCATGGTCTCCTCGATCACCTTGCGCGAGTGCGGCCAGTCGTTGCCGTGGTGCGGGTAGTCGCTCGACCACATCATGTTCCCGACGCCCACCTTGTGGCGCAGGTCGATGCCGGACCTGTCGGTGATGAACGTCGCGCTCATGTTCCGGTACCAGTAGGTCGAGGGCGTCTCCTTGATCGGCAGCTCGCCCCACGACCGGTTGCGCCAATACTTGTCGTCCATCATCTCGAGGAAGTGCGGGATCCAGCCCACACCCGTCTCGATCCACGACACGTGCAGGTCCGGGAAGCGCTCGAACACGCCCGTGAAGATCATCTGCGCGATGTTCGCCGGCACGGTCGAGAACACGCTGCCGAGCCCGCCGACCGCCTTCGCCTTCGCCGCTTCGCCCTTGCCGCCGTAGACGGTCTGCCCACCCTTGGCCGCGGCCTTGCGCTGGGCCTGCCGCTGCTGGCGGGAGATGACGTTGATGTGGATCGACACCGGCATGCCCTCGTCGCACGCCGCGGCCCAGAACGGATCGTCGGCCTGCGACACCGACGCCCCACCCGACGGCCAGTTCGAGATCACCGCGGCCTTCGAGCCGCGCGCCTTCGCCTTGCGCAGGCCGTCGACCGCGCTGTCGATGCCGAGCGACGGGATCTGCGCGAGCGCAATGAGGCGCGTCGGGTCGGGCGCGCAGAACTCGTCGAACAGGAAGCTGTTGTACGCCTCGACACCGGCGAGCACGAAGTCGTCGTCCTCGTCGCCGAGGAAGTGGCCGATCGTGCGCTGCGGCGCGTAGAGGATCTCGGCGTCGACGCCGTCGTGGTCCATGTCCTTCAGTCGCTCGGCGCCGTTGTAGCAACCGGCGCGGGCCTCGTCGTAGGTCACACCGGTCCAGCGGAATTGGTCGAAGGGCATGCCCGGCGTGGCCGTGAGCCCGATGGGATCGGGTGAGGCGAACCCGGCGAACTGCCACGCGTCGCCGCCGTCCGCGTCCTTGACGAGCTGCGGCGCCTTGTCCTGGTACTTCTTCGGGAGGTGGTTCTTCCAGATGTCGGGCGGCTCGAGGATGTGGCAGTCCGCGTCGACGATGCGGTACTTCGACATGGAGATCCTTCCCGTCGGAGGTCGGCGCGGCCTGCACGTGTGAGAGGCGCCCAGCGCCCGCGCCCGAGGAGCAGTGTTCAATTCCCTGACGCCCGTGTCAACTCTGACGACACGTCAGAAAGCCCGCCCCGGTAGGGTGACGGCCGCGTCAGAAACGGACGGGAGGGACCATGGCGGAAGGGCTGCTGGCGGGCGTGTTCGTGGTCGACCTCGCGGGCGAGCCCGCGGCGTTGGCCGGGCGTGTGCTCGCCGACCTCGGCGCCGACGTGGTGAAGGTCGAGCGGCCCGACGGTGACCCCCTCCGGGCGCTCCCCAACCGGTTCGCGGCCTGGAACGCGGGCAAGCGCAGCGTCGTGGTGGACGGCCCCGACGACCCCGCGCTCGACGAGCTGCTCGCGCGGGCGGACGTGGTGATCGACACGCCGCGCTTCCCCGGCGGGTGGCGCATCGACCCGTCACGCGCGCCACAGGCGTCGTGGGTGAGCGTCACGCCCTTCGGCCTCGAGGGCCCGCGCTCGGGGTGGCGCGGGTCCGACCTCGGCGTCATGGCGTCGAGCGGGAACATGTACGCGACCGGCGATCCCGATCGAGCGCCGGTGCGCTGCACGGAGCCGTCGGGTTACGCGCACGTCGGCGGTGAGGCCGCGTTCGCCGCCATCACCGCGCTGGCGTCGGGAAGGCCGCAACGCGTCGACCTCTCGATGCAGGAGGTCGTGTTCATCGCGAGCATGGCGAACGGCGCGAACTTCCCGAAGACGGGCGACCGCGGGACGCGTCGAGGGGCCAACATCGGACGCACCCGCGAGATCTGGCCGACGCTCGACGGCTACGTGTCGTTCGGCCTGCGCGGCGGCAAGGCCCGGGTCCCGACCCTCGAGACGCTGACGAAGCTCGTCGCCGCAGACGGGATCGACGCGCCGGTGATGACCGAGCGCGACTGGAACGACTTCTCGCCCAACACCGCGACCGACGAGGAGCTCGCGGCGATGGAGGTCGCGCTCGGCGAGTACTTCTCGCGCCACACGATGCAGGAGCTCTACGACATCGCGTGCGAGACGAACCTCATGATCGCGCCCGCGAACTCACCCAGAGAGCTGCTCGCCAACGTGCAGCTCGCGTCGCGCGAGTTCTTCGGGCCGGTCGGCGACATCGAGCGGTTCCCGCGCTCGTTCGTCGTGGTCCGCAGCGCCGACGGCCACGCCGCGCCGGTGCGGCCCGGTGACGGCCCGCCGTCCCTCGGCTCCACCACCCCCGCTGCGTTGGGACACGTTCCGGCGCCAGGACGCCGGAACGTGTCCCAACCGGTCGGTGCGGGGGCATGGGCGGGGGTCCGGATCCTCGAGTTCGGGTCGGGCGCGGCGGGGCCGATCGCGACGCGGTACTTCGCGGAGCACGGCGCGACGGTCCTGCGGATCGAGTCGAAGGGCCGGCCCGACTTCTTGCGCGTCTACGCGCTCGGCCCGAAGAACCCGCACGGTCTCGAAGGTTCGCCGCTCTACGACGCGCTGAACGTCGACAAGCGCAACGTGACGCTCAACCTCAAGAACCCGAAGGCGGTCGACCTCGTCAAGCGGCTCGTCGTCGAGTGGGCGGACGCGGTCGCGGAGAACTTCGCGCCGCGAGCGATGCGCGGCTTCGGCCTCGACTACGACTCGCTCGCGCCGCTGAAGCCCGACCTCGTGATGATCAGCGCGTGTCTCAACGGTCAGACCGGTCCGCACCGCGACTACCCGGGCTTCGGGAGCCAGGGTGCCGCGCTGTCGGGCTACAACTGGCTGACCGGCTGGCCCGATCGCGAACCCGTCGGGCCGTTCGGCACCATCACCGACTCGCTCGCACCCCGCTACGTCGCCGCCGCGCTCGGCGCCGCCCTCCTCTACCGGCGCCGCACGGGGCGCGGTGTCTACCTCGACCTCTCGCAGGTCGAGGTCGGGATCTGGTCACTCTCGCCGTGGATCCTCGACTACGCGCAGGACGGCGTCATCGGGATGCGCGACGGCAACCGTTCGGCGCGCGCGGTGCCCCACGGTGCGTTCCCCTGCGCGGGCGACGACCGCTGGGTCGCGATCGCGGCGTGGAGCGACGACGACTGGGCCACCCTCGCGTCCATCGTCGGCATCGACGATCCGTCGCTCGCGACGTTCGAGGCGCGCCGCGCGCGCATCGACGAGGTCGAGGCCGCGATCGCGTCGTGGACACGCGATCGGAACCGTGACGAGATCGCGTCGACGCTGCAGGCGGCCGGAGTCGAAGCGGTGCCGGTGCAGGACTTCGGCGACATCCACGGTGATCCGCAGGTCGCGGCGCGGGGACACTTCGTCGAGCTCGCGCACCCGGTCATGGGGCCGGGGCTCTACGAGCGCAACGGCTTCCGGCTGTCCGACGCCGAGAGCGGCTACGAGCGCACCGGCCCGACGCTCGGTCAGGACAACGACTGGGTGCTGGGCGAGCTGCTGGGCCTGTCGCGCGACGACCAGGCCGCCCTCCGCGATGAGGGCGCGGTCGAATGACGGCCGCGCACCGCTGCTACTCCACCCGGAGCGACACCGGTTCGACGTGGGGGAACTCCATCGCGGGACGGCCGCCGCGCGCCTCGCAGCACTCCTCCATCGGCGTCCAGATCTCCCGCACCGCGGGGTTCTCCGGCGCGGCGCGGGCGCATTCGGGCTCCCGCCACGCGAACACCTCGACGTAGTACGGCCCGCCGTCCTCGACGCCGCGGAACACCGCCGGCGGGTCGTCGGTCACCAGCCCGTGGGCCCGAAGCGTGGGCCAGTGCCGGTGCAGGAGATGGAGCATGTCCCCCTCGCGGTCGGGCTTGACCCGGTACGTCGCGAGGACCGTCGTCGCATCTCGCTCAGTCACGCCGTCGACCCTATTCCCGTGCGGCCGTACCATCACCCCCGTGCCGCGCACCCCCGTGCCGGGCCACCGCGAGACCGACGACGCCGACCTCGTCGTCATCGAGCTGGACGAGGTCACGCCGTCCGGGCCCGACCGACCACCGGCACCCGGGCGCGACGCCGCCCGCGGCGGTCGGCCCCGGCTCGTGGCGGTCGTGGTCGTGCTGGCGCTCGTGTTCGGTGCGGTCGTCACGACCGTCGCGCGTCACCACCACGGCACGCACCGCAACACCGCGACCACGGTCGTGCACCGGGGCACCCACCCGCTGCTCCCGTACATCACCGGCACCTCGCTCGTGGTCGCCGACGGCACGGCGCTGCGACGGGTCGACCTCGACACCGGCGACGACACCACGGCCCGCTTCCCGCAGTTCGCGTCCGGCGCGCTCCAGCTCGAGCTCGCGACGTCGGACGCGCTCGTCGTGCGCACCGCCGCCCAGCAGACGTCGCCGTTCTCACGGTTCGTGGTGCCCGCGGATCTCGGCACGCCGCCCGTCGGCGTGGCCACCGAGCGTCAGATGCTCGCGGCCGCGCCCGACGACCGGCACGTGCTGCGCCTCGATGACCTGGTGCCCCGAGTCGACGAGCTCGACGCGCAGGGCCGCGCCCGCATCATCCGCGCGAACGTGGGGATGAGCGCGCTCGCGGTCGTCGGCACGCACGCGGGGCTCCTTTTCGTGAGCCCGGGGAGCTGGGTGCTGCTCGATCCGACGTCGGCGCCTCCCTCGGAGCCGACCGTCCACCGCGCGTCGCTCGTCGCGGCCGGGCCGGCGACCGCGGTCGCGGCGGCATCGAGCTGCACCGCGACCATCTGTCCGGTCCAGGCCGTCGACCTCGCCACCGGAACCGCGCGCGCGGTGCCCGACCACGGGCTCGGCGCGCTGCTCGCGTCGTACGGCGGGCACGGACTCGACCTCGGCCTGGTCGGGCGGGTGAGCCCCGACGGCCGGCGGCTCGCGGTCGTCGGCACGGACGACAGGCTGCTCGTCGTCGACCTCGTGACGGGCGCGGCGACCGCGACCCACCTCTCGACGCTGGGATTGGGCTCGATCGCGTGGTCGCCCGACGGCCGGACGCTGTTCGCGCTCGCAGGCGAGGGCGACCGCGGCGCGATCGCGGCGTACCGGACCGACACCGCGCGCGTCGAGCTGCTGCACGTCGGACTCCGTCAGGCGGCCTCGCTCGTCGCGGTTCCCAGCCCGACCGGCGATCGCGCGGCAGCTCGGCGGCCGACGCCGACGATCACGGTGCCGGCGCCGACCGGTCCGCTGCTCGGCGGCCACACCGCGCTCACGCTCGTGAGCCAGGAGCCGTCGACGGTGCGCGTCGTCGACGCGGACACGGGCGCCGTGTACGAGGTCGACATCCCGCCCCCGTCGGCGACCGCGGAATCCTCGGCCGACAACTCCTTCGCCACCATCCCGGCCGAAGCCGGACGCGTGCCGGTCGTCGTCGACGGGTCGGTCGCGTTCGTCCACCAGGGCGGCGCGTACGCGTTCGACCCTCGGACACGCCGGTTCCTGCAACTCGGCGCCGCGCGCGCCGTCTACGCGTCCACCGCGCCCGGACGGGTCTGGACCGTGGCGCCGGGGCCGCCCACCGGCACGGGCGCGGTCGTGTGGACCACCAACGAGCTCGACGTGCACACGGGCGCGCGGATCACGACCCGGCTCGCGCCCGACGCCGCACTCGGCGTCACCGACGCGGGGCTCGTGTTCGAACGGCAGACCACATCGGGCGCGCGCTTCGACGTGTGGGATCCCGCGACCGGCAGGATCGTCCGGTCCGTGGCCGCCAGCACCGCGTTCGCGAGCGTGCTCGACGCGCGGGGTCGCTGGCTCCTCTACGCCGACTCCTCGTGCAACTGCACGCAGCTCGTCGACGTGCACGACGGCACCCAGCGCCCGCTCCCGGGCTCGGCCCAGGCGGCCGGATTGGCGCCCGACGGGCAGTCGGTCGCGCTGTCGACGGGCGGCGCGGCCGGGACCTGGTCCGTGGTCGACCTCGCCTCGGGGTCGGTGACGCCGGTGCCGGCCCTGGGCCTCGAGGGCGCGCGGCCGGTGTGGTCACCCGACGGGCGCTGGCTCTTCGGCGCGACGTACGAAGACGGTGTCCATGCGCTCCCGCTCCCGGCCGGTGCCCGGAACGGCGAGCTCGTCGCCCCGGTCGCGGGCATCGGCGGCGCATCGTGGTTCAGCGTCGCCGGGCGGCCCTGACCGGCCTACCATCTCGTCGTGGCCCGCCACGCGACGCTGCTCGCGCCACGCGCGGGGGCGCCGACCACCGCAGAGCGCGACGACGAGCTCGTCGTCGTCGACCTCGACGACCTGACGCCGCTCGACACCGGGCGCGAGGAAGACCGGCCCCCGCCCTTCGACGCGTTCGCGACGCTGCCGTTCGGCCTGGGCACCGTGCCGCGCCGGATCCGGGCCGAACGCGCGACCAGGACGCCGCTGTGGCTGCTGGCGTTGGCCGCCATCGCGATGGTCGCCGCGCTGTCGGGCAATCCGTCGTCGAACGGTTCCGCGTCCGGCGGGGCCGCGATGTTGCTCGAGGCACCGACCGGCGCGTCGGTGGCCGTCCTCGGCTACGACCGCGTCATCACGCTCGACATCGACCGTCACACCAGCCATGTCGTGCGTCTGGCGGGACTGGAGGACGGCGAGACGACGTCGGCGGCGCCGGCCGGCGCGATGTTCGTCACCGTGATCGACGGCCACGCGTGGGCGGTGTCGCGACTGCTCGACCGTCCCGCGACCGATCTCGGAGACGCCGATGCCGCGTTCGCGACGGGCGTCGTCGGAGCCGACGGCGTCGGTGACGTGTGGCTCGCGTGGCGCACCGCCGCCGGCTCGCAGCTGCGGCTGATCGACCCGTCCGCCGGGCGCGTGGTATGGGAGGGCACGACCGCGTCCGCGGGCGCGCTGGTCGGCGCGTCGGGGAACACCGTCGTCGTGGACGACGGTCGAGGCGCCGCGCAGCTCGTCGGCCCGGGGCGCTCGGCGCGCGTCGCGGTGCACGGCACTGTTCTCGGCGCCGGGAACGGATCGGTGGTGACGCGCACGTGCACGCGCCGCGCGTGCGCGCTCGAGGTGGTGGCCCTCGCGAGCGGGCGCGCGCGCCGGATCGCGACACCGCTGAAACCGGGCGTGCAGGTCGGCCAGGTCGCGTTCGCGGCGAGCGGCGGGACGTTCGCCGCGCTGGTCGACGGTCCCACGGGCCCGTCGACGCGAGCGCTCGTCGTCCGGGACGGTGAAGCGCGCGTCGTGGAGCTCGGCGCATCGGGCAACGGACTCGCGTGGAGCGGCGATTGGCTCTTTGCGCTCCGCGCCGACGGTCAGCTCCTTGCCGTGGGACAGGTGGGTCCGGCGCTCCTCGTCGACTCGGATCCGCTCCCGAACGGCACCCTGGTCGGCTTGCCGGCGTCCTGACGGTCGGCCTACGCAGGCATCGCGAGCCCGCCGTCGATGACGAGCGTCTGCCCGGTGCAGAGCCGCGCGTCGTCGCTGGCGAAGAAGACGGCCGCGCCCGCGAGATCCTCGGGCTCGAGCGTCTGCTTCATCGCGGTCATCATCGTCATGCCGTCGCGGAACATCTCGGGGACGACCTTCTTCGTCGCCTCCGTCATCGTGACCCCCGGCGCGATGCAATTCACCGTGATGCCGTACTGGCCCAGCTGCGCGGCGAGGAACTTCGTGAGGCCGACGATGCCCCACTTCGTGATGCTGTAGCTGTAGTTGCCGAGACCGGTGTAGTCCGGCTGCAACGGGAACATGTTGTAGGCGTACGCGGCACCGGACGACTGGTTGATGATGCGCCCCCGGTGCTGCTCGACCATCGCCGGCGCGCACGCGCGCGCCATGAGCCACGCGCCGTGCTGGTTCACGCTCGTGACCTTCAGCAGGTACTCGTAGCTCGTGTCGGTGTTGTCGATGTCGTGGTAGAGCGCGGCGTTGTTGAGGAGGATGTCGATCGCGCCGAAGCGCTCGACCGCGCTGGCCGCGCACGCCTCGGCCGACGCGGGGTCGGAGATGTCGGTGCGGACGAAGACGGCGTCGCCCCGGCCGTCGAGCTCCTTCATCGCCCGCGCGGCCCGTTCCTCGCTCAGCTCGGCCACGACGACCTTCGCGCCCTCGTCGAGGAACCGCTGCGCGTACGCGAGCCCGATCCCCTGCCCCGCGCCCGTGATGATCGCGACCCGGTCCTGCAACCGCCCCGCCATCGCTATGAGCGGTGGATGAGGTTGAAGCGCTCGGTGACGACCTTCTCGCCCGTCTTGTCGTCGCGCCAGACCGTCTCGATCACGACGAACGTCATCGTGCGGCCCTTGCTCTCCTTCTCGTAGATGTCGGTGAGCACGCCCTCGCCCACGAGCACGTCGCCGACCACGATCGGGCGGTGGTACTCGAACTCCTCCTCGCCGTGCAGCACGAGACCGCCGCCCGCGAAGAGCTGACCCATCACCTGGTGCATCGGGTTCGCACCGCCGGTCGGGTCGGGCGGCTGGTCCTCGTCGCGCCGTCCCATGTAGTTGACGGCGAACGAGTACGTGGGCGGGGCGGGCACGTCGTCGAAGCCGGCTGCCTTCGCCGCGTTCACGTCGTGGAAGACCGGGTTGCCGTCCTTGAGCGCCGATGCGAACGCGGAGACGGGGCCCCGCTCGACGTGGATCCTCGCGGCGCTGGTGGGCTTGCCGATGACGCTGCGGTCGACGGGCATGTCGTGCGCTCCCCCGGTTCGGCGACGGCGGGCCGTGACCGTATCGCGAGGCGTCGCGGACGCGCGCGGTGCGTGTGTCGATCCTCGTGCGATCCCTTGGCGGCTCGCCGCGGGGGCGCGCTACGGTGACGGCAACGTCAGTTTTCACGCGGGGGAAGGAACGCGCAAATGGGCATCCTCGACGGCAAGGTCGCCATCGTCACCGGCGCGGGCCACGGCGTCGGACGCGGCGAGGCGGTCGAGCTCGCCTCGCACGGCGCGAGGGTCGTCGTCAACGACCTCGGTGGCGCGGTGAGCGGTGGCGGCGGCGACAAGAAGGTCGCCGACGAGGTCGTCGAGGTGATCAAGGGCCGCGGCGGCGAGGCGGTCGCCAACTACGACGACGTCTCCGACTTCAGCGGCGCGCAGAACATCGTCAACACCGCGATCGAGACGTGGGGCAAGCTCGACGTGGTCGTGAACAACGCGGGCATCCTGCGCGACAAGATGATCTTCTCGATGGCCGAGGAGGACTTCGACTCGGTCATCAAGGTGCACCTCAAGGGCACCTGGAACACGATGCGCCACGCGTCCGCCTACTGGCGCAACGAGTCGAAGGAAGGGCGCCAGCCGCGAGCGTCGGTGGTCAACACGGTGTCGAGCGCGGGGCTGCAGGGCCAGGCCAGCCAGTCGAACTACGGCGCGGCCAAGGCCGGGATCGCCGCGCTGACGATCATCGGCAGCCTCGAGCTCGGCCGCTACGGCGTGCGCGTCAACGCGATTGGCCCCGGCGGCTTCACCCGCATGGTCGGCCAGGCGTACAAGGACATCGAGATCAAGGAGCCCGAGGAGTACACGGAGTTCAACAACATGAACCCGGGCAACTCGGCCCCGGGCGTCGCGTGGCTCGCGTCCGACGACTCGATCCCCGTCACCGGCCAGGTGCTGCGTGTGGTCGGCAACAACCTCGCGCTCTACAAGCCGTGGGAGCTCGGTGAGCAGTTCCTCGCCAAGGACAAGGAAGGCAACCCCGAGCGCTGGGACCCGGTCGACATCGGCCAGACCCTGAACAAGTACGTGTTCAACACGGTCAACCCCGGCATCGCCCGCATCCAGCGCTAGGAGCGGCGAGCTTGCGAGTGCGACCATGAACAACAGAGTTGCGCTCGTCGGCGCGGCGTTGTCCGACATCGGGCGGGTCGACGTCAAGACGCCGTTCGAGCTGCACTACCAGGCGACCAGCCGTGCCATCGCGGACGCGGGTCTGACGAAGGACGACATCGACGGGTTCGCGTCGTGCGGCACCGGCCTGCTCGCGCCGGTCGAGGTGGCCGAGTACCTCGGGCTGCGCCCGACGTGGGTCGACGGCACCGGCGTCGGTGGCAGCACGTGGGAGTTCATGGTCGAGCACGCGACCGCTGCGATCGCCGCGGGCCACACCGACGTGGTCGTGCTCGTCTACGGGTCCACCGCGCGCGCCGACCTCAAGGCCCGACGCCGGAGCGCGAACCTGTCGTTCGGTGCGCGCGGTCCGGTGCAGTTCGACGCGCCCTACGGGCACACGCTGATCTCCAAGTACGCGATGGCGGCCCGCCGTCACATGCACGACTTCGGCACCACGATCGAGCAGCTGGCCGAGATCTCCGTCTCGACGCGGTACAACGCGTCACTGACACCGTTCGCGTACTACCGCGATCCGATCACGATCGACGACGTGCAGACGTCGCGCATGATGGCCGATCCGTTGACGAAGCTGCACTGCTGCATCCGCTCCGACGGTGGTGGCGCCGTCGTGCTCACCTCGGAGGAACGCGCCCGCGATCTCGCGAAGCGGCCGGTGTGGGTGCTCGGCACCGGCGAGACGACCGACCACACGACGATGAGCGAGTGGGAGGACTTCACCGAGTCCCCCGCGGTCCGCTCGGCGAAGCTCGCGTTCGACCGCGCCGGCCTGACTCCCGACGACGTCGACATCTGCCAGATCTACGACGCGTTCACCCCGATGGTGCTGCTCTCGCTCGAGGCCCTCGGGTTCTGCAAGAAGGGCGAGGGCGGGCCGTTCGTGGAGGACGGCAAGCTGCGCGTCGGCGGTGCGCTGCCGACCAACACCGACGGCGGCGGTCTCTCGTGCTGCCATCCGGGCATGCGCGGCATGTTCCTGCTCGTCGAGGCGGTGCGGCAGCTGCGCGGCGAGGCGGGCGAGCGCCAGGTTCCCGATCCCGAGATCTGCTGCGTCAACGGCACCGGCGGCTGGTTCTCCTCCGCCAGCACCGTCCTGCTCGGCATCCACTGACGCGCGAGCGCGCGAGATGCGGCACGTACCGTCGGAATCCGACGGTAGATGCCGCATCTCGTTCAGCGCACGTCCGAGGGGAGCAGGTGCTCGGGCGCAGGCGCGCCGTCCGGGAAGTTGAAGAACATCAGCTGGGTGCCGTAGGCGACGAGCTCCGCGCGGCCCGGGTCCCACAGCTCGATCTCGACCGACGCGTACCCGTCGCCGGCGATCCGGGCACGGTTGCGGGCGAGGACCCATTCGCACTCCGCCCGACCGAACACGTGGACGGTGAGGTCCGCGCTCGGCGGAAACCAGGAGATCTGCGCGGGCCCGAGACGCTCCCCGACCGCGCCGGGCATGGTGTCGCACAGCGTCACGAGCGCGAGCGGGTGGAGCGCGCCGTCGTCGAGCATCGGCGGCTCGTCGAAGCGGTACCACGCGCCGCGCTCCGACGTGGTCGGCACGTACTCCTCCCACGGCGCGTGCCCGGCCGCCGCGCGCCCTTCGACCTGTTCCCAGAAGTTGAAGTCGGGACGCTCCTGTGCGCCGGGCGGCGCCTCGTCACGGAAGGAGGGGCACTCGTCGGGCGGTGGGACGCTCGGCATGAACACGTCGGTGAACTCGAAACCGGGGCGCGTCGCGCCGAACACCGCGACCGACGTGTGCCCGACGTGGGCATCGGCCGCACGCATCGTCGCCGCGACCTGCGACATCGACCGGCCTCGACGCAGCACGGTCACGTCGATGACGACGGGGCCCGCGGGCACCTGCGCGGCGAACACGTTCGTGACCGAGCGCAACGGCTGACCCGGCACGCCCAGCTCGAGCTCCATCGCGCGCGTCGCGACCGCGGTCGCCAGACCTCCGTGCGGAACGAACGGGCAGTTCCAGGCGTCGCTCAGCTCGGTCACGTACCGACCGGCGACCGCCGGATCAGGGTCGAGCGCGAGCTGACGGCCGAACGCGGTGTCCTCCACGCCGTCAGCCTCGCCGGACGACAGCACGCGGGACAAGCGAGTTACGCGACCAGCGGATCACCTTCGGGGCGTTCGAGCCGCGCGCTACGTGGACTCGACCGGGTTCCGCTGCCAGAACCGCTCCATGTCCTCGCTGTCGAGGTCGACGGTCCACACGTGATCGGTCTTGCCGTCGGCGTCGAAGCGCGTCACGTAGATCGCACGGTTGTCGAAGACGTCGCCGCTCGACGCGTGCTCACCGGTCTCGGCGACCAGCGTGATCGCGAACTGCTCGTTGGCGAAGATGCACGTCCCGGTCTGGTGGAACGACTCGCCGAACACCGGGAGGAACGCTGCGAACATCTCCAAGAACGCCGGCTGCCCTTCGGTGTGACGCCACGGGCCCGCACCGGGTCCGTTGTCGAAGACGACCCCGTCGGCCTGGGACTCGATCGCGGGACCGGGATCGCCAGCGCCCAGCGCGTCCCAGACGCCCTGCAGCCGCTCGATCTCGTCCTGCCGGTTCACGGTCCAGCTGTCGTCCATCGGGGTAGCTTGCTCGATGGGAGCGCACCGTGCGAGCGGCGGAGCGAGCAGCGTCGCTCCGGTCAGGCGGGCGCGCCGGACGTCGCCGCGCCGAAGAAGCCGCGGTGGACGACGTGCGCGAGCGTGTCGAGCATGAGGTCGTTGTCGAGGTCGATGCGACGCGACACGAGCGCGTAGTTGAACCGCTCGAGCATGGCCATGAGCGCGGTGACCGACGTCTGCGTGTCGACCGCGTGCGGCGCGCCGGCCTCCTCCATGCGGGTCCCGAGGCGGCTCGCGATCGCGGTGAACGAGCGGACGCCGAGCCGGCCGATCTCCCGGTCGTCACCCTGATCCTCCATCCACGCGCGGATGATCGGGCCGTAGCGGCGGTACGTGCCGACGAAGCCACCGAGGAACGCGCGCAGCGTCTCGTAGCCGGCCTGGTCGGGACCGATGGGCCCGAGGTCCTCCGCGAGCGCGCTCCACTCCTGCGCGCACTCGACCGCGAGGGCGCGCAGCAGGTCCTCCTTGCTCGCGAAGTAGAGGTAGAAGGTTCCGTGCGAGGTGTGGGCCGCGCGCACGATGTCGTCGACCCGGGCCGCGTGATAGCCGCGCTCGGCGAAGACCCGCATGCCCGCCTCGAGCAGCTTGCGCATCGTGCGCCGGCCCTGCGCCCGCAGCTCGCGCTGGCGCGCGGGCGTGCCCGTCACCTGCACGCGCCCGTCGGCCCCGTCAGCGTTCGTGCCCGCGCGGCGACCTCCGCCACGGCGTCCCGGACCGCCCCCCCGAGTGGGCTTGTTAGATTCGCTCACGATGCTCCCGGCCACGACGCGCGAGGCAGCCCGCCGCTTCGCGGATGCTACCGCCTACGTCACCGCGTCGGGCTGGCCCGTCACGTACCGCGACCTCGACGTGGTGTCGGACGAGGTCGCCGCGGGCATGGCGCGACGCGGTGTGCGTGCAGGGGACGTGGTCGCGCTCGTCCTGCCGCCCGGCCCCGAGTATCTGTTCTCGTACCTGGGCGCGGCGAAGCTCGGCGCGATCACCGCGGGCGTCAACGACCGGCTGGCCCCGACCGAGCGCGCGGCAGTGCTCGGCGTCGCGGGGCCGCGGCTCGTCGTCGCGGGGCCGGGGCTCGCTCCGACCGACGTCGCGGGCGTGGTGGACATCGTCGAGGCGTCGCCGACCGACTCCCTCGACGCGACACTTCACGCGTTGCGTGTCGACGACGATGCGCCGACACCGCCGCCGCCCGATCCCGACCGGGCCGTCGCGATCATCTTCACCTCGGGGACGACGGGGCTCCCGAAGGGCGCGCTGTACGGTGAGCGCCAGCTCGAGTTCATCACGCGCAACGACGTCGGCGACACGTGGGGCGGAGGCGGACGCAGCTTCATGGGGACGTCGTTCGCGCACCTCGGGTTCATGACGAAGCTGCCGGGCAACCTCCGCCGCGGCGGAACGAACTACATGATGGAACGGTGGCGCGCCGACGCCGCGCTGCGACTGCTCGCCGAGCACCACATGACGACCGTCTCGGGCGTGCCGACCCAGCTCGCGCTCATGCTGCGCCAACCCGACTTCGAGCGTTACGACCTCGACAGCGTCCGCTTCATCGTCGTCGGTGGTGGACCGATCACGCCGGGCCTCGCCGAGGAGGCGCGCCACCGTTTCCACGCGCAGCTCGCGACACGCTATTCGTGCACCGAAGCGGGGATCGGCCTCGGCACCGCGTTCGACGATCCCGAAGAGGACGCGGTCGTGAGCGTCGGGCGTCCGCATCCCGCGGTCGATCTCGTCCTCGTGGATGTCGACGACCGGCCGGTGCCCGCCGGCGAGGTGGGTCAGGTCTGCCTCCGCTCGCCCGCGGTGATGAGCGGGTACTGGCACGATCCCGCCGGGACTGCGGCCGCGTTCACCGCCGACGGCCACGTCCGTACGGGCGACCTCGGATGGATCGACGACCGCGGTCGGCTGCGCCTCGTCGGTCGCAGCAAGGAGATGTACGTGCGCGGCGGGTACAACGTGTACCCCGTCGAGGTGGAGGCGGTGCTCTCCACCCACCCCGCGGTCGCCGCGGTCGCGGTCGTGCCCCGCGCCGATCCCGTCATGGGCGAGATCGGCGTCGCGTGTGTGGTGCCGCGCGACCGGGCGGTCCCGGTCGACCTCGCGGCGCTGCGCGCGTACGCGGGTGAGCGTCTCGCCGCGTACAAGCTGCCCGAGGACCTGCGCGTGGTCGAGTCGCTGCCCCTGACCGCGGGCGAGAAGGTGGACCGCCGGGCGTTGGTGGCCATGCTCGCCGACTCGGTAGGGTGACGCCGATGTCAGAAACGGTGACGGCCGGGTCGAGCGGCTGATGGAGCTCGAGTTCACTCCCGAACAGGACGAGCTGCGCGACGGCGTGCGTGCGCTCCTCGAGCAGGAATGTCCGATGAGCGCGGTGCGGGCGCTGGTCGAGAAGCGATGGACCGGCAGCGACGCGCAGCCCGACGCGCTCTGGGCACACATGGTGGAGCTCGGCTGGCCCGCCCTCACCGTGCCCGAGGCCGCGGGTGGCCTGGGCATGGGCGCGGTCGAGCTCGCGGTCGTCGCGGAGGAGCTCGGAAGGGTCGTCGGGCCCGGGCCGTTCCTCCCGACCGCGTCCCAGTTCGTGCCCGCGATCCGCGAAGCGGGCAGCGCGGAGCAACAGGAACGCTTCCTCGGCCCGATCGCGGCCGGTACCGCGGCGGGCACGGTCGCGATCGCGGAGGCGAACCGCAGCTTCGACCCCGCGCGCGTCGAGACCACTGCGACGCGCGCGGGTGACGGCTACGTGCTGGCCGGCACGAAGGAGTTCGTGTTCGAGCCGACCATGGCGGACGAGCTCGTCGTCGTGGCGCGGGTCGCGGGCACGTCGGGGGACGACGGCGTGGGCGCGTTCGTGGTCCCCGCGGACGCGGTGAACGTGTCGACCATCCACTCGATGG
Source organism: Acidimicrobiia bacterium (assembly GCA_036558745.1). Lineage (GTDB taxonomy): Bacteria > Actinomycetota > Acidimicrobiia > IMCC26256 > JAMXLJ01 > JAMXLJ01. Next base: position 100,468 of record DATBEZ010000090.1, read on the forward strand.
ACGTGAGTCGCGTCGTCGGGACGGTCGAGCTGCGCGATGTGCACGTCGACGCCGACCGGGTGCTGGGTGTGCCCGGTCCCGACATCGCGCTCGCGATGCGGCGCGCGCTCGAGGAGGCGACGGCGATGCTGGCCATCGAGATGGTCGGCGTCTGTCAGAGCATCTTCGACGTCACCCTCGAGTACGCGAAGTCACGTGAGCAGTTCGGCGTGCCCATCGGGTCGTTCCAGGCGGTCAAGCACAAGTTCGCAGACATGCTGATCCTGCTCGAACGAGCGCGCGCGACAGGCTACTTCGCGGCGCTGACGATCGCGGAGGACGACGAGCGGCGCTCGCTGGCGACCTCGATGGCGAAGGCCGCCGCGGGCGACGCGGCCGACCGGATCTCGAAAGAAGGCATCCAGCTGCACGGTGGCATCGGCTTCACGTGGGAACACGACATGCACCTGTACGTGCGCCGCGCCAAGTGCTCGAGCCTGCTCTTCGGGACCGCGCCCGACCACCGCGCCAGGGTCGCCGACCTCATCGGCGTCTGAGCTCCTGGTCGCGCTCGCAGGCTCGCCGCTCCGCCTGCCGACAGCCGGGTACGCCGCGTCACGGCATCGCCCGCGCGCGATCGCTGCATCGAGGGGCTTACAGGTCAGGCTCTCTCGCGTCGGCGGTGTGGGCGGGGAGCAACGGGTCGCGGCGCGGGACGACCATGGCGGAGAAGTCCGCGAAGGCGATCACGTTGCCCGACGGGTCGACGACGCGGATCTCCACGACGGTGAGCTGACGGCCGGCGCGCATCACCCGGGCCTCGGCCCGCACGTACTCGCCCTTCGGCCGCCCCAGATACCGCACGTGGAGGTCGGCCGTGACGAGCGTGTTCACACCGGGCTCGAAGTTGCTCGCGCGCGCCGCGCACGAGCCCGCGGCGACGTCGCAGAGCGTCGCGATCGCGCCGCCGTGGAGGTTCCCCGACCCGTTGAACGCCTCCGGCCGCACCGGCATCTCGACGACCACCACACCCGGCTCGTCGCCGTCGACCATGCGGAACCCGAGGAGCTTGTGCAGCGGTGTCAGCGCGAACGTGCCGCGCAGGTACTCGATGAGCTGCTCGCGGTCGTCGGTCATGGTGCTCCTCTCAACGGACCCGGGTCACGGCCTGTTCGCCGAGCTCGACGAGCCTGAAGCCGTCGGCGGACACGTCGACGACCGTGCGCGAGCAGTAGTCGGGAGCGCAGCTGATCAGACGTGGATTGCCGGTTGCCGCGCCCACCGCGGCATTGATGGCGACGTAGTGGGTGACGACCACCGCGTCCTCGCCGATCCCGCGCAACGTGTCGAGCAGCGCGTCGCGCCACTCGTGCAGGCCGGACGGCAGCTCGGCCCACGTCGAGGCCAGCACCGAACGCAGCCAGACCGTTCGCTCGCGGAGGTCGTCGGTCGGCGAGGGGATCTCACCGACGCGCGATTCGACGCGTGCGACGGTCTCCCATCGCGCCTCGAGCGGTGCGGCGGTCTCGCGCGTACGGCGCAACGGCGACACGAGCAGCGGCCGCCGACCGAGTCCCGCGAGCGCGTCGGCCATCGCGCCGGCCTGCGCCCGTCCGACGTCGTCGAGGCCGGGATCGTAGTCGTCGCCGTATCCCCCTCGAGGGTGACCGTGCCGGACCAGCACCAGTCGCGCCACCGTTTCCGTTCCCACGACGCCGGACGCTACAAGGCACCGACTCGCGCCGACCACGTACGCTGCAGGCGTGATCCTCGACACGCTCGACGTGCCCGTCCAGGACTTCGAACGCGCCACGGGCTGGAGCGTGAAACCGCAGGGCGCGTGCAAGGGCGAGGTCTGCGTGCCGCTCCCCGACCGCGCGCGACTCGACGGTGGCCGCGTCGACGTCACGGGCGTGGCCGAACGGCTCGGCATGCCGCTCGTCGCCGACGACGCGCACGGCCTGTGGGCCCTTGGGCCGGAGTCGCTGCCGGCCGGTCACGCGCTGACCACCGCCGTCGCGCCCGAGCTCGAGCTCCCCGACTTCGACGGCAACCCGTTCAAGCTCTCGAGCCTGCGCGGCCGCAAGGTGCTGCTCGTGGCATGGGCGTCGTGGTGAGGATGCCGTGAGGACCTGCCCGGGTGGCAGGCGTTGCGCGAGCAGGTGTACCCGAAGGGCCTCGAGATCGTGACCGTCGCGCTCGACGTCGGCGGTGCCGACGATGCACGCGCGTTCGTCGACAAGGCCGCGCCGACACACCCGTCGCTCCTCGACCAGGCGCACGCGCTCGACGCCGCGTTCGGTGTCGTCAACGTGCCCAACGGTGTGTGGATCGACGAGGCCGGCACGATCGTGCGACCGGCCGAGCCCGCGTTCCCCGGCCGCAACCCCGTCACCGCGAAGTTCCGCGAGATGAGCCTCGACGGGCTGCCGGAGGACATGGCCGACATGCTGCGCGAGGTGAAGAAGTTCAAGGCCGATCCCGAGGGATACCTCGCGATGGTGCACGACTGGGTCGACCACGGCGCAGAGAGTCGCTACGTCCTCACGCCCGACGAGGTCGTGCGCCGCTCCCAACCCCGCTCGAGCGACACGGCCCGCGCCGCCGCGCACTTCGAGCTCGGCCAGCACCTCCACCGTGCCGGCGATCACGACGGCGCGGTCGTCCACTGGCGCGAGGCGCACCGGCTCTACCCCGAGAACTGGACGTACAAGCGGCAGGCGTGGAACTTCGAGGATCCGGTCCGCCAGGGCCGCACCGAAGTCTACGACAGCTGCTGGATCGAGGACGTGAAGCGCTTCGGCGCAGAGAACTACTACCCGCCGATCGTGCCCTGAGCGCACCCGCGCGCGAGCACGCGCGTCACTGGTTGTCGGCGGTGGTGGAGGTCGTCGAGCTGCTGCGGGAGCGGCTGATGCCGGGGAGCTCGCGCCAGTTGCCGGTCGTCGGGTGCGCCGCGCCCGCGGGACCGAGGCCGAACGCGCGCAACACGTTCATCGTCATCGCGATGATCATCGGCTCGTGCGGATTGCCTGGGCCGGGCGGGTTCAGCTTGCTGATCCACCAGTTCGTCCCGCTCGCGAACACCCCGGCGCCACTGGGCGCGCTGTAGAACGTCACGTCCGAGTAGCTCGACCGGCCATGGCAGCGGACGGGTGAGTGGGCCACGATGTCGACGTTCTGGGGCGCCCCGGCGATGCTCGGGTCGAAGCGGTCGTACTCGGTGCCGACCGTGATCGGCACATGGTCGCCGTTCTTCAGCCCGGTGCCCGCGTAGATCCACGACGCCGCGTCGGAGACGACGAGATCCGCGCGCACGGGGTTGCACTCGTACTGCTCACCGATCAGCGTCTCCTCGGGCCGGTTCACCGGCGACTCCCGCCAGCTCACGGTCGTCAACTCCGGGTCGGTCTGCCGGATCGGGTCGGCCGTCGAGCGGTAGTTGACCTGACGGCGAGCGGGGCCGAGCGGCGAGGGCATGAGCCGGATCTGCCGGTAGATCGCGTTCGCGCCGAAGAACGCGAGGTTCACGCCGTGATCGCGCGCGTTCTGGGCTCCGTCGAACATCTGCTTGGACCAGTACTCGTCGTGCCCGAGCGACAGCAGCGCCTTGTGCTGCAGCACGAGGTTCGGATGCAGGTCGAGGTCCACGTCGGTCGTGTACGTGACGTCGAGGCTGTTCGCCTCCATCATCGAGATCAGCGGCAGCTCGTTGCCGCCGAAGTCGGCCGCGCCCGACCCGAAGCCGTACGGACGGTCGAACGACACCTCGTTGGCGCGCGCGCCGAGCCGGTGCCAGGTGCTGCGACCGCCCGGGCACTGGTACAGCGAGCAGCCGCCCCACGTGTTGTACGCCTGCCAGTCGGTGACCGCGTTCATGATCATGTACGCAGCGTGGCTCGAGTCGTCGCGCACGGTCAGTGGCACCCACTGCTGACCACCGGTGGACGCGGTCAGCATGAAGAGGTAGTCGCCCGGCGCCCACGACGGCGCGATGTCGACCGTGAGCGACGGGTTCCAGTGCGTCTCGATCACGCCCGTGCCCGACGCGGTCGTGACCGTGGGTGACGCCTGCTGCCGCCCGGTCTGCGGCTCGGAGCTCCACACGAGGTGCCCACCGAGACCCTGGTAGAAGCCCACGCGGTACGCGTCGACCGTGTAGGTCGGCGCGGTCGTCGAGACGTAGAGGGTCACCTGATCGCCGCGTTGCGCGCTGACGACGTTGGCGTAGCCCTCGATCTCACCGGGCTTGCCCGGGTTGGTGACGTGCCAGGCCGCGGTGCCGGGCTTGAGGTTCTCGATCGCGACCCAGGGCGCGACGAGCGGATCCTTGGGCGCAGTCGACGCGGTCGTGGTACTCGCCGACGTTCCCGTCGTGCGCGAGCCGCCCTGCGCCCGCGCCGAGGACGTGCTCGAACGCCACGGGATGCCGTACACCGCGACGAGCGTGCTCAGGCCGGCGACGACGGCGAGCACCGCTGCGCCGCCGACGACGAGCCTGCGCCGAACGCGCCGCCGATGAGCCGCACGCCCGCTGCGCATCCGGGTGACCTTACCGGTTGCGCTCGCCGCGGTGATGTCAAGCGACGTGGGTCAGCTGCGCTCGTAACGCCAATCAGAGCCGGTGAGCCAGAGCCGGTGACGCGGTCCGTCGACGTCGAGCTCGCGACTCTCGTAGCCGGCGTCGCCTTCGTACAGACACACCGCGCCACCCTCGCCCTGGACGAACCGCGGCGCGAACGACAGCGGCTCCAGGCCGGCGAGGCCGCGCAGTGCCTCGTCGACCGAGGCGTACACGCACAACGCGAGCAGCGTGACGTGCTGCGGCGGTGGCAGCTCGAGCTCGCCCGCTTGACGCGCGGCGAGCGCGGCCTGCGGCGCGATCCAGCGATGATCGTGGATCTCGCCGCCGTCGACGTGCACCGCGCCGTCACCCGGCGCGACGAAGAACAACGTGCGGAACCGCTTCGGCGCGATGTCGGGTGTCGTCCACGTCGACACGTGCACGAGCAGCTCGGGCGCGACCGTGAGTCCCGCCTCCTCCTCCAGCTCGCGCACCGCGGCCCGGCGCGCCGCGGTCAGCTCGTCGACGTCGCCGGCGCGATCCTCGTCGTCGATGCGACCACCGGGGAACACCCACGCGCCGCCGTGGAAGTCGAGCCGGGCGTTGCGTCGCACCAGGAGCGTCTCGACACCGCCGGATCCGTCGCGCAGCAGGACCAACGTGGCCGACGGGTGCGCGACCGCCGGCGTCGGCTGGGGTGGGGAGGATTCGGCAAGCGGCACGCCGACATCATGCCCGCGCGCCGACCCGCGCCGCGGCGGTTGCGTCAACCGGCCAGCTGGCGCAGCACGTAGGGCAGGATGCCGCGGTTGCGGAAGTACGCGGCCTCGGCGAGCGTGTCGATACGGACGCGAGCCATGAAGGTCCGCTCACCGGCCTGGACGCGCACCTCGTCGGGGAAGGGGCCGTCGCCGTCGTTGAGCCCCTCGACGTGGAAGGTCTCCTCGCCCGTGAGACCGAGCGTGTCGGCCGACTCGCCGTCGCGGAACTGCAGCGGGAGGACACCGAGGTCGACCAGGTTCGACCGGTGGATCCGCTCGAAGCTCTCGGCGAGCACCGCCCGCACGCCGAGCAGCGCGGTGCCCTTCGCCGCCCAGTCGCGTGACGACCCCGAGCCGTACTCCTTGCCCGCGACCACGACGAGCGCCGTGCCGTCGGCCGCGTAGCGCATGGCCGCGTCGAAGATCGACAGCTGCTCACCGCTCGGCAGATGCCGCGTCACGCCACCCTCGACACCGGGAACGAGACGGTTGCGGATCCGCGCGTTCGCGAACGTGCCGCGCATCATGACCTCGTGGTTGCCCCGTCGCGACCCGTACGAGTTGAAGTCGGCGGGCGCGACACCGTGCTCGGTCAACCATCGCCCGGCGGGACCGTCGGGACGGATCACACCTGCCGGCGAGATGTGGTCGGTGGTCACGCTGTCACCGAGCCATGCCAGCACGCGCGCGTCATGCACGTCTTCCAGGGGCGGGACATCGCGCGTCAGACCCTCGAAGAACGGTGGCTGGCGAACGTAGGTGGAGTCGCCGTCCCACGCGTACGTCGTCGAGCTCACCGTGCGCAGCCCCTGCCAGCGCTCGTCGCCGGTGAAGACGTCGTCGTATGCCGCGGTGAACATGTCGGAGCGCACGGCGTCGCGCACGGCCGCGTTCACCTCGTCGGACGACGGCCACACGTCGCGCAGGTACACGGGCTCGCCGCCGGTGTCGTGCCCGAGCGGTTCGTGGTACGGATCCCAGTCCATCGTGCCCGCCAACGCGTACGCGACGACGAGCGGCGGTGACGCGAGGTAGTTCATGCGGCAGTCGGGATGGATGCGACCCTCGAAGTTCCGGTTGCCCGACAGCACGGAGACCACGGAGAGGTCGTTCGCGTTGATGGCTTCCGAGATCGGCGCCGCTAACGGCCCCGAGTTGCCGATGCACGTGGTGCATCCGAAGCCGACGAGGTCGAAGCCCAGCTTCTCGAGGTACGGCATGAGCCCGGCGCGCTCGTAGTAGTCGATCACGACGCGCGAACCCGGTGCGAGCGACGTCTTCACCCACGGCCGGCTCGTGAGACCGCGCTCCGCCGCCTTCTTCGCGAGCAGGCCCGCCGCGAGCATGACCGACGGGTTGGACGTGTTGGTGCAGCTCGTGATCGCGGCGATGACGACGTGACCGTCGTCGAGGCGGAGCTCGGTGCCGTCGTCGAGGCGCACGGCGACGGGCGCGTGCGCGGCGCGCGCGGCGTCGGCGACCCCGCGGCTGCGCGCGGGGGCTCCCGTGCCCTGCGGATCGGTCGGGTCGGTGCCGGCCATCGCCGCCGGTGGATCGCTCGCAGGGAACGACTCGAACGACGCCTCGTCGGGACCGTCACGGACCTCGGCCGCGGGCGTCACCTCCGGCATCGACGCCGCCAGCGCCTCCACGAACATCGTCTTCGCCCGGTCGAGCGGCACGCGGTCCTGTGGACGCGCGGGACCGGCGAGGCTCGGAACCACCGTGGACAGGTCGAGCTCGACGAGCTCGGAGTAGTGCGGGGTGGGCGATCCCTCGTCGTGCCAGAGACCCTGCTCCTTCGCGTACACCTCGACGCGCGCCACGAGCTCGGACGGGCGACCGGTGAAACGCAGATAGCGCAGCGTCTCGTCGTCGATCGGGAAGATCGAGCACGTCGACCCGTACTCGGGTGACATGTTGCCGATGGTGGCGCGGTTCTCGAGCGGGACCGACGCGACGCCGGGCCCGAAGAACTCGACGAACTTGCCGACGACGCCGTGGCGCCGCAGGAGCTCTGCGACGGTGAGGACGAGATCGGTCGCGGTCGCGCCCTCGGGCAGCACACCCGAGAGCCGGAACCCGACCACGCGCGGGACGAGCAACGACAGCGGCTCGCCGAGCATCGCGGCCTCCGCCTCGATGCCACCGACGCCCCATCCGAGGACACCCAGGCCGTTCACCATCGGCGTGTGCGAGTCGGTGCCGACCAGCGTGTCGGGGAACGCGACGCCGTCGTCGTCGCAGCGCACCACCTGCGCGAGGTACTCGAGGTTGACCTGGTGGCAGATGCCGGTGTTCGGCGGCACCACCCGCAGGTTGGCGAACGCCTCGCTCCCCCATCGCAGGAACTCGTAGCGCTCCCGGTTGCGCCCGAACTCGAGCTCCGCGTTGCGACGGAACGCGTCGGGCACGCCGTACACGTCGGCGACGATCGAGTGGTCGACGACGAGGTCGACCGGCACCTGCGGGTTGATCCGGCTCGGGTCGCCGCCGAGCTCGCCGACCGCGTCGCGCATGGCCGCGAGATCGACGACCGCGGGAACACCGGTGAAGTCCTGCATCAGGATGCGCGCGGGGCTGAACGCGAGCTCGCGGTCGCCGGGCCCGTCCGGGCTCCACGCGGCGAGGGCCTCGACGTCCGCGGCGGTGACGCGCTCACCGTCCTCGTGGCGCAACAGGTTCTCGAGCAGGACCTTGACCGTGTAGGGCATCCGGGCCAGGTCGAAGCGGTCGCCGACCGCGTCGAGCCGGAAGAGCTCGTAGGTGTCGTCGCCCACCGAGAGCCGCCGCCGGGCGCCGAACGAGTCGACGACGGTCATCGCCGTCGGTCCCGAGACCCGTCCCGCGTCGGCTCCAGCCCGTGCATCGCCTCCACCGTTCCCCCGGGTCCGTCGGGAGAAACGGTAAACGACGCGAGCCCGTCACGGCGCCGGAGTACCCGGCCGCGTGGGACCTTCGGCCCTAGGGCCGCGGATCGGACTCGACGATCCTTGACCGATGCCTGACCGCTTCGCGCCCGAGAACGACCCACTGGATGCCTGACCGACCCGCGCTCGAGGAACTCTCGTTCGAGGAGTGTCGCCGGCTGCTCGCGGGCACGTCCCTCGGACGCGTCGGCGTCACGATCGGCGCGCTGCCCGCCGTCCTGCCGGTGAACTTCGTCCTCGACGACCTCGCCATCGTGTTCCGCACCGTCCCGGGCACGAAGCTCGACGCGGCCACCGCGCGCGCCGTCGTCGCGTTCGAGGCGGACGGCTTCGAGCCCGAGCGCGACGCGGTGTGGAGCGTGCTCGTGCGCGGGATGGCGACCGAGATCGTCGATCCCGACGAGCTCGAGCGGGTGCGCGCGCTGCCGTTGCAGTCGTGGGCGCTCGGCGACCAGGCCGATCGCTACGTCCGCGTGGGGATGGAGCTCGTGTCGGGGCGCCGCGCCGTCGGCATCGGCCACCCCTCGGCGGCGCCGCTCACGATCTGACGCACGCGCGAACGCAGGCTCAGATCACCGGGCTCGACTCGTAGAGCGCGGTGAAGCGCGTCGAGAGGGCGGCGTCCGCATCCATGCGCGCGTTCCACCCGTCGCTCGCGGTCTCCCACTCGACGCGCGTGTGACCCTGCCCGGCGAGGAAGGCGACGACGGCCGCGCCTTCGAGCCCGCGCTCGCCGAGCGCCTTCGACAGCTGCGCGTACCGCTCGAGCGAGATACCCGAGATCGGCGCAAACACGTCGGGCACCGCGCCGGCACGCGGGCCCGCGCCCGGGGCGTCAGGCGCCTCCCGGACCACGCCCCGGGCGTGGTCGACCTTCATGAACGGACCCATCGTGTGCTCCTCGTCGCGTGGGGGGTGAAGCGTCACGAGCAGCATGAGCGCGGGCCGTCCCGGGCACCCGAGCAACGCCTCCTCACATCCTTGGGTGAACGCGGCGCGAGCCGTCGCGGCCCGCCTCTCGCGCGGCCGCTACGCACGGGTCCGTCGTTCCGTGACGACGAACGGGCAGACGGCGCACGCGTCGAGGCCCAGCTGGTCGAACCAGCGGCACTCGGCGCGGATGCTGCACCGCGGGAGCGGGAGCGGCACCGCGACCGGGCCGGCAGCGTCACGGGGGTCGACCGTCGCGGCGACCTGGTCGATCACCAGGCAGCGGCCCGCGCACCAGTGCCGGCACGCGTCCTCGACGCAGGGCGACGCGAAGCGGAAGCGCCGCTCGGGCGCGCCACTGGTGCGGGCGAAGGCGATGAACCGCTCACTCACCGGAACCTGCGGGAGCACGTAGCCGACGCGCGCGTCGGCACCGACCATCCCGACGAGAATCGCGCCGGGCTCGCACACGGCCGCGGGGCACAGCAACCGATCGCCGTGTCGGCCCCTCGCCTCGGCGCCGTCCGCCGCCTGCATCGCTCCCACCTGTTCCCTGACCTGGAGAAACCTGGTGCTCGCCGGTCGGCGGCACCACGCGTGGATACCGGAGCGCTGCTAACGACGAGTTACACGCCACCCCCGGGCGCGGCCCGGCACCGGTGAACACGCTGAACGTGCAGGTGGGGGCGGGTGGCCGCGGCGTACGCGCCGCGGCCGGTCGAGGCGGCGGTGGGAATTGAACCCACGTCCAGGGTTTTGCAGACCCTTGCCTGAGCCACTCGGCTACGCCGCCGTTGCGGACGAGCACCCTACCGCGGGCGCCTGCGACGCCTCCCGAAACCGGTGCGCGCCACCCCCCGGCGAGCGCGCTACTCGGCCGGCTGCGGTCCCGGCGCCCGAGCCGCGACGAGCTTGGCGCTCAGCTTGATCGCGTGGACGGAACCGGTCGCACCCGCCTGGAGCACGACACCGATCGCGATCAGGACGATCGCGGGCACGAGCAGCACCTTCGACCCGAGCATCAGGATCCCGATGCGCTCCATCAGGTACGGCGGTGTGCACACGACCGCACCCACGGCGCCGCCCACGGTCGTCGCGGCCAGCATGTCGCGTCGCGAATAGGCGGTTCCGCCCTTGGTGAGACCGAGCAGTCGTGACGGGACCGCGACGTACGTGAACATCATCAGGCCGATTACCACGCTCATCGACAGGATGAACCAGCGCTCCGCGGAGCGGGGGGCGACGAGCGCCGCGAGGGCCAGCGCGACGCCGATCCCGGCGCCCCATCCGAGGATTGTGTGCAGATGTGCACGGGCGTTGCGGAAACCCGCCTTGATGTCGGGCGAGCCGGGCTCGGAGATCGCGAACGCGAAGGTCGCGTTGAGGAAGTAGGCCGCGGCGGTGATCGCGACGACGGCGAGCGCGGCGGCGAGGAGCGTCGCGCCCCGTACGACGTGGAACGACCGGCCGTGCAGGGCGTGGATCTTCAGGTCGAACATCGCGAGCCAGATCAGCATCGCGGGCACGATCTGCACGAGCGTCAGCCGCCAGTTCGTGACGAGGATGCGGAGCGCGTCGAAGAGCATCACGAACGCGCCCGCGACGAGCGCGAGCGGTGCCAGCAGACGCCGACGCTCGCTCAGCGCGACGACGGCCCGCTCGACCTGCTGCTCGTCACCCTCACGGACGGCGACGACGAGCCGCCCGACGCTGTCCCGCACGGCGGCGCGGCGCGACGGCCGTCGGCCCGGCCGGCTGTCGGCGGCCGGGAGAGATCCGTCCACGAGCCGAGGCTTCCGCCTCGACCCCCGCTCTACATCAGCCACAACGGGCGATCCGCCGGCCGCTCGATCACCCCCTGTGGATGGTGCGGAGCCGTTGCCGCGCGTCCACGCTGGCGGGCGTGACCGGCGCGACGGTGACGGCGGCACCGGGAGCGTCGGCGACAGGCCCCCGGTCCTGGCCGCTCGTGGACGAGGTCCGACCGGAACGGAGGCCGGCGGACGCCGCCCGCTGCGTCATCGGCGCGCTCGGGGTCCTGCTCGCGGCGATGTGGGCCCATGCGGGCGGCACCCTCGACATCAACCTGTACAAGGTCGTGAGCGACCTGCCCGACGCCCTCGACGGCGTGGCCAACGTCTTCAACGCGCTCGGCTCGATCTGGTTCGCGTTGCTCGTCGTCGTGCTCCTGCTGGTGCGCCGGCGAATCCCCGCGGCGCGCGACGCGGCGCTCGCCGGCGTGGGCGCGTGGCTGCTCGCGATCGGGATCGACGACATCACCGGCACGCGGAGTGCCGCTTCGCTCGGGATCCACGTGCGGACGGGCACGGGCCCGACGTTCCCGGCCGCGACGGTCGCGGTCGCCGCCGCGCTCACGGTCGCGGTCGGGCCGTATCTCATCCGGCCGCTGCGCCGCACGGTCTGGCTCCTCGTCGGGGGCGTCGCGCTCTCCGCGATGTACCTCGGGAGCGCGCTCGCGTCGGACGCGCTCGGCGGCCTCTTCCTCGGTCTCGTCGCCGGCGCGGCGGTGCACGTCGCGTTCGGTGCGCCGGGCGGACGGCCGACTACGGACGAGATCCGCGACGCGCTCACGACCTTGGGCTTCGAGGTCGTCTCGATCGACGGTGAGCCCTACCGGCTCCAGCGCGCCACGGTCATGGACTTCACCGTCGCGGGAGGGGGCTGCGCGCGCGTCGTCGCGTTCGGCCGCGACCAGCGCGACGGTCAGTTCGCCGCGAAGGTCTGGCACGCGTTGATGTACAAGACACCCGGGCTGCCGGTGTTCGGGACCCGGCTGCAGCAGGCGGAGCACCTCGCCTACGCGCTCCTGCTCGCGGAGCAGGCCGGCGTCCATGTGCCCCATGTGCTGAAGACCGGTGTCGCGGGCGACCAGTCGGCGCTGCTCGTCACGGACGCGCACCCCGGCCGCCGGCTGTCCGACCTCGGCGACTCGCTGTCCGACGCCGTCCTCACCTCGACGTGGACCGCGCTCGACCTCCTGCACGCGGCCGGTATCACGCACGGCGACCTGAACGCGGACCGCATGCTGCTGCGCGACGACGGCACCGTCGCGTTCAGCGACCTCGGCGTCAGTCAGATCACCACCGACACCTACTGGCGCGACCGCGACATCGCCGCGCTCCTCGTCGCGACGGCCGCGCTGGTGGGCAACGAGCGCGCGGTCGCGGCCGCCGTGGACGTGTTCGGGAAGGAGCGCGTCGCGGCGACGCTTCCGCTCGTGCAACCGGCGGCGCTCCCCGCCAGCGCGCGGCACGGAGCCAAGCACCTCGGCAAGACGCTGAAGCAGCTCCGCACCGACGTGGCCGCCGCGACCGGGACCGAGGACGTCACGCCGCTCAAGGTGAAGCGGCTCAGCCTGGTCGACATCGGGATGCTGGCGGGCATCGGCCTCGCGGTCGCGATCGCGATCGTCAGCCTCGGCGACGTCGACTGGGCCTCGGTCCAGCACGAGTTCGCCCACGCGGCCTGGGGTTGGGTCCTGCTGACCGTGCTCCTCTACCCGCTCGTTCCCATGGCCTGGGCGACCGCGCTGATGGGCTGCGTCAACGTCGACCTCCCGTTCGGGCCGACCACTCTCGTGCAGCTCGCGTGCTCCTTCCTCAACCTCATCACGCCCAACGGCATCGGCGGCACCGCGCTCCAGATCGACTATCTCCGCCACGAGGGCGTGCCGCTCGCGTCCGGTGGCGCGGCCATGGTCCTGAGTACCGGTGTCGGCGGCGCGATCCAGATGGTGCTCTTCCTCACGTGCGCGGCCTTGACCGCGACGACGGTCGCGTCGTCGAACAGCGGAGGCAGCATCGGGCTCGGGGCGGTCGCCGTCGGCGGCGCGCTCGTCGGCGTGGTCCTGTTCGTGCCGAAGATCCGAGGCAAGGTGCTGCCAACGGTCAAGCGCACCGCGGGCGATGTGTGGGCCGTGGTGCGCAACCCGAAGAAGGGCGCGCTCCTCTTCGGTGGTGACACCGCCGGGAACCTCATCTACCCGGCCCTGCTCGGGCTGTGCCTCCTCGCCTTCGGACAGTCGTTGGGCTTCGCGCAGCTCGTCGTCGTGCAGGTCGGGGCCGGGATGCTCGGCAACGTCGCGCCCGTGCCCGGCGGCATCGGCGTGCAGGAGGCCGCGCTCACGAGCGGCCTGACCGCGTTCGGCATCGCGCCCAATCCCGCGCTCGCCGCGGTGCTCGCGTTCCGTGCGGCCACCTTCCTCCTCCCGCCCATCGCAGGGTTCTTCACGCTGCGATGGATCCGGGGTCACGGCTACGCATGAGCACGTGGCGCGGCACGCGTATCGCCCGGCGTGGGGGATGGCGCCCGAGGCGCGACTCCGCATGCTCCGCGCCGTGACGACGGGGCGGCGGCGCGGGCGGAGCGCCCGGTGAAGCGGTGGCGGGCGCTCGCCGCCCTGGGCGCCGCGCAGTTCGTGATGGTGCTCGACACGGCGGTCATGAACGTGTCGATCAGCCAGCTGACCAAGGACTTCCACACCACGGTCACGGCGATCCAGGCCGTCATCACGCTCTACGCGCTGGTCATGGCCGCGCTCATGATCACCGGCGGAAAGCTCGGCGACCTGTGGGGACGCCGCCGCGCGTTCACGATCGGGCTCTGCGTCTACGCGGTCGGGTCCTCGCTCACCGCGGTGGCACCCACCCTCGGACTGCTCGCGCTGGGCTGGTCGATCATCGAAGGCACGGGCGCGGCACTCGTGCTCCCCGCGCTCGCCGCACTCGTGGCCGGCAACTACACCGGTCGCGACCGCGCCGTCGCGTACGGCGTGATCGGGGGCCTGTCGGGCGCGGGCATCGCGGTCGGGCCACTGCTCGGAGGGTGGGTCACGACCTACCTGACGTGGCGGCTCGTGTTCGCGGGCGAGGTCGTCGTCGTGATCGGCATCCTCGCGGTCATCCGCTGGATCACCGACGTCCCGGTCGAGTCACGCCCGGCCCACCTCGACGGCGTCGGTGCGGTGCTCTCCGCGTCGGGGCTCGCCCTGGTCGTGCTCGGCGTGCTGCAGAGCACGTCGTGGGGGTGGCTCCGTCCGCGCAACTCCCCGGTCACGATCCTCGGCTTCGCGTTGACGCCGTTCGTCATCGCGGCCGGTTTCGTCACGCTCGTCGGGTTCCGGTCGTGGGAACGTCGCCGCGAACGCACCGGTCGCGACCCGTTGGTGCGCTTCGAGCTGCTCCGGATCCCGCCACTGCGCGCCGGGCTCTCGACGCTCCTGGCCCAGAACGTGATCCTGCTGGGCCTGTTCTTCACGATCCCGCTGTACCTGCAGGTCGTGCAGGGCCTCGACGCGTTCGAGACCGGGCTTCGGCTCGTGCCCGTCTCGATCACGATGCTGATCGCGTCGATGTGCGGGCCCGCGCTGAGCCGGATCGCGAGCCCGCGCCGTGTCGTGCGCGCGGGGTTGCTCGTCGTGCTCGTTGCTTCGCTCTGGCTCATGAGCACGATCAAGCCGCACATCGACGACCTGTCGTTCGCGTTCGCGATGGCGCTGCTCGGTATCGGCATGGGTTTGCTCGCGTCTCAGCTCGGCAACGTCGTGCAGTCGAGCGTGGGCACCCGCGAGCGCAGCGAGGTCGGTGGCCTCCAGTACACGGCCCAGAACCTCGGCTCCGCGCTCGGAACCGCGCTCATCGGGTCGGTGCTCATCGGCGCGCTGACCGTCGCCGTGAACATCCACGTGCACGAGGACCCGCAGGTCTCGAGCGCCGTCCAGCAGGAGGTCGGCAAGCGACTCGAGGCGGGCATCAGCTTCGTCTCGACCGACCAGGTGCGAAGCGGGCTCGAGCAGAGCAAGGTACCGCCGCGACAGATCGACTCGATCGTCGACGCATACAGCGAGGCCCAGCTCGAAGGCCTCAAGACCGCGATCCTCGCGGCGGCAGGCATCGCGATCGCGAGCCTCCTCTTCACGCGCAACCTGCCCACGGAGCGGTTGGTGACCGACGAGCCCGAGCCCGACTGGGCCGTGGGCGACCCCGGTGACGGCGACGAGCGCGCGACCCTCGCCGGTGAGCCGGTCACCGGCCCGGAGACGGCCACGCCCCAGAGCCGATCGCCCTGATCGCGCACCCTCGTCGCGCGGTGATCGCCCACCCGCGGTCGAGCCGTCGATTCACCCGCAACGGGTGATGCCCGGGGGACCGCCCGCGCGGACCGTGGATCGACCCAGCCCGGGGAAGCAGTGACGACGCGCGGACATCCCGCGTCGGTCGTCGCGCTCCCGCGCGCCCGAGGGTCCACGGCGGGAGACGAGGGCACGACATGGCGGTACGCACCGAACACTCGCCGGCACCCAACCCGGACGAGGCGTGGTACGCGCGCTCGACCGACGACGTCGCACGCGCATTCGACGTCGACCCCGCGGTCGGCCTGACCTCCGCGCGCGCCGATCAGCTCCTCGCCGGGAACGGACCCAACGCGCTGCCCGAAGAGGAACCCGTCCCCGGCTGGCGTCGCTTCCTGGACGAGTACCGAAGCTACATGCAGCTCATCCTGTCGGGCGCCGCGATCGTCTCCCTGGCGATCAAGGAGTGGAGCACGGCCGTCATCCTCGTGCTGCTCACGGTGCTCAACGCCGTCGTCGGGCTCCGTCAACAGGGCAAGGCCGAGAGCGCGATGAACGCGCTCAAGTCGATGATGAAGACGACGGCGCGCGTGCGCCGCGACGGGGCCGACGCGCACGTCCCGGCCGAGCAGCTCGTCGTGGGCGACGTCGTGCTCCTCGCGGCCGGCGACCAGGTGCCCGCCGACGGTCGCATCGTCACCGCGAGCGCGTTGCAGATCGACGAGTCCGCGCTCACCGGCGAGAGCGTGCCCGCGCCGAAGGACGCGACGACGTTGACCGGCAACGACCTGGGCCCCGGCGACCAGTCGAACATGGCGTTCATGAACACGCCCGTCACCCACGGCAGCGGCACGATGATCGTCACGGGGACCGGCTCGGGAACCGAGCTCGGCAAGATCTCGGGGATGCTGCGGGCGACGGCGAAGGAGGAGTCGCCGCTGACCCGCGAGCTCAACACCCTGAGCCTCTGGATCGTCGCCGCGGCCGGCGTGACCATGATCGTGATGTTCGCCCTGGGCCGCGCCCGGGGCCACTCCTGGGACGCGCTGTTCGTGAGCGCGGTGTCGCTCGCCATCGCCGCGATCCCGGAGGCGCTGCCGACGGTCACCCAGGTGATCCTCTCGCGCGGGAGCCTCGAGCTGGCGACGCGCAACTCGATCGTGAAGGACCTCCCCTCCGTCGAGACGCTCGGGTTCACGTCCGCCATCAACTCCGACAAGACCGGCACGCTCACGATGAACCAGATGACCGCGGTCGAGGTGGTCGACCCCACCGATCGCTACACGATCACGGGGATGGGCTACGGGCTCGAAGGGTCGGTGCAGCACGCGGCGGGCGCGTCCGACACGCTCGAGGACGCGATCCTCCCCTACCTCGTGGCGAACGACGCCGAGCTCGTCGACGGGCGTGTCGTCGGGGACCCGACCGAGGGCGCGCTTCTGGTGCTCGCGCACAAGGCCGGCCTCGACATCGACGCGACGCGCGACAAGCTGCCCCGGCTCGCGACACTGCCATTCGACCCGACCTACAAGCTCATGGCGACGTTCAACGAGGTGAGCGACGGTGCCGGCGCCCCGATCGTGCGCTGCTTCGTCAAGGGCGCGGCGCCCGCGGTGATGGGCCGCGCCGCGACGGCCCGGTCGAACGGCACCACGATCCCGTGGGACGCGGACCTCGCTGCGCGTGGCGAGGCCCAGATGGAGCGCATGGAGGGAGAGGGGCGTCGGGTCATGGCCGCGGCCGTCCGCGACATCGCCGCCGACCATTTCGACGCGACCGGCGACCTGCTCGCGTACGTCACCGACCTGGAGATGACGAGCCTCGTGGGGATGGTCGACCCGCCGCGCGACGAGTCGAAGGCCGCGGTCGCCGACGCGCAGGCCGCGCATATCCGCGTGCGCATGGTCACGGGCGACGACGTCACCACCGGGGCCGCGATCGCGAAGCAGGTCGGCATCCCCGGCGACGCGATCCTCGGTGCCGAATTCGCCGCGCTCTCAGAGGAGGAGCGGCTCGCGCGCATCGACGACATCGGCGTCGTCGGTCGCGTGGCCCCGGAGCACAAGGTCCTGCTGGCCGAGACGCTCAAGAAGCGGGGTCACGTCGTCGCGATGACCGGCGACGGCGTCAACGACGCGCCCGCGATCAAGGCCGCCGACATCGGGATCGCGATGGGCAGCGGCACCGACGTGGCCAAGAACGCGGGCCGGATGATCCTCTCCGACGACAACTTCGCCACGATCGTCTACGCGGTGGAACAGGGCCGCAAGATCTTCGACAACCTCACGAAGTACATCCGCTTCGTGCTGGTCCTGCTCGTCGCGTTCGTGCTCACGTTCCTCGGTGCGACGCTGCTCAACATCGCGGCCGGCGAGCCGTTCACACCCGCGCAGGTGCTCTGGGTCCACTTCCTTGTGAACGCGCCGTTCGGCTTCGCGCTCGGCTTCGACCAGGCGACACCCGGGCTCATGACCCGTCACCCCCAGCGTCGCGGCCAGTCGGCGCTGACACCACGGCTGATCACGACGGTGGTGCTCGCAGGGCTGGTCATGACCATCGGCATGCTGTGCCTGATCGGGCTCGGCGAGCACCACTTCGGCAGCCTCAAGATCGGGCAGTCGATCGCGTTCACGTCGTTCGCCTTCATGCTGATCGTCGCCGCGTTCGAGTGTCGCAGCGAGACGGAGACCGCGCTCACGCCGGATACGTTCGCGAGCTCGAAGATGAACTGGACCGCCGTCGCCGAGTTCGTCGTCGCGGTGTTCACGACGCAGATGGACGCGCTGCGCCGGCTCCTCGGGACGGTTCAGCTCAACATGCGCGAGTTCGCGTGGGCGCTGCTGCCCGCGGTCGCGCTGCTGATCCTGTGGGAGCTCGGCAAGCTGGTGCTGCGCCGACGGGTGGACGCGACGTCGCAACCGTAGAGCTCACTGGACGGGCACGTCGCGCCCGCCGTACACGCCGAGCGCGTAGATCACGCTGAAGCTCAGCAGGATGTACATGAGCGACCAGAACGGGTAGTACGGCAGCCAGAACACCGCGGTGAGCGCGCCGAGCGCCGCGGCCAGGATGCCCGTCCACCGCGCGAGCTGCGAACGGGTGAACACACCGATGCCGGCGGCGAAGAGGATCGCTGCGACGATGATCCAGGTCCAGCCGTACGTCGTGAGGCTGTGGCCGAGCGCCGAGTTCTGCAGGTTCTCGGGCACCGCGCCGTCGTAGCGCAGCGCCCAGATACCGTCGATGAGGCGCATCACGCCTGCGATCATGAGCATGATCCCGGCGAAGGTCACCCACCCGGCTCCGTAGGTCTCCTCTCGGTACACGTCACTGCCTCCTTCGAGCCCGGCGTTCCCGGCCGCGCTCCCGGTCCAGGGTCGCGACCCGCCGGCGCCCCTGAACCATCCAGAGTGGGCGAACCGACCCGGGCGTTTCTCCCGAATCGCTCCGCGTCCGACCTCGGCGCCGCGCCCGACCTCGGCGCCGCTCCCGAGTCGCTCCGCGTCCGACCTCGGCGCCGCGCCCGACCTCGGCGCCGCTCCCGAGTCGCTTCGCGCCCGACGTCATCCGGTCCGGACGATGACTGCGAACAACCCCACGGCGACGATGTCCGGCGGGGTGTGGGGCATCGACGGGAGGAGGGGCGGTGCGCCTACGGAAGCGGCGCGGTGCTCCGTCGGCCGAGCGGTGCGAGGCGGTGTCACCGGCAGAAGCGATGATCGGGGCGCTGGACGCGGCCCTCCGGTTCTCGACGTCTCGCGAGCTGCTGGCTGCGAGCCACGTGCGGGACGTCTTCGCGATGCTCGACGCCGCGTCGCCCGTCGCGAGCGACCCGGGGCCGGTGCGCGATGCGCTCGGCCGTGCCCAGGACGCGTTCGTCGGGCGCGGCGTCGTGTCGGGCGGCGAGCTCACCGACCGTCTCCTCGACGTTCGCCTCGTCGCGCGCGCTCCGGAGCGGGCGGTCTACGTCTCGACCCGGGCTCCCCTCGGCGCGGGGACACCGTGACCTGCGCGCGCGGACCTACTTGATCAGGGGGTCGCGCGGCAGCCCGAGAATGCGCTCGCCGATCTGGTTGCGCTTGATCTCCGACGTGCCACCCGCGATCGACATGGCCCGGTGCATCAGCACGAGCGTGCCGGTCATCGCGGTCGGCCCGTCGAGGAACGCGGTCTCGGGCCCCATCAGCGCGGCGAGGACCGCCGCGGCCTCGTGCCCGTTCTCCGACAGCACGAGCTTGGTCACGTTGCCCTCAGGGCCCGGTCCCCCGCCGACCACGGCCCGGTGCGCGCTCCGGAGGTTCAGCAGCTCGACCGCCTGCTGTCCGGCGACGTAGCGGCCGACCCGACCCGCGCCGCCGGGCAGGAGGTCGGGCGCCGCGTCGAGCGGACCGACGAAGGCCTCGGCCGGCATCGCCATCCCGCCCTGGCCGCCGCCGATGCTGACGCTCTCGTTCCCGAGCGTGGCGCGCGCGACCGTCCAGCCGCCGTCGACCGGACCCACCACGTCGTCGTCGGGGATGAACACGTCGTTGAAGAAGACCTCGTTGAACTCGGAGTTGCCGGTCGCCATCCGCAGCGGGCGCACCTCGACGCCGTCCGCGTGCATGTCGATCACCATGGTCGTGATGCCCGCGTGCTTGGGTGCGTCCGGGTTGGTGCGCACGGTCGCGAGTCCGAACGCGGCCACGTGCGCACCGCTCGTCCACACCTTTTGCCCGTTCACGAGCCAGCCTCCCTCGACCCGCGTGCCGCGCGTCTTCACGCCCGCGGCGTCGGAGCCCGCGTCGGGCTCGCTGAAGAGCTGGCACCAGATGACGTCCTGGTTCAGCGCGGGGCGGACCCACCGCGCGACCTGGTCCTCGGTCGCGTGCTGGATGAGGGTGAGGATCACCCACCCCGTGATCCCGTAGGCCGGACGCTTCACACCGGCCGCGGCGAACTCCTGCTCGACGACCAGCTGCTCGACCGCGCCGGCGTCGCGGCCCCACGGCTTCGGCCAGTGGGGCATCACGTAGCCCGACTCGATCATCGCGTCGCGTGTCGCGTCGCGATCGAGCTTCGCGACCCGCTCCGCGAACGCGCGCGCCTCGTCGCGCAACGGCTCGGCCTCGGGCGGCAGGTCGACGGAGCGCTCGCGCCGCACGCCTCGCCGGACCGCGTCGGTCACGTCCTTCGCCGCGGCCTCGGCATCGACGATCGCCTCGATCGCGGTCGCCCGCCGGAGGTACAGGTGCGCGTCGTGCTCCCACGTGAAGCCGATCCCGCCGTGGACCTGGATGTTGAGCTGCGCGGTGAGATCGGCCGTGGGCACCGCGAGGGTCGCCGCGATCGCCGCGGTGTAGGTCCGCTGGTCGCCACCGGTCGCGGCGGCGCGCGCCGCGTCCCACACCGCGGCGGTGGAGAGCTCCGTCGCGACGAGCATGTTGGCGCAGTGATGCTTGACGGCCTGGAACATGGCGATCGGCCGTCCGAACTGCTCGCGCACCTTCGCGTACGCGGCGGCGAGCTCCGTGCACTCGCGCGCGATCCCCGTCGCCTCGGCCGCAAGGATCGTGCGGGCCAGGTCGACGAGCACCGGGCGCGCGCCGAGGAGCAGCTCCGCGGCCGCGCCGTCGAGCGTCACCCGTCCCGAGCGGCGGGTGGGATCCAGGTTCTGAGGTACCTCCACCGTCACGCCGCCCGCGGCGCGCTCGACGATCGCGACGTCGTCGCCGACGGGGACGAGCAGCACGTCGGCCAGGCCCGCGCCGAGCACGACGCCGGCAGGACCCGACGCGACGCCGTCGCGCACGGTCACGTCACCGCCGAGCGCGACCGCGCCGGTCGTGGAGCCGTCGGCCAGCCCGGGGAGCACCCGCTTCTGCACCTCGGGCGGTGCGGCCGCCGCGATCACCGCGCTCGCGATCACCGTCGGGACGAACGGACCGGGCGCGACGGCCCGACCCAGCTCCTCCACCACGACCACGAGCTCCGGCAGCCCGAACCCGGAGCCGCCGTGCTCCTCGGGGACGTGCAGGCCGAGCCAGCCCACGTCGCGCAGCTCGTCCCAGAACGGCGGGAGCGCCTCGGTGTCCGCCTCGAGAAGGGCCCGGGCCGCACCCCGCGCGCCGTGCTTCACCAGGAAGTCGGACGCGGTCTCGGCCAGCGCGCGGTGGTCATCGGTGATGGCGATCGACATGGCGAGACCGTACCTCGGCCACGCCCGACCGGTCCCGGGCCCGGCCCTGTACGAGATGCGGCACTGACCGTCGGAATCCGACGGTCAGTGCCGCATCTCGGCTGGGTTACCTGGGGGCGAAGCGCTGGCCCGCGTCGAGGCGGATGGTCGAGCCGTTCAGCATCGGCGTCTCGACGATCGCGACCGCGAGGCGCGCGTACTCCTCGGGCCGGCCCATGCGCCTGGGGAACGCGGCGTCCTTGGTCAGTGCGTCGGCGAACTCGTCGGGGATGCCCTTGGTGATCCCCGTGCTGAAGAGGCTCGGGGCGATCGACACGACCCGGATGCCCATGCTGCCGAGATCGCGCGCCATGGTGAACGTCATCCCCGCGATGCCCGCCTTCGCCGCGGTGTACGCGACCTGGCCGATCTGACCCTCGAACGCCGCGATCGACGCGGTGTCGATGATCACGCCGCGCTCACCGTCCTCGGGCTCGTTCTTCGACATGTGGAGCGCCTGCAACCGATTCAGGTTGAACGTCGCGATGAGGTTCAGCTCGACGACGCGGCGGAAGTCGGCGAGCGGGTGCGGACCATCCTTGGCCAAGGTCCGCTTCGCGATGCCACCGCCCGCGGTGTTGACCGCGACGTGCAGTCCGCCGAGCCGGTCGACCGCGTCGGCCAGCGCGAGCTCGACGCCCTCGTCGTCGGTGACGTCGACCGGGTGGAACGAGCCGTCGAGCGCGGACGCGACCTCCGCGCCGGCCGACGTGGGGAGGTCCAGGATCGCGACCGACGCGCCGCGCTCGTGCAGCAGCTCCGCGGTCGCCCGCGCCATGCCCGACGCGCCCCCGACGACGACAGCCGACTTGCCCCTGATCTCCACCGACGCACTCCCCTTCGCTCCGAACCGCGCCCTGCGAACCGGGCGGACGCTACCGGGACGGCCGGGGCGCGGACGAATGCCGCGGCCGGCTACCAGACGAGGGTGAGATCGCGCACGTGGCGCAGACCGGGTGGGTACTCGAGCTGCTCGTGTCCCGGCTTGATGCGGTAGTCGGGGATGCGGCGGTGCCACTCGCGCAACGTCACGCGCAGCTCCCGCCGCGCGAGGTGCGAACCGAGGCACCGGTGGACGCCGCCGCCGAAGGCGATATGACGGTTGACGTCGCGGTCGAAGCGCACGTCGAACGCGTCCGGCCACTCGCTCGGGTCCACGTTCGCGGCCCCGTACATCACCATGACCGCCTCGCCCTCCGCGAGCGTCGTGCCGTTGGGCAGCACGGTGTCGCACGTCGCGACACGCGGCACGCCGGCCGGCACCGGCGACTCCCAGCGGAGGAGCTCCTCGACCGCGTTCGGGATGCACGACGGATCGCTCGCGATCTGCCGGCGGTGCTCCGGGTGGTTCGCGAGGAAGGCGTACATGCACGTGAGGGAGTCACTCACGGTGTCGAGTCCGGCGATCAGGAAGAGGAAGCAGATGTCGAGGATGTCGTCGCGCGTGAGTCGCTCGCCGTCGATCTCGGCCGCGAGGAAGCGGGACACGACGTCGTCGGTCGGGTGACGCCGGCGCTCGTCGACCAGCGCGCCGAAGTACTCGTAGATCTCCTGACCGGTCCGGTCCATCACCCCTTGACGCGTCTCCATGTCGAGCGCCGCGTTCGGATCGTGCTTCTCGGGATGAAGGATCCCGTCGCGCAGGCGCAGGAACATGCGCAGCTCGCCTTCGGGAAGTCCCATCAGTCCGAGGAACACCGAGCTCGGAAGCAGCTCCGCGAACTCCTCGGTGAAGTTGCACCCACCGTTGTCGACGAACCCGTCGATCAGCGCGTTCACACGCCGTGTGATGTCGTCCTCCTGCTCGTCCATACGCTTGGGTGCGAACAACGGGTCGAGCAGCTTGCGGTACTTCGAGTGCTGCGGCGGGTCGACGTTGAGCGGGATGAGCGGTCTCACGTTGCCGAGCTTCATGTCGACGCGCGACGAGAACAGCTCGTGATGACGCAGGACGTGGTCACTCGACACCCGGTCGAAGCTGACCGCGAGCCCCTCGACGGCCTGCCCGCCGCCCCCGGCTTCGATCGCGGCGAGGTACCGCTCCTGGGGCGCGGTCATGTCGTTGAGGATCCCGAACATGTCCAACGCCTCGTCGGGCAGTTGCTCGACGTCCGGCGCGCCGTCGGTCGTGTCGGCGGTGTCGGTCATCGTTCGTCCCCCGTTCGGCTCCGTTCGGACCCCGCGACCTTGCATCGTGCGCGGCCCGTCGCGCCAGCGTGCCACGTGCGCGGGCCGTGGACGTGCGTCTCCGAGTCGTCACGTGATCGAATCCGGGCCCGACGGGAACGAGCGCAGGGAGGACGCGTGAGGTCGCACGACGTCGTCGTGGACGTGACCGAGGCCGCGGGGCTGGGCAGCCCCACGACGACGGTCAGCACGGTGCACCTCCCCGACCGGCTCGACGGGCCGCGCACCGTGCTCTTCGCGTACCCGGGCGCGGGCTACTCGCGCGGCTACTACGACCTGCCGGCACCGGGCTACAGCCAGGCCGCGCACCACACCGGCGACGGCGACGTCGTGGTGGCGTGCGACCACCTCGGGGTCGGCGCGAGCACGGTTCCGGACGACCCCTTCGACGTGACGCTCGAACGGATGGCGGCAGTGAACGCCGTGACCGCGCAGGTCGTCGTCGAGGGGCTGCGGGCCGGGACGCTCGTCGAGGGGATCGAGCCCGTCGACGTCGCGACGGTCGTCGGCATGGGACAGTCGATGGGCGGCTGCGTGCTCACGGTGCACCAGGCCGACCACGCGACGTTCGACGGCGTCGCGCTGCTGGGGTGGAGCGGGCTCGCCACCAACTTCCCCGCGCGCGACGGCGGCCGGCTGATCTGGTCGATGCCGCCGCGTGGCACCGATCTGCGCGCGTTCCTCGCCGGCGAGCCCGCGCTCAACGGTCCGACCGACGACGAGCTGCGCTACTGCTTCCACTGGCCCGACGAGGACCCCGACCTCATGGAGCGCGACCTCACCGCGTACCGGCCCGGCACCGACATGGTGCGCGGCGACGCGACGACGCCGTGGGGCAGCGCGACGATCCCGATGTGCACGATCACGCTGCTCGGGCCCGGCGCGGTCGCGTCGGAAGCGGCCGCGATCGACGTACCGGTGCTCGTCGCGTGCGGTGAGCGCGACGTGCTCCCCGACCCGTGGCTCGAGCCCTCGGCGTACCGCGGCTCGCGCGACGTCTCCGTCGTGGTCGTCGAGCGCATGGCGCACATGCACAACTTCGCCCGCACCCGGGAGACGCTCTGGCGTCGGACCGCCAACTTCGCGCGCGCGGTCAGTCGCGCTCCTCGAGCACCTCGACCACCTCGTCCCACCGGAGCACGAACCGCCCTCCGTTCGTGAACACCCAGACCTCACTCGACTCGGGCTCGCGACGCACGCCGCGGACGACGAGCTCGTGGCCCAGCCGACGGACGCGACAGCCGGGCTCGACCTCGCTCGCGGCGGCGTGCCGGAGCGCTCGTCGCGGCCCCTCCAACGTGCGCAGCACGTCGCGGGGACGCTCGAGCAGCACCGGGTCCGCGTCGGGCGCCATCCGGTAGCGGGCACTCACGAACGGGATCCCCACGCGGGGCAGCGCGGGCCCGAAGTAGACGTCGAGACGCTCCGGGCCCCGGGCGAAGACGATCGCCTCGCCCTCCGCGCCCGTGCGCGACTCCAGCGCCTCCCAGCCGTTGCGCGCCGCGTGGCGCCGGACGGTCCGCCACAGCGGGCTCGGCACGTGCGCCTCCTCCGGGCGTGCCGCCGGTGCGAGGCGGGGCGCCCAATAACGAGACCGATCCCATAACGACCCGTCAGAAAACGTAGCCGGGCGGACGCGCGCACTGAGGGATGGCCGTGACGAATCGTCACTAGCAGGTGCGGGGCCGGCCGGGACATGCTCACGGAGACCTTGGTGGGCCGGGTCGGGCGCGACGCCACACCGCCGGTGACGAGCAACGGAGACCCGTCCTGAACGACGACGCCAGACCCCGTCCGGGTCGCCCCCGCGACGACACGGCCGACGAAGCGATCCTCACCGCGGCGATCGAGCTGCTCGAGAGCCACGGGTACGCCCGCACAACCGTCGAGCGGATCGCGTCGCGCGCGGGCGTCGGCAAGCAGACGATCTACCGCCGCTGGCCGAGCAAGGCGGCCGTCGTCATCGACGCGTACCGCCGCGCCGACATCCAACGGGTGCCGGTGCCCGACACCGGCTCGGTCGAGCAGGACCTGGTCGAGATGCTCGGGCAGTTCGGTGACGTGATCGCGGACGCTCGCGTCACCGAGACGCTCATCGGCATCTTCGCCGACTCACGCCAGGATCCCGCGCTGCTCCCCGAGTTCCGGCGGCTCTTCATGGGCTGGCGGCGCGACGCGATCCGCCAGGTGCTCGACCGCGCGCGTTCGCGCGGCCATCTCGCCGGCGAGGTCGACATCGAGATCGCGCTCGACGCGCTCTGGGGCCCGCTGCTGTACCGGTACCTCAGGACCGGCGAGGCGCCCACGCCGGAGCACGCGCGCGTGGTCGTGCGTCAGGCGCTCCGCGGCATCCAGAGCTGACGCGCCCGAGCGGGTCCGCTCGCGGTCACTCGCTCGTCGGACCGGCGAAGCGCGGATCCCGCTTCTCACGGTGCGACGCGAGCCCCTCCGCCGCGTCCGGGCCACCGAAGCCGTAGAACTCGTAGGCGAGCGATGCGTCGAACGCGGGCTGCATCACGCGGTACCAGTGGTTGAGCGTGTGCTTGGTCCAACGGATCGCGCTCTGAGCACCGCCCGCGAGCGAGCTCGCGATCTCGAGCGCCCGCTCGTGCACCGCGTCGTCGTCCACGCACACCGACACGAGCCCGATGCGCTCCGCCTCCTCACCGGAGAGCGGCTCGCACGTCAGCAGGTAGTACTTGGCCTTGGCCATCCCGCACAGCAACGGCCAGCAGATCGCGGCATGGTCGCCCGCGGCGACACCGAGGCGCGTGTGCCCGTCGATGATGCGCGCGCTGCGACCCGCGACCGACACGTCCGCGAGGAGCGCGGCGACGAGCCCGGCGCCGACCGCGGGGCCGTGGATCGCCGAGACGATCGGCTTCGAGCAGTTGACGACGTTGAGCACGAGGTCGCGCGCTTCGCGCATGACACGCGTCCGCGCCGCGTAGTCGTCGGTCATCTGCTCGATGAGCTCGAAGCTGCCGCCTGCGGAGAACGCCTTGCCCGCGCCGCGAAGCAGCGCGACCCGCACGTCGGGATCACGGTCCACGGCGAGCCACACGTCCGCGAGCTCGCGGTGCACGTCGGGACCGACCGCGTTGAGGTTCGGCCCCTCCAGCACGATCTGCAGCACGCCCGGCGCGGGACGTTCGAAGCGCAGACCGGGGAACGCCGCGTACGCATCGCTCATGGCGCGGAGCGTACGTCTCGACGCGAAGATTTCAGGCGGCGGCGCGCTCGAGGATATGCACGCCGCAGGCCGAGCCGAGCCCGATGACGTGGGCGAGCCCGACCTTCGCGCCCTCGATCTGGCGGTCACCGGCCTCGCCGCGGAGGTGGTGGCAGACCTCCCAGATGTTCGCGATGCCGGTCGCCGCGATCGGGTGACCCTTCGACTCGAGGCCGCCCGACACGTTCACGGGCGTCTTGCCGTCGCGCCACGACGCGCCCGACTCGAAGAAGTCGACCGCGCCGCCCTCGGGGCACAGCATGAGATTGTCGTAGTGCACGAGCTCCGCGGTCGCGAAGCAGTCGTGCAGCTCGACGAGGTCGAGGTCCTCCGGCGACACGCCGGCCTGCGCGTACGCCTGCGTAGCGGCGTTGCGCGTGAGCGTGTTCACGTCGGGGAGGATCTGGCACGACTCCTGCCACGGATCCGACGTCAGCACCGACGCCGACACCTTCACCGCGCGACGCCGCTGGTCGGGCGAGAGCGTCTTCAGCTTCGAACCGCTCACGACGACGGCCGCTGCCGCGCCGTCGCAGTTCGCCGAGCACATCGGGCGGGTGTTCGGGTAGGCGATCATGAGGTCGTTCATGATCTCGTCGAGCGTGAACCGCTTCTGGTACGCGGCCAGCGGGTTGAGCGTCGAGTGGGCGTGGTTCTTCTCGCTGATCCGGGCGAACAGCTCGAAGCTGGCGCCGCCGTAACGGTGCCCGTACTCCATCCCGATCTGGGCGAACACACCGGGCATCGTGTCGGTGCCGATGCGCCCGTCGGTCGGGGCGACGGCGCCGAAGCGGCCGGCCGGCGTCCACTCCTTGCTGTCGCTCTTGGCCCGCCCGCCGGCGCCCAGCAGACCGGCGCCGGCCAGCTTCTCGACGCCCACCGCGAGGCCGTAGTCGACCTCGCCGGCCTTGACCGACATGATCGCCGTGCGCAGCGCGGTGGCGCCGGTGGCGCAGGCGTTGGAGACGTTGTAGACGGGGATGCCGGTCTGGCCGACCTGCTTCTGCAGCTGCTGGCCGAAGCCGCCGCCGCCCATCAGGTTGCCGGCGCCGATCACGCCGATGTCCTTCATCGACACGCCGGCGTCCTTGAGGGCCGCCTGCACGGCCTCGGCAGCGAGGTCGACGGTGTCCTTGTCCGGGTGCTTCCCGAACTTGGTCATGTGGATGCCGAGGATCCAGATCTCGTCACTTGCGCTCATCGTGTTGCTCCGTTCCGTCAGTTGTTGCTCGGCTCGAACCCGAAGCCGATGGCTTCGTTGCCGTGGTCGTCCTCGCCGAGCGAGTACGTCGCCAGGCGCACCTTCATGCCCAGTGACACGTGGTCCGGGTCGGGCTCCACGTTGATCACGTTGCCGCGCACGGGGATCCCGTCGCAGTC
>DATBEZ010000091.1:0-127192 GCA_036558745.1 Acidimicrobiia bacterium
GAAATGACGCGCGCGTCGAGGAACGCCCTGCCAGTACACGTTGCGACCGCCACCTCGCACAACGCGCGTCACGTTCGAAGTCGCGAGTTGCGCGGCGCCGCGCGTGCTCAGCGCGTGCAGCGTGTGATGCCGCTCGGTCCAGTCGCGCCGCCGAGCGCCGAGGCGGGCGCCTCGACCTCGTCAGGCGTTGTCGACGTTGGGCTGCGTCGCCGGGTCGACGCCCGCCAGATCATTGGGCCGCCGATGCTGGGCTGCCCAACTCGCGAGGAACATCGGCTGCCGCCACCGTGCCGACGATCTGTGACCGTGGCGAACGGAGCCGGGACGACGCGCCGCGTTCTGTCACGTGCAACCCTCCGACGACGGGGAGCCATTGCGAACGCCAGGATGCCGCGCGACAGTCACGTCAAAGGGGCTGCGAGACGGTCTGGCAGGCGAGGAGGGCGTGCAATGAGCGTGCATCCCAACGTCGAGCAATTGCAGCGTGGGTACAAGGCATTCGGTGACGGCGACATGGAGGTGCTCGCCGAGATCATCCCCGAGAACGCGGTGTGGCACGTGGGAGGTAACAACCAGCTCACGGGCGACTATCGCGGTCGCGACGCGATCTTCGGCTACTTCGCGAAGCTCATGGAACTGTCCAACGGCACGTTCAAGGCCGATCTGATCCACGCGATAGCGGACGACCACTTCGCGTGCGCGCTCCAGCGCAGCACCGCCACGGCGAACGGTGTCGACTACGACGCGACGGACGTCCTGATCGACCGCATGGAGAACGGCGTGGCCGTCGAGACCTGGCTCTACGTCGAAGACGCGGCCAAACTCGATCGAATGTTCGCATAATCAGGACGCACGGGTCTGCAACGCGCTGTCGAGCGTCGCCGGCGGGAACTGGAAGCAGCGCCAGGGCACGCTCGAGGGCTCGAATGAGGGTGTTGCCGCTGGTTCCGTTGGCGTTACCGGTCTGTGCGACCGAGCGTCATTCCGGGTCGCCGTCGGTAGGGCGCTCGCCGTAGATCCAAGTCGCTCGTGCCGGGCGTTGCGCGCGACCAGGCTCGTCGTCGCGTCCTACCGTTCACTGTCGAGCTCGTATCGGGCATCGGCGGCGAGCGGGCCGCCGATCTCGGTTGCATCGACGTCGTCGATGGCGAGATCGCCCGCCGAGGCCGGCGGATTCGCCCGGAACCCCGAACTCGTTGAGGCCGTCCCGCGCGGCAGCCGACACGGTGTGCACTCCGATACGACGCCCTCCGCGCGCCAGGAGATGTACGCGTGCCCGTTCGTGCCCTACAAACCTGTGCCCGCTGCGTGCCCGTCATGGTGGTGCGTCGCGGTAACTCGCGGTCGCTGCCGGACAATCGGAACGTCGTCCGACGAGGACGTCGATGCGGTCAAGTGCACCAACGCGCGCGGTCGCTGGAAGTTAGGAAACCGTTGCTCTCTCCCCTGGGCTACGAGGGCTTGGCGTACGTTGTTGCTGGTCACAGGCTACTTTTCGGTTCACGCCCGTTCGCGTCATCAGTGCTGCGAAGCGTGTGGTCTTCGCGGGTGCGCTGGTCAGCGCGGTCGGCGCGAGCGCGAGTCCGTCGCTCCGTGCCACGTTCTTGTGCCCGTCACCGCTGTGCAGCGGGTGACACACGGTGCAAGAGCGCTCACCTGCACGGGTGATTGCCAGCAGACGCGTCCAGCCCGAAGAGGCTCTCGAGCGACTGGGCGACGCCAAGGCGGTCGGGTTCGAGTCCATCGCCTAGCGCCGACGTCAGCCGATGACCGTGCAGTCTCCGTGGGCCCCTCTCTGGAGGGCGATGACACGACGGCCCCAAACCGTCCGCTTGTCAAGCAGGGTCCCAGCGGACAGGTCCTGCTCGGATGGGCGGCTGCATGTCGTGACGCAGCGCGGCGGCGGTCTGCGTCGGCGGCGTTCGTACACGGGTGCGGATATGTGGAGTCGTCTGGCGGTCGTAGGCCGCGCGGCGGTTGGAGTCGCGCAGCACCGCGTAGGCCGCGACAACCTGCTGGAGCGCGGCGTCGGACGACACGCTCGTCTTGGGGTCTGGGGCGCGGGTGTCAGGGTGGTAGCGGCGCAGCAGGGTCCGGTAGGCGCGACTGATCTGGCCTTGGGTGGCGTGGCGCGGTACGCCGAGGATGGCGTACAGATCCTTCTGCTGTGCGCTCATTGCACGCGTGTCCTTCGTCGGCTACGCGTATGGGAAAGCGATCGAGCAGGCGGGGCGCGTTGCATCGCCGTGCAATGCGTGCGCCGGCGCCTCTCGCACCCCGCGTGGTCGACGTCTTGAGTCATCGTCCCTCGCGTTGCACGGCGGCGTGGTCTCGGGAGCTTGATCCATCTATGCGCTGGCGGGTCGTTCGGTGGCGGCGGCCACGCTGCGGTGATGATCGTGTCGAACTCAAGGCGCAGGAGTTGTTGGTCGGCGCAGATCAGTTCGATGAACTGATCTGCGACCGGTGGTGCGGTGAGCAGCTGTGTGTTCATCGCTTGCTATGCCGCGGCTCAGGCGTCGAGCGCCTGCTGGTCGGAACGATCGCTGGTGACGGCGATCTTGCGCGGTTTTGCTTGCTCGGCCACGGGGATGCGCAAGGTGAGCACACCGGCCGCGTAGTTGGCAGCGATGTTCTCGGTGTCGAGGTTGTCGCCGAGGACCAGTTGACGGCTGAACACGCCGCGGGGACGTTCGGCGGCGAGCATCTCCGTTTGACCGTTTCGGGCCGGGCGCTCGGCGCGCACGGTGACGACGTTGCGTTCGACGTCCAAGTCGATCGAGTCGGGGTTGATGCCGGGCAGATCGAACTCGACCACGAAGCTGTCGCCCTCGCGCCATGCGTCCATTGGCATCACCGACGGGCGTGTCAGCGTGCCGTTGCTGCCGAAGACCTGCTGGCTCAACCGATCGAGTTCACGGAAGGGGTCAGTACGTAGGAGCATGCTTCGACCTCCGGGTTGGGACTGGCTTTCCTTTCTTGCGTAAGCCGTCGGACGGGGATGATCTCTACTGGCGAATGTAGCTTTTATCGCGCAGCGACGATAAGGTTGCAAGACCCCCCGTGCGGCGATGAGGTAGCGAGGCGCTCCCGGTGACGACCCTGCCTAGGCCCGACGACGACCGCGGCGTCTACGGAATCTCCGTCGCGGCCGAGCTCGTGGGGATGAGCGCGCAGACGCTTCGCCAGTACGAAGCTCGAGGGCTCCTTGAGCCCGCGCGCACCCAAGGAGGAACACGCCGCTACAGCGCTCGAGACCTCGAACGGCTCCGCCGCATCGGTGAACTGCTCGGCGCCGGGCTCAACCTCGTCGGTGTTTCCATGGTGTTAGCGCTCGAACATGAGAACCGGGCCTTGCGGGCCGAGAACGAGGAACGGCGTATGCGCGAAACGGCGCCGAATCCGAGGCGATCGAAGACGACATGACAAGCCGTGGCGCTCGCATACGGGGAGTTCGCACACGGCCATCCGGTCGCGGCAGACGGCCGGCGTTTCCCGTCGTCGACGGCCGGGGTTGGCAGATCCTGCCGGGCCCTGTTCTATCCGTGGTCTCCGAGAACGGGTGGGTCTCCGGGCTGACCTCGCGCCTTCCTCGATCGTCAGAGAAAAGGTGTCAACCGCTCGGCCACCGCTTTTGCACAGCAGCGGGCGGACCGTGCAACAGTTTGTTGAACTTCGCGTCGTCAAGTCCGTGACCGACGCGGTCTTCGCGAAAGTGCTGGTCGCGGCGGCGGAGGTAACGCTGATTCCGATCGCACCGTCGGCGTTTGGTGTGCCGAAGGGTCGCGAGGCGGGTGACACACCATGCAAGAAACGCTTGCTCGCGTCGGTTGCTCTGCGACAGCCGACGGCTGAGAGCGCCGTCGCATCTGGCTTCGCGGTTGCGCAAGGATGAGGACGTGACGAGGTGGGAGTACTTGATCGTTGCCCTGCCGCAACTCGAGGCGCCGACCGCGATGCCCGCCCAATCGGCCGCAGTGGTGGCGCTCAACCGGGAAGGCGATCAAGGCTGGGAAGCGGTCGGGATGACGGCACTCGCGGACGGCAGCGTCGCCGTCCTCATGAAGCGAGCCGCATCCGGATGAGATCACCATGTGCCGCTCGCGGTGTCTTGGCGACATGCGCCGCCGTGCTGACTGCCGGGAAGCCGCGCGTCGGCTTGCACACTGCTCACAGCCGCTTCGCGTTGTAGCAGCCATACGCTCGTGGCGAGCGTGCACGATCTTGGCGACGTCGTCACACTGGTTCGGGGCGGACAAGCCGCGGCTCGCCGTCGTCCTCTCGCACATGGTCGGCACCGGCAGTACCGGCGCTCCGACTCGTGTCGCCGCGCCGGTCCTCGAGTGCCATCGTCGGTTCCGGTATGACCGACGGAGAGCGCGCACAACCGCGGGTGGACGACCCGTCGCGCCGACCGCGACCACTCGGCCCACCCGGCGCCGTGCACGGGGAGGCCTCGACGTTGCTCGGCAGGTGGTCGACCTCGGTGTCGAGCGCAGCGTGACGGCTTCGCCGGATCCGCATCGGGCATATGGACGACGAAAGTCGTGTCCCCGAGCCGGTGCGGCGAATCGATGCGGCCGACACCCCGGCGTCGAGCAGACGCGTGAATCATCTTGCTCGCGATGGGCGGGCATGCGGATCGACCGAGGTCCGAGTCCGATGGCCAGTGCTCGCACCATTTCGCGGCGCGTGTCCTTGCAGGCTGCGGCGCTGACGGTGGGGGTGACGAGGTCGCGGGTCGGTCGTCGGGTCTGCGGAAGCGGTCAGACCGGTGCTCATCATGCTGCCCCGAGGCGCGCCGCCGAGTCCTGAGCAATGCAGTTGGAGACTGGTGTCCGGCGCTCGACCGAGAGATGACGGCACCACCCCGAGCGGAGCCCTTTCCCGCTGTGCCCGCCGTCGAGCGCGAACGAGTTCGAGCGACCACTCCGTCTGGAGAGCACGTGCCGCGTCGCGATGGCGCGCGCTCGGCGCGGACGGGTGGTCCGCGCTCCGGCCTCATCGTCAGCCGGACCCTCTGCCCCGCCGTCGGCTGTTCCGCCGCTGCTTGCGGCGCTGCTTCTTGCCGGGCGGTCCTCCGGCCGCGTCCTCTTGGAAGCGATCGCCGCGCGACCCGTTCGTCTGAGCTCTCGGTTTCGCCACTGCCGCCCACGGTAGTGCTTGGCGTGTGCGACGTCGCGCGTCGCTCAGCGACTCGCGACGGTGACGTCGGTGCCCCACCGGAGGTCGGCCTGCGGAAGGTGTGCGGGGGCAGCCGCGGTCGCCGGGCAGAGGGTGTCGTGCGACCACGGAGAGGCTTCCCATGACGAGAAGCCCGTCGGTCGTCGAAGCGGCGATCTCGTATCCCCGACTCCACCACGCACGTCGACGTCGGTGCCGATGGCCAGGAGCAAGCCAGGCACGGCGATCACGCCTTCGATGGAGGGAGTATCGAGGTGCCGCGCGCCCGAAGCCCCGCGCATTCGGCGCAGAGCTCCCCGTCCGCCGGCTTCCGATTGCGCGACCAGTAGTCGAGCCGGGGCCATTGCGAGCAGCGACTCGTGGAGTGCCAGACATTCTGACCGGGCTTGCAATGCCAACGTTCGTTCACGGCCCTTCCGCTTCATGGGTTGGTGGTTTGTGAAACGCCCAGGACCAGCGGACGCAGCGCGAGCTCGTCGGGCAACGTGAAATGTGCGCCGCGGGGGGCGCTGCCGCGTAAGGCGTTCGTCGCCATCGATGGGCGCCTGCATGGTCGTGGGGTAGGACGCAGACGAGCGGGTGACCGGTCGTTGTTCGGTGCGGGAACGTGTCGCAGACCGGTCGCCCGAGGTCATCTTCGAGCCGGTCGCGCTGCTGCGTGATCTCGTCGGTGTCGACCATGAGCTCCAGATCCATGCGCCCCTCGGCATCTCTGTGGGTTGGCACCGCGCAAGAGTTCGCGCACAGCTCGGTGCGGGCCATCAGGATCCGCGTTGCATCGATGCCGTCGCGCTTCGCCGGTCGCGGATGGCCCGCACCGATCCGTGCACCGCCCCTCGTGCGCAGGCTCCGCTACTGGCGTCGCCGGAGCAGGGCTTCGTCGCTGAGACCGCCGGGGGTTACCAGCAGGACGCCGTGTGCTGCGCGTGCCGCCCGGGCACAGACGACGAGCCCTGCCGCGGCCGAGTCGCTGATCGAGGTCACCTCGGAGAGATCGACGACGATCCGACGGACCCCCTCGGAGAGACACGTCGACACCCAGCGGCGGAGCTCGGCCATCGCGGTCACGGTCAACGCACCCGTGGGACGAACCACGCGTGCTGCTGGACTGAACCGTTCCGATTGGAGGAACTGGTGCGAGATCATGACGCCCCTCTGTTCCGCCTGGAAGACGACGACCGATCCGACGGACGGGAGCGGGAGGAGCGTTGAGATGCGCTGGCATGAGGATAGCCCCTCGACCGGCCGAACCGCGCCGCGGTCGGGCCGCCGCGTCACGCGGGTCGTCGCGAACACGACGCGTCGGGCGTGACCCGCACGATCGTCGCGCCCGAGAGTTGCGGCGTCCGCCGGATCGGCTCCAGCGCGTTCGAAGACGCGGAACGGAACGGCCACGATCGATCCGACGACGGAGCACGCGAGACGCGTCGCGCGACGCGATGAAGCCTACTGACCTGCGAGAGCCCGACGGTGGCCGGCAGACGGACCGCTTCGGTGCAGCGGGCTGATCAGCGCGCGTCGCATGCTGCGCCCTCGCCGACGCGTCGACGGAGGTCGGCCGCGAGCGCGAGGTGCTGGACCCGCGGTATCACGCCGATGCCGCGTAGGGCGATGTGGTGCGTTGCGGTCACCTCGATCCATGGCGGCAGGGACTCGGCGGGATACCCGACAGCGAGGAGCTCGCCGGGGCCGGCCGCGTCGCAGAGGCGGGCCGCGAGGTTCGTGGGACGGCCGATGTAGTCGTTGCCATCGAACATCAGCACGGCGCCGTGTGCGACACCGCCACGCAGCGGCAACGCTTCCTCATGATTGCGGGCGACGAGCTCGGCCGCCGTGGCGATCGCCGGGCCGACCTCGTGTGCGATGAGCATGGCGCCGTCCCCCAGCCACTTCGCGACCTGGACACCCCGTCGCGCGGCGATGTCGCGTGCCGACACGCGGAACAGCCGCAGCGCGTCGGTGGCGGCGTGCTCGCCCTCTTCCACGAGGAAGGTGGTGAAGCCGCACAGGTCGACGAACGCGAAGGCACGTTCGACAAGCGGGGCGGGCCCGGCGAGGTCGTGTGGGTGTCGGGTGCCTGGCTGCTCCGGTGCAGTTCCGATTCCGCTGAGCGCGGAGCTGTCCTGCATGAGTCGACTCGTGCGCGCTTCATGAGGATCGATCACGACCGCCTCCCGCGCCCTAGATATCGGCCTGCTGACCGCGAGTACGCCGAAGGCAGCAACACGCCCGAGTATCGGCCGCGCACCGCTCACGCTAGCAGCGGTTACGCGAAGACCCGCGGCGTGCGGCTGGTACCGTTGGTCGACGGGCAACCCGCTGATCTGCGTCGCGTGCGTTCGGCCGACAACGCATGGCGACGTGGAATTCAGGCGCGAGGAGCTCTGGATCACCGGTGGCGGAACAAGCACACGAGCACAAGTCCCTTGTCCTGCGTTTCGCGTCCGACGATGCGCGGATGCAGGAGCGTTTGGACGACGAGCTGGGATCGCTCGGACGCGACGGCTGGGAACTCGTGGCGTTCACCACACAATGTGTTCCTGGCGGTGAGGAGCTGTCGATCTTGCATACGTTCGCGTTCCGGCGTGTCCCGATGGCAGGGCCCCGCAGCGGTTGACTGCGCCGGCAGCGCCAGGGACCGACAAGGATGGTTGCGGCGCGGGCGAGCTGTGCGCACGCATTCGGCGAGACGCCGAACGTCAAGCGTGCGACGCGCGCGGGGAGCGGAGGCGCACGATCCTGTGGTTGGGCATCGGGTCCGCGAGCCCGTTCGTGAACGGAGGTCGCGGCGTCGTCACTCGGGTTCGAGCGTGAGCCTCCACCATGGGCGACCGTCGTGAATAGACACCGAGCGACGCGAGATCCTCTCGGAGCTGGGGCTGACCACCGCCGTCGATAATTGACGAAGCCGACCTGACGCACCGAGGGCACCGCTCGCATTCGGCGCCGGGAGCGACCGGTCGCGCGGGCGGCGTCATCGGACCCTCCGCCGGTGTTGGGTACGCTGACGGTGCCGGACTCGGGGGTGTCGCACCACACGCGGGCGGGGTGTCGAACCATCCGTCGGAGTTTCCGTGGTCGAATCGAACCGTACAGTCGAACGGGAACGACTCGGGACGCTGATCGGCCTATCTCGAGACGTGATCCTGGTGCGAGACGCTGCGGGACTGATCTCGTATTGCAGTCCGGCCATCGAGGTCGCACTCGGCTACAACCCCGACCAGCTCTGCGGGACACCGCAACGTGACCTGGTCCATCCGGACGACCTACCGCTCCGTGACGCCGTGGCCCCGCGGGTGCTCTCGAGCGAGGGGCCCCAACCGATCGGCGAACTGCGCATGCGCCACCGCAACGGCAGCTGGCGCTGGTTCGAGATGCTCGAGACGAATCGGCTCGACGACCCGAGTGTTGCGGGGATCGTTACCAACGCTCGCGACGTCACCGACCGCAAGGGTGTGGAAGCCGCGCTCACGGAGCGTGCCCTGCACGACACCCTCACCGGGCTGCCCAACCGGACGTTGTTGATGGACCACTTGGTGTTGGGGCTTGCACGCACCGCGCGGCGTGGCGACACGCTCGCGGTCCTCTACTGCGACCTCGACGGGTTCAAGGGGATCAACGACGGCTTCGGCCATGATGTCGGCGACCTCGCGCTCATCGAAGTCGCTCGCCGCCTCCAACAGACGCTTCGGACGAGTGACATCGTGGCCCGTGTCGGCGGCGACGAGTTCGTGGCGGTCTGCGATGGCTTCGCCGACCCGGACGAGGCCACGATGCTGGCGCAGCGGATACGCGATGACCTCGAAGCTCCCATGAGCATCGACGGCAACGACATCGTCGTCTCGGTGAGCATCGGGATCCTGACCGTCGAAGGTCAAGCCGCCGGCAGCGCCGAGCCGATCGCGCTGCTGCGCAACGCGGATGCCGCGATGTACAGCGCCAAGGAAGGTGGCCGGGCGCGGTGGGAGGTTTTCGACGCAGGTCTTGGCGCCATCGAGGCGCAGCGCACCGAGCTCGAGCCGGAACTCCTCCGGGCCGTGGAGCGACGCGAGTTCGCGCTCTACTACCAACCGATCGTGCGTCTCACCGACGGCGTCGTCGTCGGTGCCGAAGCACTTCTCCGCTGGCATCACCCGACGCGGGGGATGCTGAGTCCCGAGCAGTTCCTCGATCTCGCCGAACGCACCGGCGTCATCGTCCCGATCGGCGCATGGGTGCTGAGTGAGGCCTGCGATCAGGCGGCGCGCTGGCGCGACGACGATCTCGGGCCGAGGTGGGTTGCGGTCAACCTGTCCGTCCGTCAGGTCGCCGAGTCGGGGCTCGCAGCGACGGTCGCCCAGACCCTTGCCGCGAGCGGCCTTCCCCCAGATGCTTTGTGGCTCGAGCTCAGCGAGGCCGCACTCCTGCGCACGGGCCACTTGGCCGCGACCGCGCTCGTCGCGGTGCAGGCACTCGGCGTGCATCTCGGAATGGACGACTTCGGAACGGGCTACGCGTCGCTGTTGAACCTGCAGCGGCTACCCATCGACTTCCTCAAGATCAACCGATCCTTCATCGCCAACCTCACCGGCAGCGATCGAGGTGGCAACAACGCGATCGTCGCTGCGATCGTGCAGCTCGGCGCGACGCTGGATCTGACCGTCATCGCGGAGGGCATCGAGAGGCCAGACGAGATGAATGTGCTTCGAAGCTACGGATGTCCGTACGGCCAGGGCTATCTCGTGGCCGGGCCGTCACCGGCGTCGCATCTCAGCCGGCCACGCTGACTGCCAGTCGTCCAACACTCTGAGGGTTTCCGTCGGCGCGAGCCAAGCGCTGAGTCGCGAGGCCAGATACGAGGTATCGCGTCGTCACCCGGAGTGCCTCGGCCTCGATCGCGAGCGACCGGGCGCGTGCGCGTTGGCGCGCCGAGCACGCGTACAACACCCCGGGGCGTAGGGTGCACGCATGGGTGACAAGGGTCATGCAGCCAAGCCCGACAAGAAGCACGGCAAGAGCTTGAAGGAGAAGCGCTCCTCGAAGGCGGCGAAGCGGACTGATCGTTCTGCTCGACGCGCCAGCTGGTAGCGAGAGACCGTCCTCGTCGCGCGGCTCGTGTGCTCTGCAGCGCGTCGTGTTGCGCGATCGCATTCGGAGTACCGTGCGCTGATGGAACCTCGCGAGGTCGCGCCGATCGTGCGAGAGCGACAGCTCTTCGAGCAGCTCGCGAGGCTGCGGCGGGAGCAGCAGGTGTTGCGAGA
Organism: Acidimicrobiia bacterium; assembly: GCA_036558745.1. Taxonomy (GTDB): domain Bacteria; phylum Actinomycetota; class Acidimicrobiia; order IMCC26256; family JAMXLJ01; genus JAMXLJ01. Next base: position 10,425 of record DATBEZ010000091.1, read on the forward strand.
TAAGCCAGCCGCACCCGCGCTCGAGCAGCAGCGCGCGGCCCGTCTGCGTCAGATCGATGTCGAATCGGCGGCGGCGTGGACGGCTATTCGCGCGGCCCGTGCCGCAAGCCGCACCCAGCACCGCGCTCGCTTCGGTGCCGAGCCTGCCGATCGCTTCCGTGCCCTGCTTCCGAGGAAGCGGGACTAGGCGCCACGACGAGCCCCGTCGAATCACCCCATCGCGTGCTCGCGCCGCCACCGGCGAGGAGTACGATGCGGACACGCGGGCTCGACACCGTCGAGCCGCAGACGTCGAGGCTTCTCTCGGTCGCGATCTGCCGTGAGCACGGATCACGGCGGCACCACGATGGACGCCGCTGACCCAGAGGAGTGTCCATGGCCGCTGGCGTAGACCTCTCGGAGTCCCGTTCCGGGCCGAGTTCCGTCTCGGAAGCGCGACAGATAGGTGATCCGGTCACGGGCGCGTCACTCGTTCTCTCGCGCACGGTCTCGATGCTGCTCGTGATCGGGCCGGTCGTCGCGCTCGCGGGCGCGGTTCTGCTGTTCTGGGGACACGTGATCGGTCTGGGCGACGTGCTGCTGGCGCTCGTGTTCTACGTCGTGACCGCGTTCGGCATCACGGTCGGCTACCACCGGCTCTTCACGCACCGCAGCTTCACCGCGAATCGGGTCTTGAAGCTCGTGCTCGCTGCTGCGGGGTCGATGGCACTCGAAGGCGCGCCGATCGGATGGGTCGCCAACCATCGACGACACCACATGTTCAGCGACCATGTCGGCGACCCGCATACTCCGCACGGTTTCGGCGCCGGGGCGGGCAACCAGGTGCGCGGCTTCGCCCACGCCCATTGCGGTTGGATCTTCTCGCCTGACTTCACGCCGGCGGACCGCTTCGCCCCTGATCTTCTGGCCGATCGCGATCTCGTCAGGGTGAACCGGCTGTTCCCTCTCTTCGCGATCGCGTCGTTGGGAGCGCCGTTCGTGCTCGGGTGGGCGATGTCGGGGACGCTCGCGGGTGCGGTCAGCGCGTTGGTCTGGGCCGGACTCCTCAGGATGGCGTTGCTGCACCACGTCACGTGGAGCGTCAACTCCGTGTGCCACACGTTCGGGAAGCGACCGTTCGCGACGAAGGATCGCAGCACGAACTTCGCGCCCCTGGCGCTCTTGTCATTGGGCGACAGTTGGCACAACTTCCACCACGCGCACCCGAGTGCGGCCCGACACGGCGCGCTCCGTCATCAGGTCGATCCGTCCGCCATGCTGATCCGGGCGTTCGAGCGCCTCGGCTGGGCAACCCGCGTTCGCTGGCCCAATGCGACCGAGCTCGCGTCACCGGTCTGAACGTCCGGTTCGCCGCAGACCGGCTCACGTCCGCGGAGCATGGTCCTCTGTTCGGCCCACGAATCGAGGCCCAGCCGCGAACCGTCCGGAAAGGGGCTAGTGTTCGAGGCGGTCGCTTTTCGGCGCCTCCTCCGATTCCGTCCGTCGGATCGGTCGCGACTCTGCTGGCGGAACGGGAGACGCGGTGCCGGTTTCGACAACGCTGCGGTGCCATGTGAGAGCGCGCTGCGCATGTCGTGAGTCCCGTCGGCGAGCTCGATGCCCTGACGGTGAGCGAGCCGCGCGCTCGCGCCGCGACCTCAGCTCCGTGGGTTGATCGTCGTGACCTTGCGCATCGAGACGAAGATCGAGCGGGCGTCCGCGCGCGCGATCTCCACCGAGACCTTCGACCGGGATGGCCGGCAGCGGCGGTTCCGGTGCGACGCAGTGCGCGCGCAGCTTCGGGGCGGCGCGTCATGAGCGAGACCCTGGCACCTGGGCACTCGTGGAGGTTGGTGGCGGCCAGGCGCGCCGATTCTCCCCCCACGCGCGGCGCGCGCCCGTCGCAGCGTCGGGTGCTCCTCGCGGTCGCGCGCCGCGGTCTCCCGAGCGTCGTCGAGGCAACCGTGGTTCCTGCCGTCCTGTTCCTGGTCGTGGCGAAGGTGGCGAGCACGCCGGTCGCGATGGCGGTCGTTCTCGCGTGGGCCTCTTGCGCGATCCTTCGAAGGCTCGTACGACACCAACGGATCCCCGCCCTCCTTCTCTTGGCGACGCTCGGCCTGACCGTGCGTACCACCGTCGGGCTCATCAGCGGCAGCGTCTTCGCCTACTTCCTCCAGCCGGTCGCGACCACGGTCGCGCTCGCGGGTGTGTTCCTCGGCTCCGTTGTCATCGGCCGCCCCGTGGTCGCTCGCCTCGCGCACGACTTCTGTCCCCTTGCGCCCGAGGTCGCAAGGCGTCCGGCCGTCGCTCGACTCTTCGTCGGGCTCACGCTTCTGTGGACCGGAGTCCACCTCCTGACCGCAGCAGCCACGCTCGGCATGCTCGTGAGCATGCCTGTCCCAACGTTCGTGATCCTCAAGACCATCGGGTGTCTTGCCATCACCGTCGCAGCGATCGTGGTCACGGTCTGGTGGGCCATGCGCACGGCACGAAGCGAGGATCTCGTGTTCGCAGACGTCTGACGCGCGGTTCGTCCTCTGAGCAGCCACCGGGCCAGACCCGTCGACGATCTTGTGCGTCGAATGCTTTGACGAGCGCTTCGACGCTGTGACATGCACTGACGCCCGCGCTCGCGGGAAGTCAGGAAACCGTTGCTCTCTCCCCTGAGCTACGAGGGCAGCGCCTCGGTCATGAGACAGCTACCGCGCTTGCGTCGATCGGGCTCCGAGCTCACGCAGCCAGCTGATGACGTTCTCTTGCCGCGTCGCCAGACCGTTGGCAGTGTCGAGCGGTGTGCCCTCGGCATAGTCGGGCACCCAGTTCAGATCCGCACCGCGACTCAGGAGTAACTCAGCGGTGCGTCGCTGACTGCCCGAACACGCGTGCCAGAACGCCTTTGAGATCTCGTCCCTGGTCGCCGCCGGTTCCGCGAGCAGCTCTTCGAGGCGCTTGAGCAAACCCAGCGCGGCCGCGTGCCAAGGCTTGTCGACGCGTGCGCCACGCGCCACGAGTAGCCGCGCCACGTGCCAGCATGCGTAGCCGATGGCGTTGTCGAGGGGCGTGCCGATCGAGCCATCGGGCATCTCGATATCCGCGCCGCCATCCACGAGTGCTTCGGCAACGTCGACGTCATCGCTGCTCGCCGCCCAGTGCAGCGGCGTCTCCGCGACGTTGCCTGTTTCCCTGGCGTTCGGATCTGCGCCGGCGGCGATGAGCAAACGGACCACCTGCGGCCCGTTCGGGAAGTAGCCCGGCCAGTCCGTCGCCACATGGAGCGGCGTGCGGGTGCGGTACCTCCCGCCGAGCGGCGCCGAGGCCATCTGCGGGTGCTCGCGTAGCAGTCGTTCGAGCGATTGGAGGTCCCCGCGTCGAATCGCTGAGAAGAACGCGTCAGCGAGATTCGACTCATCGCCATCTGCCGCACGAGGGATCCGCTCGGCGCGCGGTTCACCGAGTGCCGCGAGCGCCGAATCGAGATCGTCGTACCGGCGGATCTCCGCGATCAGTCCATCGCGTACGACGTACAGATGGAAGAGGCTCTCGCTCGGCGCCCGGCCGGTCGCATCCGGCCAATCGACGCGCAGCCTGCACAGCACGCCATTCGGGCTGACTCGGACTTCCTCGACGCGCCCATCGACGCCCTCATCGAGAAGCCGAGAAAAGGTCGCGACAACCTGCTGACGGTTACGGCACTTGTTGCTCGCGTCGTCGTCACCCCAGCGGGCATCGTCCGCGAGCAACGTCCCGAGCAGGTCGAGATCTCTTGCCGCGAATGCGCGCTGGAGGTCGCTGGCGATCGATTCCGCGGTGCCCGTCACGAGTCCGAGTGCAGCACTGCGGTCGGTAGGCTTCAAGTCGCGCCGGCTGCAGTGGAACCGTGGAACCATCCGTGCTGGCTTCAGACGCCAACATCCAGTTTCCCGAGCTGCGAGACGAGGTTGAGTACGCCGTGGCGGGACCCCTGACGAGACACTTCAGGCCGAGTGCTGGATGAGAGGCAGGAAGCCAAGGGAGAACTCGCTTGCGACGTCGACATGCGGACCAGGCCATCCTTGATGACACCAAACTCCCGTCGGGCCCGGGGGCGACCTGTCGATCAACGGCACGACCCGTTCCGCGACGCTGGCAGTGGTCTTCGACGGCCAAGACCTTCCCGGGCGGCGGCCGGCTCACGCCGGCTTCGAGGCAACGACCACCGTCAACCGCGTCGACGACGACGTCGCGTGGAACGTCCCGATGGGCGCCGACCGATTGGTTGTCGCCGAACGGGTCCGGATCGAGCTCGAGGTGCAGTTCGTGGCGCGCGAGCGCTGACCATGGCCATGGTCAGGGGCCCGGTGGCCGCCTCGCTGCATCCGCTCGGAGCTCGGCGCGGAAGGTTCGCGCTGTCCCCCAGCGAAACAACGGCGGCATGACGTGGCGGGCCACGACCGCGGCGCGAAAGGAGCGAGGCACATAGGTCTCGGCCTTGTCGCGTTCGATCGCGGTGACGACCTCGGCTGCGACCGACTCGGCGCTGATCGGCTTCGGGCGTGCGCGGTCGTACGGGTGCCCGCGGGCGGTGCCGAAGTCGGTCGCGACGACGCCCGGGTTCACGAGCGAGACACCGACACCGTACGGCGCGACCTCGACGGCGAGGGCCTCCGTGAGCCCGACGCCCGCGAACTTGGTGCCCGAGTACACCGCCTCGAACGGCGAGCCGATCCGGCCGGCGATGGAACCGATCGTCACGATATGGCCACGGCGGCGAGCGACCATGGCCGGCAGCACTGCCCTGATGGCGTACATCGTCCCGAGCACGTTGACGGAGACGACCCGCTCGATCTCTTCGTACGGCATGTCGAGGAGGGGTCCGTACGCACCGATGCCCGCGTTGGCGACCAGCACGTCGATCGGACCGAGCGATGCCTCGACGTGGTCGAGCGCCTCGACGGTCGCGGTTCGGTCGGCGATGTCGGCGGTCGCCACGACGCCGTCCACACTCAGGTCGCTCAGCACTCGGTCGAGGTCCAAGGCCGTGCGGGCGATCAGTCCGACGCGCGCGCCGCGATCGGCGACCTCGCGCGCCACCGCTGCGCCGATGCCGCGGGATGCTCCAGTGATGGCGACGACCGCACCTTTCAGCTGCACGAACCAAACCGTAGATCGCGCGGTCAGCGATACTCGGGGTTGGGGTAGTCGAAGCGGCAACCCGCGTCCCAGGCGGAGCGTTGGTTGCCGTGCACCGGTATCCCGCCTCTGTCCTTGAGCATGCGTGCCATGTGCATGAGGTTCCACGTCATGAACGTGGTGTTGCGGTTGGTGAAGTCGTTCTCGGTCCCGCCGGACATGGGATCGAGATACGACGGTCCCGGGCCGGCTTCGCCGATCCAACCCGCGTCGGCCTGCGGCGGGATGACGTAGCCGAGATGCTGCAACGAATAGAGGATGTTCATGGCGCAGTGCTTGACGCCGTCCTCGTTGCCGGTCACGAGGCACCCCGCGACGCGGCCGTAGTACCGGTACTGGCCGGCGTCGTTGAGCAGGTGCGAGTTCCCGTACAGCCGCTCGATGACCTTCGTGCAGACCGACGATTTCTCGCCGAGCCAGATCGGGGTGCAGAGCACAAGGATGTCGGCTGCCTCGACGAGCTCGAAGATGTCGGGCCACTCGTCGCGTGCCCAGCCGTGTTCGGTCATGTCGGGGTAGACGCCGACGGGGATCTCGTGGTCGACCGCGCGCACGAGGTCGACCGCGACGCCGTTCTTGCGCAAGATCTCCATGGAGATCTCCGCCAGCCCCTCGGTGTTGGAGACCTCGGGCGAACGCTTGAGCGTGCAGCCGATGAACAGCGCGCGCAGGTCGGAGAAGTCCCAATGGGACTCGGCGCACAGCTCCTGCTGGAAGTCGTTCAAGGTCACGTCGGCCGCCTCTCCCTGCTCCCGATCCGCCAACCCGTTGGGGTCCGCCCGGTCTTCGTTGCGTGACGGTCTCGCGGATCGCGGTCGTCGTTACAGATGAGGTGCAACGAATCTCGGCTCGTCCGGACAGCAACGTCATGACGAACACCCAGAACGGGACGGATGGGGCGGCGATGGGCACGAACCGGGCGAGCCAGCCCGTCTGGCACAGGGTGGCCGAGCTCGGAGACCTCGATGACGGTCGCGTCCGTACCGTCGTCGCCGGTACCCGCAGCGTTGCCCTCACCAGGGTGGGGGACCGCTACGGCGCGCTCGACAACCGGTGTCCGCACCAGGGTGGCCCGCTCGGCGAGGGCTCGATCGAGAAGGGATGGTTGCGCTGCCCGTGGCACGGCTACGACTACGACCCGTTGACGGGTACGCCGCCACCGGGGTTCTCCGATGCGCCGTCGTGCTTCGCGGTCGAGGTCCGCGACGACGGCATCTACGTCGCGCTCGACCCGGAGCCCGAGGTCACGCGCACGGTGTCGGACGTGATGGTCGAGACCTTGGTGGCGTGGGGCGTCACGCACGTCTTCGGCATGGTCGGCCACTCGAACCTCGGCTTCGCCGACGCGATGCGCCGCCAGGAAGAGGCGGGCAACCTGACGTTCGTCGGCATCCGGCACGAAGGCGCGGCCGCCTTCGCGGCGTCGGCGTACGGAAAGCTCACCGGTCGGCCGGCGGCGTGTTTCGGGATCGCCGGTCCGGGCTCGACGAACCTGCTGACGGGTCTCTACGACGCGAAGGCCGATCGCGCGCCGGTCGTCGCGATCTCCGGTCAGGTGCCTTCGAAGGTTCTCGGTCGCGGCGCGTTCCAGGACGTCGATCTCACGGCGGCCTTCGCCGACGTCGCGTCGTTCTCGAAGACCGTGCTGCCCGAGTCCGACCACGCCGAGCTCGCGACCCTCGCCGTGAAGCACGCGGTGGTCGGTCGCGGTGTCGCGCATCTGGTCCTACCCGACGAGGTGCAGGAGCAGCACGCGGTGGACGTGCCGGCGGGCGGGCCGCGGGGTCGCGTCGGCGACGACGCGATTGCCCCGCCGCCCGCGGCGGTCGACGACGCGCTGGCCCTGATCGATCGCGCGCGGCGGCCCGTTGTGGTCGTGGGGCATGGTGCGCGCTTCGACATGGATGCTGTCGTCGCGGTCGCGGATGCCTTGCACGCGCCGGTCGTCACGACGTTCAAGGCCAAGGGACAGATCGCCGACGACCACCCGCTCGGTGCCGGCGTGCTCGGCCGCAGCGGCACGCCCGTTGCGAGCTGGCTCATGAACGAGTCGGACCTGTTGGTGGTGTTCGGCGCGTCGTTCTCCAATCACACCGGGATCGCAGCGTACAAGCCGATCGTGCAGGTGGACTTCGACCCGATGGCCCTCGGGCGCTTCCACCCGGTGGCCGTTCCGGTGCTCGGTCACGTCGGCGTGACGGCGCGGCAGCTGCGAGACCGTCTTCCGGCGGGGAATTGGGTCGACCAGCGGCGTGACGTGGCGGAGCGTTGGCGTATCTGGCGCGCGGAGAAGGCTCGGCGCGTCGCCGACGATCGGTGCTTGGGCGTGAGCTCCGCGGCGGTGTTCGACGCGATGAGCCGGCTGACGCCCGCCGACGCGGTGATCGCCGTCGACGTCGGGAACCATGCGTACTCGTTCGGGCGCTACTTCGAGTGCACGCGGCAGTCGATCCTCATGTCCGGCTACCTTGGATCGATCGGCTTCGGGTTCCCGGCCGCGATGGGCGCGTGGGCCGCCGCGCCCGACCGCCCGATCGTCGCGGTCACCGGCGACGGCGGCTTCGGCCAGTACCTCGCGGAGCTGACGACGGCCGTGAAGTACCACATGAACATCACGCACGTGCTCCTCGACAACGCGTCACTCGGCAAGATCACGAAGGAGCAGCGGGCGGGGCACTTCGCCGTCTGGCAGACGTCGCTGCACAATCCGGACTTCGCCGAGTACGCACGGATCTGCGGCGCGTGGGGCGCGCCCGTAACTGCACGCGACGAGCTCGAGGATGCCTTGCGTGGCGCGCTCGAGCACGACGGTCCCGCCCTCGTCGCCGTGATGACCGACCCGGAGCTCGTCTGACGGGACCAGCCGCTGCAGGGCCGACCCCGGCTTGACGCAGCCGATATCATTTCAGTAGAACCTGAATTCAGGATTTGCTGAACCGAGCCAGGGAGAGGTCGAGCGTGATGGACCCTGTCGTGTTGTTCGAGCGCGCCGCGACCGATGCCGCCGACATGGTGGAGCGGGTGCGCCCGGCGCAGAGGTCTGCGCCGACCCCGTGTTCCGAGTGGTCGGTCGGCGAGGCGACGGCAGGGACCGCGATGGACCAGGTCGTCCACACCTGGGACTTGGCCGTCGCGATCGGCGGCGACCGTCGGCTCGATCCGGAGCTGGTCGAGGCCGTCGTCGCGATGTTCCTCCCGCAGATGCCCGACATCGGAAGGCGGGCCGGCATCGTGGGACCGGAGGTGAAGGTGCCCGACGACGCGCCGGCGCAGGAGCGGCTGCTCGGCGCGATGGGCAGGACGCCGTGAGCGACGACTCCATCGACGATGCCGTGCGCGCGATGGGCCATCCCGGCCGGCGAGCGATGCTGCATCTCGCGCTGGGGGAGGAGCGCAGCGCCCGCGAGCTGGCCGACGTTGCCGGGCTCACCCCGTCTGCCGCGAGCCCGCACCTGCGGCTGCTGCGCGATGCGGGGCTCATGCACATGCGCGCCGACGCGAAGCGGCGCTTGTACCGCGTTGATCTCGAACGTCTCACGGCTGTTCGGGCTGCGCTCGACGAGCTGTGGGGAGACCGTCTCGACGCTCTGAAGCGCAGTGCCGAGAGGGGAACCCGGAGGCGCACACGACGCGAGCGGCTGAACCGAAGCGCATGAAGTATGTCGACCGGCGCGTCTTCATCGACGCGGCACCTGCAGAGGTCTACGAGCTGCTCACTCATGCTGATCGGTTCGTCGAGTGGATGGCCCCCGAGGCGGACATCGACACCCGCGTCGGCGGGACGATCACTTGGCGTCATCTGAACGGCGATCGTTGCACCGGAACCTTCGTCGAGCTGGTCCCGGGCCGTCGGATCGTCTTCACCTACGGCTGGGACCGTGATGACGTCCGGATCCCGCCCGGTTCGACGACCGTCGAGATCACGCTGCAACCTCGCGACGGTGGCACCGACCTCCACCTCGTGCACCGAGACCTCCCGGAACCGATGGTCGATCCGCACGCGGGCGGCTGGGCGAACTATCTCCACCGGCTCGCCGTGGCCGCCTCTGGCGGGGATCCTGGCCCCGATCCGCTTGCGAACGAGCGTGTGCCGTCGGCGCGGCAGGTCGGGCTCGCATGACGCGGGCGCGAGCACCCACGCAACCGCCGGCCGACGACGGCGCGTTCTGGCGGCTCGCAACCAGCATGCTCGACCAGCCGGGCGTCACGAAGTCGACGATGATGGGCCTTCTGTGCCTGCGTTACGAGGGCGACTTCTTCGCGTGCTGCGACAGGAACACCGGCGATCTCGTCGTCAAGCTGAACGCGCCCTGCGTCGCCGCGCTGATCGCGGCAGGCCGCGCCGAACCCTTTGCGCCCGCGGGCCGGCCATTCCGGGAGTGGGTCGCGATCCCGCTCGACGCTCGACGAACGTGGCGGCGCTACATCGAGGAAGCGCTCCGCCTCGCGCACGGACGGCGCGTCGGCTGACCCGATGTCGCTTCCTGGCGCCTCGGAGACTGCTCGTCACTCCACGGCTCGGAGGGCTCGGTGTGCGATCGGAACCTGGAAGGGATCGAAGTTCGGGCTGATCGAGAGCGCTCGGTGGAGGAGGTCGCGTGCCCTGGGCCGGTCACCCTGGGCCTTGGCGATCATCCCCGCGTGGTACAGCAGCTTCGGGTCGCGGGTTCCGAGCGCGAGCGCGTGGTCCGACGCGGCACGTGCTTCGCCGACGCGTCCCGCCTTCAAGAGGGCCCAGGCATAGGCGTCCCACCCATACACGTCCTTGCGCACGGTCAGCTCCCTGGCCGTCAACGTGACCGCGTCCACGTGGTTGCGGTCGTGGTCGGCGTCGAAAACCGCGACGAGCCGGTTGTAGACCTGGCGATTGATCTGAGCGAGTGTCCCGATCACCTGGACGGTGCCGTACTCGACATCGGCCTTCGCATGTTCGCCGCGCAGCGTGTAGAGGTCACCGAGCGCGGCGAGGTAGTCGGGTTGCGGGACGATGGCGACCGCGCGCTCGTAGAGCCGGATCGCCTCATCGATGTGTCCCTGAGCGGCGCGGACCTTCCCGAGCATCGCGATGGCGGCGTAGTAGTCCGGAGCCGCGCTCAGCGCGGCGCGCGCATAGCGCTCGGCGACCGCGTACCGTCCGGAGTCGAGCGCGAGTTGCGCAGGCGCAGTGCGGTAGTAGGCGAGCGCGGCGCCGAACACACCGGCCTGAACCGCCTCGTGCTCGGCCGCGACGGCGAGGCGCCATGCGTCGGCGTCACGTCCCTCGAGGAACGCGAGGTGCGATCGGCGGACGTCGACCGCCGAGGTGTCGGGAACGGCCCGCGCGAGCGCGTCGTAGGTTGCGCCCGCATCGTCGTAGCGACCGAGCTCGACCAGTGCGTCGCCGCGCACCGCCATCAGGCCGTACGCCTTCGGGTCGCTCGCCAGCACGCCGTTGGCGACGGTCAGCGCGCCCGGGAAGTCGTGGGTCGTGAATCGAAGCGTCGCCTCGCGCCCGAGCGTCTCCTCGTCGGTGGGCGCCATTCGGAGCGCGGCCGCGAGCGCGGTTCGCGCCTGCTCGAACGTGTCGACGTCGCCCGTGAGGCGGGCGCGCTGGAGGTAGAGGCCGCCGAGGAAGCTCAAGCCCGTGCTGTTGGGGTGCTGACGGACGTCCTGCTCGAAGTCGCGGATGAGGCGTTCGACGTCGGGAAGGTCGGATCCTCCGGGCGCGTCGTTCGGCGCGTCCGCGAGGCCGATGACCGAACTTGCCGCGCCCGACGCGGACCCGCCCGTCGCTGCGCGCGCGACATACGTTCCGCCGATCACGATGACCGTTGCGAGCGCCAGACCGACCAGCTTCGTTTTCACCTTCGCCTCCCTGTGCGGTGAAGGCCGGGTCGCGCCCCCCAACTGGCGCGACCCGGCCCTACGGACTAGCTGGAGTGCGGGTTCCCGAGGTACGGGAACGAGCTCAGGTAGTCGTGGTGCGGACCGACACAGTCGGTCTTGATCCCACCGTTCGTTACGAGGCCCAGCTCCGCGTCGATGACGTCGTCGCGCGGCCCGCGCCCGTTCAGCGGACCCGACGCCTGCGTACGGGTGTCGTACGTCAGGATGTCGGGCAGCAGCACGTGTGCGAAGTGCGTGGCGTCCGCCAGCGAGTAGTGGCCGAGCGACATGAACGCGTTGATGACGTTCGTGCTGAACGGCGGCTTGAACTGGTCCTTGGGTGGGGTGGCGTTGAAGAGGTTCTTCTCGTCACCGTGGTTGAACACGGTGTTGATCGCCGGGCGGCCCATCTGGTCGATGACGCCGTTCGGACCGATCGTCGAACCCCACACACCCACGTGGTTGCTCAGCTCCTCCGACTTGATCTCCACCACGATCGCGTTGGTGTTGAAGTTCTTGAAGAAGTCGGTGGTGCCGGCGTCGCAGAAGCCGGTCCGGCCGTTGCTCGCTCCGAGCACGACGTGCTTGAACGCGTCGAGGTCGAAGAAGAACGGGTCGGACCGAAGTCCCGCGAACACCCGCATGCCGTCGTCGCCGGAGACGGTCTGTCCGGTCCGGCCGCGTGCGACGACCTCGCCTTCGCGCAACGTCTCGGCGTTTCGCTGCCGGTAGTAGGTCGCCGTGTACTCCTGCGAGCCGTCCGGCCCCGGGGCCTTGAACCGCAAGGCGAGCGCACGAGTGGCGGTGTTGGTGCTGTCCCGGTCGATGTTGATCTTGTACGTGACGTCTGTCGCGTACGCCCGTGGTGACAGCACACCGACCGCTGGATGCGTCGTCATCGCGATCGCGGTGAATCCGGGTCGAGTGGATTTGAAGATGTACACGTCGTTGATGTCTGCATCGGGTCGGTTCGACGGCGACTGCAGTGTCCCCGGTGCGTCGGCATGGTCCGCGCCGAACACCGCACCGGGAGCCGCCGCCGCGACGATGGCGAGTGCCGAGAGCACGACCGCCCCGCCGAGCAGACCCTTCCGTCTTGCACGCAAGGATCTCTCCCTCTTTCGAGTTCTCGATGTCGCGAACACCGCGTGCGGCGCGGCCGGGGCCGCCGCATGCACGGGTCGCGCGCGCGGCGCGTCCCCTCCCCTTTCCGGACCCCCTGCTTCCGGGGGCTGTTCGCAGCAGGGACGAGGCGCGGATGACGCACGCTGATGCGCGAGATGAAGGAAGTCGTCCGCAGGACGCGCCCCGGTTCGGCGCGGCCGTTACGACGTAGGAGACTCTCGGCTGGACATCACCATGGTGACCGGACCAACGCTTGGATCCCGACGGCGGTCGCCACTTGCGCGACCAGGAGCAGGCGCGTCGTTCGCGGCCGACGCGCGATCGCGGCGGTCGCGACGAGCACCCACGGAGCGAACGGGAGCCAGATCCGCTCGACTTCGGCCTTGGACATGCCGCTGAAGTCGGCGAGAGCGATCGCAACGAGCGCGGCACCGGCGAGCAACCAGAGGCGACGGTCACGGAGCCACGCGAGCGCGATCGCGGCAGCGGGCCCGAGCGCGAGCGCGAAGGCAGCGATGTCGGCGAGCAGGAAGTAGTCGTAGGGACGGCGGCGGGCGACGCCGGTCGCGTATGCGTGCCGCGTCACCTGCAGGCCGTCGAGCCACCAGAACCCTGCGGCCGCGAACGCGATGAAGATCGGCGCAGCCCCGACCGCCCCGAACAGCAGTGGTCGGACCCGACGACGAGCGAGGGCCACCGCGACGGGAATCAGCGCGAGCAGGACGAGGCCGTAGGAGAGGAACGCGGTGACCCCGAACAACGCACCACCGACCAGCGCGAGCACGTCACCGCGCGGGCCGTCGCGGCCGGTTGCGAGCACCATGAGCGCAACCGCCCACGCGGAGACACCGGCGAAGAACGCGTCGCCGCTCGTCGCCATCCAGATCGCACCCGGAGCGAGGACGAGGTACGGCGCCGCCCCGCGGGCTGCGCGCGAGCCCGCAACATTGGCCACCGTCGCGAGCACTGCGGGTACGGCCATCACCCCGACGACTACGTAGAGCACCGCCACCGCGGGCGCGCTCGAGACGCCGAGTGGGCGCAGTGCCCACAGCAACAGCGGCAGCCCGGGCGGGTGTCCGCGGGTGTGGATGTTGAACTGCGAAGGGTGGGTGAGCAGCGCGCGGAGAAACTGACGCGGCGTCGCGATCCCGACCGCCGTTGCCGCGTACTCCGTGTGGATCGGACGCGTGAACCCTGTCCAGCCGTCGACGGTGTTGATCGCGAGTGTCCAGACGAGCGCGCCGACGGGCGCAGCCATCAGGAGTCGCCGCCACGACAGTCGAGCGACGACGGCTGGCATGACGGTTGCGGTGAGCACGCCCACAATCCCCGCGGTTGCGAGCGGGAGCTTCGGCCTCCAGTCGAGCACACCGGTCAGGGGCGGCGCGCCGATCTGCATGTGCACGTGCGCGCGCAGCAGGGTGGCGCCCCACACCGCGGAGACACCCACCACGACCAGCCAGATGCCGAGCGCCAGGCCGGCGCGTGCGCGCGACGAGGTGCCGCTTCGACGACCCGCCCGATCTGGACGACGATCGGTCGTGCGTGCCGCGAGCGTTTCCGTCGCGGTCGCGGCGGTCGTCGCCGTCACGAGTGCTCGACGTCCGGCTCGCGTGCCCGGCGTTTGCCGATCACGGCGAGCGCACCCCACAGCGCGCATGCGCACCACACCCCGGCGACGACTGCGACCACCGCCTTTCCGTAGTCGAGCGGCGCGAGGGACGGATTGTCGGCCAGCCGTCCGTAGCCTCGGAGTGGGATCCAGACGACTGCGACGGAGAGCGCGGTGCCGATCAACGCGCCGCGCAGCGGCCAGCGCAACGTTCTCGGGACGACCCGACGCGTGAGCCATCCGATCGCGAGCACGATCGGAACGAGCACGAGGTCGTGCAGCAGATCAGCGCCGACAAGCCATTCGGCGGCCCGCGTCGGGCGGGTCGCGGCGGCGTCGACGAGCAGGCCGCGGATCCCGTACGTCATGACCGCGAGGCCGACGACGAGCCCGATCCAGAATGCCCGCGTCCTCGGTTCGGCGGCAGACTCCAGATCGCTGATGTCGCTCATCGCACGACCAGTCGGGCCACCCACTTGGTCTGCATGACGCCCGGCCGGTCAGGGCCGATAAGGCGCAACGGGTAGCCGTGATCGACGTGCAACACCTCGCCGTTCACGCGCGTCGCGAGCAAGGTGTCGGGATCCCGGGCCTGCACGTGATCGAGCTCGGACGTGCGGTAACTGCGTCGTTGCTGCAGCGACTCGACCGTCACGTGCGCACCGTGCGGGGCCCCCGCGAGGTCGAGCAGATCGCGCACACGTATGCCGGTCCACCGTTGCGACGTGCTCCAGCCGTCGACGCAGGCGATCGGCAGGGTCGCGCTCGTCTGCGGGAGTCGTACAAGGTCGTCGAGCGTGAGTGTGAGCGTTCGCCGGACGTTGCCCTCGACGCGAAGTGTGAAGCCGGGGTCGCGTGCCGTCGTCGTGACGCCGGCCGCCACCGCTGATCGGTTGACGGGGAAGCCTTGTGGGCCGACGTCAGGGCGGCGCGGCGCAAGGAGCGCGAGCTTCTGAAGTGGCGCGACCGTCTCCCCGATGGTCACAAGCGTGAGGAGCCCGACCGCGCCCGCGACGGTCGCAAGGAAGTTGCGCCGCTCCACGATGCCGGCTCGCTCCGCGGCGCTCATCTCCGTGGACGGTCCAGCGGCTGTTCGTGGTCGGGGGGTCAACGCATGCCAGGTCGTCGTCCACTTCGCGCCCACGTGGACGATGAGCGCGCCCACCGTGATCCAGGCGGTCCAGTAGTGCGTGACGACGAAGTTGAACGGCCACGGGTACCAGTCGTTGATGTTCGCCAGTCCGGTGAACAGGAGAAGGAGCGAACCGCCGATCAGCGGGACGAGGCTGACGCGTTCGAGCGCGTGTGCGACGTCGTCGAACGGCGGCCAGCGCAACAGCTTGGGGAAGACGGTCCAGAGCTTCGCCAGTAGCAACGGGATCGTGGCGATGCCGGTCGCGACGTGAAGGCCTTGCGTGACCCGGTAGAGGCCGGCAGGACGGGCCGGGAGCGTGAACCACGACGGCGGATGTTGGGCCCAGTGCGAGTACAGGCCGGTAACGAAACAGACGGTGAACGAGATCCCGAGCGCGGCACCCAACAGCGCGGCCGGCCGTTCGGCGTGCAGCGGACTCGTGAAGCGCGATTGCAACCGCGGCAGAAGCTTCATGCCGCTTCCTCGCGTCGAAGCGCGGCGAACGACCTACGGCCGTCGTGCCACACGCGTGTGCACGCGAAGCCCGCCGCGTGCGCCAGTGCGTTGATCTCGTCGGTCGTCACACAGGCGAGGCGGAACCACGGGCCGAAGCGCGCCCCGCGCTCGAATCGCACGGGCCGGGACGGGTAGCGGGTCCCGGCGGGCTCGACCTCGACCACCGCGACCCCTCCGGAGCGGAGCAGCTCGTGGACTCGCCGCAGCAGCGCGGCCGGCTCGCCGCCGATGCCGATGTTGCCGTCGAGGAGCAGGACGCTGGTCCACCGACCGGCAGCGGGTACGCGGTCGAAGACCGATCGCTCGATCACGGGCACGCCACGCTCGCGTGCAAGCTCGAGTGCGCTGTCGGTGATGTCGATGCCGAGCGCAGGGACGCCACGTTCCGCGAGTGCGACGACGTGGCGGCCGGGCCCACAGCCGACGTCGAGGACCGGGCCCTTGATCGTAGCGACCACCCGAAGGTCGACGTCGTCGAGCGCACCAAACCACCGCGCAACGGGCAGCGGCACGAGATCGCCGCGGTCATCACGCACCTGCATCGCATCGACAGTCATGCGACCGAGTCCTTCGTTACAACCGACAGCGCTTGGGCGAAGTGAAGACTCGGCGCCTCCCGTGCGACTGCTATTGCGTCGTTGAACACGTCCACGTCGCGCAGCGGTGGAAGGGGTGCGACCCGGAGTCCGAGCGCGTGAAGTCGAGCCAGCTGCATTCGGCCGGTGTGCGCCGCGCTCATCGGAACGCCGTCGAACACACGCCGGTCCGGTCGACGCAGCCCGATGCACCAGTAGCCGCCGTCGAAAGCCGATCCGAGCACCGCGTCTACGCCGGTGGTGCCGAGCGCCGCGGCAGCGCGTTCGAGCAGAGCCGGCGTGACCTGCGGTGTGTCCATCCCGATGAGCACGGCGGGACCGCCGACCGCGTCGAAGGCTCCGGCAAGTCTCTGATCGAGGCCACCGGCGAGCTGCGGAACAACGGTGAACCCGGGCGGCACCCAGGGGCCCGATCGCCCATCGAGCACGAGGAACCGCCGGCGCGCTGGAGTCCGCGCGACGGCTGTGAGTGTGTCGATGAGCGCGGCGCGAGCGAGGGACGCGGCTTCGGTTGGCGTGAGGGGCGGGCACAGTCGTGTCTTGACCCGACCCGCGACCGGTGCCTTGGCGAGCACGACGAGCGAGACATCGCGGGCGTTCACGACGCGGGCCCCGTTGCGAGGACGCGAACCATGTCCTGCACCGCGCGCGCCGTGCCGCGGACGGTGCCGGTCACCTTGGAGCGTCCGATCCGTTCCCGGTAGGTGACGGGCACCTCGCGGATGCGCCATCCGGCCGCACCGGCGCGGAGCGCGAGCTCGAGCGGCCAGCCGGAGCGTCGATCGCGCAGAGCCAGCGCGAGGAGTGATTCGCGACGCGCGGCGCGCATCGGACCCAAGTCGGACAGCCGCGCGCCGGTGCGGCGGCGAACCTCGGCCGCGAGCACCGCGTTGGCTACCCGTGCATGCGGAGCAAGGTGGCGCGACCGTTCCCGGGCGCCGATCACGAGATCGGCGGAGCCGTCGATGACCGGGCCGGCGACGGTGGGCAGCTCCATGGGGTCGAGCGTGCCGTCGCAGTCCATGAAGCAGACGACGTCGGCGCGGGCCGCGGTGAGGCCGGCTTCGCACGCTGCGCCGTACCCGCGTCGGGACTCGGAGACCACGCGGGCGCCCAGCCGACGAGCGACATCGTCCGAGCCATCCTGCGAGCCGTTGTCGACGACGATCGGGTCGTAGCCGGACGGAAGGCGCGACAGCACGACGGGCAAGGCAGCGGCCTCGTTCAGCACGGGGAGCACGAGTTCGGGCATCGAGGCGAACGTAACGGCAGTCGCCGGCGGCGCATGCCCGTTTGCCGCTTACGATTCTCGAAACTCGCTCCTCTCGACGCGTAACGATTCGAGGGCTCTCGGTACAGTCACCCCGTGATGGGCGCGACGAGCGAGCTCGACGACTCGACCCGCGGGGCGCGGGTGCTCGTGGTCGAGGACGACCCGAACGTCGCTGAGGTCGTGCTGCGTTACTTGGACCGTGAAGGGTTCGATACGGTCGGCGTCGCCGACGGGAACGAAGCGCTGGAGCGTGCGGAGAGCGACCCACCCGACATCGTTGTGCTCGACCTCATGCTTCCGGGCCTTGACGGTCTCGAGGTGTGCCGGCGGCTGCGGGAGCGGACGCCGGTCCCCGTGATCATGCTCACGGCCCGCGGCGAAGAGGACGACCGGATCACCGGCTTCGAGGTCGGCGCCGACGACTACGTCAGCAAGCCGTTCTCGCCACGCGAGCTCACGGCGCGCGTGAAGGCGGTGCTGCGCCGGGCGAGCGCGCCGAGCATCCCGGGTGTACCGAGCGAGCCGCTGGTCGCCGGCGACCTCGTCGTCGATCCATCTGCGCACGAGGTTCGCCGGAATGGTGAGCTCGTGTCGCTCACCGCCCGCGAGTTCGACTTGTTGTGCTTCCTCGCCCAGCGGCCGCGACGGGTCCATCGGCGCGAGGAGCTGCTCGAGCATGTGTGGGGCTACACGTACGGCGACTCGTCGACCGTGACGGTCCACATCCGCCGCCTCCGCGAGAAGCTCGAGCGCGACCCGTCGGCGCCCGCGCACATCACGACCGTGTGGGGCGTCGGCTACCGGTTCGACCCATGATGGCGCAGCGTTCCACGCGGCGCCGCACCCTCGCTGTGGTCGCCTCCATCGGCGTGGTCCTCACGATCGTCGTCAGTGCCGCGACCGCGATGTCTGCCCGCGACGCCGTCGAGCTTGTCGCGATCGCGACCGGGACCGCGGCAGCCGCCGGCGTCGCCGGCGCGTTGGGACTTGGGACCTTGCGCTCGCGATCGGTCGGTGTGCAGGTCGTCGCGGTCGCACTGACGACCGTCATGGCTGTCGCGCTCGGCGCCTGGGTCGCGGTGCGCGGCATGTTCATCTCCGACCACGACCTGTCGGTGCTGCTCGTGGTCCTCGTGCCTGCGGGCACCATGGCGGTCGTGGCGTCGATCGTGCTCGGCGGTCGCGTCGTCGACGCGTCCGCCGGGCTGGCCGACGTCGCACGGCGCATCGGCGACGGGTCGGCTCCCGATCGCAGCGACCGGGGGAACGCTCCGTCCGAGCTCGCGCGCCTCGCGCAGGAGCTGGAGACGATGTCGGGGCGACTCGAGGACGCACGTGTGCGTGAACGTGCGATCGACGGATCGCGTCGCGAGCTCGTCGCGTGGGTGTCGCACGACCTCCGTACGCCACTGGCGGGGATCAGGGCCATGGTGGAAGCGCTCGAGGACGGTGTCGTCGACGATCCCGAGACGGTCGCGCGGTATCACCGGTCCCTCCGCGAGGAGGCCGACCGGCTCGCCGCGCTCGTCGACGACCTGTTCGAGCTGAGCCGCAGCCAGGCCGGTGTGCTCCGCCTGGAGCTCGAGCGGGTCTCGCTCGCGGACGTGGTATGCGAGGCGCTCGCGGGCGCAGCCCCGGTTGCGGACGCGAAGGGTGTCCGGCTGCACGGCGTGATGCGCGACGACGCGCCGACCCTGCGCGCGTCGGCGCCCGAGCTGCTGCGGGCGCTCCGCAACATCCTGGAGAACGCGATCCGGCACACGCCGAGCGACGGAACGGTCGTCGTCGAGGCCGGCGTGGACGGCGGTCGGGCGTTCATCGCGGTGGTCGACCACGGCGGTGGCATCCCCGAGCCTGCGCTCGAGCGCGTCTTCGACGTCGCGTTCCGCGTGGACCCGGCCCGGCAGGGCCCTGGTGCGGGTCTCGGACTCGCGATCGCGCGCGGCCTGGTGGAGGCACACGACGGTGACGTCAGCGTGCGCAACGAGAACGGCGGTTGCCGCTTCACCGTCCGCCTCCCCGTGGACCCCGTCGGATGAGAGTCCTCGTCACCGGGGCGGCAGGGTTCATCGGGTCGCACCTCGTCGACGCGCTCGTCGGCGAGGGACACGAGGTCGTCGGCGTCGACTCGCTTCACCCGCTCGCGCACCGTGCGGGACCCGACTACCTCAACCCGTCGGCCGAGTACCTCTGGGGCGACCTACGTGACGGTGATGTCGCGACGGCGTCCGTGGCCGGCGTCGATGCCGTGTCGCACCAGGCTTCGATGGTCGGCCTGGGCGTCGACTTCGGCGACACCGTCGACTACGTGACCAACAACGACGTCGCGATCGCGAAGCTCCTGAAGGCGTTGCACGATCGTCGGTTCGACGGCCGAGTGGTCCTCGGCGGCAGCATGGTCGTCTACGGCGAAGGTCGGTACCGATGCTCCGAGCACGGCGTGGTCCGTGTCGGCTCGCGGTCACCGGAGCGGCTCGGCCGTGCTCAGTGGGATCCGGAGTGCTCCACATGCGGGCGCACGCTCGATCCGGAGCCCGTCGACGAGGATGCGCCCGTCGACCCGCGCAACGTGTACGCCGCGACGAAGGTCCACCAGGAGCATCTCGTGGCCTCGTACGCACGTGAGCACGACTCGTCGGCGATCGTCCTGCGATACCACAACGTCTACGGCCCGCGGATGCCACGGAACACGCCGTACGCGGGCGTGGCGAGCATCTTCCGCAGCGCGTACGAAGAGGGGCGCGCTCCCAGCGTCTTCGAGGACGGTCACCAGCGACGCGACTTCGTCCACGTGTCAGACGTCGCGCGAGCCAACCTTGCTGCGCTCCATGCTCCGCGCGAAATGGCGACAACCTGCAACGTCGCAAGTGGACATCCCGTGACCGTCCTCGAGATGGCAGTCCTCCTCGGGAAGGCTTTCGGTGCGACGCACGCGCCCGAGGTCGTCGGCGGCTCGCGCCGCGGCGACGTCCGCCACGTGTTCGCGTCGGTCGGACGGGCCCGCGAGCTGTTGGGCTTTCGTGCCGAGGTGCGGCCCGAGCAAGGACTGGCGGAGTTCGCCGACGCGCCGCTGCGTTCGTAGCCCGTCGAAGGCGTACGCGTCGTCGACGCCGCTCCCTCGGGGGACACCGCCAACGTCTGTGCCACCCTCGGCGCGCAGTCCCGCGAGCACCCTTGTCACCGAATGCGTATGACGGTCTGCTCGTCATTTCGAATCAACCGGTCGCCCTCGACCATGACGCGTGTGCCGTCGTCGAACGCTGGCGTCCCGAAGCGGGACCCGGTCGGCCGCAACGAGATCCGCCCGGTGCGTGCCTGTGCCACGACGTGGCACGCGAGCGCGCGCAACGCCTCACGCGTGTCGGAGAACCTCGCCGGGCGCAGGGCCCAAGGCGAGCCGTCTCTCGTCGTGCGTGACGTCTCCACCGTCTCGAGGTCTCCCGACTCCCGCGACTCGTTACACCCAACGACCCTGTAACGGAGCGCGGTGCCGCCGGACCGCACGCTCATCATCCACTTCGCTCGAAGGAGGACCGATGCAAGGGCTCGAGGCCAAGACCGCATCCGCGTGACCGCGATCGGCCCAGGTGCGACGGAAGCCGGGTACATCACGGGTCAGGCGATCTTCGTCGACGGTGGGCTCACCTTCCGGCGCCGATGCTGCGGGCGCGCCACGGCGGATATCGTCACGGCCGGTGGACGCAGGCGCTGCGACGGGACGGGGGCCCGCGGCCGACGAGCACGAGGCCAAGCTCGTTGCGGGTCTGCGTGCCGGCGACGAGCAGGCGTTCTGCGATCTCTTCGACCGCTACTACGGCTCGCTGGTCTCCGTCGCACGCCGTTACACGGCGACGCGCGAAGCCGCCGAGGACGCGGTCCAGGAGACGTTCACCGCAGTCGTCGACGGGATCGACCGCTTCGAGGGACGGTCGTCGCTCAAGACGTGGCTGTTCCGAATCCTCATCAACCGAGCGATCACCAGAGGCGAGAAGGAGAGCCGGACGCAGCCCTTCTCGGCCGTGGTCCGGTCTGAGGACGATCCGATCGTGGACCCGGACCGGTTCTACGGCACGGAGCACCGCTGGGCCGGCTTCTGGTCCGCGCCACCGAGTGCGAACTTCCCGGAAGAGCGTGTCCTGGGCGGCGAGCTACGCGAGGTCGTACGGTCGATCGTCGCCGACCTGCCCCCGCAGCAGGGTCTCGTGTTGTCGCTGCGTGACGTCGAGGGTATGGACTCCGACGAGGTGTGTGAGCTGCTCGGCATCAGCGAAGGGAACCAGCGCGTCCTGCTCCACCGCGCGCGTGCCAAGTGCCGGACCGCACTCGAACGGCACGGCGACCTGCTGAGTGGGGTGATCCGGTGAGCGAGCACACGACACCCCCCATGCGCTGTATCGAGTTCGTCGACTACGTCACGGACTGGGAAGAAGGCGCGCTCGGCGACGAGATCCGCGCGGAGGTCGAGGAACACCTTGCGTTCTGCACGACGTGCATCGCGTACGTGCACCAGCTCCGCGCGACGGTCTCGTCGCTTCGTGGCGCGCTCGACGAGGCACCGCCGGCGCGGGCGCGGGAGGCGGCTCTTGCCTCGTTCCGGGCCCGCCGGCGGGGTGAAAGGTAGCCGCCAGCTACGAGGCGAGCACGAGCCGCTGAGCGAGCCAGTCCGACTGGAACCGTCGCTCTCCGGAATAGGCGGCGTCGAAGTCGTCTGCGGCATACGCGGCTGCGCATGCGGCGATGAAGGGTGGTTCCGGCGCCGGACCCGACAACGCGAACGTCGCGGTGTCGACCGCGAGCATCGCCGCCCTCGCTGCCCTCGTCTCCTGACCGAGGCGATCCGCCACCTCGACACCAAGGGCCTCGAGCTCGTCCATCGTGGTACACCGCTCGAACAGCTCAGCGAGTTGTTCTTCCCCGGCCGCGCGCAGTGGGCCCGTGGCGTGGTCGCGCGCTCGCCACGCGCACACGACACCCAACTCGCCCACGGCGACCGGGTAGTCGTCGATGAGGCGGACGAGCCGTCCGCGACGCGCCGCCACCTTGTGGCGCGCCTCGATGATCTCGCCGTCGAGCTCGATCTCCCACAGTGTGTCCCGCAACCAGTACGCGAGCTCGGCAGGACGGCATCCGTGGACCCCCGACCGGCACGGCTGCACACGCTCGCTCTCGAGCCACGCGCCCGGTCGGTCGGACGTCGGTTGCGGCCACTGCGTGCCACTCCAGATCGACGAGCCGTCCGCCTCGAGGAACTTGAACGCCCGCATCGCACGGTGACGCTACTTCTTCCCAGCCACGGCTACGGCGAGACGAGCGCGCCGCCGTCACTGAATAGCCCTTCCTCGTACCGACCCACCGGTGCGAATCCGAGCGACTCGTAGAGGGTCCGGGCCATGGGCGTCGACTGCAGAGTTGCCGTCCGAGCGCCTCGCGACCGTGCGTCAGCGAGCACGTGCGCTACGAGCGTCCGCGCCAACCCCCGGCGTCGCCACTCCGGGACTGTCCCGACGGCGTAGAGCCCGCACTCCCCTCGGTGGAGGAAGCCCCAGGCGCCGGCCACGGCGAGGCCGTCCTGCACGAGCGCCCAGCCCGTGAGCGTCGGGGGAGAGCCGTGCCAAGGCGCGCCACGATGCGATGAGCGCCCGCTGGCCTGGCAGCACGTTCATCGACGCTTGCGACGCGACCGTCATCGTTGTGTCGTCACGGCGCGCGTGGCGACCGTTACACCGGAGGTCAGATCGCGTGTAACGCCTCCCGCGTGCACCGTGACTGCGCTCTGGCACGCACGCGCCGCGCACATCTACCAGGAGGAGCGCCATGGACCTGCTCGTGCAGGCGAACCTGCTGCAGGACATCCCGCGAGACGACGTGGACGCGGAGTACGACCGTCGGCGACTCGACGAGCTCGACGATCATCGGCTCGTCGAAGCCGTCGCAAGTGTCATCGGCGTGCCGCGAGATCGGTACACGGCTGGTGAGGACTCGTTCGTCCTCCACGCACCGCTCGAGCTGCTCGCTCGCGCCGCTCTTCTCCCGTACGTCGCGCCGGACGCTCGAACTGGCGCGCGCCGGCGCATTGTCGCGATCGCCGCACGCTACGAGGCGGCCGGACCGCCGGTCGGCGTACCACGCTCGGCATCGTTCGGCTCCACAGACGCTGCTGGTGGTGCGCTGATGGATGCCGTCGCGCGGGGCGAGCTCGATGACGTCGACGCCATTGCCGCGTGGCTCGGTCGACGGGCGCGGCCCGATGAGCTCGCCCGACTCCTTGGCGACGCCGTGCTGCCCCTGCTCGGTGCCGCCGGGCACGCCAACATCTATCTCGCTCTCCTGACACGAACACAGCCGCGAGGTCTGGGCGACTCGATGTTGCGTCATCCTGTTCGGGAGCTCGCGAAGGAGCCGGGCCGTCACATCGCGCTCCCGCCGTTCAGGACCGCGGAGAGGGACGACTGGACCGTTGCTTCGCTGCTCGAAGCGCTCGCGCGCGTCGCCCCGATCGGTCCACCCGATCCGCTCTTCATCGCGCCCATCGTCGAACGCGCTCAGAGCGGTGGCGCGTTCGACGCCTTCCTCGGCGATGACGGGTCGTTCGCGGCGCCGCGGGCGACACCGTTCGGGCTGCTCCGCTTTGCGGCCCAGACCATGCTCCAGGGCCCGCCGGTTCATGTCCCGTTCGGCTGGACGCATTGCCTCACGCTGGCCCAGGCTCCGCTGCTTCTCTCCGGCGTCGACCGGGCCCGGGCCACCTTCGTGGCCACCGCGTACCTCGCGTCACACTGGGCGGACCTCGGTTCGGGCCGCATGGATCTCGCCTTTCAGCCCGGCCCGAGCCCGCTCGAGCTCGACGAAGCGCTCGTCGTCTCGCCTGGTGCCGCTGCCGCCGCTGCGTGGCACGCGCCGTCGGCGTCCGCCGTCGCGTCGACCCTCGCCACGCGCGCGTTGCTGAACCGCGACGCCCACCGCGTGAAGTACACGCTCGCGTGTTTCGACGCGGTCGCAACCGACCCCGGGCACGCGCCGCTGTACCTGGCCGCCGCGGCGTACCTCTCGGCGTGGTGGGACACGGCGGCAGGCGACACCCGTGAGTTCACCGGGAGCGCGTAACGACCGGCCTCGCTCGTGAGACCGCATCGCCATGACCGACGAGGTCGACGTCAGCTGGTTCTCGGTGGCGGCGCGATCGGCGCCGGCCGGCGCACGGCTTCCGACGCCCCGGGGGTCAGCGTCGTGACCGTCGTCGGGCCGGGCGACCGCCTGGTGCCACGCGAAGAGCCGTTCGCGGCCGACGTCCGGCCGGTCGAGGCCTACGGCCTCCAACGACAACGGGGTGGGTCGAGATGGAGCATCTGTCGTTCGGTGGCGTGTTCGTCGTCGCTCTGATCGCCGTCGCTGCGCCGATCCTCGTCGCTGCCCTCCGGCTCAAGATTCCCGCACCGGTCATCGAGATCCTCGCCGGCATTCTCGTGGGACCCTCGGTCCTCGCCTGGGTCCACATCGACGCACCGATCAGCGTGCTGGCGCTCGTGGGCGTCACATTCCTGCTGTTCCTCGCGGGGCTCGAGATCGATCTCGAGCGCCTGCGCGGCCCGGTGTTGCGCGTCGCGCTCATCGGGTACGTCCTGACGCTCGTACTCGGTGTCGCCGTCGGGCTCGGTGCGCACGCAGCAGGGCTCATCCGCAACCCACTGCTCCTCGCGGTAGCGCTCAGCGCGACCTCGCTCGGCCTCGTCGTGCCGGTGCTCAAGGATGCCGGTCAGACGGACGGGCCCGTCGGTCATTACACGATCGCGGGCGCAACGGTCGCCGACTTCGCCGCAGTGCTCCTGCTCTCCCTTCTGTTCTCGGAGTCGAAGGGTGGTGCGGCGAGCAAGGTCTTCATGTTCGCGATGTTCATCGCGGTCGTTCTCGCGGTCGCGCTGACGCTTGGTCGCGCAGGGCGCATCATGCGCTTCGACGCCCTCATCACTCGGCTCCAGGACACGACGGCGGAGATCAGGGTGCGCATCGCCGTTGCGCTCCTCGTCGGCTTCGTCGCGCTGGCCGAGCGAGTGGGTCTCGAGACGATCCTGGGCGCGTTCCTCGCAGGCGCCGTGCTCAATCTCGTCGATCGGGACACGATGTCGCACCCGCGGTTCCGCGCGAAGCTCGACGCTGTCGGTTACGGGTTCGTAATCCCGTTCTTCTTCGTCGCGAGCGGGATCATGCTCGACCTCCGGGGTGTGTTCTCGAGTACGTCGGGCGTCGTCCGCATCCCGGTGTTCCTCGTCGCGTTGCTCGTCGTGCGAGCCGTTCCTGCCGTCTTGTACAGGCGCGCGACCGGTACGCGTGGCGCAGTGGCTGCGGGCCTCCTGCAGGCGACGACGCTGCCCTTCCTGGTGACCGCCACGGCGATCGGTGTCTCGATCGGAGCGCTCAGCGCGGTGACGGGCGCCGCGCTCGTCTGCGCGGGTCTCTTGTCCGTCGTGATCTTTCCGGGGATCGCGCTCGCGTTGTTGCGAGGGCAACACGCAGGGCAAGCGGTCGTCGGCGCGCCCGCGTAGCGTGCGCGTTGTAACGCTCTACCGCCCGAGCGGGACTGGCCGGCCTGGACCGACACGGCCACGGTCACCAGACGATCGCGGGCGATCTTCTCGTCCTTGCGGGCTCGGCAACCTCGGCGAGCTACCTCGTCGTCGCGCGCAGGCTGCCGTCCGCAGACGACACGTTGACCGGCACCGCCTTTCAGCTCCTCGCCGCGTCGAGCGTCGCGGTGGCGTTCGCGCCGCGAGCTGGAGCACGCGCGGTTCGAGCCTGCCCGTAGCGTCGGCGGGCCATCTCGGCGTTGGGATCGCCGCCGGAGTCATCGGCATCGAGATTCCGTTCTTCTTGCTCAACCGCGCGCTCGAACGTGTGCAGGCGTCGACCGCCGCACTCATCCTCAACCTCGTGCCAGTCTTCGCCGTCGCGACTGCCGCCACCTTCCTCATGGAACCGCTGATGGCCGGGACGCTCGCGGGCGGTGCGCTGATCCTCCTCGGTCTGACCGTCCTCAGCCGCGCGTCCGAGTCCGTTGCAGCGGCCGCCTCGTAGGCGGACCTCCCGAGCTTGCGCTCCCGGTCCC
This sequence comes from Acidimicrobiia bacterium, assembly GCA_036558745.1. Lineage (GTDB taxonomy): Bacteria > Actinomycetota > Acidimicrobiia > IMCC26256 > JAMXLJ01 > JAMXLJ01. The sequence goes on from DATBEZ010000091.1 coordinate 36,798, forward strand.
AACCGCGCCCGTCACGCCGGACCGTGGAACCACCTGTCGAGGAATGGCGCAACCGACGGGCGGATACCTCGGGAAGCGATGTAACCTGCGTACGCGCCCCGGACGGATCTGCCCACGGCTGGCGGGCGCTGCACCGGTTCGGCTCCTTCCGCCCTCGGAGCGGGCCGGTGCGCGGCGGCACCTCGACATGAGCGACCCGTGCGCAGCCGAAGCTCATGCCGGTCGGGCGCTTCGAGGCCGGGCTCGGCGCGGGAGCTGCAGGCCCGCGAGCAGGGCGTTGGACGGCTCGGGGACGACGTTGCCCGTGCTCGAGTCGCGCGGCGCGTTCTCCGTCATCAGCAAGCAGCCGGTCGACGCATGGCTCGCGCCGAGCGGTGACGAGCGAGGCGCCCGCGAGACGAGCCGATGAGCTCTAGGCGGCGAGCCCGTCGAGGAGCGTGGCGAGGGCGGTGCGGATGTTCGGCCACTGGAACGCCGAGGGGTCGATCGCTCGGTGGAGCGTGAGCCCGTCGGCGAGGGCGACGAGGATGGCGGCCGTCGCGTTCGCCGGTGTTTCGACGAGCTCGCCCGAGTCGATGCCCGACGCGATCCAGTCACGGAGCTGGCGTCGACGTTCCCGGATGTCGGCGACGAGACCTTCGGTGATCGCCGGGTCGCTGAGGGTTTCGGACCAGAGCCCTGCCCGGAGCTGAACGCCGCCGGGCTCCTCGGCCTCCCGGAGCAGGCTCTGGACGTAGCGCCGAGTCCGTTCGAGCTGTGAATCGTTGCGTTCGGTGACCGTGTTGATGAGAGCGCCGACGCGCGACGCGTCGTCCTCCAGGACCGCGACGAGCAGCTCTGACTTGGTCTGGAAGTGGGAGTAGAAGGCGCCCTTCGAGAGCCCGGCCTCCATGCACACGTTGTCCACCGTCAAGTTGCGGTAGCCGTCGCGGGCGACACACCGGCGCGCCGCTTCGACGAACTCCTGTCGGCGGGCGACACGGTCCTCTGCGGCCATCTTCGGCATTTGATCTCCCGTTTGGAGTTCTGGCCGCGTGCAGCGTACCGGCTCAGGGGCTAGAATAGAAACCAACTAGTTCGTTTATTTGGCCGGAGGAGGTCGCCACGTGGCCCAGGACTTCTCAGCTGCATCGTCGGGCCTTCCACCCGGCGGCCCGGATGCGACGGTCGCGGAGCGGTACGGGTTCGTGTGCAAGCGGTGTCGTCACGCCTGGTCGTGGAGCTATCGCGTCCGACGGCAGGGATATCCCGGCTGCTCGATGATCGAGACCTTCTCGCGCGACGGTGTGGCGTGCAGCCCACCGTGGTCCACGCCCCGGTGCCCGGCGTGCGGTGGGCTCCGGGTCGCGTTGCGCGGACGTGAGGCGTGAATGACGACGGCGAGAGCGAGGATCTCTTCGCCGAGTTCACGCGACTGCGTCGCGAGCTGAGCCGCCTGAGAGCGCGTGCCGCCGCGGGGACGCTGGACGGCAAGGGGCGGGCGCGGCTCCGGTTCGTCCAGATCCGCGCGGATACGTGTGTCGAGCGGCTGCGTGCGCGTCGACGGCGACGTTCGCTGCCCGCGTCCGAGAGGTCAGCGGGTCGGCGGTCTCAGTGAGCGATCCGTGGCGCGGGCGCATCCGCGAGTTGAGGTGGTTGGGCGAGGCGCGCGACCGCTGGCACCGGGTGCTCGTGCTGGCAGCGCTCACGGGAGCGACGACCGGGTTGTCCGTCGCGGGCTTCGAGTGGATCACGTCCCAGGTGCTGCTCGATCACACGGAGCGTCTCCCGCACCCGCTGCTCGCCGTGGTCCCGGCCGTCGGGCTTATCGTGGCCGCGCTGGCACTTCGCTGGATCGGGCGCGGCGCGACGCCGTCGACGTCCGACGAGTACCTGCACGTGTACCACGATGGCCACCTCCGCCTCGATCTGTCCCAGGCGCCCGGCAAGGTGGCCGGCTCGATCGCGACGCTCGGGTCCGGCGGCGCGATGGGGTTCGAGGGGCCCTCCATCTATCTCGGAGCGGTCGCGGGTTCCTGGTTCCAGCGCCGGTTCAGCCGGTACTTCTCGCGCGACGACGGGAAGATGCTGCTCGTGGCCGGGGCGGCCGCAGGTGTGGCCGCGATCTTCAAAGCCCCGGCGACGGGTGCGCTCTTTGCGCTCGAGGTGCCGTACCAGGAGGACACTGCGGCGCACGCGTTGCTCCCAGCGCTCGTGGCATCCGCGGTGTCGTACCTCGTCTTCGTCACCTTTCACGGGACGACGCCACTGTTCGCGATCACGGGAGAGCCTCGCTTCGACGCGACCGACCTGCTCGGCGCGATCGGGCTCGGCCTCCTCGCTGGGCTCGGCGCGCGCGGGTTCGTCTCGTTGCTGCGAGCGGCGAAGGGATGGTCGGCGCGCGCATCGACCGTCCCGCGCATCGTGGTCGGCGGATCCGGGCTCGTCGCCGTCACGGTCGCCGGACTGGTCGCCTTCCACGGCGTTCCCCTGACCATCGGGCCCGGCTACCGCGCGATCCAGTGGTCGCTCGGCAATCGCACGCTCCTGCTCCTCCTCCTGCTGTTCGTGCTCCACGCCCTCGCCACGGCTTCGACGATCGCGGGCGGCGGTGCGGGCGGCACGTTCATCCCGCTCGTGGTCCAGGGCTGGCTGCTCGGACGCGTCATCAGCCGAGCCGTCGGCAGCACGACGTCGCTGTTCCCGGTCATCGGCGCGGCCGCGTTCCTCGGGGCCGGCTACCGCACGCCGATCGCAGCCGTGGTGTTCGTCGCCGAGGCCACCGGACGTCCCGGTTTCATCGTTCCTGGTCTCGTCGCGACTGCGATCGCCCAGCTCGTCATGGGCCGCCGGTCGATCACGCCGTACCAGCGGCCACGACGTCCGGGTCTGCTCGAACGTCGTTTCGAGCTGCCGGTGACCGCGGCGCTCGTACCCGATCCCCAGTTCTGCGCTCCCGACGCGACGATCGAGGAGCTCATCGACCGACATTTCCTCACCGACCGGTCGACTTCGGTCCCCGTGCTCGACGCCGACGAGTACCTCGGCATGGTCGTACTGGCCGACGCGATGGCCGTCGAGATCGACGCGCGCGCGTCGACGACGGCCAGACAGATCCTCCGCACCGATGCCGCGACGGCACGGCCGACGTGGAACCTTCGTCAGACCCTGCGCGCCATGGAGAACGCCGGCGTCGACCGCCTCACCGTTCTTGACGGTGACCGCCTCGTCGGGATCGTCACCGCGGCCGAGATCGTACGCGTGGACGAGATTCTCGGCCCGAGCGATGCGTGAGTGAACGGTTCAGCGACGCAGCGCCGTGACCGAACTGATACACGCAGTCGCGACAAGCGCGGTTTGCCTCGGTGACCGTCGGGCCCACCGCGATGCGAGGCCGTCCCTGCCCCTTGCCTCACCCGGACGGAATGGCCCGCGGCTCCATCTCCCCCGAAGGGCCGGGGTCGTTCCGACCGGCATGGCACCCAGAGGTGGAACCGTGCGCGTTCGACATGTGCTGGAGTATCTGATCGAGATCGGAATCGTGCTCGGAGCTGTCGCGCTCGCATCAGCTCTGAGCGATGCGATCGCTCACGTCGCGTCGGGATGAGCGATCACTCCCGATCTCTACGGCAGAGCGCGCCGCTTCATCGGGGACGGCCCCGTTGCCGAGAGTCGTAGGACACCCGCGCCGAGCGCGCCCGAGAGGCACGATGCCGCGAGCACCGCGATGGTCGCGTCTCGCAACGTCTGTCCATCGGTGAACGCGAGCTGCGCGACGAAGAGCGAGACGGTGAATCCGATCCCGGCGAGCATCCCTGCCGCAACGAGGTGTCTGCGTGACATCCCGTTCGGGAGCCGCAGCCCGAACGCCGTCGCGAGCAGCGCGGCGCCGACGACGCCGAGCGGCTTTCCGACCACGAGACCCGCGCCGATCCCGAGCGCGACGCGCGACGTTCCAGCGCTACGGACCATGTCGGTCCCGAGCGCGATGCCGGTGTTCGCCAGGGCGAAGATCGGCACGATGAGGTAGCTGCTCACCGGCTGCAGTCGACGCTCAAGCGACTCCAGAACCGGGCGACCCCGGACATCGCCGGCCGGCGTCGCGAAGGCCAGCGCAACGCCTGCGATGGTGGCGTGCACCCCGCTCGCGTAGGTAGCGAGCCATACGCCGAGGGCGAGGGGGACGTACGCCAGTGGCCACACGACGACGCGGCGGAGCAGGACGATCACGGCGAGTCCGCCTGCAGCGAGCAGCAGCCAGAGCAGGTCGAGGTTCGTCGAGTAGAAGACCGCGATGACGGCGACCGCGCCGACGTCGTCGACAACTGCGAGTGTCAACAGGAACAGACGCAATGAGCGTGGTGCATGGCGGCTCAGAAGGGCGACGACACCGATCGCGAGCGCGATGTCGGTTGCCATCGGGACCGCCCAGCCGCGCGGTGCGCCGCCGTCGACGTTGACCGCCAGGAAGACCAAGGGCGGCACGATCATCCCGCCCGCCGCGGCGACGGCAGGAAGCGCGGCGGTACGCGGGTCATGGAGCTCGCCCCGTACGAGCTCGCGCTTGATCTCGAGACCGACGACGAAGAAGAACAGGGCCATGAGCGCGTCGTTCGTCCAGTGACGCAGATCCTGGCTGATCGACGTGTCGCCCCAGCCGATCCGTAAGGTCGAGTCCCACAGGTCCTGGTACGACTCGGACCACGGGGAGTTCGCCCAGCACAGGGCGACGGCAACGCCCACAATCAGCAGCGAGCTGCCGGCGGCATCGCGGTTGAAGCGCTCGGTCAGCGGGACGCGGCGCCGAGTCGGTGTCACGGTGCACCTACCGAGTGTCTGGACGTCAGGGCGAGGACAGCGTCTCTCGTGCCGACCAGACTTCCCGGCTCACCAAGGACCCAAATTACATCGTGGGTCGCCAACGATCAGCGCGCGCCGCGTGTCGCCTGCGAATTCCGCGTCGCTGCGTGCAAACGGTCTACGACACGACGCCCTCCCAGTCGCGCACAGGCTGGTTCACGGTCGGCGGCACGAGCCTCGCCACGCCGATGTGGGCGGCGCGTGCTGCCGATGCCGGCGGAGTGCTCGACGCGAGCACGATCTACGGAGGGGTCCTGCCGTTGCGCGACATCACGAGTGGCAACAACGGCGCACCGTGTCTCGTCGCGCTTCGAGCTGTGCTCAGGGCGCGGCAGCGGGACCGGCACGAGCTACGCGACGGATTGGGCCGCCTCGGATGTGCCGCGCCTGCAGCAGAGCGCGACGTACCTCGCGACGGCACCGGACCAGGTCCAGAAGCTCGGCGTGCAGCTCATCGCGTACCTCCTCGCGCAGAACCCACCTCCGGGCACCACGCCGCTCGTCCCGCCGCCCGACACCACCGGAACCGTCAGCTTCACCAGTGCATGGGCGTCCAACGAGCGCGGCGCGCTCGGGACCGTGATGCACCAGTACGCACTGCCGGCACCGGCAGGCGCCCAGAAGCTGGCCCCCAGTTCATCGACTTCCTGCTCGCGCTCGCAGGTCACTGACCCACGGGTTCCCGGAGTCTGCATGCCCTGTGCAGGCGGCGTTCAGACCGCCAAGCGCTCCAACGACCGCGTCGCGCGACGCTCGACGCCGCGATACCCGTGTTGCGCCGCGGCGTCGGTCGCCGCCGTGAGCCGTTCGCGTGCACGGTCGGCGTCGCCGGGCTCCTCACGGACCGCGTACAGCCGTCCCGAGAGCAGATCAGTGCGTGCGGCGAAGAACTTCGCGCCCATGCGGCGGCTCATCGCGGCCGACTCGGCGAGGTGCGCCTCGGCCTCGTCGTACCGCCCGAGCACCGTCGCGAGCCCGCCGAGGTAGCTGCTGACAGGAGGGAGCGCGGACGCGCCCGTCGCGGGCAGCTGGGTCGCGAAGGGTCGGAGCCGGTCGTACAGCGGTCCCGCGTGTCGCCGGCTACGGCACTCGATGGCCGCCTCCGCGTAGTCGACCATCCCGGTCAGCCAAACCTGATCGAAGGGCAGGTCGAAGTCGGCCGCCGCGAAGCGGTCGAGGTAGCCGGCGGCTTCCTCGTTCCGGTCCGCTTCGGCGTGGGCCTTCGCCAGCAGCGACCCGAACAGCCAGGGCGAGATGTCGGGCGTCGTCGTGGCCATCTCCTCGACGAGCGGGATGAGCTCGCTCATCGTTCCCCGCTGGCCGTGCACGATCATGAGCTGCGCGCCGAAGATCGTCCCCGCGTCGGGTTGTCCGCTCTCGGTGCCGATCGCGAGAGCCTCGGTCGCGAGCTGCTCGGCTGCGTCCGTGTCGCCGGCGATCAAGGCGCGTAGGCCCTGCGCGAACGTGCAGCCCCACCGGAAGATGGGCTGGTCGAGTTGCCGGGTCGTCTCTGCGTGGATCTTGAGGCACCGCTCCATCTCCTCCATGTCACCGGCCCGCGCCGCGGTCTCGGCTCGCCACATCGCGGCCCAGTAGAGCAGCGCCGGGTCGCCCAGTCGCTCGGCACGGGCGAGAGCGTCGATGGTGCGGACGAGCGCGAGCTCGAGCAGGTGTGGCACCTGGAGCGGAACGCCGAGATGGTTGAGGACGCGCACGATCGTCGCGTCGTCTCCGCACGACTGCGCGATCGTGACGGCCTCGTCGGCCAGCGCACGGCGATGCTCGAGTGCGCTGCCGTGCGCGCGCTCGGAACAGAGGGTGGCGAGCACGAGCGCCCGGTCGCAGTCATCAGCCGGCAGGGTCGCCAGCGCCTTCTCGAGGAGGGCGACCTTGTCTGCATCGGTCGCACCGACGGCGCTGTAGAAGCCGCGGTTGTTGGCGAGCACCGCGGCGACGAGACGGGCCGATTCGCCGGCCTCATCGGCCCGGCGGGCCGCGTCGAGCAGCGTGTCGCGGAAGCTCGGGTCGCCGACCTGGCGCTGGGCGGTGCCGAGCCCGATCGCGAGGTCGATCGAGAGGACGGGGTCGGACGCGTCCCGACGCGCGTCGAGGTCGATCGCCTGGCTGAAGTACCGCACGGCATCACCGGGCGCGAGCGCCCGGAGCGCGGCCGCGCCCGCGAGGCGCGAGTACCGGATGGCCTTCGTGAGATCGATCGGCTGGGTCGCGTTCACCCAGTGGCGGGCCAGCTCACCGACGCGAGGCCCCGGCTCGCCGGCACACAGCTCCTCCAGCGCCACTGCAACCTGTTGGTGCGCGCGGGCGCGCCGGGTCGGTCCGAGATTCTCGTACATCGTGTGCTGCACCAGAGAATGCGAGAACCTGTAATGACCGGTTCCGTCTGCGACCTCGCGCACCAGCGCCGCCGCGGCTGCGTCATCGAGCAGGTCGAGCACGTCGTCGTGGGTCGCGCCCGTCGCGCGTGCGAGAAGCTCGAGGTCGAAGTCGCGACCGATCACAGCAGCGACCGACAGCACCCGCTCCGCGGTCGAACCGAGGCGGGCCGCGCGACCGCCGATGACCTCGCGCACGCTGTCGGGCAGCGCGCGTACGTCGAGCGAACCGCTCGCGGTCCAGCGACCGGTGTCGTCCCGACCGATCGCGCCGGTCTCTGCGAGGAACCGCAGGATCTCCGTGACGAAGAAGGGGTTGCCGTCCGTCTCGCGCTGCACCGCGCGCGCGAGGTCCATGCCGTCGTGGTCGAGCTGGTGGCCGGCCGCAGCCTCCATGAGTAAAACGATTCCCGCGCCATCGAGTCCCGTGAGTTCGACGCGGGCGATCGGGCCCCGCCGCCGCAGCACACCGAGTGTCTCGCGCAGCTCAGGTGCGCGCGGCAGCTCGTCGTCGCGATACGTGCCCAGCACCAGCACGTGCATCGGCTGGTCCGCCGTGAGCAGGTGCCGCAAGAGAGCCAGACTCGCCGAGTCGGCCCACTGCAGATCGTCGAAGACGAGTACGACGCCCGCGCGCGCCGATGCCTCCGACAGCAGGCCCACGGCCGCGCTGAAGAGCAAGTAGCGCTCCGTCTCCTCGTCCGTCGCCTTCGACGGCACCAGCTCGGCGAGTCGGTCACGCAGTCCGGGCACGAGCCGGACCAGTTCTGGGCCATGGTCCGCGACGTGCGCGACCAACTCGGCTTCTGGCGCGTGGGTGACGTAGTGGCCGAGCGACTCGGCGAAGAGCTGATACGGGCGGGCGAAATCCTGCTCGCAGTGACCGAACAGAACCGAGGCCCCGCGCGCGGAGCAGCGGGACGCCGCCTCCGCCACCAACGTGGTCTTGCCGAGCCCGGCCTCGCCCGCCACGAGGAGCAACTCGGGTCGCTCGGCCGAGGTCACGCGCGCGAACGCCTCGTCGAGCAGAGCGAGCTCGGGCTCACGGCCGACCACCGGAGCCGACACGCGCGCCGCGAGCCGCTCGGGCAACGGGATCACGGTGCTCGTGTCCGCGAGCGGCTCCCAGCAGACCTCCACGATCTCCACCGACTCGTGAAGTCCCTTCAACACCCGGCGTCCGAGCACGCGGCACTCGTGCGGATTGCGCCGGCCCGACATGAGCGGCACGACCTGCGACGCGAGTATCTGCCCGCCCTCGCAGGCCGCGCACAGTCGGGCCGCTTCGACGACCGGGTCGCCGAAGTAGTCGCCGTCCTCGGGAAGCACCTCTCCACCACTCAAACCGATGCGGAGCCCGATCGGCTGCGCACGCGTCCGGTTGTCGAGCTCGGTCCCCTGCTGCATCAGCACCGCGCACGTGATTGCCGCCGACGCCGACTGGAACGCGGCCATGAGGCCGTCACCGAGATGCTTGACTTCGGTGCCGCCGGTCTCGGTGAGGGCCTGGCGCAGGATCGCGAAGTGCGCGCGCAGAAGGTCCTGGGCCACATCGGGAGCGTGGCCTTGTGACAGCTCCGTGGAGCCGACCATGTCGGTGAACATCACGACGACGTTGTCGGTAGCCACCATCTCTATGGCTCCGCAGTCACGCAGTCGTGGACGGCCACCACCGCGCGCACGCGTGGCGATACTTCGCGCTCCACGACACCCCCCACCTCGTGCCGGACACGCGGGTGAGCCGCCCCTGCCGCAGCCCTGCCCCACAATGCACCCGCGGCGCCTCCGGGCAGGGTTCCTCGGTTCCCCCGGCTTGTCAAGCAGCAGGCATTCGTCACGCGCGGGTGGCGCGTCCTCACCGGCCCCGACGCTCGACGCGACCAGCTGTCGGACGTGAACGAGGCTCATCGAGACATGACGTTCTGCGTGCGCGCTCGCGACGCGTCAGGCTCGATGGCATCGCGTTCGAGAACACCTCGATGGTGCTACCCGCTCTTTCCCGGCGTCTCGGCGACGACCACGAGATCGGTGAACTCGGGGGCGCTCTCGAAGATCTCGTCCATGGTTGCCCGCGCCGCCTGCAGTCCGTCTTCCCGCCGCGGATCGTTCTCGCGAGCGCGAGCCTTCTCCTCGCTCTCGAAGACGACCAACATGTAGACACTCCCCGGGTCGTTCTGGTCGCGCATGGCGGTGGAGCGCACGAGACCAGAACCGACCTGTTCGACCGCCTGTAACTGCTCGTACAAGCGCCCGAGGTCGTGTTCCCGACCGGGCTTCAAACGAGTCTTGATCAGCTGTGCCCACATCGTCAGCCTCCTCCTTCGGACGAACGGCGAACGCTACCGGTCCGACGTACGGGGGTCAGGCGGATCCCCTGCCGTGGTTCGGTTGTGGCTCGCTCGAGTGAGCGCACCGAGCCGAGAGCGTGAATCGCGCAGTGCGTGCACGTCACCGTTGCGAAGGCGTGACAGACGGTGCACGGAACCGCGACCTGAACGGATAACAAGATTGGGCTCCGTCTCGAAGGGCCGGCGGGGCGATGTCCGCGCTGCCGCGCGGGGTCTGCCTACGCTGTCCTGCTCGCACTCTTCACAGAGGACTCGACCATGACCCTTCCGCTGTCGGGCATCAGAGTCGTCGACTTCTCGGAGCACGGCTTCGTGCCCTCGGGCGCTGCCGCGCTCGCCGATTGGGGGGCCGACGTCGTCAAGATCGAGCGCCTCGAGGGTGATCCGATGCGGTCCGTCATCCGCAACGGCCTGTCACCCGCTGCCGACGGCGTCGACTACCTCTTCGAGCTCGCCAATCGCAACAAGCGCGGTATCGCGCTGGACGTCACGAAACCCGCCGGCCGGACGGTCTTCGAACGTCTCGTGCAGCGGGCCGACGTGTACATCACCAATCAACTTCCCCGCGTCCGGCGCAAGCTCAGGACCGAGCCCGACGATCTCTTCGCGCTGAACCCGAAGCTCGTCTTTGCCAAGGGACACGGCCAGGGCCAGCGCGGCGACGATGCCGAAGCGGGCGGCTTCGACTCGGTGTCGTTCTGGTCGCGCGGCGGGATGGGCCACATGCTGACCGCGCCCGACGCGACGAAGCTCGTCGGGCAGCGGCCCGCCCTCGGAGATGTTCCCTCGGGCATGTTCCTCGCCGGAGGAGTGTGTGCGGCGCTGGTGCACACCTCGCGGACCGGGAAGGGGTGTGTGGTCGACACGTCCTTGCTGAACGCGGCGATGTGGACGCTCGGCCCCGACATGGCATACAGCTCGATCACCGGTCACGAGATGCCGCGGGCCAATCTGTCGGCCGGCATGACGTCGCCGCTCGTCGGGGTCCACCGCACGAAGGACTCGCGCTGGCTCATGCTGAGCATGCTCGACGAAGAGCGATACTGGGCTCCGACCTGCGGCGCGCTGGACGTGCCGGAGCTCATCGATCGTTACCCGACGACCGACGAACGTCGGCCGCACTGGCCCGAGCTCGTGCCGATCTTCGCCGCGCAGATCGCGAGCATGAACCGTGACGAGCTCGAGCCGCGCCTCCGAGCGCAAGGTTGCATCTTCTCGTTCTTCGCATCTCCACCGGAGGTTCTCGCCGACCCGGCGGTCATCGACAACGGCTATGCCATGGCGGATCCGGCGCACCCGAATCTCCGGCTCGCGGCCGCTCCCGTGCAGTTCGACGATCAGCTGCCTTCGGTGCGGCGCCGCGCACCTACGAGCGGCGAGCACACTGCAGAAGTCCTGAGTGAGCTCGGCTACAGCGGCGACGAACTCGACGCGCTCTTCGCCGACGGCGTGATCGGCGGCCCTCGCCCGCACGCGTAAGGGAATCGACGCTCTCCAGGTCCCTGCGATCACCCGCGGTTCGCTCGTCGAGGGGCTACGTTCCATGGCCGAGGTCTCCACCCGGGAGGCCCGCGCAGGAGACGACGATGTCGCCCTTTGACGCCGAGTACGAGCCGAGCCCATGGGAGCCGATCGCCCTCGAGGTCGAACGCTACGAGAAGACCAACGGCGCCGAGCCGAGTGAGATCGTCGGCGAGCACTGGATCATCCTGTGGACGCTCGGAGCGAGGTCGGGGAAGGTCCGCAAGACCCCGCTCGTGCGCGTCAGCGACGGCGAGGGCCGATACGCGGTCATCGGCTCGATGGGCGGCGCGCCGACGCACCCGCAATGGGTGCACAACATCCGAGCGACACCGCTCGCTCGACTTCAAGACGGTGACGCCGTCAACGACTACACCGTCCGTGAGGTTGGCGGTGACGAGAAGGCGACGTGGTGGGCGCGCGCACGGGAGGTCTGGCCGGACTACGACGCCTACCAGGCCGCGACGGAACGCGCGATTCCATTGTTCGTGCTCGACCCGGCGGGTTGAGCGAGCCATTTCAGGCATCGCCGCTGGTTCCCTTCGGGGTCGAGGAGATGACGCGACCGGGGAGCGCACCCGTGGGACGGCCCGCGAGTTGGGTCGGAACGCCACCGACGATCGTCGCTCGATAGCCCCCTTCGGGCCGGCGGAGTCGCGCTCCGTCGCGTGGGAGGTCGTGCACGAACTCGTCGCGGTCGTAATGGAGGTCGTCGAGCGCGAACACGACGAGGTCGGCAATGTTCCCTTCCGCGATGACGCCGCGCTCGCGAACGCCGAACACGGAAGCCTGCCGGCCGGTCAGCTCGTGCACGGCGGCTTCGAGTGACAGATCACCGCGTTCGCGCACGTGTCGCGTGAGGACGAGCGTCGAGTCGCCCGACGCGCACAGCATCTGCGCGTGGGCTCCTGCATCCGAAGAGCTGATGAGCACGTTCGGATCGGCCAACGTCCTGCCGACACCGGCAACATCCGCGTTCGCGACGCCGACCGCCACCACGCCGGGGCGGCATTCGTTCGCGAGGACGAAGTCGGCGAGGACGTCGGAGGGGTGCCCGCCGCGTTCCGCCACGAGGTCTGCGAGGGTTCGTCCGAGCCAGCGTTCGTTGTCGGTCCCGAACACCTCGACGAAGCGGACCTTCTCGAGGTGACGGTGTGGGAACAAGGCTGATGGTGTGGCATCCCATTCGGCGCGCGCCGCGTGACGCCAGTCCGGATCGGCGAGGAGCGCGGCCTTCGCGTCGCGACCGTCGGCGGCGATGACGCGGTGCCAGCCGTCGGGCATCGACATGAACATCATCGAGGAGTCCCAGTTGAGCCTGAAGTCGACCGTTCGCGGAGACAGCTGCGGATAGACGTGTGCGCCTTCGGCGCCCAGTCGCCCTGCGAGGTCGATCCAGCGCTGCGTCGCCGCGGGCGCCGCATCCACGTGGACGAACCCGGTCCACGTGACCGGGATGCCTCGAGCACCGGCGCGACGCGCGAGGTCCTCGATCTCGGCCTGCGCGGTGCCGCCGAGCAGGTTCGGCACCAATTCGACGATGCCTCGTCCCGCCTGTGCGAGGATGTCGAACAGCGCGTCGAACTCGTCGCCGTCGGCTGCGCGTGACGGAACCGGCCGGCCGCGCTTGTCGACGTCCAAGAACGACGTCGACAGGCCCCACGCACCGTCGCGCATCGCCGCCTCGAGCAAAGCGGCCATCGCCGCGTTCTCGTCGGCTGTCGCACCCCGTGTCCAGGCGTCCTCTCCCATGACGAGGAGGCGGATCGGACTGTGGCCGACGAGCGGCGCGAGGTTGAGCGCGACACCGGTCGCGTTCACCGTGTCGCGATACCCCGCGTAGTCGGTCCACGTCCACGGAACGTTCTCGTCGAAGAGATAACGAGGGACGTCCTCGATGTACGCGAACAGGTCGGCAACGTCGGCCCGTGTGCGATCGTCGGCCGGGAACAGCGACAAGCTGCAATTCCCGACGAGCATCGTCGTAACACCGTGGAGCGGCTCGGGATCGAGGGAGGGATCCCAGAACACCTGCGGGTCCGTGTGGGCGTGGGTGTCGATGAACCCGGGTGTCACGAGCGCGCCCGACGCATCGATCTCGGGTTCGCCGTCCGGCACTAGGTTCGTTCCGACCTCGACGATGCGGCCGTTACGGACCCGAACGTCGGCCTGCACCGACGGTGCGCCCGTCCCGTCGACGACGTCGCCGCCTCGAACGAGGAGCCGGTTGTCCATGAGTCCTCCTGCCTTACTCGGCGACTCGCTGGATGAGCTCGACGAGGTAGCCGTCCGGGTCGATGAAGAACGCCGCGATCACGGGCCACCGATCGAGGCGTTGCGGTTCGAACGTGGGCGTGCAGCCCCAGGCGACGGCCTTGTCGAACACGGCCTTGGCATCATCGACATTGAAGTAGATCTTCCACAGCGCGAAGCCGTGGTCGATCGGTTGCCCGTCGTTGTAGCGCTCGGCGAGTTGGAGACGACCGCCGCCCTCGTCCGCCGCGACCACGATCTCGTGGACGTCGTCGATCTCGGTGCGGGTCTGCACCTTGAGGCCGATGACCTCGGTGTAGAACCGCTCGGCCTGACGGATGTCGCTGACGTAGATGCAGTACTGGCCGACGGTCGTCGCCACCATTCCCCCCGTTGAGTCCGCGATGTGCGTGTGTCAGCTTGCCGCGACCGGCAGGCTTGCGAATGCCGGGCACTTCAGCGCCGCGCTCGGCACGTCGCCGTCGCCGAGTGGCCGGTCGACGTCGGCGACGCGAGGGCCCCATGCCGCGGCGACCGGTCGAAGGACGTCGAGGTCGAAGCCGTACAGGCGCGCCGCGTTGCCGCCGACCATCTCGGCGACCTCGTCGACGGGAACGCCGGCGAACGCAGCGCGCAGCGCTTCGACCGAGAAGGGGTGACTCGATTCCTTGTGCGGGTAGTCGCTGCCCCACATGATCTTGTCGACGCCGACCAGCGCTCGCATCCCGACCTCGGCCGGGCGGATGAAGCTCGCGCCGACGTGGCACTGTCGCTTCCAGTACTCGTTCGGCCGCAGCGACAGTCGACCGACGACCGCGCGTCCCCACTCCGCTTCTTGCGACCCTTCGGCGCTGCCCATGCGATCGAAGAAGTAGTCGAGCCGCATCAGCTCGTCCGGAACCCACGCAGTCCCTTGCTCCGTGAACACGAGCTGCAGATCGGGGTGTCGTTCGAGCACGCCGCCCGCGATGAGGTGCGTCAACGCGCGGTGCGCCCACCAGCTGACCTCCAGCAGGAACACGACGGCGTCGACGTCGGTCGGGCCCATGGGCGGTGCCGCACTGCCGGTGTGGTGGTTGACCGGCACACCGAGCTCCGAGCACACGCGCCAGATGGGCTCGTAGCACTCGTCGAAGAGCTGCGGCAGCCCGAGTCCGGGAGGCGTACCCGGCAAGAGGACGCCGCCCGTCAGCCCCGACTCGACCGCGCGCCGGATCTCGGTCGCGCTCGCATCGGGGTCGTGCAGGTTGATCTGGATCACGCCCGCGCGCCGTCCGGGCGTCGAGCCGCAGAAGTCGGCAAGCCAGCGATTGTGTGCTTGCAGTCCCGCCCACCGTTGTTCCGCGTCCGCAGTCGTGACGGCAGGCGGTTGCGCGGTGAGAGACGCCTTCGGGAAGAACGGCGGCACCGTGTTCGGGAAGATCACCTCGGCGACGACGCCGTCGCGCTCGAGATCGGCCTGTCGTCGCGCCGAATCCCAGTTGCGCTCGCCGTTGTCGCCCGTCAGGTCGTCGTAGGGGACTTCGTAGTCGGCGGCCCAGGCGTCGAAGGCGTCGTGCCACCGCGACTCGAGGTACGGCCGGTAGTCGAGGACGTTGCCGCCGCCGTGGCAGTCGGCGGAGATCACGATGTAGCGGTCGTCTCCATCGACGCCGGTGGCGATGGCGCGGCACTTCGGTGCCATCAGTTCGGATCTCCGGGCAGCAGTGGGAAGTCGTGTCCGGTCAACCAGTGCCGTCCGACGGCCTTGACCCCCGCCCACTTCGCTTCGAGGTCGCCGGCCGTCTGCGTCGGCGTGAGCTGCCCGAGCTCGGTCGGCGTCGGGCCGACCTTCGCGGCGAGCGGCGCGAGCGCGTCGAGGTCGAACCCGAAGACCTCGGCTGCGGCGAGGCCGAGCATGCGGCGGGTCTCGTCGATCGGGATGTCGTAGAACGTCTTCGTCAACCACTCGCTCGTGTTCGGCCACGTGCCTTCCGGGTGGGGGAAGTCGGTGCCCCACAGCATGTTGTCGATGCCGATCTCGTAACGCATGCCGAGCTCGCGACGCTTCGCGTTGGCGAGCCCGGTGAAGCAGTTCCGGTCGACGACCTCGCTCGGCAACAGGTCGCCGAGCACCTCGGCGAACTTCCCCTTCCCGAGCTTGGACGCGCCACGCGCGCCAAGACACAGACGGTCCCACGACCACAGGAGCCCGGGCAGCCACCAGCAGCCGCCCTCCGTGACGCCGAAGCGCAGTCGGGGGAACCGCGTGAACACACCGGACCACAGCAGGAACCACATCGGTCGCGCCGGCCACCACGTCACCTCCGTGACGTAGATGCCGAGGTGATCGCCGTACTCGTCGCGTGATGCCGAGCCCGAGTGCGTGACGACGGGCATCTGCAGCTCCTCACAGAGCGCCCACACCGGGTCGTAGCGACGGTCGTGGTACGGGGTCTGCGACATCCACATCGCGGGGATCATGACCGCGCCGAGTCCTGCGTCCTTCGCGTGGCGGACCTCCGCCAACACGTCGTCGATCGCCGCGGTGATCGGCACGAGCGCGACGCCGCAACGGCGTTCCGGGCTCGTCGAACAGAGGTCGGCCAGCCATCGGTTGTGGGCCTTCGCGCCGGCCATGCCGAGCTCGGGATCGAGATCGCCGGAGAGGCCGAGGCCGGCGCCGAAGGGCACGCACGTCCGGCTCTCGACCGCGTCGGCGTCGGGGTACACGACCTCGGCCGCGACGCCGTCGTTGTCGAGCGCCTGGTCGCGTCGCACGGCGTCCCAACCTCCGGCGAGGTCCTCGTCGTGCTCCTCGAACCACGCGCGCGCGAACTGGTCGTCGCGCACACCGAGGCGCGTCGCTGCTTCGACGACCTCGGCCCGCTCGCCGAGGAACTCGTCGAACGCGGGATGGAACTTCCGTTCGAGATAGTCGCGGTACCGCTCCGTCGGCAGTCCGGCGTGGCTGTCGGCCGCGATGATCAGGTACGGATCGTTGTCAGCCATTGGCACCCCTGGTCGGTTGCGCGGGCGGTCCGCCGACTGTAATGCCGTTACAATCTGGGCGCAAGCGAATGGTACGTTTGACGGATGGCCGGCCGGCTCACGCGCGAGCGCGTCATCGACACTGCCGTCACGATCGTCGAATCCGAGGGGTTGGACGGGCTGTCGATGCGGGCGCTCTGCCAGAAGCTCGGCGTGTCGGTCACGTCGATCTACTGGCACGTCGGCAACAAGGACGCTCTGCTCGATGCGCTCGTCGAGCGCACGCAGGCTGCCGTCGTGGCCGTGGAACCGCGCGGCACGACGCCGCGCCAACGCCTTCGGTCGATCGCGCTCTCCATGCTCACGGCGATCGAAGAACACCGCGAACTCATTGGAATTGCGCATCGTCGCGGCGCAGTGGCCTACGTGTTCGCGCCGGCCCGCCGAGCGGTGGCGATCGAGTTCCACGCGGCGGGATTGCGCGGCGCTCCGCTCGCCGACGCGACCAATGCGCTCCTGCAGTTCGTCGTCGGCTTCTCGCTCACCGAGTCGATCGTGGCGCGAACACCGAGCGGCGAACGACACCCACTCGAGCTCTGGGAGGGTGAGGCGCCGATCGATGAGGTCGCGGCGCGGCGGCTCGCGCTCGAGCCGGACCTTCGGCGAGCGTTCGAGGTCAGCCTCGACGCGTTCATCGTCGGGCTGCTCGCACTGTAACGACACTACAGAAGTCGGCTACGGTGCGACCCTGACACGAAAGGGGTTGCGATGCGGGACTTCGCGGGCAAGGTCGCGGTCGTCACCGGAGCCGCCGGGGGCATCGGGCGCGCGCTCGTCGAGCGTTTCCTCGCCGAGGACATGCTCGCGGTCGTCGCGGACGTCGTCCCCGACGCCGTCGAACGGACGACGGCCGAGCTCCGAGGGCAGGGCCACGACGTGATCGGCGTCGTCACCGACGTCACCTCGCTCGAATCGGTCGAGGCGCTGCGCGACGCCGCGATCGAGGCGTACGGCGGTGTCCACATCCTGTGCAACAACGCGGGCATCGGGTCGGGATCCGAGGGCCAGATGTGGGAGCACCACGTCAACGACTGGCGCTGGTCGCTCGACGTCAACGTGATGGGTGTCGTCAACGGCATCAACGCGTTCGTGCCGATGATGGTGGCGAGCGGTGAGGACGGGCATGTCGTCAACACGACGTCGAGCAACGGCGGGTTCACGCCGCTCATCAACAGCGCGGTCTACGCGACGACGAAGGCCGCGGTGACGACGCTCACGGAGTGTCTGTGGGGACAACTCCAAGAGACGGGAGCGCGGGTCGGCGCGTCGCTTCTCTACCCGTCGACGCACACGCCCGGGTTGCTGAACACCGGCATCTGGCGACCGGGAGCGAACCGACCTGAGCGCTACGACCGGCCGGGGGCCCCGCCGAAAGAGGGCCGCGACTCCCTGACTCCCTACCGGGAGCGCATGGAAGCCGCCGGGTTGCCACTGGTCTTCGCTCCGTTGTCGGAGGTTGCCGACATCTGCTTCGAGGGGATCCGAGACGGTGTCTTCTGGATCGGCGCGCCGAACGAGGAGCAACACGCGAAGATCCGCGCTCGAGCGGAATCGCAGATCACGATGTCGGCGCCGAGCTACCTCCTCGCCGCCAACCTGATGGCGACCAAGCCGGCGAAGAAGTGACTGACCATCCACGACCCAGGAGACGACGATGATCCGCTTCAGCGTGCTCTATCCCGCCACCGAAGGCGCCTCGTTCGACCACGAGTACTACGTCAACAAGCACGTCCCGCTCGCTCTGAAGACGTGGGGTCTGCAGACCGCCGAGATCGACAAGGGCGTCAACGGTCCCTACGTGGCGGCCGTCCACTTCACGTTCGAGTCCATGGAGGCCATGGGTGCCGCGCTCGGCGCGCCGGGGACCGCCGATGTCATGGGCGACGTCGCGAACTACACGACGATCGCGCCTGTCATCCAGACCAGCGAGATCGTCTCGTGATCATGTGTGAGAGGTCGCCGTCGTTGTGCGGTCGTCTGTCGGTCGCCGCCCTTGCGTCGCGTGTCAGGCGAGGCGATCCGTCGGATACCCGGGGTACGACTCCTTGAAGACCCCGGAGTGCAGGACGACGTGTGCGGCGACCGTCCCGTGGTCGGGGTCCTCGATGGTTGTCCGCGTCCAGTACGACTCGGTCCGGCGGCTCTCGCCGAGTCCGACGATCTCGTGCCGGAGGCGGTATTCGTGCCCGACGGACAACGGCCCGTCGACCAGGCGTACCTCGAGGTCGAGGAACAGCCCGAGCGCGGGTGTCCGCACCGGCCAGGCCGGTGGGGACTTGTACGCGAGCACGCTGATCATCTCCATCGGCAGGATGGCGCGCCCCCACGGTGACGACGCGCCGCCTTCCTCGGTGTACCAGGGGTGCGGCTCGGTGATCCGTGCGAGCTTGTCGGCGAGCGAGAACGGGTACAGCGGCCCGTTGCTCGACGTGTGATCGACGGACGCGACTGCGTCTCGACGCATGCCGATCTCGAGCCGGTCGATGATGAACAGCTCACCGGGCGGCCTCTGTGCGCGCTGACGGGCGTCGAGCTCGGTGGCGCCGTCGTCGTCACCGACCGACGCCGTGCCGCGCAGCACCACGGCACCGTCGGGCTTCGCCACCTCGATGCGGCCCGACGTCGCGCGCTCGAGCGTCATCGACGCGCGCACCTCTTCGCCCTCGACGACCATCGTCTGGAAGTGGCTGCTGATGCAGCCGTGCTCGAACCAGTCGCGGTCCCAGACGAGCGCAGCGAGAGGGTCGAATTGGCTGAAGTGCGTCGGTCCTTCGATCGGCGCACCTGCGAGTCCGAGCCCGCCGGCGGCGCTCGCGTCGTGGACGCTCAGGTGGTCGTCGTAGCGCTGATCGGCGAGCATCTGCGCCGGCGTCCGGAACGGCCCGGTCAGCGTCACCTCGGTCGCGAACCGCGCGTCGGCGTTTCGTGTCTCGCGTTGCATCGGCGCTCCTGGCTGGAGATCGCATCCACGTCTTCGGGCGGGTCTCCTGGAGACGTGGCGGTGCTCAGCCGCCCTCACCCCGAGGAGACCCGGCGTCACGATGGCGACCGCGAGGGCATGACGGTGGGCAGCGGACCGCGCGCAGGAGGAACCGGGAACGCGCGTGACGCCATGTCGGCCATCGTAGGCAGTGACGCCGCGCGGTGCGCGCCGATCGACGACGCGGCGGGTATCGAGATGAGGTGAACCGCCCCGCCGTGGCGACGGCCGTGTGCGCGGTCTGGGAACCGCCGTTCGACAGCGCCGGGATCTCGACCGCCGGTCGCGTGCCCCCGTGCTCGCCGAGCAGGCGCCTGTCGTGATCGGCCTCGATCCCGACCCGCCCCTGGGCGTCGGTTGCAGGCGGCGGACCGCGATGGACTTGCCCGTACCACCAGGTTCAGTGCTCCTCTTCCACACCGACGGGCTCTCGAACGCCGGTCCGAATCGCTCGACGTCGGACTCGACCGGCTCCGCGCTGCGGTGAGCATCGGCCACCCGGCGGTGTTGCATCGCGTGATGGGCGCGCTGATCGGCACCGACGAGCCCTCCGACGATGTCGCCGTCTTGACCGTCCGGCGCATGCCCGACCGCTGATCACCGCGTCGCAGGCGATCGACCGAAGCGACCTCACACGCGGTCGCCGCGCAGGCGTGCAGTACCGCGGCGCGTCGCCGACGACCGGGGATTCGGTGCCGGAGGTCGTCTCGAGGCGGACCCGTCAGCGCGGCATGGTCGGGCGCACCTTTGCCACCAGCGCAGCCGCGGCGATCACTCGTGCGAGCACTTCTTCTTCGCGCGGCTCGACATCGTCGTTGCTCGGTTGCGGCTCGTGCGCCCACGCCCGCAGGAGTTCGGCGAGAGGGAGGCGATCGACGAGTCGCGCTGCCGCTTGATCGGCCCACGCAACGTCGGCGGGTTCCAGAAGCCCGCGGCTCTCCGCGAGGAAGCGCTCGGCCTCTGCGACGGCCCGCGACACGTGAAGAGACGACACGCGAGGTACATACCCGAGCTCCTCGAACGACTCGTCACGCCGCCGAGCAGACGAGGACTCGAGCAGCGCTGCGGGTCTGGGGGCCGACCGACCGGATGGTCGGCACGGGGCCGACGGCGGCGCCTCTGGACGCCGCCAAGAATTCGTCTTATGCTGCAGCAATCGAAACTGTGACGGCAAGGTCGGCGAGGCGGTCCTATCGGATGGTCGCTCGGGCCGAGTCGGCTGCCGCCACGAAGGAGCGGCTGCTCGCGTCGGCGTGGCGTCATTTCTCGACGCAGTCGTACGAACAGGTCCGGCTGGCCGACGTCGCGGCGGACGCAGGCGTGACGATCCAGACGTTGCACGCCCGGGTCGGGACGAAGGACGAACTGTTCGTCGCCGCCTGGGCTTGGGCGATGGCGCCCGAGGGGGCGCGACGTCGCCAGGCCCCAGCGGGCGATATCAGCGCGGCGGTCCGTGTCCTGTACGACTCCTACGAGCAGCAGGGTGACGCGGTGTTCCGGATGCTCGCGGCTGAGGACCGGATACCTGCCGTGCACGAGATGGCGGAGTCGGGCCGCGCCTGGCATCGCAAGTGGGTGCGCCACACGTTCGCCCCGTTGCTCGACGGAATGTCGGGCACCGCCCGGGAGCGCCGACTCGTCGAACTCGTGGTCGTGACCGACGCGCTCGTGTGGAAGCTCTTACGACGCGAGATGGGTCTGGAGCGCGCGAAGGCCGAACGGATCGTGGTCGAGATGATCACCGCGTTGAAAGGAGCGCTGTAGTGGCGCGACTCCTCGCGTACCAGTCCCCGGCGCCGGGGAACATGTTCCCAGCCATCGATATGCTGCTCGAACTGCAACGTCGAGGCCACGACGTGCACCTGCGGACGCGAGAATTCAACGTCGAGCAGTTGGCAGCGCTCGGCCTGAACGTCTCGGCGGTAGACGCACGCATCGAGCAGATCGAGATCGACGACTGGCGCGGGCGCTCGCAGGTCGACTCGCTCGTGCGCCTCCTCCGCGCCTGCGCGGCCCGCGCACGGCTCGAGATCCCCGATCTCGGCCGGGCGATCTCCGACGTTGATCCGGACGCGCTGCTCGTCGACATCAACTGCGAAGGCGCGATCTGCGTCGCCGAAGCCTCTGGGCTGCCCTGGGCCCTCTACTGTCCGTACCCGCCACCGTTCCGATCCGACGACGCCCCTCCACACGGGGTGGGGTTCCGTCCGGCCCGCGGGCCGCTGGGCAGAGCGCGCGACCGCATATGGAGAAGCGTCGGTGATCGACTGCTGCGGCCGGAGGTGGCGCGTCTCAACGAGATGCGAACGGCGCTCTCGCTGCCACCGCTTCGCAAGTTCGACGATCAATTCCTCCGGGCAGACCGATTCATCGCCTTCACCGCCGAACCGTACGAGTACCACCGCGGGGACTGGCCCTCAGAAGTGCGACTCGTCGGGCCAGGCCTCTGGGAACCACCGGCGGAGGCGCTCCCGTGGTTGGACAAGGAGACGCGTGCGATGGTGCTCGTGACCACGTCAACGGCCTTTCAGCGCGACGGAGAGCTCATCGCCGCTGCGTTCAGCGCACTCGAGGGCGAGGACGTCGCGATCGTGGCGACCACTGGAGCCCAGGATCCGACGCAGTTCGACGTACCGGCGAACGGACGCGTCGAGCGGTTCGTGCCGCACGGCCCGATCCTGGCCCGGGCACGTTGCGTCGTGTGCCACGGTGGACAGGGGATCACCCAGCGGGCGCTCGCCGCCGGCGTGCCGGTGTGCGCCGTTCCGTTCTCGCGTGACCAGTTCGACGTCGCCCGCAGGGTGGAGATGAACGGAGCCGGCGTGCGTCTCCACCACAAGCGGCTCACGCCGGATCGACTTCGCGCCGCTGTCGACGGCGCGACGATGATGCGCGCCGGAGCCCGACGAATCGCGCACGCGTTCGCCGGCGCTGGTGGCGTGGCCGCGGCGGCCGCCGCCGTCGAAGACCTGCTCAACGTCCCACCGCACGTTGACGAGGCTCTGACTGGCGGGCGGCGGTCGCTCGATGTACCACGACGTCGGGCCGGTGAAGTGCGCCCCCTGGGGTCGTCGTAGGTCGCGTTCAGGTCGGCGGCGTCGGGGCCAGTTCCGCCGCGAGGCGGAGTGACGGAGACGTCCATGAGTCGTGTCCATCAGGTAGCGGTTGTCGGGGCAACGGGCTTCGTGGGTCGCGCGCTCGTGGGGCGACTCGCCGATCGCGGGCACGCCGTCGTCGCGATCTCGCGGCACCCTGACGCGCGCCCGTCGCGATCGGGAGTCGAGGTGCTCGCACTCGACGTCAACGACCAGGACCGGGTGGCCGACGCGCTCCGCGGCGCGTCCGTGGCGTTCTACCTCGTCCACTCGATGCAGCAGCGTGGGTTTCGCGAGCGCGACCGGGCGCTCGCGACGGTGTTCGGACGTGCGGCGGCGGCGGCCGGGGTCGAGCGCATCGTGTACCTCGGCGGGCTCGGTGACGCTCCCGAGTCGGAGCACCTTGCGAGCCGGCAGGAGGTCGGACCTCTGCTCGCGGCGGCCGGCGTGCACGTTGTCGAGCTCCGGGCCGCGATCGTCATCGGCGCAGGAAGCATCTCGTTCGAGATGCTTCGCTACCTCACCGAACGCCTCCCGTTCATGGTGTGCCCCCGTTGGGTACGCACGCGGATCGAGCCCATCGGTGAACGTGATCTGCTCGACTATCTCGAGCACGCCATGACGGTCGAGCCGGGCGTGTACGAGCTCGGCGGCGGCGACGTCACGACGTATCGAGACATGATTCAGACCTACGCGCGGGTGCGGGGGCTCCGGCGGCGCTCGATCGTCGACGTGCCCGCGCTGACGCCCCGCTTGTCGTCATACTGGGTCGACGCGGTGACGCCGGTGGATCGTTCCGTGAGCCATGCGCTCGTCGAGAGTCTCGTCGCCGAGGTCGTGGTGCGTGATCCTGACCGCACACGAGCGGCCTTCCCCGGTGTCGCCCCCGTCGGAGTCGAGGACGCGATACGCGAGGCGCTCGACCGGCAGGCCGAACTGGTGCCGGACGACCTCTTCGAACGCGAGCCCGGAGTTCGGGACGGTGTCTCGTGCGCGCGCGTCGCGCTCGCCGTCGATCCTGTGTTGGAGCCGGCGATCAGCGCGGATCTCGCGCTCGTGGGCGGGGACTACCGCTGGTACGGCGCGGTTCGCGGGTGGCGCCTCCGGGTCGCGGCGGGCCGGCTCCTCGGCGAGCACCTCGCACTCGAGCGAGCCGCAGGGCCGCTCGCGCTCGGCACCGCAGTCGACTGGTGGGTCGTGGCGCGATCCGAGCCCGGTGAGCTCGTCCTACGCGACCGTAGCTGGGTACCGGGGGAGGCCTGGCTCGGCTACCGGGTCGGAGCGGGCCACCTGCTGACGGTCGGCGCCATGCGAACGCGCGGCGTCGTCGGCTTGCTCTATTGGATGGCCCTCGGGCCGGTCCATCGGCGCGTCTTCGCCGCGATGGCGCGCCAGCGGGTCGAACGAGCCAGCGGTCAGGCCTCTTACCGGCGCCGCCGCATGCGAGCGGACGCACGATGATGTGACGAACTGCCGAATCGCGAGCTCAGACTGCGTCCGCTTACTGCGCGACACGACGTACAGGCCAGACGTAGGGGAGGGCGGGGTCCGCGTCGGCGAATCGCGTGGCGTAGGTCGGGTCCTTGCGCGCGAGTGCAGACCGGTGGCTGCGATGGAACGACCGGTCCCCGAGCCACGCCGGGAGCGCGCCGGCGGTCGTGAGCTGCCGCTGCGTGCGCACGTCTTCGATGCCGAGCGTGTGGACCTCGTCGAGGATCTTCGCCTCGCACGTATCGGCATGGCCGCGGCGCTTCCACTCACGGCAGACCTCGATGCCGTAGCGCCCGAGTGCCTCTTCGTAGCCGCGCCACATCAGGACTGCCGGGTGGTGACGCCATCCGTAGCCAGGGCGCGTGATCGCTCGCAGCACCTGTAGCGTCTCGACGCGCTGCTTGCCGAGTCGCCGGTCGTCGAGTGCTCGCGCGCTCTTCGTGAAGTCGCGGTACGGAAGGAACGTCTGCATGCCGATGTCTCTATTCCTCGCGCACGCCGCTGTTCCACACGTCAGGACCTCTTTCTCGTCGATGGTTCGAGCAGTGCGATGACGCCCACGCCATCGGCCGCCCAGCCGTCGGCACCCATCGCGCGTGCCGATCGCTCGTCGCGGACCGCCGGACCACCGACCAGAACCGGGACGTCGGGGACAGCACGATGGACCGCGCGCACCACGGCACGCACGGACCGTTCGTTTCCACCACTGCCCACACTCACCCCGACCGCGACGAGCGCGTCCGCCGCGCGTGCCGCGCTCACGAAGGAGTCCAAGGGCGTGTTCGCGCCGTGGTCGATGACCGCGTAGCCCTCACCGCGGAGCAGGTCGGCGAGGATCGCCGTGGGAAGTGCATGCTCGTCGCCCGGTGCAGCGCCCAACACGATCGTGCCGCGACGACGCCCGCGACGCACGAACCTCGGCCCGAGGCGGCCGACGAGCCTGCTCGCGACGGCCGAGGCGCGGTGCTCTTCGGCGACGGTGATGGTGCCGTCGGCCCATCGGTCGCCGACCTCGCGCAATGCGGGTGCGAGCGCCCCGAGATAGAAGTCGGGCGGCTGCGAGCCGGACGTGAGCGCGCTCTCGACGACGCCCCACGCGCCCGGCTCGTCGCCCGCGAGCAGCCGGGTCAGCAGCCGTTCGCGGTAGCGCGAGAGCTTCGGCTCACCCTTTCGGCCGCGGGGCGCGCCGCTCTCTCGCGCCAGCACCGCGAGGTCTGCCGGGCGGACCGTCCACCTCCCGTTGACCTGGCGTGCCGGGAGCCGGCCGAGACGCACGTAGCGGTAGGCGGTCATGTAGTGCACGCCGAGACGCTCGGCCGCCTCCTCGAGCGACAGCACCCGCTCCCTGTTCGGCATCCGACTCCGTTCCCCGGGACGGCGCACGGTAGCATTTATCGCTAAACTACTCGCGCATCCCCCGGAGGGCCCATGGATCGGTTCCAGTACCTCGCGCTGATGGCTATGTGCCTCGCGGTGACGCTGCCGCTGGAGCTCGTCCTCGGCGCACGCGTCTACCGCAGGCCGGGCCGGATGCTGCGCGCGGTCGTCCCGGCGGTCGTGGTGTTCGCGGCGTGGGACGCGATCGCCATCGCTCGTGGTCAGTGGTGGTTCGTGGAGCGCTATCTCACCGGCTGGGACGTGCCGTTCCGCATTCCCGTCGAGGAGATCGTCTTCTTCGTCGTCGTCCCCCTGTGCGGATTGCTGACGTACGAGGTCGTCGGCCGCGGGCTCGACCGGGCGAGACGCCGTGCCTGAGTACACCGTGACCGTCGTCCTTTCCGTGGTCGCGGTCGTCGCCCTCGAGGTCGCGGTCCTGCGGACCGGGCTGTTCCGGCGGGCCGCGTTCTGGATCACGACCGCGATCTGCTTCGCGTTCCAGGTGCCGGTCGACGGCTGGCTCACGAAGCGGACCGACCCGATCGTCCGCTACCGCGACGCGGCGACGCTCGGCGTCCGCTTCCCCTGGTCGATCCCCGTCGAGGACTTCCTGTTCGGCTTCGCGCTGCTCGCGATGGTGCTGCTCCTCTGGGAGCATGCGGGCGCCAGGCGCGGCCGTGACGCGGTCGGTGCGCGGTGAGCGTCTGGTCGGTCGTGGTTCTCGCGGCGGGTTGGCTGGGCGGCTGGCTTCTCGCCGGGCGACGCCGGGACCTCGCGACCGACGCGGGTGGGCCGCCGGACGGGACGCGCCGGGTGTCGGTCGTCGTCCCGGCGCGTGACGAAGCACTCCGGCTCCCGCAGCTGCTCGCGTGTCTGCGCTCGGCGTCACCGGGCCCGGACGAGATCGTGGTCGTCGACGACGGATCGACCGACGCGACCGCGTCGCTCGCGCGCGCGGCCGGCGCGCGCGTGGTTTCGGTCGACGCGCCGGCGGGCTGGACCGGCAAGGCCTGGGCGTGCTGGTGCGGGGCGCGGGCCGCGACCGGCGAGGTGCTCGTGTTCCTCGACGCGGACACCGAGCCGGGCCCCGGTGCGATCGCCGCGCTGGCGCGCGACGCCACGGAACGGAGCGCGATCGTCTCGGTGCAGCCGTGGCACCGGGTCGAGCGCGCGTACGAACGTCTCTCCGCATGGTGCAACGTGGTCGCGGTCACCGGTGCGGGGACCGGGGACGCTCGTGCTCGGCGCTGGTGGCGGCGGCCGGTGGTGTTCGGACCCGCAGTCGCCGTCGCGCGGGAGACGTACTTCGCGATCGGGGGTCACGCGGCGGTGCGCGGCGAGGTCGCCGAGGACCTCGCGCTCGCGCGTCGAGCGGAGACGCACGGCGTGCCCGTCGTCGCGCTCACGGGTGGCCGATCCCTGCGCTTCCGGATGTACCCCGAGGGTCCGGCCGGCCTCGTCGAGGGGTGGAGCAAGAACCTGCTGGCAGGCGCCGGCTCCTTAGCCCCGGCGCGCCTCGCGGTCGCGGTGGCGTGGATCACCGGCGCCCTCGCCGCGTCCACGTTCGTGACCGGCGGCGCCCCGTCGCTCGTGGCCGGCCGAGCGACTGCGGGGTCGCTGGCCGCGCTCGTCGCGTACCTCGCATATGCCGCGCAGGCGTTCGTGCTGATGCGTCGGGTCGGACGCTTCGGTGCCGGGACCGCGGTGTTCTTCGTCGTGCCGCTCGTCGCGTTCGTCGTCTTCTTCGCGCGTGCGGCGCTGCTCGTCGTGGCTCGACGTCCCGTGAGTTGGCGCGGGCGTGTGGTTCCCGCAGGCCGGTCGTGAAGGCGTCGCTCGTCACCGTCGGGCTCGACGCTTTGGCGTGGGCGCTGTGGGGGACCGCCGTGGGCTACGGGGCGCACCGGCTGCCGCGCGCTTCGCTGGCCGACGACAACGTGCTCACGCGCCTTCATCCGTGGGAGCGCGACGGCCGTGTGTACGAACGCTTGCGGATCCGGCGCTGGAAGCGAGTCCTGCCGGACGCGGGAGCGGTGTTCCGCGGCGGCGTCGCGAAACGGGACCTCGTCGCGAGGGATCCCGCGTCACTGCGCACCCTCGTGGAGGAGACCCGTCGCGCCGAGCTCGTGCACTGGGCCGTCGCCGGGCTGGCGCCGGTGTTCGCGCTCTGGAATCCGGCGCCGCTGGCGGTCGCGATGGTGGCATACGCGGTCGCGGCGAACGCACCGTGCATCGTGGTGCAGCGCTACAACCGGAGCCGGCTGCTGCGCGTGCTCGCGCACAGCGGCCACCGCGAGAAGGAGTCCGTGGGATGAAGGCGCGTTCCCTCGCCGTCGCGGCCGCCGCAGCCGTCGCAATGGAGCCCGTCGCCGCGCTGGCCCATCGGTTCGTGATGCACCGGCGTGGTTGGAGCTGGCACCGGAGCCATCACGCGCGCCCCGGGGGCGGATTGCAGCCCAACGACCGCTACCCGACGGTGTTCGCCGGGGCGGCGCTCGGCGCGATGGCGGTCGGGTCGGCGCGCCCACGCTGGCGTGTGCTGCTCGCGATCGGGTCGGGGGTCACCGCCTACGGCGCGGCGTACGTGCTCGTCCACGACGTATGCCTCCACGGTCGCCTGACCGGCGTGCCGTTCGTGCGCGGTCGATATCTCCGCGCGATCGCGGTCGCGCACCGGGCACATCACGCGTCGAACGGTCCGCCCTACGGCTTTCTGGCGCCCGTCAGTCGCGATGCGGCGGGCGCGCCAGGCGGTGCGCCCGCCGCCCACGCCGACGCGACGGTGAGGAGCTTGACGGACGTCGGGACGCGGGCCCGCTGTGAGAAGACGTCGTAGTCGGCGGCCTCGATCTCGTCGAGGATGCGCGAGTAGAGCGATCGCGCCGCGCCGATGCACCGCGCCGCGCGCGGAGGCAGCATGGCGATGCCACGGTCGGCCGACACGTACAGCCGTCGCGCCCGCGCGATCTCGAACGACATCACGTCACGCCACGCGGGTGTGACCCGGCGAAGCCAGGGGTCCGCCCCGAAGCGCTCCAGGTCGTGTCGGGGGAGGTACACGCGATCGCGTCCGAGGTCCTCCCCGACGTCACGCAGGAAGTTGGTGAGCTGGAACGCGAGGCCGAGGTCGCGCGCCGGGGGGATCGCGTCGGTACTCATCGGCTCGAGGATGGGCAGCATCATCTCCCCGATCACAGCAGCCGAGCCGTCCATGTAGGTGCACAGGTCGTCCCAGGAGTCGTACCGGCCGACGGTCAGGTCGGCGCGCATCGACGACAGGAACCGGCGGAACGCGTCGTGCCCGATGCCGTAGAGCCGGGCGGTGCGGACGACGGCTCGCAGCAGCAGATCGTCGGAGCAGCCGGCGTCGAGATCGGCGAAGAAGCGACTCTCGAAGGCGTCGAGCGCGCCCCGCCGGGCGTCGGTCGACCTCGGGCCGAGGTCGTCGACGATGTCGTCCGCGTACCGGCAGAACGCGTAGACCGCGTGGACGTGGGGCCGCTTCGCCCTTGGCAGGAGCTGTGTTGCCCAGTAGTAGGTGGTGCCGTGGACGCGGTTGATGCGGCGGCAGCGCGCGTAGGCCGCACGGTCGGCGTTCATGCGGCGCGCTCCATGCGGTCCACGCGCTCAGCGGCGAGGCGTCCCGACAGCAGCACCATCGGGACCCCGACGCCCGGGACGGTTCCAGAGCCGACGAACACGAGACCGGGCACGCGCCGGTTCACGTTGCCGGGACGCAACGGTCCCGACTGGCGGAACCGGTGCGCGAGCGCGAACGGCGTACCGCGCTCCATCCCGAGCCGCTCCCAGTCGCTCGGGTCGACGAGCTGCTCCACCTCGACATCGGTCGGGTAGCCGTGTGCGGCGATGCGCGCGACGAGCTCGTCGCGCGCGCGAGACCGCTCGGCGTCCCAGCGGACGCGCCCGTCGAGGTTCGGGACCGGCTCGAGCCCGTAGAGCACGGTGCGTCCCTCGGGCGCGAGCGACCGATCGCCGTGTGTCGGGAGGGTGACGAGCACGGACGGGTCGGGCATCCGGCGACCCTCGTCGATGAGCGCGCGGAATGACTCGTTCCACGCGCGCCCGAAGTGGATGTTGTGGTGGGCCGCCTCCGCGGGCGGCGTCCCGCGGACGCCCGCGTGCCACACGAGCGCGGACGGCGAGTACCGACCCGTTCGCGCACGGCGCGGCACACCGGTGCCGGGCAGCAGCGTGCGGTACGCCACCGGCAGATCGACGTTGCACACGACGGCGTCGGCGCGTAGCGATTCTCCCGACCGGAGGCGGACGCCCCGCACCGGGCCGGACGTGTCGCGCTCCAGGAGCACCCGCTCGACCGGCGCCGAGTAGCGGAAGCGCACGCCCGCCTTCTCGGCCGCCGCAGCGAGCCCGGTCGGGATCGCGTGCATGCCGCCGCGCGGGAAGAAGACGCCTCGCACCGTGTCCATGTAGGTGATGATCCCGAAGAGCGCGAGTGCCTGATAGGGCGCGAGTCCCGCGTACATCGCTTGGAAGCTGAAGAGCCGCCGGAGCCGATCGTCGGTGAACGTCCGCGCTACGCGCGCGGCGAGCTTGCCGAGCCCTCCCAGGCGCATCAGCGCGACGAGCGGTGCGACAGGGCGCGCGAGATCCAGCACGGAGTCGTAGTTGCGGTCGATGAAGTGTGTCATCTCGACGTGGTACAGCTCGCGGAGCCAGTCGCAGAAGCCGTCGAACGCAGCCGCGTCGCGCGCTCCGCACACTGAACGGATCTCCTCGACCATCGCCTCGCGGTCGCGACGGACGTTGACCGTGCTGCCGTCGGCGAAGGTGGCGCGGTACACGGGGTCGACGGGAGCGAGCTCGACGAACTCGTGTGTCTCGAACCCTGCGGCGCCGAACGTCGCGTCCAGGATCTCCGGCATCGTGAACACGGTCGGCCCGGTGTCGAACCGGTATCCGGCGAGCTCGAGACGCCCCGCGCGTCCGCCCGGTACGGCGTCGCGCTCCACGACCGTGACGTCGTGGCCGCGACCGGCGAGGTGGCACGCCGCGGCCAGCCCACCGAGCCCGGCTCCGACGACGACCACGCGCTTGGGGAGCACGCCGTCCGCGGCCCGGCGGACGGTCACGAGTCCCGCCACGCCGCCACGACCGCGAGGTCGCGCAGCGCCTGCCGCGCCTCGTCGACGATCGGTGCCGTGCGCAGCGCGTCGATCGCCTGTTCCACGCTGCGTTCGATGGCCGTCTCGACACTGCGGCGCGCGCCGCAGGCCTCGAACAGCGTCCGGAGGTCGTCGATCTCGTCGGCACGAAGATCCGCGCTCCCCACCCGTTCGAGGAGCGCGCCGGCCGTCGACGGGCACTGCTGCGTCGCGAGCGCGAGGAGGAGTGTCGGCTTGCCTTCGCGCAGGTCTTCACCGACGGGCTTTCCCGTCGTCGCCGGGTCGCCGTACACGCCGAGGAGGTCGTCGCGGAGCTGGAACGCCTCGCCGAGGGGCGCGCCGTACGCGGAGTACGCGGGCGCGAGCGCTGTCAACCGGCCGGCGAGCGCGGCTCCGAGATGGAGCGGGCGCTCGACCGTGTAGAGCCCGGACTTGAAGCGCGCGATGCGCCGGGCATGGGCCGGCGCCCGGTCGCCGAGCGCCGCGCCCGTGACGTCGAGGTACTGACCCATCGTGAGCTCGACGCGGAGGTCCGCCCACACGGCGCGCGCCGCGGGAGCGACGTCGCGCAGAAGAACGTCCGCGTACGCGAACGCGAGATCTCCGACGAGCACCGCGAGACCCTCGCCGAAGCGGCGAGATTCCCCGGCCCAACCCCGCGCCGCGTGTTCGGCGGCGAGCGTCACGTGGACGGCCGGTCGTCCCCGCCGGCTCACCGACCCGTCCATCACGTCGTCGTGCAGGAGTGCGAAGCCGTGGAGCAGCTCGAGCGCGGCGCCGACCGCGGCGGCGTCGGGATCGTCGGGATCGCCGCCCGCGCCGACCAGGCCCCAGTGGCAGAACGCGGGGCGGAGACGCTTGCCCCCGCCGAGCACGAACTCGCGCAGCGTGTCGTGCAGCGCGCCGAGCGCGGCGTCGTGGTGCTGCCAGTGCTCGGTGCGCTCGCGCAGGAAGACCGCCAGGCGCGCGTGGACGCGCCGGGCGGGCACTTCGAGCACCGTGCCAGACGGGCATCTCGGGGCGATGACGCCGGCAGACGTCGCGGTCGGCATGACGGAGCTCCTCATGGGGCGAACTGGACTGCACTCTGTTTAGCACTAAACTCATCCGGCATGCGAGCCGACCGTGTCCTGCTGATCGAGCCGCGGGGTTTCTGCGCCGGTGTGGAAGCCGCGGTGAAGGCGCTCGCGTGGATGGTCGTGCTCCATCCGCCGCCCGTGTATTGCGTCCACGAGGTTGTGCACAACCGCACCGTCGCACGTCGCTTCCGTGACCTCGGGGTCGTGTTCGTCGGCGACGTGACCGACGTTCCTCAGGGCGCGACGGTGATGCTCAGTGCGCACGGAACGGCACCACGTGCGGCGGCGCGGGTTGCCCGCGAAGCTGCGGTCGTCGTGGACGCCGTGTGCCCGCTCGTTGCCAAGGTGCACCAGGAGATGCGGGTCCGCGCCCAGTTCGGCTACGACCTGGTCTACGTCGGTCACGACGGCCATGACGAGACCGTCGGAGCGCTCGGCGTGAGGCCCGGCGATGTTCGACTGGTCGAGAGCGCCCGCGACGTCGATGGGATCGTGTGGGATGACACGCGACCGGTAGCGCTGCTGGCGCAGACGACGCTCGCAGTCGACGAGTGGCGCGCGGTCGAGCGTGCCGTGCGTGCGCGTGCCGGCCAGGTGTGGACACCGCAGCGCGCCGATATCTGTTACGCGACGACGAATCGGCAGCAGGCGGTCCGCGACGTCGCAGGATCGTGTGACGCGATGGTCGTCGTTGGGTCGGACACGTCGGCGAACACGCGCGCGCTCACAGATGTCGCGGAACGCGCCGGCTGCCCCGTCGTCGTGCGGGTCGACGACGCCGACGAGCTCCCGGCCGTCAGCGTCGGCCGCGTCGGGGTCACGTCGGGCGCGTCGGCGCCTGAGGACGCGCTGTGCCGAGTCGTCGACCGTCTGGCGGTGGGCGCGACGGTCGAGACCGTGTCCGCGCGAACCGAGGATGAGTTCTTCCCGCTGCCGCCACCGATACGTCGCGCCGTGAAGGCGGCGCTCCGAGCGGGCGCGATCCCGCCGCAGCTGCGATGGGCCGCGGCGGACGATCGCGCCGTCTCCGCGGCGGACCTGCTCGACGCGGTCGCCGATCTCGTCAACGGTCGTGCACGGGGGTCGCCGGGGGTCGCTCCGTCGGTGATGTCGCCGGTGTCATGACGCGGCCCGGTCGGGTGTCTGCGCCGTGCCCGTGGCCGCCGACGAGCTGACCGATCCTGCGCGGCGCGCGCGGTCCAGTCGGGACAGGGAGGGCCGAACGTTGTGGTTGCGATCGAAGAGGTTGCCGGGGTCGTACCGGCGCTTCACCGCCGTGAGCCGCCGGAAGGTCTCCGGTGGGTAGGCCGCTGCGACATCCGCCTCGGTGGCGGAGGACAGGAAGTTTGCGTACGCACCGTTGACGTGCGGCGCGAGTCTTGCCCACACTGCATCCAAGGCTGGCGCAGCCGCCTCGACGACCGGCTTCGGACCCGCGGTCAGCGTCATGAGCACCAACTCCGCCTGCCGGTGCGCGTAGGCGGTGGCGTGGTTGGGGACGCGCGAGACCGCACCGCTGACGCTGCGTAGGCCGATGACGGGTGACGCCGTCGACCCCGCCACCTCGGCAACGGTCTGGAGCACCTCCGGCACCCATTCCTTTTCGACGAAGGCGCTGCGCGCCACGATGTGGATGCCGGGCGGCGGGGACGCGCCATCCGCGAGCGTGTCCGCGTAGGGAGTCAGCGCGACGTCGTCGTCGATCACCGTGCCGAGGCGACGGATCGGGTCGATCGCGTCGGCGGCGAGCTCGGGATCGTTCCCGTCGTACACCACGGAGACCTCGAGCGGAGCTTGCGGTCCGCCAGCCGGCGGATTCGCGAGATCCACCACTGAGGTGAGCTCGTCGTGAGCGTCGCGGAGGTAGTCGGCCCAGCCCTGCAGCACGCCGGCCGCCTCCGACGCCGGAAACGCGATCGTGCCGTAGAAGACGTCGGTCGTCGGATGTGCCGCGAACTCGAATGACGTCACAATGCCGAAATTGCCGCCGCCACCCCGAAGGGCCCAGAACAGCTCCGGGTTCTCCGTCGCGCTCGCCCGCACCACGGTTCCGTCGGCAAGCGCCACTTCAGCGGCAACGAGGTTGTCGAGTGCTAGTCCGTACTTCCTGACCTTCCAGCCGATGCCGCCCGTCAACGTCAGGCCACCGACACCGACGCTCTTGCTGTCACCGGATGAGATGGCAAGCCCGTGCGGCGCCAAGGCAGCAGCAACCCGCCCCCAGGTGGCCCCGCCGCCGACCCGCACCAGGTGCTGGTCGTTGTCGACGATCTCCACATCGCCGAGCTGGCCGAGGTCGATCACGACGCCGCCGTCGTTCGTACCGAACCCCGGAAAGCCATGCCCGCCGCCTCGCACGGAGAGCACGAGGTCCGAGCGAGCCGCGGTTCGCACGGCGATTCGAACGTCTTCGACGTTCCGGGGCCGCAGCACGTAGCGCGGCATCCCCGAGGCGAACAACGAGCGACGCGCCGAGTCGTACTCTGCGTCGCCCGGCTCGATGATGTCGCCGCCGAAGTCGCGGCTGAGGCTTGCAAACGCTGCGTTCATGACGTTCCTTTCAGAGGGCGATCACTGCTCGTGTTGTTGCCGCTGTGGCGGGCCGATCAGAACCGCGCGTGGACAGCGCCCCGTCGCGGCCGGCCGCTGCGCGCCGTGCCGTTATCAGCGCTTCGGTCGAGATGTCGCGGTCACGAGAGCGAGGCTCAGCCGCGCGCAGATCGCAATGACGCGCTCGGCGCGAGACGCCAGGCTCAGTTGGCCAGCGCCCGTCGCAGGACGGCGTACAGCTCGTCGAACTGCAGCCGCGACACCTCGGCGGACAGGACGGCCTGCGAGCCGTGGAACGTACCCAGCCATTGGTGCATCTCGACCGGCACGCCCGCGCGCAGCAGGCGGAACCCGTAGTCGATGCCTTCGTCGCGGTTCGGGTCGAACTCCGCGGTGGCGATGTAGGCCGGCGGCAGGCCGGAGAGGTCGGTGGCCCGGGCCGGTGCCGCGTAGGGCGTCGCGGACGCGGAGCCCAGGTAGTGCCGCCACGATGTCGCGACCTTGTCGCGTGTCATGAACGGCGTCTCGGTGAAGTGTCGGGCCGACCACGTCTCCTGCCGGTCGTCCAACTCGGGCTGGTTGAGCAGCTGGAAATGGATCGTCGGCCCGTGCTCGTCTCGTGAGCGCAACGCCATCGCGGCTGCCAGTCCCGCACCGGCCGCGTGGCCGCCGGCCGCGATCCGCTCCGGGTCGATGCCGAGCTCGGCCGAGTGCTCGGCCGTCCAGGCGAGCACGGCGCACGCGTCGTCGAGCGCGGCCGGGAACGGATGCTCCGGCGCCCGGCGGTAGCCCACCGAGATGACCACGGCGCCCGAGCCGTGCGCGACGCGGACCGCCCACGGGTGCTCGGTCTCGAGGTCACCCATGACGAATCCGCCGCCGTGCAGCCAGACGATCGCGCCGTGCGCATGCTGCGGGCGGTAGATCCGCACCGCCACCTCCGGGTCCGCCGGCACCGTGCGGTCTTCGATCTCGAGGTGCGTCGTGTCGGGCATCGCCGCCGCGCGGCTCAGCTCGGCGAGGTGCTCGCGCGCGATGACGGGATCGGTCAGGTCGGCAGGCGGAAACGACGGGATGAACGCTTCGAGCTCAGGATCCATGGCGACCACCTCGCAGTCTCTGTCGAACTCGTCTTCGGTCGAGTTGCTCCACTGCTCCATTCTGGAGTACTACGCACACTACTCCACCCTGGAGTAGTGTCAAGGGCCATGGCCGAACTCACGACCACGTCGTTTGCGATTCTCGGACTGCTCAACATCAAGCCGTGGAGCGCGTACGAGCTCACTCACCAGGCGAAGCGGAGCCTTCGGTACGCGTGGCCGAAATCCGAGAGCCACCTCTATGCCGAACCGAAACGGCTCGTGCGGTTGGGCTTCGCGCGTGTCACCGAAGCGCCGGCCGGCCCGGTTCGCACGCGTCAGGTGTACCGGATCACGGCCGCCGGTCGGCGGGCCCTGCAGCACTGGCTCGAGAGTGAGCCGGCCGCGCCGCAACTCGAGTTCGAGGCCGTCCTCCGGCTGTTCTATGCCGATGCGACCGACAAGAACGCGGTTCTCTCCACGCTCGCGCACACCCGAAGCGACCTCCACCGGCGCTACGCCGAGGGGATGGCACTCGTCGAGGCGTGGCTCGGCGGGGAAGCACCGTTCCCCGAGCGACTCCACATCAGCGCGCTCGTGGCGGTGTTCACCCGGGACCTGCTGTCGCTCATGATCGAGTGGTCGGAGTTCGCGCAGCGCGAGATCGAGCAATGGCCGCGAACCGACGGTCTCGGCATGACCCAGCGGACACGTGACCTTCTCCAGCGCGTCGTTGACGAACAGCCGATCATCGACGCGTGATCGGTGCTGTGCGGTTGCCACCGCGTCGCCGTTCGAGGACGGTCGCGTGCTCGGGTCAGGCCCGCACCGATCGAGCCTCCGACTCCTCAGCAAGTGGCGCCGTTGTCCGATGGGATGTGTGGGGTGGCGTTGGTCTCCGGTGACGGAGCCGCGCCGGCTCCCAGCCTCGAGGCGTCGCAGTGTGACGTCTCTGGAGGTGGTCGGTGAACGCGGCGGTCACCGGAGGAATGGGTTGGCTTCCATCAGCGGAATCGCGATCCCGGGATTGGGGATCGGGAACAACCTCGACGTCAGCTCGATGATCCAGCAGCTTGTGCAGGTCGAGAATGGACCTGTGCAGCAGCTGCTCGCGCGTCAACAGACGCAGCGGACGCAGATGGCGGCGATCGACGCGGTCGCCGGACGGTTCAGCGCGGTGCAGACCGCGGCAAGCGCGTTGGCGAAGGCCACGGCGTGGTCGGTGTTCTCGGCGACGTCGTCGAACCCGGCGGCCGTCGTCGCGTCGGCGGGGTCGAACGCGCTCACCGGGTCGATCAGCTTCACGGTCGACCATCTGGCGGCGGCCGGCGCGGTGCGGTCGGCGAACACCGTCGCATCGACGAGCACGACGATCGCGACGGGTCCGATGCTCCTCGCGAAGGGCGGAAGCGCGCTCGGGATCGCGACACTCGGCTCCGACTCCGGTCTGACCGCTGGCGCGCACACCGTCACGGTCACGCAGGCGTCCGCGGCCGCGGTCCGCAACTCGGGCGCCGACGATGTTCCCCTCGCCGCGACGACGACGGTGACGGCCGGCGTCAACGACGCGCTCCAGGTGGTCGTCGACGGCCAAGCTCGCACGCTCACCCTGGCGGCCGGGACCTACACGCGGACCGCGCTCGCGGCGGCGTTGCAGTCCGCGGCCGGGGGAACCGTGGCGGCCTCCGTCGACGGCTCCGGCGCGCTCGTGCTGGCCACGAGCCGCGAGGGCAGCCACGCCTCCATCCAGGTGACCGGCGGAAGTGCCCTGACCGATCTCGGTCTCGCGACCGACGTCACCGCGGTGACCGGTGTCGACGGCGTGGTCACCGTCGACGGCGTCGCGACCACGGTGACCGACGCGACGCCGGGCGCCGTCGTCGCGTTGGGTGCGAACGGTGGCACGATCACCGCGACGCTGTCGGGTGGTCTGCGTGCGGGCTCGATCACGGCCACGCAGGTCGCGATCGGCGACGGCTCGCTCAGTGGAGTCGTCAACGCGATCAACGCCGCGAACGCAGGCGTCAGCGCCACCGCCGTGAAGGTCGGCGACAGCACGTACCGCCTCCAGCTCGCGTCGACGACCACCGGCAGCGCGAGCGACGTGAACGTCGATGCGCACGCGTTCGTCGGGTTGGGCAATCTCGTCGTGCTCACCGAGCCGGCCGACGCCCAGGTCACGGTCGGCTCGGGAGCCGGCGCCTTCCAGGTGACGTCGCACTCGAACTCGATCACCGAGCTCGTACCCGGCCTGTCACTGACACTGCTCGCGCCGACGAGCACGGCGGTCAACGTCACCGTCGAGCGCGATGCCGACCATCTCGCCGACATGGTCCAGACTCTCGCAACCGCGGCCAACGACGCGCTGCAGATGATCCGGCTGCAGACCAGCTACGACGCCTCGACGAAGACGGCGGCGCCACTGCTCGGGAACTTCACCGTCCGCATGCAGACCGACCGGCTCCTGCGGGCGATCACCGGATCCGTCTCGACGAGTGCCCTCGGGAGCGCCGGACTCGCCGGCCTCGCGACCGACAAGGACGGCGACGTCACCTTCGACCGCGCCAAGTTCCTGGCCGCGTACCGGGTCGATCCCGCCGCGGTCATGAAGCTCTTCGTCCAGCAGGGGAGCGCGACCAACGGTGCGGTGGCGTTTCAGCGCGCCGGTGAACGCGACGCCGGCGGTACTTACCAGGTCGCCATCACCCAGCCCGCGACCCAGGCGACTGCCACGGGCACCGCGGCAAACGGCGTCAGCGGCGCCGAGACCATCGACCTCCTCTACGCGGGCGCCCAGGCGTCGTACAGCGCATCGGCGGGCGAGTCGATGTCGTCGATCGCCACGGGCCTGACGAACGCGCTGCGCGCCCAGAGCATGGCGCTCACCGTTACCGTCGAGAACGGCGCGCTTGCGGTGCGCTCCGACGCCTTCGGTTCCGCGACCACCTTCCAGGTCCGAAGCTCCGCGGTCGGACCCGGCCAGACGGGCATCGTCAGTATCGCCGACACCTGGCAGACGTTCTACGGCAGCGACGTCCACGGGACGATCGACGGCCGCGCCGCCAAGGGATCGGGGCAGTTCCTCACCGTCGACGCGAGTGACACCGTGATCCCCGGGTTCACGGTCGCGGTCGCGTCAGCGGCGACCGGCGACCTCGGCACCGTCACGTACACGCCCGGTGTCGCGGCGCGCCTCGGGTTCGTCGCCGCGAACGCGACCGACGGTGTCACGGGTGCCTTCACCTCGGCCCACGTCGGGCTCCAATCGACGATCGACGACATGGCGGCGCAGATCACGCGCTTGCAACGTCACGTCACCGATTACCAGGCGACTCTCCAGCGCCAGTTCGCGACGCTCGACAGCGTCATGGGATCCATGCGCGCGCGGCTCAACTGGCTCACCCAACAGCTCCAGATCACCTCCGCGAACACCAGTCGCTGACTCCGAATCCGTTGCCCGCGGATCGGCGACCTCAGCGACGGGTCGAGACGGTCACCCAGTCGATCTGGACGTGGCCGACCGCGGATGCGGGTGGGACGCAGCCGTCGGTTCCGGTCTCGGTCTGCAGCACCCAGTGCATCGGTGTGTTCGGGATCCTGCTGGTCGAGGTCCCGACCGTCTCCCCGTCGAGGAGGAACCGCGTCATGGTCGGCGTCCACTCGATCACCGCGGTGTGCCACTGCGCGTACGTCGCCGGGACGTCGAAGGCATCCTGGTCGGACCCCGACACCGCGCCCTGACGGTGGAGGAACGCGGAGATGGTGCCCGTCAAGCGACCCTCGGGGAAGTCGATCTCGCCGTCGCGCGGCCAGATCTCGCTGTCCGGCCACAGCAGCCACGCGGTCTTGTAGCAGGGCACGGGGTCGGCTCGGAAGCGGACCGCGTACCGGCCGTAGAGCAGGCCGCCATCCGGGCCCGGCGCGCCCGGAACACGGGGCACGGGTGCGGCCACCATCGCGACGCCGTGCTCGGTGTGCAACCGGAGATCCATCATGCCGTTCGCGAAGCTCACGACCTTGGACGGCATGTACGTGCCCTTGCCGGTCGTGTCGGGCCACCCGTCGGGGTACGCCCACCACGTGTCGGCGACGGCGGCCGGGAACCTCCCGACCGGCACGCTGCGCACGAAGTCGTCGGCGAACACCTGGTGCCACCCCGGAAGGTCGCCCACCGGCATCGCGAGCCCGGACGGTGAGCTCGGGGTGGGCGGTGCGGGCGGTCGCGGCGGCGCGATCGGGTCGAGGCAGGCCGCGCCTGCCGTCAGCGCGCCCGCCACGAGCGCGCATGCGACGAGGCGCCGTGGTGTGACGAGCACGACATCTCTCCGTCGATCGAACGGTCCCGAAGAGTGTCGACAGGCGCGGGCGTCCACCTTGAGTGCGGACGACCGCGGTTCAGGGGCGGAAGACGACCTTGATCGCGTGCGCGCCGCCGCGGTCGATCGCGGTGTCGACCGCGGTCCGGTACCCGTCGAGCGGGAACTCGTGGGTGACCACGACGTCGTCGGGGAGCAGCCCGGCGGCGAGCACCTCGAGCGCCCGGACGACCGAGTGCTGGTCCGGCGCGCCCGCCAACCCCGGCGCGGACCCGGCGTCGACGGTGTGGTCGATCGCGCCGACGAGCGCGGCCTCCTTGTACCAGACCGGGGTCAGGTCGACCTCGCTCACACCGGCCGCGCCGAGCAGCAGGACGGTGCCGCGGTGCGCGACGGCGCGGAGCGCCTCGGTCACGGATCGGGGAGCGCCGACCGCCTCGACGACGTACGGAAAGCCGCCCATGAGCATGAGGTTCGACTTCCGGCCGACCACCCGTGCACCGCTGATCCTCGCCAGCTCCTCGAAGTGCGCGCTCGCGGGATCGCTGTGCACGACGTGCTCGGCGCCGCACGCGGCCGCGGCGGCGGCCTGGTGCGGGTGGCGCGCGACCACGGTCACCGGGCAGGAGGGGAACAGTCCCCGCAGCGCGGCGAGCGTCGCGAGACCGATGATGCCGGCACCGACGACGAGCACGGGCTCGCCGTCGCGAGGCGGCGCGCGCAGGATCCCGTGGCACGCGATCGAGACCGGCTCGTGCAGGCACGCGCCCCGATCCGCGACCGCGTCGGGAATCGCATGCAGCATCGACGCGTGCGCGAGCACCTGTTCGGCCCAGCCGCCTCCGAGGTCCTGTGTGAAGCCGAGCGACCGTCCGCCGCTCACGATGCGGCTGTCGAGCGAGAGACACGACGACGTCCAACCCCGCGCGCAGTTCTCGCACGGAGGTTCTATGCCGCGCGGCGCGCACGGGATGCACGGGTCGACGGCGACACGCGTCCCGACCGGGACTGGGCACTGCGGACCGGCCTCGACCACGTGCCCCGCGATCTCGTGGCCGAGCACGAACGGGAACGCGGCGCCCGTGCCGACCAGCGTCGGTGACGGCCCCGTGTTGTGCGCGAAGAGGTGGAGGTCGCTCCCGCAGATGCCGCCGACCGACACCGCGACGCGCGCCCACGCGTCGGACGGCAGCGCCGGCTCGGGCAGATCGACGAGGGATGCCGGGAACGTGGGATCCGCCATGTCGAACTGCACCGCGCGCATGCTCGCAGCGTACGCGCGTCGCGCGGGGTCGGCACGGGGCGCGGACATCGGCGCACGGAGCGTCGTACAGTCCGGGGCGTGCAGGTCCCCGATTCCACGCTCGACGAGCTGCGCGAGCACGGGTACGCGCTGCTCGAGAACTTCCTCACGGACGACGAGCTGCGCGCCGCGCGGGACGCGCTCTGGCTCCACTTCCCGCGACCCGACGACTACTTCGCCGACCCGGCGCGCTACCCGCAGTACGCGCAGAGCCAGTTCGCCGGGGTCGAGGAGTTCCCGTACCGGTCCTGGGATCTCAATCGCCTCGCTTTCCATCCCGATCTCGTCGACGCGGCGGAACGCTTCCTCGGGACCACCGAGCTCCACCTCTACAAGGTCGAGCTGTGGGCGAAGTACGCGGGTGCCGTCGACTACGACCAACCGCTCCATCGCGACTACGGCAGCCACAGCCTCGTCGTCCCGCGCCTCGACGGCCGATACCGCCAGATGACGACGTTCATCTACCTCTCCGACGTCACGGTCGACGACGGGCCGACGCGCATCGTGCCGTACGAGGACGGCAAGGACATCCCGTTCACACCGCTGTACCTCGAGCCCGGCGCGCACGCAGACGCGGAGATCGCCGCAGCCGGCCCGGCCGGAAGCCTGCTCATCTACCGGACCGACATCCTGCACCGGGGGTCGAACTTCGCGGCTGCCGCCCGCTCGCGGTTCTCGCTGCTCGCCGACTACCAAGCGCGAGGGACGACGTGGGGCGGAAAGATGGCATGGCCGAAGCAGGCCCCGAACCGTTGGGCCAAGCTCATCCCGCAGTGCAGCGTTCGCGAGCGCGACCTGTTCGGCTTCCCGCGTCCCGGCGACGACTACTGGAACAGCCAGACGCTCGCCGACGTCGCTGTCCGGTATCCCGGCATCGACATGACGCCGTACACGAGCTCACGGACAGGTTCCTGAGCTCGGCGCCGTCACCCGGTCGTGTCGTCGGGGAGCGTTCGCGGCAGGCCGAACCGTGCCAGCACGCCGTTCTCGAACCGCGTCAGCGCGCTGACGCGGTCCCCGCGGAGGGTCACGACCATGAGTCCGTTCGCGTGCAGGATGCCGCCGCGCGGATCGTGCAGGTACAGGCCGAACGCGGGTTGCCCGTTCGCCCGTGTGACGACGACGTGGTAGCGGCGGTCGTTGCGGAACGCAACGGTCCCGAAGAACCGTCCGGCGAGATCGCGCCCCTGGTACTCGAGCGGCATCGGGGGCATCCGGAGCAGCACGTCGTCGGTGAGCAGCCCGACGAGCTCGTCGACGTCGCTCGTCTCGAGCGCGTGCGCGAGCTGCGCGACGAGGGCCCGCTCCTCGGGTGATTCCGGTCCGGGCGGTCGGTCGGCGTCGACCGATGGGAGCTGGGCCTGGAGCGTGGAGCGGGCGCGTTTGAGCGCGCTCGACGCGGACTGCTCCGTGATGTCGAGCATCTCCGCGACCTCGGCGGCATGGAAGCCGAGCACGTCACGCAGGATGAGCACGGCGCGCTGGCGCGGTGGCAACAACTGCAGCGCGGTGACGAAGGCGAGCGAAACGGCCTCGTGCATCTCGTAGCGTGCGTCCGGGCCCGGCGCGTCGTCGGTCACACCTTCGAGGAGCAGATCCGGGTACGGCTCGAGCCATCCGACGTCGAGCAGCCGGGTGGGCTCGGGCGGGTCGAAGTCGGGCGGCGGCTCCGACGCCCGCCGGCGCCGTTTACGGGAGCGCAAGGCGTTCAGGCAACGACTCGTCGCGACGCGGTACAGCCACGTCCGGATCGAGGATCGTTCCTCGAAGCCACCGAGTCCTTGCCACGCGGCGAGCAGTGTCTCCTGCAACGCGTCCTGCGCGTCGGCCGCGGAACCGAGGAACCGGTAGCAGTGGATCTCCAGCTCCCGCTCGTAGGGCGCCACGAGCTCGCGGAAGGCCGCGCCGTCCCCGGCTCGAGCTCGAATGATCAGGTCGTTCGTCACCACACCAGCCTCGCATCACGGTCTCTCCACCGGTACTGACACCGCCCGAGCCGCGAATTGGGCGCGCCGAGCGCGCCCAATTCGCGACCGGTCCGGTGTCGACACGGGCGATCCGACATCGACCCGACCAAGGAGACCGACATGGCATCGTTCTTGTTCACCTATCGGGCGCCGACGCAGTACGCGCCCGGCACGCCCGAGGCCGTCGCCGAGTGGAAGGCGTTCTTCGCCGCCATGGGCGGCCATCTCGTCGCCATGGGCGAACCGGTGTTCACACGGGAGACGGTCGGTGCGACGAACGACACCGTCCTCGGTGGCTATTCGCTCGTCGACGCCGACGACCTCGACGCCGCGCTCGCGATCGCGAAGGACTGCCCGCTCGTCTCACGCGGTGGCGGAGTCGAGGTGGGTGAGCTGACGAGCGTCGACGAGG
The DNA here is from genome assembly GCA_036558745.1 of Acidimicrobiia bacterium. Taxonomy (GTDB): domain Bacteria; phylum Actinomycetota; class Acidimicrobiia; order IMCC26256; family JAMXLJ01; genus JAMXLJ01. The sequence goes on from DATBEZ010000091.1 coordinate 79,972, forward strand.
GCGTGTCCGCCTGAGCCCGCCCGGTGGGGCGCGGGCGGATGTCGATCCGGGCCCTCGTCGTTCGTCGATCGGATGACGCCTGCGCCACACCGACCCGAGATGGAAGAGGAAGACCGATGCGTACGAAGAAGCCGCTGATCCTGCTGGCACTCTGCTTGGCCGCGTTGATCATCAACATCGACGTGACCATCGTCAACGTGGCGCTGCCGAGCCTCGTGCGCGAGCTCGGAGCGACGACCACGAAGCTGCAATGGGTCGTCGACGCCTACACCCTCGTCTTCGCCGCGCTGATCCTCGCCGCCGGAAGCCTGAGCGACCGCGTCGGTCGCAAGGGAACGCTCATCGTGGGGCTCGGGATCTTCGGGCTCGGGAGCATGGCCGGCACGCTCTGCACAACGGCGAATCAACTGATCGCCGCGCGGGTCGTGATGGGGATGGGCGCAGCCGCGATCTTTCCCTCGACGCTGTCGCTCATCGCGAACATCTTCACGGAGCGCAAGGAGCGCGCACAGGCGATCGGGCTCTGGGGCGCGACCACAGGCGTCGGTGTCGCGACAGGACCCATCGTCGGTGGCTGGCTGCTCGAGCAGTTCTGGTGGGGGAGCGTGTTCCTCTTCATGGTGCCCGTCGCGGCTGTTGTGGCCGGCTTGGTCGCTTGGGCCGTCCCGACATCGCGCGATCCTTCGGCGCCCCCGATCGACGCGCGGGGACTCGCGCTGTCGACCGCGGGGATGGCGCTGCTCGTCCTCGGGATCATCCAGGCCCCGAACTGGGGATGGAGCTCGGCCCCGACGTTCGCGACGATCGCCGCCGGTATCGGCACCCTGGTCCTCTTCGTCAACGTCGAGAGCCGAACCGCCCGGCCGATGCTGGACGTCTCCCTCTTCCGGAACGCGCGCTTCACCGCCGCGAGCGGATCGATCACGATCGCGTTCTTCACGCTGACAGGCTTCTCGTTCCTCATCACCCAGTACTTCCAGTTCGTGAAGAGCTACAGCCCCTTCGCGACGGGAGTCCGACTCCTTCCCGTCGCGGCGTCGATCGCCGTCGCCGCTGTCCTCGGGACGAAGCTCGCGGTGCGCTTGGGGAACAAGGCCGTCGTGGCCGCGGGCCTCGCGCTGTTCGGTGCGGTGCTCCTCTGGATCGGAGGCAACTCCGCGTCGACGTCGTATGCAACGCTCGTCGCCCAGATGGTCGTCGGTGGCAGCGGTGTCGGGTTGATCACCGCTCCTGCGACCGAAGCGATCATGGGCGCGGTCCCGACCGAGAAGGCCGGCGTCGGCTCCGCCATCAACGACGCGACCCGACTCTTCGGCGAGGCGCTCGGCGTGGCCGTCATCGGCAGCATCGCGGCGTCGTTGTTCGAGCATCGGCTGACGTCGCGCCTCCCGAACGCCCTCTCACCCGCTGCGCGACAGGCCGCAAGAGGCTCGCTCGGTGGTGCGCTCGTCACGGCACAACATCTGACGCACGCCGGCTTCCACGCGACCGCCCACGCCTTGAGCGATGCGGCGATCAGCGCGTTCTTGCACGGCTTCTCCGGCAGCCTGCGCGTCACGGGGGTCATCGCGCTGGCGGGCGCGCTCCTGGCCGGACTGCTCCTTCCGTCCCGTCCCCAGGCGACCCTGGGCTCGACGAGTGCAGAGCCGGGCGACGACATGACGATCGACGAGCTCGTCGCCTGAGGCCGTCTCCCTCCGTCCACGCGGGTCGATGTTTGAGCCCGCCCGAACGCGAACACGCTGGTGGGGTGTGACGGCGGGGCCCGCGTGCGCGCGTGCCCCGTCGGGGCACGCCGGCGCGACGCGAGGCGCCGTTGGTGAGCGAGACGAGCCTGGGGGGCAGTGCGGCAGTGCACGGGATGCGGAACGGGAAGGTCCTGCGTAGCCCGGCCGGGAGGAGCGTTGCTCTCATGGCGGGCGTGCTCGTTGCTCTCGCGTTGGTCGGATGCACCCCCACCGGAGGGCCGCCGCCTCCGCCGTTCACGGCCGTCGGCAGCGCCGAGCAGGTGTACGTGACGGGTCTGGCGCCGAACGCGCAGGTGTCACTCCTCACGCAGCAAGGCACGACGGTCTCCACGCAGCATGCCGACTCCCTCGGTGGTGCGCTGTTTCGCAACGTGGCGCCCGGCGACGGTTATCGCGTGCGACTGGACCCCAGCGGTCCGGCGTCGGCGCCGCTCACGGTTCATTCGAACGCCGCGGCACCGTGGGATCCCGGCATCTACAACCAGTCGATCCCGAACAACGGCTACACCTACCTCACGACGCGCGACGGCACGAAGCTCGCGATCGACGTCCATCCGCCGACCAGCCCGGCGGGGGAGCCTGGTGTTCCGTCGTCCATCCACCTTCCGACCTTCCCCGCGAACACGAGCTACACCCCTCCCTACCCGACGCTGATCGAGTACTCGGGCTACGGCTACGCGGACCCGGCCGGACCGACGAACGGCATCGCGGTCCTTGCGAACCTCATGGGCTTCGCAGTGGTCGACGTCAACATGCGCGGGACCGGGTGCTCGGGTGGCGCGTTCGACTTCTTCGAGCCGCTCCAGAGCCTCGACGGCTACGACGTGATCGAGACGATCGCCCATCAGTCGTGGGTGCTCGGCAACAAGGTCGGGATGATGGGCATCTCCTACGGCGGTATCAGCCAGCTCTTCACCGCCCAGCTCCAACCGCCGCACCTCGAAGCGATCGCGCCGCTGTCGGTGCTCGACGCGACCGCCACGACGCTCTATCCCGGCGGGATGCTCAACAACGGGTTCGCCGTTGCGTGGGCCCAGCAGCGCCAGCAGGAGGCCCAGCCGGCTCCCGCTCCCGGTACGCAGCCCTACGCCACGAAGCAGATCCAGTCGGGTGACCAGACGTGCAAGGACAACCAGGTCCTGCACGGCGAAGCGGCGGACCTGATGGGCAAGATCCGCGCCAACAACTACTACAGCCCTTCCGTCGCCGATCCGCTCGATCCGGTGACGTTCGTGAACAAGATCAACGTGCCGACGTTCCTGGCCTGCCAATGGGAGGACGAGCAGACCGGCGGCCACTGTGCCGAGCTCGTTGCGCACTTCAGCGGCACGAACCAGAAGTGGTTCACGTTCACCAACGGCGCGCACATCGACTCACTCGATCCGTATACCTACGACCGTTGGTACGACTTCCTCCAGCTCTTCGTCGCGCACAAGGCACCGATCGTCAACCAGGCCGCGACGAGGGCCGCGGCACCGGTCATCTACCAGGCGGCGATGGGACTTCCGCAGAGCGACGTCGTCACGTTGCCGCCGGACCCGATCCAGCTGCAGCCGACCTACCAATCAGCGCTCAGCGCGTTCGAAGCGTTGCCCGCGGTGCGGGTCCTGTTCGACAACGGCGCCGGACACCTGCTCGGCGCGAGCTCGAACCCCGGCGACCCGTATCCGGCGTTCGAGCAGTCGTTCTCGACACTCCCGATCCCCGGGACGACCGCGCGCACCTGGTACCTCGGGCCGGGCGGCACCCTCAGTGACGCGCCTCCGACCAGTCCCGGAACCGACACGTACACCTCCAACGCGGCCGCGCTCCCGCCGACCGACTACTCGACCAACACCGGGACCGGCGGCCTCTGGGGCAACGCGTCGCAATGGCAATGGAACTGGCAGCACAACCCGTCGGGTTCGGCCGCCTCCTACACTTCGGCGCCGCTGACCGCAGACACCTCGGTCGTCGGCGGCGGGGCAGTCAACGTGTGGGTGAAGTCGTCCACGCCCGACGTCGATCTCCAGGCGACCGTGAGCGAGGTTCGCCCCGACGGCAGCGAGACGTTCGTGCAGAACGGCTGGATGCGCGCGAGCGAGCGGAAGCTCTCCACGACGTCGGACAACATCTTCAAGCAGCCGAGCACCCAGCTCGAACCGATCCCGACGTTCCTCGCGTCCGACGCGCAGCCGATGCCCGCAGGGCAGTTCGCCGAGGTCACGATCCCGCTCTACTTCCAGGGCCACGTCTATCGCGCGGGCTCGCGGATCAAGGTCACGATCGCGGCGCCGAACGGGACCCAGCCGATCTGGTCGTTCAGCGAGACCGAGCCCCCGACGGGCACCGCGACCGAGTCGTTGGCCTTCTCCGGCACCATGCCGTCGAGTCTGACCCTCCCGGTCGTTCCGGGTGTGAGCGTTCCGTCCGCGTTGCCGCCGTGCCCGAGCCTGCGCAACGAGCCCTGTCGCCCGTAGCCGCGTTGCGGCTACGACGCTGGCGTGCCCGTGAAGAAGCTCGGTTGTGGACGTGCCGGGGGCGTCGAGAAGAACGGGCGCACCAGGGTCTCCATCATCTCTTCCACAACCGGTGCGCACTCGGGGTCGCGCACACGGTTGTCGTCCTCGGTGTGGTCGGCGTGCAGGTCGAAGAGCTGGCACGGCGCGAGCGCGTCCTCGTCGACGACGAGCTTGTAGCGGTCGGTCTGGAACGCCGCGAAGCCCCAGTTCTCGCTCACCGATACCTCGCGCGACTCGGGTGTCGCGCCGTTCACGTATCCGAGCAGTGACCGTCCCTCGCTGCGGGGAAGGGCCGGCGCACTCGCGACCTCGCGCAGCGTCGCGGGCACGTCGACGTGCTCGACGAGCGCATCGACGACGAGCGGGTCGCGTCCGGCGGGTGGGCGGACGATCAGCGGCACCCGGACGGCGCCCTCGTACATCACGCACTTCGACATGAGGCCGTGGTCGCCCGCCATCTCGCCGTGGTCGCTCGTGTAGATGATCCAGGTGCTCGCGAGCTCGCCCTTCGCATCGAGCGCGTCGATCATCCGGCCCACGGCATCGTCGATGACGCTGACGTTCGCCGAGTACGCGCGGCGCATTCCGACGATCGCGTCGTCGGTCATGGTCTCGCTGTCGGAGACGTACTGGAACGCGCGCAGCAGACCGGCGTACGTGCCGGCGTCGTCGAGATCCGGGCGCCGCGTCGAACGTGGACGCGACATCTCGACGCCCGCGTAGCGGCCGACCGCTTCCTTCGGTGCGTCCCATGGGTCGTGTGGTCCCGGGAACCCCACGAATGCGAAGAACGGTTGGTCGCGGTCGTACTGCTCGATCCACTCCAGGGCGCGTGCTCCCTGCCAGGCGTCGAAATAGGCGTCGGGCGGAACCGGCATCGGAGTCGCGTCCCACATGGGGAACCGCTTCGTCGGGTTCCGCCCGGTCTCGTTGTCGCCCTGGTAGCTGCGGTCGGCGATGTGCTGTCGGTACGCGTCGATGAGCCCGCGTGCCTCCAGCATGTCGGTGTACGCATTCGGCAGTGACAGGCAGAACTTGTCGCCCGACTCGTGGACCTCCGCGAACCCGAGCGCGTGGAGTCGCGGTGCCATCTCGTCGACATGGCCGGCGTTCGCGATCTCGTCGCGATAGAGGTGCGCCTTGCCGATCTGCACCGTGTGGTAGCCGGCCTCGCGCAGTGCCTCGAGATACGTCGGCGAGTCCGGGTCCACTTCCGCCCAGTTGGTGTACACGCCGTGGTCGCGCACGTACCGCTCGGTGATGAACGATGCGCGCGCCGGCATGCACAGCGGCCCCTGGCAGCTCACGCGTGAGAACCGCACGCCCTCTGACGCCAGGCGATCGAGGTTCGGGGTCAGCGCGCTCGGGTCACCGGCGCAGCCGAGCACGTCGGCGCGGTGCTGATCGGCCATGACGAGCAGGATGTTGGGGGCCTTCGGCATCTCACCTCGCTGCGTTCACTCCCAGGTGTCGACTGCACGATCGTGGCACGGGTTGCGATGCCGCGGAACGAGTCGCCGCCGGGGTTGACTCCTCGCCGCCCGCGGTGTATCTATCGACGATAGACGATCTATGGCAGATCGAAACACTATGAGCGATCAGCTTCCGACCACCGAGGACGGGCTGTCCCGGCCGGACCCGCGGCAGCGCCGGCGCGACGCCAGGCTGACGCAGATCGTGGCCGAAGCGTGGGACCTGGCCCGCCGCGACGGTCTGCAGTCGATCTCTCTTCGCGACCTCGCCGAGCGGGTCGACCTCCGCCAGCCGTCGCTTTATGCGTACTTCGACTCGAAGCTCGGCCTCTACGACCTCATGTACGCCGACGCGATGCGCCAGTTGCTCGCGGCCGCCGCGGCCGAGCTGCCACCCGTCGACGACCCGCGCGAAGGGCTCATCGAGTTCGTCGAGCTGTGCATCCGCTTCTCGAGCGCCGACGTGATCCGCCACGAGCTGCTGTTCGAGCGCACGATCCCGGGCTTCAAGCCGTCCCCGGAGTCTCACGCGCTGCTCGTGCAGTTCCGCGAGATCGCAGCCGCGCGGCTCGCGGCGGCGGGCGTGCGTGGCTCCGTCGCCACCAACATCTTCACGGGAATCGTCGCCGGCTTCACCCAGCAGCAGGTCATCAGCCAGCCGGGCGGCGACCGCTGGCTCCGGCTCGCCCGACCGGCGATGGAGATGTTCCTCGACGGCATCCCGCTCCTGACCGAAGCGCGCCGCCCCGCCCGCGCGCGCACGTCCAGGACGAGAAGGCCGCGATGAACCTCGCAACGGACAGGACACACGACTCACGGAGAGGAACCTGAGCATGGGACTGCAACTCGGCGAGACCGCGCCCGACTTCGAAGCCGACACCACAGAAGGCAAGATCCGCTTCCACGACTGGATGGGCGACTCGTGGGCGGTGCTGTTCTCGCACCCGAAGGACTTCACGCCGATCTGCACGACCGAGCTCGGCTACATGGCCAGGATCAAGCCCGAGTTCGACCGCCGAGGCGTCAAGGTGATCGGCCTCTCCGTCGACCCGACCACCGATCACGAGGGCTGGGCCAGCGACATCGAGGAGACCCAAGGCGTGCGGCCGAACTACCCGATCATCGGCGACAGCGACTTCGCGGGCTCGAAGCTCTACGGGATGTTGCCCGCGGCCACCTCGGGTGACGCCAAGACGCGGACCCCGGCCGACAACCAGACCGTCCGCAACGTGTTCGTCATCGGCCCGGACAAGAAGGTGAAGCTGATCCTCGTCTACCCGATGACGACGGGCCGGAACTTCGACGAGGTGCTGCGGGTCATCGATTCGCTCCAGCTGACGGCGAAGCACCGCGTCGCAACGCCGGTGAATTGGAAGCAGGGCGAGGACGTGGTCATCGCGGGCTCGGTCTCGAACGACGAGGCGAAGCAGATCTTCGGCGAGTGGAAGGCGCCGAAGCCCTATCTTCGCATCGTTCCACAGCCGAACTGAGCGGGTCGACCGCAAGCCGTACGCGCTTCGGCGGCCCCGAAGACATCGGGCCCGCCGAGCGGAAGAGCACGGGGGTGGCGCATGCGTGTGTTGGTGTTGGGTGGAGGGTTCGGCGGCCTCGAGTTGACCGCTCGATTGTCCGAGGCGCTCGCGGACGAGGTCGAGGTGGTGCTGATCGACCAGGCCGACGGGTTCGTGTTCGGCTTCTCGAAATTGGATGTCATGTTCGGCCGCACCGTCGCCGACGCGGTGCGCCATCCCTACCGTGACGTCGTGAAGCCCGGCGTGCGCTTCGTCCAGACCGCGGTGCGGGCCATCGATCCGACGGCCCGCGCGGTGGACACGGATGCGGGCCGTTTCGACGCCGACGTGATGGTCGTCGCGCTCGGCGCCGACCTGGATCCGGCCGCGACGCCCGGACTGGTGGAGGGTGGCCACGAGTTCTACACGGTCGACGGCGCGTTCGCGGTGCGCGACGTGCTGGAACGCTTCAGCGGGGGCCGGGTGGTGGTCGGGGTGACATCGACGCCGTTCAAGTGTCCGCCGGCGCCGAGCGAGACGGCGCTCTTGGTGCACGACTACCTCAGCGGGCGCAACCTGCGCGACGACTCCGAGGTCTCGTTGGTCATGCCGTTGCCGGTCCCCATCCCACCATCGCCCGACGCGTCGTCTGCGCTTCTCGAGGCGTTCGCGGCGCGCGACATCCACTGGCATCCGAACCAGCAGGTCCGCGCCCTCGATCCCGAGCGCAAGTTGGTCCTGCTCGGCGACGGCAGCGAGCTCCCGTACGACCTGTTCCTCGGTGTGCCGGTGCACCGCGCGCCGTCGGTCGTTGCGGAGTCGCCGCTCTGCGTCGACGGCTGGATCCCGGTGGACCCGTCGACCCTCGAGACGACCTTTCCCGGCGTGTACGCGGTGGGTGACGTCACGAGCGTGGGAACCCCGAAAGCCGGTGTGTTCGCCGAGGGCCAGGCCGCGGTCGTCGCCGACGAGATCATCGCGTCACACCGCGGCGGTGCGGATGTGGCCGGCTACGACGGCAACGGCGTGTGCTACATCGAGTTCGGTGACGAGCTCGTGGCCAAGGTCGACGTGACGTTCCGGAGCGGGGAGCGGCCGGCCGGCTTCCTGGAGGGGCCGTCGGCCGCCTACGCCGCCGACAAGTCGGAGTTCGGGTCGAACCGCATCCGACGGTGGTTCGCCCGCGAGTGGGTCAGCTTCTGATTCCGGGCGCGACGAGTGACGCGCGATTGCCACCGTCACGGGCCTGACGTATAAGCGAGTGGTGACCGGTGACGCGCCGCCGGGGTACCCGCAGATCACCCCGCTGCTGTTCTACGACGATGTCGGCAATGCAGCCGATTGGCTCGCGCGCGCGTTCGGGTTCGACATCAAGATCCGTTCCGAGGGACCCGATGGCGTGGTCGCGTTCGCCTCGGTGCGGCTGGCGGAGGGCGTTGTGATGCTCTCCCGCACTGACGGTGCCTACCGGAGCCCGGCGGCTCTCAGCCACCCGTCGGAGCTGACCTATGTCTACGTCCCCGACGTGGATCGGCACTTCGAGCACGCCCGAAGCCACGGCGCACACATCGTCTCGGAGCCGCAGGATCAGCCCTACGGAGACCGCAGCTACACCGCAGCCGACCCGGAAGGGCATCGCTGGACCTTCGCGCAGCTCGTCGCGGACGTTCCCCACGCGTGATCGCGAGCGCGCCCGCGCCTCGGGATCGATCCGGTCAGTGGGCCGCCCAGCCTGCGAACGTCGCCACGAAGAGCAGATGCAGCAGAATCGTGGCGAGGACGACGTAGGCCGCGTACGCCATCGCGTCTGGTGCGCGCTGTCGCATCCGCTGAGGATCGATCGCGCGTCGTAAGCGGACAAGCCCGCTTTCCGACGCGCAACTGATGGCTCGTACTCAGTCGCGCGTCGGACGCCGCGTCTGGCACTAGTCACTCCGAACCCGACGTACCGATAATGCGACGGATCTCGGCGGCGAGGCACGTTCCGTTGCGGGAGGGCGTCGATGCGACATCGCGAGTCCACGATTCTCGTACCCGGTGGAACGCGTGCCGACCCGCCGATCGAATCGGTCGAGCGCCGCCGCCTCGGCTCGCGTGTCGCGTCTGCCGTTCGCGTGAAGCTGCTCGGTATCGGACCCGAGGAGGCCGAGTTCGCGCGGCGCGGCTTCCCGGAGGCTGATCCCGTCAAGCAGCAGTGGTTGGAACGAGCAGGGAAGACCTTCGTCTCCGGATACCGCGTCGCGCTCGCGTCGGACCCGGGCCCAGTGCTCGACGCCGCGCTCGAGCAGCACGAGCGCGATGTTCGCGGCTTCGCGTATGAAGGTGCGGCGATGGGACTCGCGCTCCGTGACGCGATCTCCCCGCTTCACCACTCACGCTTCCGCCGGTTCGTCGACGATCACGACGAGCACGTCTACATGATCCACGTCGGCATGGGGTGGGCGCTGGCGCGCCTACGTCGCGACGTACGACGCCCGCTCACGCGCCTCGATCCGCTCCTTGGTTGGCTCGCGGTCGACGGTGTGGGCTTCCACACGGGCTACTTCGAGCCGAATCGCTTCTTCGCGACGACGCAGCCAGCCGCGCCGACCCCGATCGGCTACGCGGCCCGCGTGTTCGACCAGGGGCTCGGCCGGAGCCTGTGGTTCTTCGCGGGTGCCGACGTCGAGCGGGTTGCGGCACACGTTCGAGCCTTTCCGCCGGGGCGGCGCGACGACCTGTGGAGTGGTATCGGCCTGGCGGCGACCTACGCGGGCGGCTGCTCGCGAGACGAGCTGTCACGACTCCAGGACCTCGCCGGCGCCTCGGTAGGGCACCTCGCGCAGGGTGCTGTGTTCGCGGCCGGTGCGCGACGACGGGCACGAAACGTCGTTGCGCCCAACGAAGTCGCGTGCAGTGTGCTCGCCGGCATGACCGTCGACGAGGCGGCAGAACTGGCCGAGAGCTCGGTGCCCTCGGTCGTGGCGGCCGTGCCCGGTGAGCCGATCTACGAAACGTGGCGCGCACGCATCCGGTCGCGGTTCGCGAGCGCAGCGCGATGACAGGGGTTCGCTCGCTGCTCCTCCGGATCGTCACCCCGGCGACAGCCGTCGTGATCGCGCTGGTGATGTTCCAGGTCGCGACGCTTCCCTCCGTCTCGTCGGCGGCCGAGCGGTCTGCGGTCGAGCGGTTCCATTTCACGGCACTGTCCATGCCCAACGACATGACCCCGGGCTGGCGCAGCGTACGCACGGTGAACCCGTCCCTCGGACGGATCCGGAGCTGGATCTCGTCTGTCGGGGCAGGCGTCGCGCTCGCGGACGTCGATGGAGACGGCCTGTCGAACGACTTGTGCATGGTCGACCCGCGTGTGGATCGCGTGAGTGTCGCTCCAGCGCCTGGGACAGGGGCGCGCTACCCGTCGTTCTCGTTGACACCCACGGGTCTCCGGTACGACGACACCATGGCCCCGATGGGTTGCATCCCCCGCGACCTGAACGGAGACGGCTGGACCGACTTCTTCGTCTACTACTGGGGGCGGTCGCCGATCCTCTTCTTCCGAGATCCCGACCGGCCGCTCGGTGCCGATGCATTCGAAGCGCGCGAGCTCGTGCCGTCGGTTCCACGCTGGTTCACGAACGCCGCGACCCTCGCGGACCTCGACGGCGACGGGCACGTCGACATCGTCGTTGCGAACTACTTCCCCGACGGTGCACGTGTTCTCGATCCCCGCGCGCACGACAGCGAGCAGATGCAGGACTCGATGTCGCGCGCCTACAACGGCGGAGGGAAGCACTTCTTCCTCTGGCAACGGCCAGCTGCGTCCACCGCTTCGGTGCCGTTCCGCGAGGTTCCGAGCGGCCTCAGCCACAACGCGGATCACGGATGGACCTTGGCGGTCGCGGCACGCGATCTCGACGGCGATCTCCTGCCCGAGGTCTACCTCGCCAACGACTTCGGTCCGGATCGTCTTCTCTACAACGAGTCCGCGCCGGGTCATCTCCGCTTCCGGATCGTCGAAGGAACCCAGCGCTTCACGACGCCGAAGTCGAAAGTGCTCGGCCGCGACTCGTTCAAGGGGATGGGCGTCGACTTCGGCGACCTGAACGGAGACGGGAAGCCCGACATGGTGGTGAGCAACATCACCAATCCGTACGCGCTCCAGGAGAGCAACTTCGCCTTTGTCGCGCACGGCGCGATGGGTCAGATGCGCTCGGGCCACGCGCCGTACTCCGACGAGAGTGAAGGGCTCGGCTTGGCACGTTCGGGGTGGGGTTGGGACGTGAAGCTCGCCGACTTCGACAACGACGGTACGCCCGAGGTGGTTCAGGCAACGGGCTTCCTGAAGGGGACGGTCAATCGGTGGCCCGAGCTCCAGGAGCTCGCGATGTCCAACGACGACGTCGTCCGACATCCGAACCTCTGGCCGCACTTCGGCCCTGGTGACGATTTGAGCGGGCACCAAGGCGTCCGGTTCTTCGTACGGGTCGACGGCAGGTACGTCGACGTCGCGAAGGCCCTCGGTTTGACGATCGGCACCGTCGATCGCGGCATCGCGGTCGCGGACGTCTACGGCAACGGCAATCTCGACCTGGCCGTCGCCAACCAGTGGGACCAGTTCGCGTTCTACCGCAACGACTGCCCGCGTTGCGGCCGGTCCTTGGAACTTCGACTCGTACGCAGGAACGCGTCCGGCCCGACGGTTGTCGATCAACAAGTCGCAGCCGGTGCCGCGACGACGGCGTTCGGCGCCACTGCCACCGTCCTGTTGCCGGACGGCCGGCGTCTCGAGGACGAGGTGGACGGCGGCAACGGCCACTCGGGCAAGCGGAGCGAGGAGCTGCACTTCGGGCTCGGCTCGGACTCGCGGCCGCTCGAGGTCCGCGTGGCGTGGCGAGACGCTCAGGGCGTCGTCCACGCAACGGTGCTGTCGCTGTCGCCGGGCCGACACGTCGTCGTTCTCGGCGATGGGTGAGGGGGTTCACGAATGGTGAAGACCGCGGATCGACCCGACGTCGCGGCGCCAGCCGTCGAGCGCCCTGCACCTGATGTGCGCACCATCGCGCTTCGGCGCTTCGCGATCTCGATCACCGTCTTCAACGTCGTCGGGCATCTCTTCTTGGGCTTCGAGCAGTCGTGGGCTCAGCCTGTCGTGGCGCTCATCGTCGCGTACACGCTGGAGGTCGGATTCGAGGCCTTGAACTCGATGTGCACGAGCCGCACGCCTCGCTTCGTCGGAGGGTCCGGAGACTTCGTGAACTTCCTCTTGCCGGCGCACATCACGGGCCTGGCGATCGCCATGCTGATCTATCCGAACAGCGAGCTCGGCGTGATCGCGTTCGCGGTCTCGGTCGCGATCGGTTCGAAGTGGGTGTTCCGGATCCGGATCAACGGTGCGCCGCGGCACTTCCTGAACCCATCGAACTTCGGGATCGTGGTCACGCTCCTGCTCTGGCCGTGGGTCTCGATCGCGCCGCCGTACCACTTCACCGAGAACCTGGCCGGTCCGCTCGATTGGATCCTGCCGCTGGCGATCCTGATCAGCGGGCTCATGCTCAACGTGAAGCTGACGCGAAGAGGTCCGCTGATCGCCGGCTGGATCGGCGGGTTCGCCGGACAGGCCGTTGCCCGAGCAGCGATCTTCGGGACCCCGGTTGTCGCCGGTCTCACACCGATGACGGGGGTCGCGTTCGTTCTCTTCAGCAACTACATGGTCACGGACCCGTCGACGACGCCGACCCGCGCGCGCCCCCAGTTCGTCTTCGGGATCGCAACGGCGGCTACGTACGGCGCGCTGGTCGCGCTGCACATCGTGTTCGGGCTCTTCTTCTCTCTGGTCATCGTGTGCGTCACACGCGGCGCCTTGATCGAGGTAGCCAACCTTCGTGTTGCGCTCGCACGGTCGCGTTCGGGACACATGCGGTCGCGGTCCGGTGCGCTGGCGCCGGAGCCCGCGATCCCGGCACCGGTTGCGGCCGGCGCCGGTATCCCGTCCGCGTCTCCGTAGAGAAGCGGCCGCACGCCTTCGGACGAGGCGCGCAAGTGCAGCACGTCCACGGTCGGACGCGCAGTGTCGGCGCGACGTGTCTTGTTCGTGTACGCGAGCCTTCGGATAATCACGGAAGCCGACGGTGAAGCTGACGTCACCACGTCTTCATGAACCGCCGAGTCGCGACGGGCATGGTTGCGCAATCGGCGTGTCGCCCGTCCGATGGTCACGAGAGGAACGTGTCTCCGCTCGTCGGATATGGAAGGAAGTCTGCCTTGGCCGCCAAGACGATTTATCGCAACGAGTCCCTCATCCAAGTTGACCGGTATCAGACGGACGAGGCCAGGGCCGAGGCGCTGGTCGAGGGTCTCCGGAACAAGTGGGTGTACCTGCGCGGCGAGAACCACGCCGGTGACTACCCCGTCGAGATCCTGAGGACCGCTCGCAAGAACTCGAACGGTTCCAACAGCGTCGAGGTCGTCGAGGTCTTCAAGTGGAAGTCGATCGAGGACCGTGAGTACGCGAAGGGAACCGAGCAGTACCAGGCCGTGCTCGAGGACCTCGCCGCGCTGACGACCAACGAGACGTCATCGGGCATCTTCACCGAGTCGGTGCGCGGCTTCAGCCCCAACTTCCCCGACCAAGGGGGGATGGAGCTCCTGCGCGGCGTGTGTTCGTGCTTGCTGACGATCGACGGGTATGTCGAGGACTACCCGATGAGCGTCAAGAACGGGTCGGTGCTGATGCATCGCAGCCCAGGCATGGACTTCGACGGTGACGGTCACCGCGAGATGCACCTGGCGATCCTCTACCACGGTGGGGACATCGTCGAAGCAAGCCTCGGGCCGATCCGCGTCGCTCAGAACTTCAACGTTCCGAACGACGGCATCGTGCGCTCGCGCAACATCGGCTCGAACGACTTCCCGGCGACCGCGATCTGGCGTGTCGGGTGGGCGATCCAGACCGAGCTCGGACGGATCATCACCGACCCCGACACCCCGCTCGTGTTCGGGCCCGCGGAGGTCAAGCACTACCCGCCGGTCGGTACCGAGTTCCACTCCACTACCGGGCCGGTGAAGCTCTTCATGGAGAGCACCGGGAAGAAGGTCGGGACGCTGACGCCGGGCCAACTCACCGCGTTCGACATCATCGTCACGCGCGACGACGAGGTCTACGCGGACCACTTGAACCAGCCGTCTGAGGGGATCCTCACGCTGCTCAAGGAGCGCACCGAGGCGCTCGCGACGGCCTAGCTGTCCCATTCCTGCGTCCGGTGGGGGCCCGAACGGCCCCCGCCGGACGACCGGGCACTTCGAGAGACGACGCGATGACCGCCACGACGATTCGAAGCCGACCAGCGCCCCGTCGGGCTGGAGGTCGCACCCAGCGACCCTTGCTCATCGTCGCGCTCACGACCACGAGTCTCGCGACGGAGCGTGCGTTCTTCGACGAGCACGTGCAGGTCCCTCGGTTCGAACAGGTCGTCGACACGTCGGCGCACGACGCCCGAGCGAGCTACGACGCCGCGACCGCGATCGTCACCCTGTCCGAGAACGGATCAGAGGTGCGCAGTGAGCACGAGCCCGCCGCGGCCCGGCTTCATCTCGCAGTTCCAGGACTCGACGACGTCGCCGAGCGCCTTCGAGGTGCCGGATACACAACGCAGGACGTCGGGGCCGGAGCGATCCGACTTCGGGACGGCGATGGCCGGATCTTCATGTTGCGCCACGGCGTCAGGCACTACCTCGACGTGATCGACCTCTTCGTCGCCGACGTGACTGCTTCCGAGGACTTCTACTGCGGTGTGCTGGGCCTTCCACGTCTCGTCCACAACGACTGGGAGTCCGTCGTGTCGGCCGGTCGCGTCGTTGTGCGCCTGAAGAAGGGCGATCCTCCGCGCGGCACCGAGAGCTTCACGCTGGCGTTCCATTCCGGGGACCTCGACAGCGACGTCGCGACCATGGCGCGTGAGGGCGTCACGCTCGACGGCCCGCGGTCGAGCGGTCGGGCAGGCCTGACCGCCGGTCTCCGCGACCCGGACGGGCACCGGCTCTCGCTGTACGAGCCGTCACCGAGCTACCTCGATCGCCGCAGCGCGAAGGTCGGCGACCTCGTGACGGGGTCGCTGCATACGCCGGCGCATCGTTGACGGACGCGACGCGGACTCATCGACAACGAGCGCGCGCTGGACCAGGACGCACGCGACTCCCGAGCGAGAGGGACGAATCATGACCGTAGCGCCTGAGCTCGCGATCGAGAGCGAGGAGCTCGACCTCACGATTCCGATGAGCGGACGCTTCTTCCGCATCCGCCCGGTGGAGCCTCGCGACGTCGACGCGCTCTATGAGATCGCGTTGAACCCGGAAGTCTCGTATCGCTGGCGCTATCGCGGCTTCCATCCGACTCGCGAGAAGTTCGAGGCCGACCTCAAGGCGTTCATCTTTTGCGCGATGACGGTCACGTCCGTGAAGACCGACGAGGTCGTGGGTCTGCTCATCTCGTACTACCAGGACCCCCGAAACATGCACGCGTACTTCGGTTCGCTCTTCGATCCGAAGTACCTCAAGCGGGGCGTCTCGATCGAAGCGGTGTTGCTGTTCTGCAACTACCTCTTCAGCACGTGGCCGTTCCGCAAGCTCTACATGGAGATCTCGGAGTTCAACATCGAGCTCATCGGAAGCGGCAAGGGTCGCAACTTCGAAGTCGAGGGGAGACTCAAGGACCACGAGTTCTACAAGGGCCGGTACTGGGACAAGCTCACGCTCGCCGTCTACCGGCCCGAGCACCTCGGCGGGGCGGCCCGGCCCGCGTGACCAGCGTCCGGCAACCCGTGCTCGCCTTCACGTTTCCGGACTGGGCCGACCTGATCGCGCGGCCCGGAGTGCCGTGGCGGAAGCTCGATTCGTGGTCGACGCTCGATCGAGTCACCGCCGTCGTCGGACCCGGGGTCGAGGAGTTGCTGCTCGACGCTTCGCACGACGAACCCGCATTGCCCGGCGCGAGGTCGTTGGCTGCGATCGGGCTCGGGCTCGTGATCGAGCGCGCGCTCCTCGACGTGGGTGTGGCTCCGGCGATCCGGATCGGACGCGGAGTCGGGCGATACGCGGCGTCGATCGCCTCGGGAACCAGTTCGATCGACGAGGTCGCGGCAGAGCTGACCTCACGGTCGGAGCCATGGCCGCGCCCATCCGACACGGATGGGGTGGGTGACTCGACCGAGCGCACCGCCAGCTTCGAACTCGCGCGCCGGCAACGCTCGCGGGTGCTGTTCCGGGAGTCGGTCTGGCGAGCGGCTCGGTGCGGAGCTTCGACGTTCCTGCAACTCGGCGCGTTCGGGCACCTCACACGGCTCGTCGCCGGATTCGTGCCGGGCTGTGGGACGGCGACGATCGCGACCCCCGCGACGCTGTCACTCGCGCAACGGATCGGTCGCGGTGAACTCGTGCTCGTCGACGACGCTCCGTCCCGGTCGGCGCTGCTCGACGCCGTTCATCCGGGGCTCGTCATGTGGAAGCGTTCCGAGTACGCCGCGTACCGATCTCGTACCCACTCGGCGGAGACCCCGAACGCGGCAAGATCGTAGGTGTGGGATCCGAACCGGTCCTTCGGATTCTCCGCGAGGTAACGGTCCATGGTCGAGCGGGCGGTCGGTGAGAGCTGCATTCCGAGCGCCGCGTACAGCGACTCGACCGTCCCGATCGGATCGCGCACGAGGTCGTCGTAGTAGACGTTCGCCCACCGGTCGGCGCGGAGGCCGTCGAGAACCGTCATGGCGCGCTCGATGCCGACGGCGTACATCTCGATGCCGTCGCACGCCGCGTCGCGTGGCTGCACGGAGCTCGACAAGGTTCGTCGCATCGCGTACGTCAGGCTCGCGTTCGATGCCGCGGCCTGCACGGGATCGCGATGGCTGAGCACGACGTGAGCGTCGGGATAGACGGCGAGAAGCTCTGCGAGACAGAAGAGATGAGCCGGTGCCTTGAGCACCCACCGTTTGTCTCGACGCCCGTACTGGAGCTGCTGGAGCACCCGACGATGCCACTGGTAGGTCCACGTGAGGTCCTCGCCATCGAGCCACGTTGCGTACCCGGGGATCCTGTGCTGGTGCGCGAGGTGCCAAGAGGCGAACGTGTGGCCGAGGACCCAGACGCACTCCTCGGCTTGCCGAGGGTCCATGGGGTGGATCCGTCGGAAGTCCGGGTGGCGCTCGTAGAGGTCGGCGATCTCCCGAGTGGCCAGGGCGACGCGCGGGTCACCCGGCCCTGGCTCGGCGTGAGGTGGTGGCGAAGGGCCGAGCATCTCCCACAAGAGTGGCGCCCGGCACGAAGGATCGAGCGCCAAGAGGCGATGGAGCAGCGTCGTTCCCGTCCGAGGAAGGCCCGTCAGGAAGATCGGACGCTCGACGCGTTCGTCACGGATAGCGGGATCGCGCAGCTGGTCTGCGATGACGCGTAGGCGAGCGCGCACAGCTCTGAGCGCGAGATGGCGAACACGGACCCGGTCCGCCGGCTCGGTCGTCGTCAGCGCGACCGCGTTCAAGAAGGCGTGCAAGGCGCGCTCGAAGCGTTCCTCGTCTTCCGCTTCGTCGTCGAAGATCCGGGTCTGCCGGCGCGCCGCGGTCAACACCGTCGACGGATCGAGTGCGAGCGCAAGCATGTCAGCAGTACGCATGTCGTGCTCCACACCGTCGCGCCCATCGCGCCGCGTGTTGACGCCTTGCCTTCATCGATGATTGCAATACAGTCGAGTAAGCGTTGTCCAGATCGGGTGCGTAGTGCCGTGGACGATCTTCCGACGATCGGTGAGTTCCCGACGATCGACGAGCGGCTCGTGGTTGCGCCTTCGGCCGGGCGGTTTGCGCCGTCGTTGACGAAACCCGGTGCGGTCGTCGAGATCGGTGAGTCGATCGGGCTCGTGGAGTCGCGCGATGCGCGGTGTGTCGTCGGAAGTCCGTTCCGCGGTTCCTTGCTCGGTCTCCTCGTCGTGCGCGGTGAGCGCGTCCGGAAGGGCCAGCCGGTCGCGCGGCTGCGGGTCCAGCCTCCGACGATGCAGTGATGGGATGACGTGAGATGGAGCGGCTCCGAACTCCAAGCATCACCCGGTCCTTCTGCGACATTCCGCCGGTCCCCGGGTTTCCGCAGCTGACTGAAGTGCTGCGGGACGAGCTCAACCGCGACGCGGTGGGTGTCCAGCTCTTCGCGTCGGTCGCGGGTGAGTCGATCATCAACTACGCCGCAGGTGAGGCGCTCGCCGGCGAGGAGGCGCCGCTCGATGTCGACGCGCTCTCACCATGGACGTGCGCGACGAAGCCCGTCATCGCGTGCCTCGTCGGCGCTCTGGTCGACGACGGCAGGATCAGTCTCGACGCGCGTGTGGCCGACTTTCTCTCCGACTACCGCGACGCGCCCGGTGCGGCGGTAACGGTGCGGGCGATCCTCACCCACACAGCGGGGTTCGTCAGCATTCCGCGTCGTGGTTTCGGCTCGGGCCGCTACGGGACGATCGACGAGGTCGTGGACGAGGTGCTGTGGTCTCCTCCGCGGCGTGAGTGCGTCCGCGGCGGGCTCGCGCAGTACACCGTGTTCAGCGGCTGGTACGTGCTCGGGGCGATCATCCAGGCGGTGACGCGTGTGCCGCTCGACGCGTACGTTCGACGCGCTGTCTTCGAACCGCTCGGGATGGCCGACTCGTGGCTTGCGATCCCTCCCGAGCACTGGGAGCGGCTGCGCGCCCGGATCTCGCCACCCACGATGCAGAACCGAGGCAGGCTGACGCCCGTTCGTCGCATCACGAAGGAGTCGGTCGCCATGGTGTGCAACCCGGCGACCGGCGGCCTCGGGCCGATGCGGGAGCTGGCTGCGTTCTTTCGTGAGCTGCTGGAGACCTGGCGCGAAGAGCGCGACCTGCTGCTTCCTCCCGACCTGCTTCGCGCCATGGTGCGTCCGCAGCGTCCACGGGTGATGGACCTGTGGCTGAAGCGGGAGTGCTCGTATGGGTTGGGGTTCATGACCGGGCTCGAGGACCACGGGTTCGGAACGTGCTGGAGCCAGGACGCGTTCGGACACGCCGGTTGGCCCGGGGTCTGGGCTGTGTGCGAGCCCGCGCGCGATCTCGTCGTATGCCTGCGCTACAACGGCGACCCGCGCTCACATGCTGCGGCGACGGACGGGCGCCTTCCTCCTGAGAACCCGACGCTGCGCGCGCTCGTCGACGACCTCGTGATTGAAGGCGTGTGAGCTGGGCGCGACGATCCGAACATGAGTCTGTCGCTCGTATGGCTGGCCGGACTGGACGCACGAGCCGTCGACGATCGTCTCGCGGCGGCTTCGGACGCCGCGGTCGACTCGCTCGTCGACGAAATCGCCGCGCGACACGCCGAGCGGCTCGCGACTGCACCGATCGAGCGACGAAGCTTCGTCTTGAGGTTGGTGATCGTCGAGCGCCGGGCCGTTCACCAACGGGACCTCGTCTACGACGACGGCGGCTGGACCGTCTCACCGGCCGCGGCCCACACACCCGATGTCGTCAGCCGCTGGCAGGGTCTCGCACCACTCGTACGATGCGAGAACGGCGACATGGTGACCCAGGCGGCGGTCCACGTCGGCCTGTGCAGCCTTGAGGGGACCGAGGCCGATCTCGAGACACTGGCGCGGTTGTCGGCGGCTGCGAGCGGACGGGCCGTCGGCCAGGTCTACCTGATGAAGGGATGCTCCGACCGTGATCTCGCGAAGCGCCTGGCCGACGTCGACTTCGGCGAGGTCGTCGCAACGCTCACGGAGATCAGCGCCGAACGCGCGCGCTACTTCGGGAACGGGGCGGCGTTCGGACGCAAGGTTGTCATCCAGCTCGAGGTCGTGTTCGACGGTCGGACCTACGTGAGCCAAACGGTCACCGACGGTGAGCAGACGATCGTGCACAACGGCCCCGTGGAGCCACCCACGGCGACGATCACCTTTCCCCGAGGTGTCGACTTCGCCCGCATCGCGACGGGAGAACAGACGCTCGTCGGCGCGGTCGCAGCCCAGAAGGCCACGCTCTCGGGCGAGCTGTCGATCTTCGCGCAGCTCGACTCGTCGGCCCGCTGACCGGCGGCCGATCCCTGATTCTCAGGGCGAAGCGACGACGGTCGGTGCAGGTTGGGCGTCGGCGAGGTGTGCGGTCCAGAGCTCGGCGTACGTGCCGCGCTCGGCGAGCAGCTCTGCATGCGTACCCTGCTCGACGACGCGTCCGCGATCGACGACCACGATCACGTCGGCATGACGGACCATCGAGAGGCGATGGGCGATCACGAGGCACGAACGCCGCCGAAACACCTCGTCGAGAGCGTTGTGCACGATCGCTTCCGACTCGGGGTCGAGATGCGCCGTCGCCTCGTCGAGGATCACGAGCCACGGGTCACGCAAGAGCGCACGGGCCAGGGAGATTCGCTGGCGCTGCCCTCCCGAGAGACGTGCGCCGTTCTCGCCGATGATCGTCTCGTAGCGCAACGGCAGATCCCACGCGAGCTCGTGGACGCCGCTCGCGACGCAGGCGGCGTGCAAGTCGTCCTCTGACGCGTCCGGACGCGTGTACAAGATGTTCGCCCGGAGCGTGTCGTGAAAGAGAAAGGTGTCCTGGGTGACGTAGGCGACCAGATTGTTCGGCTGGCGGCCGACGTGTGACGGGATCGCCACACCGTCGATGGTCACGTGCCCGCTTGTGGGCCGGAGGATCCCGGCGGCGAGGCGGGCGATCGTCGATTTGCCCGCACCGGAGCGACCGACGAGAGCGACCTTCGTCCCGGGCTCGACCACGAAGGACACGTCGTGCAGGCTCGGAAGGTTTTCGCTGCTCGTCTCGGTCGCGAGGCTGAGCGTCGGGACGACGGCGAGCTCGGAACGTCGCGGGTACACGTACCTGACCGAGTCGAACGCCAACCGTCCTCGGGGCGGCGCGGGCTCCTGTGTCGTGCCGTGGTCGCGGGATCGCGGCGCAGGACGGGACGGTGTGTTGCCGTTGGAAGCCGACGTCGGTACCGAGCCGGGAAGGGCGTCGAGCACCTCGAACACCCTCGCGAACGAGATCATGCTCCGAGCGATGTTGAGTCGGTGCTCCGCGACCTGGGAAAGCGGTAGCTCGAGGGACCGCAACAGGATCACCATCGCGACCACCGCGCCGACGTTCGTCTTCCCGCCCTGCACCGCGAGGATGACGAGGAGGACGGCAATGGTCGCGACGCTCCCGAACATCAAGACGCTGGTGATACCGGTCTGCAGGGTGAGGAGAGTCCGGCGCACTTCCCAAAGCCGGAGGCTGCGCGTGCGATAGCCGCTCTGCTCGCGTCCGTAGTCGCCGTGCAGCTTGACGAGTAGGTTCCCGTCGGCGTTCATTCGCTCGGCGGTGTAGGTCTTCAGATCAACCTGGCTGCGGAAGTCGTCGAGCGCCGCGCGACGGTACCGCCCTTCGAGGCGTTGCGCCGCGGCCATCACGCCGACGAGAACGAGTATCGGTCCGATCGAGCGCCAGTCGATCAGGAGGAGTGCCACCGTCGTCAGGAGGACTGTCGAGAGATTCCCGATGAGCAGGTTCGCCGCTTCCGGGAACGCGAGCGTCGCGAACACGACCTCGTCCACGGTGCGAGACGTGATCGCGCCCGGATTCGACACACCGAAGAACCCGGCGTCCTGCCGTTGGAGTCGATCGAAGATCGCGGACCCGATGTCGGCGCCGATGAGACCGGTCACGTCTCCGAGCGCTCGGGCCTGGGCGACCCGCAACCAGACCATGACGGCCGAGAGCCCGAGGATCGCACCCACAGGCACGAACAGCGTCGATGTCGACCGATGGCCGAGGAGGTCGTTCACGAGCGCGGCGAACATGAAGGGGAACGCGACGACCGCCGCTGTCACGGCAAGGCCGAGCGCTGTGACCTTCACGAAGTGGGAGCGATACGGACGAGCGAACTGCAGGATGCGCCCCCACAGGACGCGGTCCCGGAGCAGGTGTCGAGTGCTCGCGTGGTCGGGACGCTTCGCCACGGTGCTCTAGAGAGCGAGCTCCGCGACCGCGCGCATCGTGTGCGCGTCGGGCGCCATGATGATCATCGTCGTCACGCGTGAGGCTTTCCAGGCCT
Organism: Acidimicrobiia bacterium; assembly: GCA_036558745.1. GTDB lineage: Bacteria > Actinomycetota > Acidimicrobiia > IMCC26256 > JAMXLJ01 > JAMXLJ01. Next base: position 102,284 of record DATBEZ010000091.1, read on the forward strand.
CCAGCTGGTCGCGTATCCGCTCGCGCGGTCCGACGAGCGCCACCTCGTCGATGAGCTCGTCCGGTATCGCGGCCGCGGCCTCGAGGCGCCGCTCGCTCATGTAGAGAGACTGCACCTGATGTGCGGCGTCCGCGAACCCGAGACGCACCGCGAGACGATTGTAGAAATTGCGTCCCCGCGCACCCATGGCGCCGATCCAGAAGGCAAGGCCGCCACGTACGTAATCGCGACAGCGAGTGAGGTCGTCGCCCATCGCAACGGTGACGAACGGCGAGATGTCGAACCCTTCGGGAGGTGGGTCGACGCCGTCCCAGAACGCCGTCTCGCGCACCGGGCTGTAGAACGCAGGGACGATCCCGTCGGCGATCTTGTTCGCGAGATTGAGGTTTCGCGGCCCCATCGCGGCGAGGTAGATCGGGATCCGGCGCCGCTTCGGTCGGAACATGAGGCGGATCGGGTTCGCGAGCCCGGTCGCGTCGTCCTTCGTGTAAGGGATGTCGTAGCAGTCTCCGTGGTGCACGACGGGCGCCGAACGGGCGAGGACCTTTCGGACGATGGCCACGTACTCCTCGGCCCGCGTCAGCGGATTGCCGTAGGGCTGGCAATGCCATCCCTCGACGACTGCCGGCCCACTCGCCCCCAATCCGAGAACGACCCGACCCTCCGACAGGAGGTCGAGCGTGGCTGCCGTCGCCGCGGTCATGGGCGGGGTGCGTGCCGCCATCTGCATGACGCCGGTGCCGAGACGGATCTTGCTCGTGTGCGCGGCGATCCACGTCAGCGGTACGACTGCGTCGGTGCCGGACGCCTCCGCCGTCCAGACTGTCGAGTAGCCGAGCGCCTCGGCTTCGATGATCGCAGCGAGGTTGGCACGAAGATCACGTCCGAGGCCGCCGAAGTTGGCGTTTCCCTTCATGGCATGGATACCGAGCTGCATCAGCGGGCGCTCCCGACGACGAGACTTCCGTAAGCAGAACCCACTGACGCGACGTTGACGATCGCGTGCTCGACAGTCGACCGCGATGGTGCGCTCACGTGGCGTACGACGAACTCCGGCAGCGGCCGATCGAGGTTCGCGGTCGGGGTCAACGTTCCGTCTCGCAGCGCCAGCGACGCGACGAGGAGATTGACAAGGGCGTCGGCTCCCATGCACAGCCCGGTGAGTGATTTCGGCGCCGTCAGGGCGACGTTCGGCCCGAAGAGCTTCGCGACGGCAGCCAGCTCCAGCTCGTCGAGTGATCGATAGCCTCGAGCATCGGCAACGGCGTAGCTCACATCGCTCGGCTCGAGCTGCGAACGCTCGAGCGCTCGCGACATCGTCTCGACCCAGAGATCCGTCGCGGTCGCGTCGCACGCCTCGACCAGGCTTCCCTCGACCCACGAACCGAGCACGCGCCCGTATGGTGTTGCATTTCGGCGGCGGGCGTGCTCCTCCGACTCGAGGAGCACCGCGACCGCGGCTGTCCCGAAGGCCGTCCCGTCACCCCGTTCGTCGAACGGCCGCACGGCTTCGTGCGTGATCCGTTGCCAGTCCTTGCGCGTGTTCACCTGCACGGATGCGTGGCTGATCTCGTCCGCGCCGAGCACGAGCACCAGTTCCGCGTCGCCGTGACGGATGAGCGTCGCGCCGTGCTCGAGCGCGAGGAGTCCCCCCACCGATCCGCCTGCGATCGTCAGCATCGGGCCGTGCAATCCGATCACCGTGCAGACGTGTCCTGCGGCCGCGGTCGCCGCCGTGTGCGGGAACGACAGCGGGCTCGCGTCTCCGCCGTCCACGAGTGCCGAACGGTGGAACGCGTTCATCTCCTTCAGCGTCCCGCACGTCGTCGCCAGCAAGGTACCGATACCGTCGAGCTGCTCGCGATTCGGATCGAGATGCGAATCGTGCAGTGCCATGCGCGTGGACGCAACGCACAGGCGAGCAAGCGAATTCATCTTCCGCCAGTCGGCGCGCGACGCGTAGCGCCCTGCGGGCGGAGGGGCCGTGACGACACCGAGGCCCTTGAAGACTCCGCTCGCATCGCTGACCTCGACCGGCGACACCGCTGATCGGCCTTGTGCGAGGGCGTCGGCCCACTCGCTGAGGCCATGGCCGAGGCCGCCGACGGCGCCCAAGCCGGTGATGAGCACGTCGTTCTCGGGACGGTCCCGCGCGGGCGGCCGCTGGCGAACCGACTCGGTGAAGACGAGCGATGTGTTGGATCCACCGAACGCGTAGTTGTTGGACACTGCGACGCGAACGCGTTGTGACCGGCTCATGTTCGGGACGAAGTCGAAGTCCTGCGGTGCACCGGGTGGCATGTTCACCGTCGGAGGGAGAAATCCGTCGCGAATCGCGATCAGGCACGCGGCAGCCTCGATGGCACCGGCTGCGCCCAGCGTGTGGCCGACCATCGATTTCGTGGAGCTGATCGGGACCTCGGGTGTGCGGTCGCCGAAGACCAGGCGGAAGGCAGCACGTTCCATCTCGTCGTTCGACGGGGTTCCCGTGCCGTGGCCGTTGACGTAGTCGACGGCCACGGGGTCGACCGCGGCTTGCTCGAGCGCGCGTCGGAGTGCGAGTGCCGCGTACCGTCCGGTGGGATCGGGTGCGGTCGGGTTGTACCCGTCGGCCGACCCTCCGCATCCCGCCAGCTCGCCGAGGATCGGCGCGCCGCGCGCCAGCGCGTGCTCGGCGGTCTCGAGCACGAGCACGGCCGCGCCTTCCCCGAGCGTCAGCCCCTCGGACCTGCCGTAGGGTGAGCACGGCGCCAGATCGAGCGAGTGCAGCACGCTGAAGCCCGCGTACGTGAAGAACGCGAGCGCATCGGCTCCACCAGCGAGCATCACGTCGGCGGTGCCGGCCGCGAGCTGGTCTCGAGCGATAGTGATCGCCGACCCCGCGGCCGAGCATGCGTTGGATGCGGCGATCCGCGGTCCCGACAGCGCGAAGCCGCGCGCGACGACCTCGGCAGCGTCGTCGATCGGTCGCAGGGAAGGCTCGTCCTGTTCGATGAGCTCGCACAGCGCGAGCACGCCGTTCTGACAGGTGCCCATGGAGACACCGATGCGCATCGCGTTCCGCGCCGCGGTGTCGAGACCGCTCGTCTGGAGCGCTTCTGCCGCGGCCGTCAACGCGAGGTCGACGCCTCGATCCCGACGCAACGTGAGCTCAGGCATCGGCAGCGGCTCGAACTGCTTCACCTCACCGCCGATATCGCACGGGGTCCAATGCGTCTCGACGTGGTCGACAGGCCCGATACCGCAGGTCGCGGCGCGCAGCGCGGAGGCGAATTCCTCCGCGTTTCGACCCACCGCGCAGACGACGCCCATCCCTGTGACGACGATGCGTGTCCGTTGCACGGCCGGCGCTATCCCGATCTCGAGCTCATCAACTGTCCCCAGCTCGCGGGGATCAGGATCGGCGACGAGACCGTCGAGACGGTCGCCGACGTTCCCAAGACCTCGAACACCAGGCCCGACGACGCGACGTCGACGTGGAGGCGGGCGATCCCGCACTGTGTACCGAGGCCCGGGCTGAAGACGACGTGGACGACGTGGCCGAGCACCTCGCCGTGCGCGCCGAGCTCGGTTCCCACGCGGAGGCCGTCGGAGTCGGAGACGAAACACACGGGCAACTCGTCCGCGCCTGCATCGCGCTCGGCCAGGAGCGAGTCTCGACCCAGGAAGTCCGCTTTCTCGAGATCGACGAGCCAGTTGGCGCCGATGCCGATGACGGAGAGCTCGTCGTTTCCGGCGTCGCGATGGAGGATCGGCTGGCGAAACTCGGTCATCGCGGTCTCGAGCGTCTCGTGGCCCGCGGGCACCGACTGCGCGGCGGCCTTCGCCCACACCGTGCCGGCGTGCCGGCTCGGGAACATGACCTTGAAGCCGTACTCGCCGGTGAACCCTGTACGCGAGACGAGTGCGTCGGTCCCTCCGATCGTGACCGGACGCACGCCTTGGAACGGCAGGCCGGTGATCGGGTCGTCGATCACCGCTTCGGCGAGCTCCCACGCCAGCGGGCCCTCGAAGCCGAGCATCGCCGTGGTGGAGCGCGCATCCCGAACCGCTACCCGGCCCGCGGCCTCGCGCTCGATGTGCGCGATGGTCGACGTCGCTCGGCCGACAGACGTCTCGACGAGGAAGCCGGATTCGGTCCGGAACACCGTCACGATGTCGATCGGGCGACCGTGCGCGTCGAGGAGCAGTCCCATCGACGAGGTCTCCGGAGTGAGGAACTCGACCTCGCGCGTGAAGAGCCGGCCGACCACGTCCTCGGCGTCCGGCCCGTCGACAGACACGAGGCCGCATCCGGAAAGGTCGAACAACGCGGTGCTCGATCGCAGCGCGCCGTATTCCTCGTCGAGCGTCGAGAAGCGCCACGGGACGGTCGAGTCGCCAATCGTCTGGAAGACCGTCTCGGGCGGGAACATGGCGCCGAAGTGCGAGTGGTCGTCCATCATCATGGCTCCTCGTCGGATCAGAGCAGGGTCGAAGATGCGGAGAATGGTCCGTTGCGGTGCGTCTCGACGAAGTCGACGACGCGGTTGACGGAGCCGAACATGCCGACCTGATCGTCGGTGATCGTGACGTCGGCGACATCGTCGATGCCGACCGCGAGCTCGAGCGCGTCGACGCTGTCGAGCTCGAGCCCGCGTCCGAACAGTGGTTGGTCGTCAGTGATCCAGTCGGCGTCGATCGGAAGGTCGAGCCGTTCCACGAGCATCTCCTTGATCTGGGCGCAGAGCTCGCGTCGCTCGGCAGCTCGACTGCGGAGCTCCGAGGCGGTCATCGTTCGTTCCGTCAGCGTCATGCGAATCGTCCCCCAAGCTGTGTGGATCAGTGGGTGAAGCCGCCGTCGACCGCGATCACCTGTCCGGTGATGTAGCTCGCACGATCCGATGCCAAGAAGCTCACCACGCCGCCGACCTCGCACGGTTGCCCGATTCTCTGCAGCGGCACGATCTCGGTGTAGCGGTCGATCAAGCGTGTCGGAACGCCGCGGATCATGTCCGTCTCGATGAAGCCCGGCGCCACGGCGTTCACGCGTACCGCGCACGACGCCACTTCCCGAGCAAGGCCGCGGGTGAACGCGATCAATCCGCCTTTTGCCGCGTCGTAGTTCGCTTGGCCGACGGACCCCGAGATGCCCGCAACCGACGCGATGTTGATGATGGACCCGGCGCCACGCGCGTTCTTACGGTCCCGGGCCATGAGCCGCACCGCCTCGCGCGAGCACAGAAATGCCGAGTTGAGGTTCACCGACACGACCTTGTTCCACTTCTCGAAGCTCATGAGAGCGAGGAGCCCATCGTCGGTGATGCCGGCGTTGTTCACAAGTATTCGCGGACAGCCGAGCTCTTGACGCACGCAGCGGAACAGCCGGCGCACGTCGGCCTCGTCCGACACGTCGGCCTGTCGCGCGCAAGCCTCACCGCCTGCGGCACAGATCTCATCGACGACCTGCGACGCAGCGGACTCGTTCTTCACGAAGTTGACGACGACGCGTGCGCCTTCCGCCGCCAGATCGAGAGCGATGGCGCGACCGATCCCGCGGCCCCCTCCGGTGACGATCGCGAGATCGCGCTCAGGAAACAGCACCGTGGCTCTCCCAAGTCCTCGTGGAGAACAGGCGACGCTCCACACGCGGGTCTGCCATCGTCCCGACGGCGAGGGTCCGGTCCAGTTCACGAACCTGTGCGCTGAGGACCTTGCTGTCACCGACCTCGACGAAGGAGCGGGCTCCGACGTCGACGAGCGACCGCAAACAGTTGTGCCAGCGAACGGGCCGCGCGATCTGGTCGACGAGAGCATGACGTACGACGTCGGTGTCGGTCGCGATCGCACCCGTGGAGTTGAGTGCGACCGGGATCGTCGGCCGCCGCAGCGGAATCGTCGCGACGTAATCGCGCCACGGCCGGACGACGGGGTCCATGATCGGCGAATGGAACGCGAACCCGGTTCGAAGCCGGGTCACCTTGAGCGCGCCGCGATCTCGGCAGCGGGCGGCCGCCACTTCGATAGCGGCGTCGTCGCCACTGATGACGAAGTTCGACGCGCCGTTCTGGAGCCCGATGCACACGCGACCCCAAGCGCGCGCCGTGTCACAGACGGCGGTGATGGTTGGTTCGTCGAGCCCGATCACGGCGGCCATGACACCCGGTTGTGCCGTCGACATGAGCTCGCCGCGGCGGCGTACGACGCGCACCGCGGTGTCGAAGTCGAACACCCCGGCGGCATACAAGGCCGCGATCTCACCCACGCTGTGCCCGGCGGTGCATGACGCGGGTCGGCCCGCATCCTCGAGCACGGCCATGGCGGCTGCGCTGACGACGAAGAGCGCCGGTTGTGCCAGTGCGGTCGAGTCGAGCTCGTCGGGCGGTCCACGAAAGCACACGCGGGCGATGTCCAGGTCCAGGAGCGCCGAGGCGCGATCGAAGACGGCTCGCGCCACGTCGTGACGCTCGAAGAAGCCCCTGCCCATCCCGACGCGCTGGGTTCCCTGGCCCGGAAACAGGAACGCGGTGTTCATCGGGCACCGTCGTGTGTGAGAACCGAGCGCGAACGCCCGGCGACGGCGTAGGCGAAGATGCCGTCGCTCGCAGTGAGGAACCACAGTCCGGCGTCGATCGCGGCGGCGCGGCCCACGACGCCGACGCGAACACCGACGTGCCGTGCGAGCGCGCGTGCGACGACTCGACCCTCGAATGCCCGTGACATCTCGACGTCGGGGGACAGGGTCACGTCGTGCCACGTCATGACCGCTACGGTGCGCTTCATGGCCTTGGCGACCGCCTCTTTCACGGTCATCCCGATCAGCACGCTCTGCGCCGGTGCGCTCGAGAACCACGACGTGCTGCGCTCCTCGGCGGTGAGAACGAGTGACGACAACCGTGCGAGGGTTCGCTGATCGGCTTCCTCGACGCGCCGGCGCTCGACCAGGTCGACGCCGATGTCCAGCGGCTCCGAGGTGCGGCCGGCACCGACACGCTGCGCGACCGCGAGTGCGATCGCGCGTCCCCGCCGGTGCGCGATCGAGACCGCTACCTCATGGTCGGTCGGCCCGCCGCTGGGGTCGTCGCGATCTTCGCGAGGGGCGACCCGCGCCCACGGCCGTCCGTGCCGATCGTTCAGCACCTCGATGTCACGAAACCCGCGGCGGCAACCGGTGCTCGAGAGGGCGTCTCGGATGGCGTGCTTCGCGGCGATCCGCCCGGCATAGCGGTCGGCGCGCGGCAGTTGCGCGGCGCAGTATTCCCGCTCGGCGCGGCTCAGGTCGTCCCAGCGGGGGAATCGGCCCGGAAACGACGTGGCGTACGCCGGGACGCGCGCGATCCCGACCGCGATCCCCGCATCCCCTCGCGTGAGCGTCCGGACCGTCACGGCCGTACATCCACGCGCCCGCCCCGCACGACAGGACGTCCGTTGCGGGTCGCTCGGACGGAGTGAACTGCGGGGTCGGTTCCTTCTACCGGTTCGGAGACCTCGACGACGAGCCGACTCTCCGGGTAGACGGGGTGAGCGAACCGTCCGACGACACGGGCGAGACGTGTCGGATCGCTGCCTGCCGCGACGTCGGTTGCGATCGCCGCGCAGATCGCCAGCGTGCACGCACCCTGGACGACCGCCTTCTCGAGCCCGGCCGCCCGCGCCACGTTGTCGTCGAAGTGCAGTCGCTGGTAGTCGCCGGAGACGGCTGCGTACTGCTGCGGTTGATCGCCCGGGAGCATGACCACGCGCCTCGCGAGGACGCCACGCCGGGGACTCTGTGGCGGCCGCGCGTCGGGGAGCAGCTCGCCGCCCGTACGAATGTCGCGTCGCTCCGGCAGCATGACGGACGAGTACCAATCGAGAACGGGTCGGCCGCCCTCGTCGGTCAGGTGAACGACGAAGTGCAGGAGTCCCCCGCGTGGAGTTGCGGTCAACCCGAGCGTCCTCGCCCATGTCACGACCTGGGTGCCGGGCACGAGCGGCTGGTGGAAGTGCAGGTCGGAGACGAGGTGGATCATGCTCACGTTCGGGAAGTCCGGAAAGATCGCGCAGTACAACATGACGACGGCGCGACCACCCAGGACCGTTCCGAACATCGGGGGAGCGATGGTTCCGTCCGCATAGCGCGGATTGTCGTCGTGCGTCGCTCTCGCATAGGCCGCGGCGTCGTCGGCGCGCACCGTGAGGGTGGTCGACGGCGTCGCGTGCCCAATGTCGAGAGTCGACGTCATGTCACGCCAGATTCGCCCGTTCGCTCTGCACGCGGCCCTCCAACGCGGATGCGAACTGCTCCCATTGCTCCGCGCGGGCCCGACACTCGTCGCTGAGGAGGTACAGCCTGCTGAGCGGGAGATCGGGCACGACCGATGCCCAATCGCCGGTCACGATGTTCCGGTCATCGAACCAGGAGATGAACGAGTCCTCGGCGTCGGAGTACAGCGCAGGATCGTTCGCCCACTCGTAGTCGGTGGCCGCCGCGGACGCGCGTCTCCGGCGACTCGGTCCGCGCGTACGGTCCGGGAGAGGGTGGCGGCCCTCGGTCAGGCGTCGACGGACGTCACGCACGGTTCCCGACGACGTCCCCGCGATCCGGGCCACCTCTCTGATCGACGCGTCCGGCTGGCTTCGAATGATCTCGGCCGCGTGGAGGCGTGCGCTCGACCCGTCGACCGGCCGTATGCGTCCGTCTCGCCCCACGCGTGCAGGTGGCCCGTCCCTCAAGATCGCCCGCCTGATGCGAGCGACCGTCTTCGGTGACATCGCACAGACCTCGGCGATGGCACGGTCCGACCAGTGATGGTGCGTGGCGAGGATGCGCTTCGCGGCGGCTTCCCGGTCTTGCAGGGTCAACGGTTTCCCATGCGCCACGTTGGAGCGAACGCCCTCCACGAACGCGTCCTCCAACGAACCCTCGAAGAAAACCGCGGCGATCTCCTCATCCCCGCGCAGCGTTGCAGCGATCAGCCGGTGCATACCGTCGATGACGGTCATCGTCGGTCGATGCACGAGGATGGGCGGCAGGGGGCCAGGAGCGACGGCGAGCAGCCGCGCGTGTGCCTCGTCCTCACCCGAGATGCGCGGCGTCGCTCCGGGTCGCAGATCCGCAACGGCGACGTGCTCGCCGGGCGTTCGAGCAGCGCGCTCCTGCCCGTCCGGGAGCTCGGAGCTTGGCTCCGCGATCGCGGTTGGACGTTCTTCGATCGTCGTCATCGTGGCCCCCCGGCTTTCGCCGCTCGCCCGCCGCAGTCGCGTGATGGGTGCAGCGTCGACGTGCCCCGCAGATTCAACGCTGCGCGGTCGTGCTCCGCCATACCGATCTCGCACCGAAACGATGCGTGTTCGCAGGCGGTCACGCGCGCGGGCGACGTTCAGCGCAGTTCACGACGAGACTTGCCCGACCTTCGCAGGGTCAGAGGCGACGTACCCGTACTCCACGATCGTGTCCGCGATGGCGTCGAACTCGGCCTGAGTCTCCGGTGCCACCGTGCCGAGGCCGTCGACGTAGCGGTTGTACATGCAGAACGCGGCGGCGATGAGAACGGTGTCGTGGATCTCGAGGTCGGTGGCGCCGACGAGACGTGCGTTGTGAACATCTTCGGGGCTGACGAAGCGCCCGCCTCGTTGCACCTGTGCGGCGATCCGGAGAAGCGCCCGCAGCTTCTGAGTGATCGGAGCCGTCGCCGGGTCTGCCTTGATCGCCTCGACCAGCGCATTGCCTCCCTCGAGCTGGTGCGCGGCGAACGCGCTGTGGGACCCGCAACAGAAGCGACAGTCGTTGAGGCCCGAGACGTACGCGGCGATCGCTTCGCGTTCTCCGCGCGAGAGCGTGCTCTCGTCCCGGAGCAGAACTTCGGCGAGTGCGTTGAGCAGGGCTCCGGTCGCCGGGCGATACGCCAGGAGGCCGATGATTCCGGGAAGGTCGTTGTCGGTATCGATGTAAGGCATGTGGCGCTCCTGTCGTTGTGCACCTGCGTGCGCGGAACGGTCGAGTATTGGAACGGTCGTCCGATGCGACAAGGCGCGCGACTGATGCTCAGGAAGCACTCGCGCGCAGAGCGGCGGCGCGAGCGTTTCCGCCACCCTGGTTGACCATCACCAGTCGGCGGATAATGCGGCTCCCCTGGAGTGGCGCTCGCCGCGACACACCCGCTCTGGAGCCCTGGAATGACCATCGCGATTGTCGGGACCGCGTGCCGATATCCGGACGCGGCCTCACCCTTGGAGCTCTGGGAGAACGTCCTCGCGTCGCGGCGAGCGTTCCGCAGGATGCCGGCCGAACGCTTGCGCCTCGCCGACTACACCTCACGCGCGGGGGTCTCGGAGGAGGACAAGGGATATGCGACCCGGGTCGCGGTGCTCCGCGACTTCGAGTTCGATCGAGTTCGCCATCGTGTCGCCGCGAGCAGCTTCCGAGCTGCCGACATCTCCCATTGGCTCGCCCTCGAGGTTGCCGATTCCGCCTTGGAAGACGCCGGCTTCCCCCATGGCGACGGCATTCCCCACGACACGACGGGGGTGATCGTCGGGAACACCCTGACGGGCGAGATGACACGTGCGGCGATGCTGCGCCAGAGGTGGCCCTACGTCCGCCGGATTTTCGACGCAGAGCTCGCTGAAGAGGGCTGGGATCCAGGTCAGCGTGCCGCGTTCCTCGAGCGCACCGAGCGGCGGTTCAAGTCGCCGTTCGCGCCGATCAACGAGGAGAGCCTTGCGGGTGGCCTCGCGAACACGATCGCCGGCAGGATCTGCAACCACTTCGACCTCCATGGCGGCGGCTACATCGTGGACGGCGCGTGTGCATCGTCGCTGCTCGCGGTTGCGACCGGTTGCACGGCCCTCGCGGATCATGATCTCGATGTCGCAGTCGTCGGTGGGGTCGACGTGAGTCTGGATCCCTTCGAGCTCGTCGGCTTCGCGAAGGCGGGCGCACTCGCCGAGGGCGAGATGCGCGTCTACGACGAGCGTGCTGCCGGGTTCTTTCCTGGCGAAGGGTGCGGCTTCCTCGTCTTGATGCGCGCCGATGACGCGGCGTTGGCGGGCCGACCCGTCCGTGCGACGATCGAGGGCTGGGGTGTCTCGTCCGATGGAAGTGGCGGCATCACTCGGCCCGAGCTCTCCGGCCAACTCCTGGCGTTGCGCCGCGCCTACGCGAAAGCCGGTCGCGAACCGACCGACGTCGCGTACTTCGAGGGTCACGGAACCGGCACCGCCGTCGGCGATCAGACCGAATTGCGAGCGATCCGGGCGCTCGTCGGCGACGGCGCCGCGCCCGCGCCGGTCGTCGGATCGGTGAAGGCGAACATCGGCCACACGAAGGCCGCGGCCGGGATGGCCGGGATCATCAAGACCGTGATGGCCCTCGAGGCCGCAGTGCTACCGCCGACACCGGGCACGGACCTCCCGCATCGCGACCTCGCGGGCCTGCGGGTGCTCACAGAACCCGAGGACTGGCCGTCGGACCGGCCCTACGTCGCCGGCGTCAGCGGGCTCGGCTTCGGTGGGATCAACACGCACGTCGTCATCAGTCGAGCCGATGCCGAACCGAGGATCAGCTCGGCGCGGAACCGGATGTTGGCGCGGTCGAACCAGGACGCCGAGCTCTTCGTGTTCTCGGCCGACTCGACCTCGGCGCTCGCCGACGAGATCGACGAGTTCGCCCGGACCGCGGGCCGCTTGTCCCGGGCCGAGCTCGGTGACGCCGCGACCGTGCTCGTGCGCCGATCGCCCCACGCCCGCTACCGCGCCGCGCTCGTCGTCCGAGACGTCGAGGAGCTCGAGCAGGGACTTGCGGCGCTGCGCACGACACCGATGAAGCCTTGCATCGACCCAGAACGCCGCTCCTTCATCGGAGATACGGCCGCGCCGATGCGCATCGGGTTGCTATTCCCGGGTCAAGCGGTTCCGGCCCGGCGGAGCGGAGGCGCGCTGCGACGGCGGTTTCCCTGGCTGGAGGATCTCTATCCCGGCTCCGAGGCGGCCGGCACCGACGATTCCGTCGCGACCGACATTGCCCAACCGGCGATCGTGCGCGCCGAGCTCTCGATGCTCCGGCTCCTCGAACGGTGCCGTGTCCGCGCGCAGGTGGCAATCGGTCACAGCCTGGGCGAGCTGTCCGCGCTCTGCTGGAGTGGCGTCTTGGACGAGGACGCGCTCCTGCGCGTCGTGAGACGCCGCGGACAGGCCATGGCCGCATGTCCCGGGCAAGGCTCCATGGTGAGCCTCTCGTGCGGTCCCGACGAGGCCCGCCGGATCGCCGGCGCCGAGCCCGTGGCGCTTGCCGCGTGCAACGAGCCGCGCCAAACCGTCCTGTCGGGAGCAGCGGACGCGGTCGCGCGCGTCCGGGACCGCGCGCGAGCGTCAGGTGTCGGCGCGGTCGAGCTCCCCGTCAGCCATGCGTTCCATTCTCCACTCGTCGCTCCGGCACAGGACGCGCTTCGCGACGCCCTCGCCGCGGAGGTGTTCCGGGCCCCGCGCCGCCGCGTGATATCGACGATTTGCGCGCGCGGGCTGCTCCCCGGTGATGACATCGCGTCGCTCCTCGTGGAACAGCTCGTCGCGCCGGTCCGCTTCGTCGAAGCGGTCCGGCGCGCCGCGGCGGAGACCGACATCTTCATCGAGACCGGCCCGGGCGCGGTCCTCGCCGATCTCGCGCAACGGATGGTCGCGGTGCCGACCATCTCGACGGATGCCGGAGGCCCCTCGCTCGTCGGTCCGCTGACCGCTCTCGCAGCCGCCTTCGTGAGCGATCCCGGTGTGAACCTCGACGCCCTGGTCGATGAGCGGTTCGTACGACCGATCGATCTCGGTCGTCCGCTCCGCTTTCTCGAGAATCCGTGCGAAGCCGCGCCGCTCGACGAGCACGTCTTTGGTGGGGTGCGCCCGGATGAGGAACCGTCCGGGCCGTCGCCGCTTGCCGACGGAGCGTCGACCGACTCGACCGAAGCGTCGGTCGAGGCATCACCGCTCGACCCGGTGCTGCTTGTCCGGTCGCTCGCGGCGCGACGAGCCGAGCTGCCACTCGATTCGGTCGAGGAGGAGGCGCGGTTGCTCGGCGACCTGCACCTCAACTCCATCACCGTCAGCGAGCTGGCGCAGGAGGCCGCCCGGCGACTCGATCGCCCGCCGCTCGAGGTGCCGCTGGAGCTCTCGACCGCGACGGTTCGCCAGCTCGCAGACGCCCTCCTCGAGTCACGTGGCGGTACCGCGTCGGGTGGGGGAGCGCCCGGGGCGCGCCCGTGGCTCCGTTCCTACACCGTCGAGGAGGTCGTCCAGCCCGTCCCCAGGGTCGTCGCGCGAGCAGAGGGCTCGAGTGATTGGACGCTCGAGGCTGCTCGAGGCCATCCGTTCGCAGCATCGTTGCGACGCCGGTTGTGCGAAGAGGCGCGCGGCTCAGGCATCGTGCTCTGCGTCGACGGGGACGAGTCGCCGATGCTGGACGCGATCGCGGGGGCGGGCCGGCTCGCAACGGCAACTCCGAACGGGTTCTTCGTCGTCGTCACGAGCGGCGGTGCTCGGCTGGGAGCCTTCGCCCGCTCGGTCCACCTCGAGCTCCCCACACTGACCACCTGCGTCGTCGATGTCCCGCGCGACGAGCGTGCAGTCGATCGGGTCCTGGACGAGGTTCGGATCGCGGCCGGCTTCCACGAGGCTGCGTACGACCTCGCCGGCGTTCGTCGCGTTCCGGTTTGGCGACCGCTCAGCGCTCCGTCGGGTTCGGAACCTTGCATCGGCGAAGGTGACGTCGTCCTCGCGACCGGCGGCGGGAAGGGTATCGGGGCCGAATGCGCCCTCTCCATCGCTCGCGCCACCGGCGCACGACTCGCGATCATCGGTCGCTCCGATCCCGACTCGGACACGGAGCTCGCCGAGAACCTCCGTCGGTTCGCGTCGACCGGCGTCGACGCGCGCTACGTCGTCGCCGACGTCGCGGACGAACACGCAGTGCGCGCCGCGGTCGAGACGCTGACCCGCGCCTTGGGTCCTCCCACGGTCCTGCTCCATGCTGCCGGAACGAACGTCCCGTGCGCGCTCCGGGACCTCACTGCCTCGGCGGTGTCCGAGACGTTGCGACCGAAGGTCGACGGCTTCCGGCATCTCATCGCGTCCGTCGACGCGCGCGCGTTGCGTGTCGTGGTTGCCTTCGGCTCGATCATCGGAAGGATCGGGCTCCCCGGCGAGGCGCACTATGCGCTTGCGAACGAATGGCTCCGGCGCGAGGTGGAACACCTGCACGAAGCACGACCGGATGTGCGTTGCCTCGTCGCCGAGTGGTCGGTGTGGGCCGGCGCGGGCATGGCGGAGCGGCTCGGTCGCATCAACGCGCTCGTCGGGCAAGGCATCATCCCGATCTCGATCGAGGACGGCACCGAGACGCTGATGGACGAGCTTCGGCGAACGGACGGTCCAGTCGCGCGAGTCGCCACAGGACGATTCGGTGAGCCCCCGACCGCCGACCTCGAGCGGCCGATGCTTCCGGCGAACCGGTTTCTCGAGCGTGCCGCAGTCCACTATCCCGGTGTCGAGCTGGTCGCCGAATGCGACCTCTCCACCGTGTCCGACCCCTATCTCGAGCACCACACCTACGCCGGGGTTCGCCTCTTCCCGGCTGTGATGGCGCTCGAAGCCATGGCGGCCGCGGCGATGACGCTCACGGGACGGCGTGAACCGGTCGTGTTCCGTGATGTGAGCTTCGAGCGCCCGATCATGGTCGATGCCGATCGCGGCGCTTCGCTCCGAGTGTGCGCAGTCACCTCGGCCGAGGGCGACGTCGACCTGGCGATCCGCAGCGACGAGACCCGCTTCGTGATCGACCACGTCCGCGCCAGTCTGCGACGCGACGCGGACGCAGTGTCACCTCTGCCGGTGCCGGATCACGTCGGGCGCCTCGTCCAGGTGAACCCGTCGACCGATCTCTATGGAGCCCTGCTCTTCCACGGGCCGACCTTCCACCGCGTGATCGGCTATCGATCCCTCAGCTCCGTCGGTTGTCTGGCCGAGGTCGGGGTGGACGACGCGCCGTTCTTCGGCGCATTCCACTCGCAGGACCTCTATCTCGGCGATGCGGCGGCGAGGGACGCGTTCATCCACGCGATCCAGGCCTGCGTTCCCACCGACGTCATTGTCCCTCGCAGCGTCGAGCAGCTCGTCGTTCACGAGCGGGCGGCACCAGGCGAGGAGTGTCTCGTCAACGCCCGCGAGCGTTCGCGCGACGAGTCGGGGTTCGTCTACGACATCGACGTGACAGGTGCGGAGGGCAGGCTGCTCGAGACCTGGCGGGGCCTGTTCCTTCATGTCGTCGAACGACGGGACGCGGCGGGTCCCTGGGGGGTTGCACAGCTCGGACCGGTGCTCGAGAACGAGCTCCGTCGACGTCTCCGTCGGTCGCCGGAGGTGATCGTCACGCCGCGGCGGCCCGCCGAGAACGGCACGCCGACGATCCCCGTCGATGCGACGGGGCGCGCCGTCGTCACCTCGCACAGACCCGACGGCCGTCCCGAACGATCGGATGGCGGCGTCTCGGTTGCGCGCCACGGCTCGCTCGCGCTCGCAGTCGTCGGCCCGGGACCCATCGCCTGTGACGTTCAGGACGTCAGGCCACGGGCCGCGTCGATCTGGTCAGAGCTCCTCGGCCGGTGGTTCGCGGTCGCGCGTGAAGTAGCCGACGAGACCTCCGAGCCGCTCGACGTCGCGGCGACGCGTGTCTGGTGCGTCCTCGAGTGCATGCAGAAGATCGGACGCCATGCAGGCGCGGTCGTCGTCGAAGCGATTGCGACCGACGGTTGGGTGCACTTCCGGGCCGGTCGAGCACTCGTCGCGACGACATCCGTGGCGGTCGAATCGGGCGACGCGGTGCCGCTGGTCGTCGCGGTTCTCGAGGTCGACGAGCAGCATGCGTAGCTACGACTATCGGCACGAGGTCGGCTTCGAAGAGACGAACATCGTCGGCAACGTCTACTTCGTGAACCACGTCAGGTGGCAGGGACGCTGTCGCGAGCTCTTCCTGCGCGACCACGCGCCGGGCGTGCTGGCGGAGCTGAACGACGGCTTGGCGCTCGTGACGACAAACTGCTCGTGCAGCTACTACGCCGAGCTTCACGCCTTCGATGTCGTGACGATCCGAATGCGACTCCAGGAGATGACGGAAGGCCGGCTGACGCTCGACTTCGAGTATTGGCGCACAGGTCCCGACGACGACGAGTTGGTCGCGCGAGGAGAGCAACGGCTCGCGTGCATGCGGCGGGAGAACGGATTGTTGAGCGCGTGTCCCCTTCCCGGTGAGTTGACCTCCGCGCTGGCGCCCTACCGAGGGGCGAGATGACGGCGGGGAATGCCGTGCGGACCGACGAATCGGTCTCGGTCGACAGCGCGCGTGACGACATCGATGCGTGGACCTCGTGCCGGTTGATCGCAGACCCTCGGATGCAGCCCGACGGAGATGACGTCTTCTTCGTCACGGGCCGGGATTCGTGCAGCGACGTCGCCGTCGTTTCGTCGGCCGGCGGACCGGAGCGCGCACTCGAGCTCGACCCGCCGCCCCCAGCCATGGCGTTCGGTTGCGGTGCGCTCTCGCTCGGCCGGCACGGGACGCTCGTCTACGCCGCGGTCGACGGATCGCTCCGGGTCACGTCGACTCGTCGGAACCGAATCCGGCGCGTCACGGAGCTGGAGCCGTGTTCCGCGCCCGTGCTCGCTCCCGATGGGAGACGTCTCGCGTTCGTGCTCGAGGACCACGACGTGATGGTCGCGTCGCTCGACGGACACGACATCGCGCGTGTCTCGGGCGGTGCGGACTTCTGCGTCGACCCGGTCTGGTCCCCGGACGGGGAAAGCCTGGTCTGGCAGGAGTGGGACGACCCCGACATGCCGTGGGACCAGAGCCGGCTCGTCCTTGCGGCGGCCGACGGGTCGTCCCCTCCCCGTCGTATCGCCGGCGGCCCCGACGTCGCGGTGAGCCAGGCGCGGTTCTCGCCCGACGGGTCGACCGTGGCGTTCCTGAGTGACGCGACCGGGTGGCTCAACGTGTGGACCGTCGGTGTCGACGCGCGCAACGCGTCTCCCTTGTGTCGCGAGGCGTCGGAACACGGCGGCCCGACGTGGGGGCCTGGGCAGGTCACCCACTCGTGGTCGCCGGACGCCCGTGCCGTGGCGTGCGCGAGGAACGAAGGTGGCTTCGGGTGGTTGAGCATCGTCGACGCGGAACGCGCCACGCGTCGCGATATCGCCGCCGGCGTCCACCTCGGAGTGTCGTGGACTCGGGCAGGGATCGTCGCGGTGAGAAGTCGCAGCGATCTTCCCGCCGAGCTCGTGATCTATCGATTCGGTGCCCACGGCGCGCCAGACGCTCAGGTGCTCGCCGGCGCCGCCCGCGAGCCGTTCGCGGTCGCGCTCGCCGAACCGGAGCTCGTCCACTGGCCGGCAGACGACGGAAGCGTGCTGCACGGCCGTCTGTATCGACCGAGCGCGCGAGGAGCCGGCCATACACCACTGCTCGTGCTCGTCCACGGCGGTCCCACCTCACAGCTGCAAGCCATGTTCAACGTTCGTGTCGCGTACTACGTGTCGCATGGTTGGACAGTGCTCGTTCCCGACTACCGCGGCTCGAGCGGATGGGGTCGCGCCTACTCGACTGCGCTCCGCGGCGAGTGGGGAGTCATCGATGCCGACGACTGCGCGGCCGGGATCCGCGCCGCCGTCGCCCGAGGCTGGTGCTGTCCCGCGCGCGTCGCGGTCATGGGCGCGTCCGCCGGTGGCTTCACACTCTTGAACCTGCTCGCCCGTCACCCGCAGCTGTGCGCTGCCGCCGTCGACCTCTACGGGGTGACCGATCTGCTGGAGCTGAGCCGGACCACGCACCGCTTCGAGCGTCACTACCCCCGCTCGCTGGTCGGCGTCCTTCCCGCGGACGCCGGTCTGTACCGCGAGCGGTCGCCGATCAACGCGGTCGGGCAGATCCGCACTCCGCTTCTCGTCTTGCACGGCGCGAACGACAGCACCGTGCCCGTCGAGCAGTCGCGCCGGCTCACTGAACGGCTCCGGGAGCTGCGTCGCACGGTGGACCTGTACGTGTATGCCGGGGAGGGCCACGGCTGGTCGCGACCTGCGGTGGTCGCGGACGAGCTTCGTCGCGTCGAAGGGTTCCTGCGTCGGGAGGTGTTGTCGCGTGCATGTTGACGATCGTCTTGGCCGCGACGACCTTCCGTCGCCGTCGGATCTGTGGTTCTCCGACGCAGGAGCGCGTGCGCCGGAGTGGCGGCAGTCCGTCGATGGTTCGCACGCGGAGCACGTCGTCGTCGGAGCGGGCGTCATGGGCCTCGCGACGGCGTACTGGCTCGCTCGACGCGGGCGACAGGTTGTCGTCGTCGACGTCGCGGGCCTCGGGCACGGTGCGAGCGGGCGCAACGCCGGGATCTTCCTGCCCAGCGCGGCCACGTGGGAGGACCCCACGTGGATCGAGCAGTTCGTCATCGACGAGAACCTCGACGTGGGTTTCCGGCGTTCCGGGCACCTCGCGCTCGCGTCCTCGGATGCGGTGCTGGAGCAGATGCGTGCCGAGGTCGCCGCGCGACCACCCTCGGCAGCGACGATCGACGTCCTCGACCATGCCCGCTGTGAGGAGGTGCTCGGCGTCGAGCTCGGCGCGTGCGTGGTCGGTGGCCGTCACTATGCCGCCGGCGGCCTCGTGCATGTCGGCGGCTTCGTCACCGGTCTCGCCGCGGCGGCAGCGGCCCGAGGTGCGACGTTCATCCGTTCGTCGGTGCAGGGGGTCGAGCCCGACGGTCGGGGAGCTCGGCTGGACGTGCAAGGGGAGCGGCTCACCGCCGACACCGTGGTTGTTGCGTGCGGCGCGGCGAGTTCCGACCTCCTTCCCGTCCTCGGAAGCGTCGTCACCCGACGCCGTGCTCACATGGTCGCGACGGCACCCACGGCCGTGCGGCTCTCGTACGCGCTCGCGCTCGACTATGGCACCACGTACTGGCGTCAACTCGACGATGGGACGATCGTCGCGGGCGGCGGTGCAGAGGCCGATCCGTCGGGCCGCGCGGACGAGCCCGACGGGTCGAACCCCGTGATCGAAGCGGCGATCGTCGACGCGCTCGGGAGGACGATCCCGAGCCTGCATCCCACACGCGTGACGCGCCGCTGGACCGGCGTCATGGACATCACCGAGGACCGCAGACCGCTCGTCGGCCGAATGTCGGAGAGCGGCGCGGTTTGGCTCGCGACCGGGTTCGGCGGCCACGGACTCCCCGCCGCCGTCGGCGTCGGCTGGGCACTCGCCGCCGCGATCAGCGGGGACGCCGACGCGGTGCCTGCCGTTCTCGACCCCCGGCGCTTCCCCGTGGTCGCGGAGCTCGAGAGGCACCGCGTCCACGCGTCCACGTCAAGGAGCCCATCATGACCGACACGACCGTCGTCGATCTCAGCTTCGTTCCCTATGTCTTCCTGTATGTCTCGAACCTCGACGAGGCTCGGGTGTACTTCGGCGACTGGCTCGGGTTCCACGCGATCGAGGAGGACCCCTTCTGCTCGAAGTACGACGCGGGTCGCACCCTCATCGCGCTGAACGAGATCCCCGGACTGCCCCAGACCGTCGATGCCGGCTCGATGCTGCGCATGCACACAGGCGACGACCTGGCGTGGCACGCCGAGATCGCAGATCGAGGTGTCGACGTTGCGCCCGACGCGAGCTCCTGGGAGATCGACTCGCCGTACGGCCACCGGATCGGTGGCTTCGAGCCGCACCCGGACACCCGCGTGCCGGTGGCTCGACGTGTCGACGACATCGTCGCGAACCGCCGCGAACGTGCCGGGGGGAGGGCACTCGGCCGACACCCCGTCGTCTCGATCGTGCAGTTCGTGACCCACCCCGCGACCGCGCGGGAGTTCTACTCGGATGCCCTGGGCCTCACCATCGCGGAGGAACATCCCGAAGACGGTGCGACGATCTACGACTGCGGAAGCCTCCTCCTGGAGATCCGAGCGCTCGATGACGTCGTCGGCGACGACAACGCCGTCGTGCCCCGGCTCTCGACCGTGTTCGAGGTGTCGGATTGTCTCGGCGCTGTCCGTGCGCTCATCGAGCGTGGTGTGCACTTCCCGACGGCGCCGCGTCGTGGCCCGATCGGGCTCACAGCGTCGTTCTCGGATCCCGATGGGCACAGCTACTACCTGTACGAGCCGTCGATCGATGCCTTGTCATGGCCGAGCGGTGCGTTCATGCGCGCCGGCAACTTCGCGACGGGTTCCCGATGACGGCGGCGCGGCATCCGGCGAAGGTCGTCAAGCGCGTGACCGACCTCTCGGTGGCGCTCCCGGACGCGGTCGCGACGCAGAGCCATTGGGGCGACCCGTCGTTCCAAGTGAACGGAAAGACGTTCGCCACGGTCGAGCGCTATCGCGACCGTCTCTGCCTCGTCGTGAAGGTTCCGAAGAACGACCTCGACGCGGTGCTCGCCGACGAGCGGTTCTTCCTGGCCCCGTACGTCGGGCGATACGGATGGGTGTGCTTCGTCATCGAGGGCACCGTCGATTGGGGAGAGGTCGACGAGCTGCTGCGGGAGAGCTACCGGCTCATCGCGCCGGCGCGTCTGAGAGCACGCCTCGACGACGGGGACGCGACAGAGGCCACGCGCGCTCGATCAGGAACGCGCGCGGCTCGACCGAAACGGAAGGCAGCGCGGTAGTCGGTCAACCGGCCGTTCGCGACGGCTCGTGGCGAAGTCCGTACACGGAGATGTGACGGGCGCTCGCGCCCGTGAACCCGCTCTCGGTCCAACCGCCGTATCGGTGCCGCAGTTCGAGGCCGGCAACCGCCGCCATGCTGTCGAGCTCCGCGGGGCTCGCGTACCGAAGGACGGCCGGGAAGACCCGGACGCCGTACGGACCGAAGTGCACGTGCCGGAACTCGACGGTTTGCGACGCGACGTCGTGCGCGGCGATCTGCAGCATCGCTTCGTCGAGATCGCCGGGCGAGGCGCTCAGTGATATGGCATCTGCCCGACGCGTGCTCGCGGGCACAGCGGCCTCGAGCACCAGCAGGCCCCCGGGCGAGAGCAGTGTCGCCGCGCACCGCAGGCAGTCGGTCTGCTCGTCGGCTGACAGGAGCGCGAAGAGAGCGTTGTCGGCGCAGAAGACCAGAGAGAACTGCGCGACGAGCCCGGGCCGGGACATGTCGGCGAGGAGAAGCGGCATCCCGGCCGCGTCGGGCTTCTCGCGCAGCACGGCCAACATCTCGGACGAGGCGTCGAGCCCGACGACGTCGAATCCGAGCCCGCGCAGGGGAAGCGCGAGACGACCGGTCCCCACACCGAGCTCGAGGACCGACCCGTCGCCGGCATGGCGGGAGAGAAAGGAGACTGCCGCGGCGCTCTCGACGTCGTAGGGGCGGATCGTGTCGTACACATTCGCCACGTGCGCGTACGGCGCGGCGCCGGTGATCCCCATGATGAGCTCAGACGGAGCCGACGCTCACGAGGCGACGAGCGTCTCGACCGCGCGGCTGACAGCCCGGTGGAGGTCGCCGAACGTCGTGATGTCGAGCCAGTCTTCCTCTGGGGCTTCGAGGCCGTAACCGTCGGCGATGACGAGCAGTTCGAACATCTGGAGCGAATCCATGCCGAGGTCTTCGACGAGGAGACTCTCCGGTGTGATGGCGCTCGGTTCGATCTCGATCATCGTCGCGATGTACTCGGCGAGCTCGTCGAACGTTGGCGGGGTGATGGCCATGCGAGCACTCCCGGACGCTTCGTTGACTCTCCCGACCGGAACTCTACGCGTGACATCTGCGGGGTTCTACGGTGATCATGGTCGCACGGATGTCGGATCCGGACGCGCTGGTCTGCGCAACTGCGGCAGGCGCGCGGTCGACCGGCAACTCGTGGACGCGACGGTGCGTCGGTTCGTCACCAGGAGCGCGAAAGGACGAAGCCGTGGGAGCTGAGACGGAGATCAGAGCAGCTGGTGCGCACTCGCTGTCGGCGGTGCTCATCGTGTCGAAGGATCCCGCGCGCCTCGTCGCCTTCTACCGCGACGCGTTGGGGCTCGCGATGGTCGACGAGATCCACGACGATACGGACCTGCACTGGGGTTGCGAGCTCGGACCGATCCACTTTGCGATCCACCCGACGTCCAACTTCGAGCAGTGCGCGGAGCCGCAGCCGGGCGGTATCAACATGGCGTTCAATGTTCCGGACGCTCAAGTCGCCTCCGACGCGATCGAGGCTGCCGGCTACCAGGTCGAGTACGCCCCGAAGGACCTGGGTTGGTGCATCATGACCGCGGTACGCGATCCCGACGGGAACTACATCGAGTTGACCCAGTTCCCGTCGGGCGGGCGTGGCTCCAAGGCTCACTAGTCCGTCGTCGAGCCGGGGGGTCGTCTCGGCGGTCCGCATTCCGATGCTCGGGGAGGCGACGCGAATCGTGGTCGCGGCGCGGGCAGCGTCGTGTTCGGGAGGCAGTTGTGTTCGAACGCTTCACCGATCGGGCCCGGCGGGTGGTGGTGTTGGCGCAGGAGGAGGCGCGCCTGCTGAACCACAATTACATCGGTACTGAGCACATTCTGCTCGGGTTGATCCATGAGGGTGAGGGCGTCGCTGCGAAGGCGCTGGAGTCGTTGGGTATTTCGCTGGAGGCGGTGCGGGCCCAGGTGGAGGAGATCATTGGTCACGGCGGTTCGGCACCGTCGGGGCATATTCCCTTCACGCCGCGGGCGAAGAAGGTGTTGGAGCTGTCGCTGCGTGAGGCGTTGCAGCTCGGTCACAACTACATCGGCACTGAGCACATCCTGTTGGGGTTGATCCGTGAGGGTGAGGGTGTCGCGGCGCAGGTGTTGGTGAAGTTGGGCGCGGACTTGTCGCGGGTGCGTCAGCAGGTGATCCAGTTGTTGTCGGGGTATGCGGGTGGGAAGGAGTCGGCGCCTGCGGGTGGTGGGAGTGAGAGCACCCCGTCGGGGTCGTTGGTGTTGGACCAGTTCGGTCGCAACCTGACGCAGTTGGCGCGCGAGAAGAAGTTGGATCCCGTGATCGGTCGTGAGAAGGAGATCGAGCGGGTGATGCAGGTGCTGTCGCGGCGCACCAAGAACAACCCGGTGTTGATCGGTGAGCCGGGTGTGGGCAAGACCGCGATCGTGGAGGGGTTGGCGACCGACATCGTCGACGACGATGTTCCGGAGACGTTGAAGGGTAAGCAGCTCTACACGCTCGACCTGGGTGCGTTGGTCGCGGGGTCGCGGTATCGGGGTGATTTCGAGGAGCGTCTCAAGAAGGTGTTGAAGGAGATCCGTACCCGCGGTGACATCATCTTGTTCATCGACGAGTTGCACACGCTGGTGGGTGCGGGCGCGGCGGAGGGCGCGATCGACGCGGCGAGCATCCTCAAGCCGATGTTGGCGCGCGGTGAGCTTCAGACGATCGGCGCGACGACGCTGGACGAGTACCGCAAGCATTTGGAGAAGGACGCGGCGCTCGAGCGTCGGTTCCAGCCGATCAAGGTCGATGAGCCGTCGGTGACGCACACGATCGAGATCCTCAAGGGTCTGCGCGAGCGTTACGAGTCGCATCATCGTGTGACGATCACCGACCAGGCGATCGTCGCGGCCGCGAACCTCGCGGATCGTTACATCTCGGACCGGCACCTGCCTGACAAGGCGATCGATCTCGTGGATGAGGCCGGGTCGCGGTTGCGGATCCGTCGGATGCAGGCGCCGCCGGATTATCGCGAGCTCGAAGATGAGATCGCGAAGGTGCGCAAGGAGAAGGAAGCTGCGATCGAGGGTCAGCAGTTCGAACGGGCCGCGAAGCTGCGCGACCGTGAGAAGGAGTTGTTGGATCAGCGCGCGGCGAAGGAACAGGAGTGGAAGGCCGAGGGTGTCGATCTCTTCAACGAGGTGACCGAGGAGTCGATCGCCGAGGTCTTGGCGTTGTGGACCGGGATCCCGGTCTACAAGCTCACCGAGGAAGAGACGGCGAAGCTGTTGCGGATGGAGGACGAGCTGCACAAGCGGATCGTCGGTCAGCACGCGGCGGTGAAGGCGGTGTCGCAGGCGATCCGACGCACCCGGGCGGGGCTCAAGGACCCGAAGCGGCCGTCGGGGTCGTTCATCTTCCTGGGCCCCTCGGGTGTGGGCAAGACCGAGTTGGCCAAGACGCTCGCCGAGTTCCTCTTCGGTGACGAGACGTCGATGATCCAGCTCGACATGAGCGAGTACATGGAGAAGCACACCGTGTCTCGCCTGGTCGGTTCGCCGCCGGGTTACGTCGGTTACGACGAGGGTGGTCAGCTCACCGAGGCGGTGCGGCGCAAGCCGTTCTCGGTGGTGCTCTTCGACGAGATCGAAAAGGCCCACCCTGATGTGTTCAACGCGCTGCTGCAGATCCTCGAGGACGGGCGCCTGACCGACGCGCAGGGCCGCACGGTCGATTTCAAGAACACCGTCATCATCATGACGTCGAACTTGGGGACCGCGGATCTGCGCAAGGCCAACATCGGTTTCGCGAAGGCTGATGAGGCGGTCACCTACGAGAAGATGAAGGAGAAGGTGACCGAGGAACTCAAGCGTCACTTCCGGCCCGAGTTCCTCAACCGCATCGACGAGGTCATCGTCTTCAACGAGCTCAGCCGCGACGAGGTCACCGAGATCGTGGACCTGCTCATCAAGCGGGTCACCGCCCAGCTCGAGGGTCAGGGCCTGGGCCTGGAACTCACACACGAGGCGAAGCTGCTCCTCGCCAAGAAGGGCTATGACCCCCAACTGGGTGCACGACCGTTGCGTCGAGCGATCCAACGCCTCGTCGAGGACCCCCTCTCCGAGAAGATCCTCTGGAAAGAGTTCCACGCCGGCGAGACCGTCGTCGTCGACGCCGACGGCGACGAGATCGCCTTCCGCGCCATCGAAGGCGTCGAACCCCCACCCGTCGAACTCGCCGGAAGCGGCTC